>NZ_CAMJOS010000013.1 GCF_946407605.1 uncultured Prevotella sp.
AATACTGCGCCCCGTTCCGCCACGTGAAGAACGCCACGATTAAGAACCTGCACGTTGACGGTACCATCTACACCAGCGTACAGAAGGCTGCCGGCTTCGTGGGCGAGTCACACGGTGCGCTGACCATCACGGGCAGCCGCAGTTCGGTAGCCATCAACAGCAGCGTCAACGGCGACGGCACCCACGGCGGACTGGTCAGCACATTGAGTGATGAAAACAACACCATCATCATCGAAGGCTGTGTGTTCGACGGCTCCTTTGCCACCACTGCCAGCACAACCAACTGCGGCGGATTCATCGGATGGCCGACATATAACACGCCCACCATCACGAACTCGCTGATGAAACCCAGCAGCGTGGGCGCAGGAATGGTCGCCAACACCTTCACCTGTGTGTACTCCACCAACGAGCCTACTATCACCAACTGCTACTACGTCGCTGTCGATAACCTGCCCACTAATCAGGGCACTGAGGCCGTCGCCAACGCCTTGTTGGATGTCGGCAGTCTCGTGCAGGACTACGGCATGGTGAAGGCCTACGAGCATGGCATCTTCTACAACGGCACTTACTACGTGGATCCTGATATGGTGTCTGACTTCAGGCTGCTAAGCACAGCCACTGCCCAGGACGTGGGCAAGGTGGTGTGCGCAGCAGGCCATCTGCACGACGCGAAGAGAGCCGTGCCCGATGGCTGCACCGCCGTGGGCGTTTTAGGCAAGGTGACCTCGACGGGCCACGGCCTCATCCTCGCCCTGCAGGACGCCACATCGCAGACGTGGAATACCATCAACGGTTGGGAGTCGGTGACCGGCTACGCCGGCACCACGCTGAAACTGCTGCCCAACGATAATGCCCGAGGCAACCTCGCAAGCTACACCTCGCTGGGCGTGGTAGCAGTGTCTGACTGGTGCGTGGCGCAGAAGGGTGACTACGATGCCATTTTCACCAACCTCGGCTCGACGACGGGCGACAATTACGGTAAAACCCGCGATGCCAATGTGAATGCCTACATTACCAATGCTGGCGGCGCGGCATTTAACAAAGACGGCGGCTATTGGTCTGCTACGGAGTCCAGTTCTGATTCTGAAAAAGGTTGGTTCTTCGGCGAATATTATTGGTACACCAACCGAAAGACGAGTAGCTACAATGTCAGACCTGTCCTCGGCTTCGCGGCAAGTTCCATCGCCATTACTCTCGCCGACAACGCCGACAACGGCACGACCATCAGCAGTGCCAACGGCTACCCTGCCAATGTGACGCTAGCCGACCGCACGCTCTACAAGGACGGCGCGTGGAACACCATCTGCCTGCCCTTCGACGTGACGATCGCTGGCTCGCCCCTCGCAGGAGCCGAAGCCCGCACGCTGACCGAGGCCAGCATCAGCGGCACGACGCTCAACCTCACCTTCGGCGACGCCGTGACGACGCTCGTGGCCGGCACGCCGTATATCATCAAGTGGACTAAGCCCGACCCCTACGTGGCATACGACGGCACCAATGCCGACGGGACCAGCGACATCGTCAGCCCCTTCTTCAACGGCGTGACTATCGACGCGACCGACCGCAGCTATGACAACGGCGTATCGGGCGAAGAGCGCGTCCGCTTCCTCGGAACATACAAGTACACCGCGTTCGACAGCGAGGACAAGAGCATCCTCTTCCTTGGCGATGCCAACAAGCTGTACTATCCGCTCAGCGGCGCCTCTCTCGGAGCCCAGCGTGCTTACTTCAAGATTGGTACGGACGGAGGATCAGCCCGCCAGATAACTGACTTCGACATCGACTTCGGCGATAGCTCTGAAACCACGGGAATTCTCAATTCTCAAATCTCAAATCTCAATTCTAGCGACGCGTGGTACACCATTGACGGGCTCAAGCTCAGCGGCAAGCCCAGCGTGAAGGGCATTTATGTGAATAACGGACGTAAAGTAATAATCAAATAAAAAACTAACAAGACAATTATATGTTAAACAAATAAAACAAAACTATTATGAGAACAATTATCAGTAACATGAGAACGGCGCGGATGGCCATGATGTTCATCCTTGCCATGTTGACCACCCTGACCGTGCAGGCAGCTGCCGACAAGACAGCGCTGGACGCCGCCGTCAGCGAGGCCGAGACCTACAACAGCAGCATCCTTGAGAGCAACCCCAAGCAGGCCGAGGTGCTGACCATGCTCATCAACTCCTGCAAGACGGTGCTGAACGATGCCGATGCGACGCAAGAGGACGTTGATTTCGCTACCAAGTTCATGAACGAGAGCGTGAACCAGTGCAAGATTGCCGTGGCGCAGGCCAACTACGCCGCCGCCATCAGCGAGGCCGAGGAGTACCTGGCCACCATCAAGGAGAACTACCCCGCGCAGGCCGAGAAGTTGAACAACCTTATCAATAACGCCAAGTCCATGGAGGGCACTTCGATGGAGGTATTGGAATTCGTTACCCAGGTCGTGACTGAAGGTCTCCAGCAGATTAAGATAGAGGTGGCACAGGCCGACTACGCCGCCGCCATCGCCAAGGCCGAGGAGTATCTGGCCACCATCCAGGAGAAACACCCCGAGCAGGCCGAGAAGTTGACCAACCTCATTAACAATGCCAAGGCCATCGAGAGCACTTCGGTAGATGTCTTGGAATTCTTTACCCAAGTCGTGACTGAAGGCATCAAGCAGATGCAGTTAGAGATAGCACAGGCCGACTTCGCCGCCGCTATCGCCGATGCCGAGGCTTACTTGGCCACCATTCAGGAGACACACCCCGAGCAGGCCCAGAATTTGACCAACGTCATCAATAACGCCAAGTCCATGGAGGGCACTTCGATGGAGGTATTGGAATTCGTTACCCAAGTCCTGACTGAAGGTCTCCAGCAGATGAAGATGGAGATAGCCCATGCCGACCTCGCCGCTGCCATCGCCGATGGCGAGGCTTACATGACCACAATCCAGGAGAGCAACCCCTCCGTCGCCGAGGTGATGCAGATGTTCATCAACGCGGCCAAGCAGGTGCAGGCCGACGACAGCTACACGCAGGCCGACCTGGAGTTCGCCACCGCCTTCATGAAGGAGCTGGTCGTGCAGGCCAAGGAGGCCGTGACCACCGGTGTCTCCGCCGCCCGTGCCGCTACGAGCCTGGCCGCCAAATACTACGACCTGCAGGGCCGCCGCCTCTCGCAGCCCTCACGCGCAGGCGTATATATAAATAATGGTGTAAAGACAGTGATAAAGTAATTTTATATTAACCTAATTTATTATTATTATGTACAACAATTTATCAAAAACAAGGCGAGGGCGACCGTGGCTACTACTGGCGGCGCTCTTCGCGTGGCTGCTGCCACAACAGGCGGTGGCCGACACGTACGACACGTATGTTGACAAGTCGTACAACTACAGTGTGTCATTGGATGGATCGAACACGGTGAAGATCCATGTACCGGTCTATGTCCAGGAAGGATACGACTGCTGGATTAAAGACGGTAAGTTGAAAGTGTCCATTGGCGGTGGCAGCGAGATTACGCTTTTCCGCTGGCAGGCTTCCGAGAACATCGACGGTTCTGCCGACAAGTGCTGGACTACATTCAGTACCGAAGCCGGTGGTTACATTCAGGTGACGCTTGGCAACACTAGTAGCAGTGTGAAGGTTACCAGCGGTGGTTCCGTAGGCGGTGATGTGATTCAAAACAATGACGATGCCGAGACCTACGATGTTACTGCCCTTTGGTATGTGCCCTACAACGTGCTGGGTAAGAAGCTCACCTTCAAGTGGGATGTAGAGCGTAACGGTAACGGCCGCTCAGATGCGACGCTGACGCTTCCTGCCCCAGATGCCATCACCATGCCTTCGGCAGGTCAGACGCTGCAGCCCATCATCTCTGATGCTATGCTTTCTACCAAGTTCAAGGGACAGGTAGAAGTGCCCTGGTACCTGGCATCGACCACCATCAACTGGATTTACTACGAATATACGGATGCGAACAAGAACGTCGTCAAGGTGGATATGGATAAAAACGTCAACAACGGCGTTATCCGTCTGAATGCCACCGAGCCTCACAATAACTTCCGCATTGTGGCCAGTTACAAGATGAAGGGCGAAGGCGACTCCTCTTATGATATAGAGCCCGTCGTGTCGACATCAGAAGACCTGACCATGATCCATGCGCCTGTAGGACTGAGTGCCACCGCCATTGACGGTGTCAACCCGAAGGTGGAGTTGAAGTGGAGCGTGCCGTACCTCGACTTCGAGGACTTCTCGCTGACCGACTTCTTCGAGATTCAGCGCTCGTTGACAGGTGAAGAGAAAGACTTTGAGACCATCGGTCAGGAGGTGTTCACCCAGGCTTCGAAGAAGAGCGAATATGTCTTCGTGGATAGCACTATTGTGCAGTCTATCAAAAAGAATATGCTGGTCAATGGCGGTACGCTGGATAAGCTGACCTACCGCGTACGTCGTACCATGAGCCAGATCTGGGGCTGGGATGCAGCCAATAACTGTGCCACCAGCGCCTCGACGGTAGTCGATAACCTGCACCTGCTGCGCATTGCCAACTGGAGTGCCAAGTGGGAAGACGAGCGTGCCTACACCGTTCGCGTGTCGTGGGACTATGCTGATGAATACAATGGCGTATGGGACGACCGTGCCAAGATGATGCTGCACCTCACCGCAACGAACAACGACGGCAAGATCATTGAGGACAGAACCGTCGAGCTGAACCAAGACGAGCGCCAGCAGCGCTACAAGGTGCTGAACCTCTCGCGCTCGTGCGTACATTATGATATAGATATGTATGTGGAGCGCGACAAGTCGCCCCTCGACTTTGTAGAGAATATTACGCCATTCTTCTTCCCCATCCACAATGCTGACGACTGGAAGACGTTCCGTGACAAGGTGCAGGCAGCCAAAGGCGAGTACGACGTGAACGCCCGCCTCTATGCCGATCTTGACGCAGGCTCCACTATGGTGGGTTTTGATTCGAATATCGCATATCGTGGTACCTTCGACGGTAACGGCCATACGCTGACCTTCAACGTGTATGACCATCAGAGAGATAATGTTGCCCCCTTCGTTTGGGTGGGCAATGCCACGATCAAGAACCTACACGTGGCAGGAAATATTACCTCCAGCAAGAAGTTTATAGGCGGTCTTATTGGCCAAGTCCTTCCTAATGCGAACGCTACTGTTGAGAACTGCCGCTCATCAGTCACTATAAATAGTAGCGTGAATGGCGATGCCACCAACGGTGGTCTTGTGACTGTCGTAAATACCGATGCTACTGTCATGTTCCGAAATTGTAAGTTCGACGGTAGCTTTGTAGGTACCAATTGCAGCAATAACGGTGGCTACGTGGGCTATGCCAACGGAGCTGTAATTGTTGACAATTGCGTCTTTGCGCCTGACCATATCAACACCAAGCCTGATGGCTGCGCAACGTGGGCACGTATCGGTACAGGCTCTTATACGCTCATCAACAGCTATGCCATCACTGAGTATAGACCTATTATCGTCATCCGTAGTGCCAATGACTGGACTACATTCAGGGATTTGGTGGAGGCAGCCCAGGGTCAGTATGATGTGGATGCCCGCCTTGAAGCCGATGTGAATGCTGGTAGCATCATGGTTGGCTTCGAAGATACTTATGCCTACCGTGGTACGTTTGATGGCAACGGCCATACGCTGACCTTCAACGTGTATGATCATGGGCGAAAATTCGTCGGCCCCTTCGTAAACGTGGGTAATGCCACCATTATGAATCTGCATACGGCAGGTACCATCACATCCAGTCAGATGTATGCAACAGGTCTCGTTGCACAAGTCCTTAATGGTACGGCAACCATTGAAAACTGCCAGTCATCAGTCACCGTGAAAGGTACTATGGATGGTGAAGGTACGCTCGCTGGTTTCGTAGGACGAGTATCCAATTCCAATGTCACGATACGCAACAGTAAGTTCGACGGCCGTTTTGAGGGCGACAATTGCACCGGCAACGCTGGCTTCATTAGCTGGGTTGATGAAAAGAGTTCGGCAACCATTGATAACTGTCTCTTCAATCCCGACCGCATCAGCACCAAAACAGACAACAACGAAACGTGGGCACGAAAGAATGCTAGCGGATCTGTGACTGTTACCAACAGCCATGCTGTCAGAGGAATGGGGTCGAAGTTTATTACCATCCGCAACGCCGACGACTGGAAAACATTCCGTGACATGACAGAGGCTAATAAAGGCAAATATTGGGTTGATGCCAGCCTTGAGGCCGACATCACCACAGGCCTGGGTATCGGTTTAAGCGAAGACACTTACTGGCGTGGAACCTTTGAGGGTAATGGTCATACGCTGAATGTTGACACTTGGCGCAATGACGGTAAGGCTTGCGCTGTTTTCTGCTATGTTTGGAATGCCAACATCAGGGATCTGCATGTAACGGGTAAGGTCAATGGCGGTATTCATTCCGCAGGTCTGATAGGCTCTGCAATTGGTACCCCCACCATCAATATCGACCGTGTGTGGGTATCTACAGAAGTGTACGCGGGGAATACCCATGCCGGTGGTATCATCGGACATTCGAAAAATGGAACCGTAAATATGAACGACTGTCGCTTTGACGGCAATGTTATCACTAATTGGCAAAGTGGGTCATATGCAGGCGAAATCATCGGATGGTGCGACGGAGGCAATTGGTCTTTGCACCGTGTCTATGACAATGGTTCGCCCACAGCCCAGAATAAGTACTACTGTTGGGATAATACGAGACCTTGGGGAACCAATGGCAGCAGTTTCACTGTTACCCGGCACGACTGGAACACAGTAAATCACTACAACAAGACCAATCAGAATGAGGTGGTTAACCTGATGAACGGCAATCAAGCCGGTACGTGGAAGATTGTCGATGGTAAGGCCGTGCCTGTGATGACCACAAAGAACAACGCAGCTGCCGCAAAAGAAATGCTGGAAACTCTGGGTGCCGACAACTGGAAGATTGTCGACGACAATGTGGTGCCTATCATCAAACCTGCCTATGATGTGACTATCACTGAGGCTGATGTTGAGAAGTATCTCGGCAGCAGCTGGAAGCTGGAAGGTAATACCATCAATCCTGTTACCACAACCATGGATGAACCTAAGTACGATCCTATCTCCAAGCCTACACTGCCTGACTTCTATCATACCAACAATGGTAAGATTGAGAAGACCCTGATGACGGAGACCCGCCAGAGCAGCGTCGTGCTGAGTTGGGATACCGACGGCAACATGATTGACTACTTCACCGTGCTGCGCCGCGAGGTAGGCAAGGGCGATGACGCCTGGGAGGAGATAGCTACCAACATCGACAATCTGAGCTACGAGGACAAGACCGTATCGCCTGTGAAGAACTATGAATATAAGGTACGCGCGGTGAACGACTGTGAAGGTATCACCTTCAGTGAGACTGACGTGAAGGAAGGCCACTGTAAGAATACCGGTCGTGTGGCAGGTTATGTACGCTTCAACGACGGTACTGGTGCTGCCAAAGTGAAGGTGACCGTCGTAGACGAAGAAACCAGCAAGGAACTGGCAAAGGTGACCACCGACGCCAGCGGATACTTCGTGGCTGACGAGCTGCCCTACAAGGAGGGCGGCCAGAGCACGACCTACCGTGTGCAGCCTATCAATATCAAAACCAAACAGGGTGAGGACGCTGCTACCGTGACCTTCGATTCTAAGAGCAACGATGCCGTATTGCGTGACTTCATCATCATCGATGGTAAGCGCTTCTCAGGTCTCGTGTACTACGAAGGCACCAGCATCCCCGTGAAGGGTGCCCGCTTCCAGGTGAACGGTATGGATGTGTACAACAGCGCAGGCAAATACGTAGAGACGGAATATGACGGAAGCTTCTCGTTCCGCGTAAGAAGTGGCGTCGACACCATCCAGATCAAGATGGACGGTCACGAGTTTGTAAACAACGGCTACTTCAAGGGACCAGAAGGTCATGACTTCGGTGGTGATGTGGCAGACATCCGCTTCTACGACGCTACGAAGGTGAAGCTGACCGGCCGCGTAGTCGGTGGTAAGGATCAGGGCGAGCTGCCGCTTGGCTACAACCTGTCGAAGAACAACCTGGGCGACTCGCTGAAGATTGTGCTCACCCTGGAGGGTGACAACGGCTCATGGCTGGTCTATGAGAACACGAACCGCAACAAGACCGAGCGTGAAGCCATCTATGAGCACGGCAACGGCCACAAGACCTATGTGAAGACCACGCGTAAGCGCATGGAGGTGATGCCTGACTCAGCTACCGGTGAGTATGTCGTGAAGCTGCCGCCCGTACGCTGGAAGGTACAGCAGGTTTACTGTAAGGGCTATCCCACGCTGTTCCAGGAAGATCAGGTCAGTGAGGTTATCGACCTGACAGACTGCCTCACAGCGAAAGATACCATCTTCGTAGGTACCTTCACGGATATCGATGGCAACGAACTGTCAGATCCTATGCTGACCTACAACGCGATCTATAACCGCATCTATCGCAGCCCCATCGAGCTGACCTATAAGCAGCAGGGCTTCGACAACTTCGATTACTTTGGCGACAAGACCTATGCCGCCACCAATCTGGCAGGCGACAGGGCTATGGTGCCCCTGGCCTACAAGGGTGCTGACGGACGTGCCGCTTACACCTTCGGCTATCCCGTATTCAGCCTGGAGCGCAAGTACTACATCCAGGTACAGGTGGCTGAGAGCTATCGTTATAACAACGACCCGACAACAGAGCGCCTGGATATCGTTCCTGTCAGCGGTGGCTATGCTACCATGCAGAACGGCATGAAGGCCGGCATGAACAGGGAGATCCTGCCGCTGGATGAAAATGGACAGGCCGTCTTTGAACTGGGTGTTGACCAGACCGCACAGCTGCTCTCTGGCGAGAACGCTCTGAAGACGGTGACCTTCACCGCTGAGCAGGACGGCACGATGTATGAGGCAGACCCGCTGAACGGCTTCGTGCTCAACATGTTCCCCATCGGAACAGGTATCGACGTGATGACCAACGGACAACCTCTGCTGTTTGACATCCTGCGCGACCCGCCAGGATCACACAGTACGGCAACACTCTCTGAGGGTTCTACGCTCAACTTCTCTTACAAGATGGATCTGAAGGCGTCGGCAGGTATCAAATATACCGCTGCCACAGGCGAGAAGACCAACTCGTATATCGGTACGGTATCCGCTCCGATGGGTGCCGGTACTGCCTCGGGTGACATCTTCACCGCTGAGAACGGTGACGCCACCAGTTCTGAGTTCGTATTCGACATGACGGGCAACAAGGCCTATTCGTACACGATGACCACCAGTAACGACATCACCACGAGCAGCGATCCTGACATGGTGGGTGCTGATGCCGACCTCTATATCGGTATGGTACAGAACATCCAGGTGATGCCGATGTCCACCATCCGTGCACTGCCTGACTCAATGTACCAGCACATGGCAGGCCGCGTGGGTCTGACCACTGGCGAAGGTCCTACCGGATTGATGGGCATGTTCAGCGCGTATGGCTCGATGATCCACATTGCCGAGGGCTACGATGCCGCAGGCAACAAGTACCACCTGGTACGTGATGAGTCGATGGCTTACGGTCCGAAACTGGAGTCACAGTTCATCTACTCACAGAAGCACATCCTGAAGCAGGTCATCCCGCAACTGGCCAAGGAAATTCTGAGCCTGATGTACATCGGTACACGCGAAGAGGCCCAGGCCATGGCTGACAAGACCAAGCGTCCTGTCTATCTGTCGCTGCGCGATACGCAGGATCCGTTGTTCGGTGTGGGCAATGCCCTCTACAACACAACGGTGACTGAGCCTAACGATACGACCAACTACATCATTATCCTGCCGAAGACTACCGATCAGCTCTTTACCGACGAGGTATCGGAGAAGGCTGCACTGGTGGCTGGCTGGTCGATGATGATTGCACAGAACGAATATGAGAAGCTGACGGCTGATGACCTCGTGGCTAACTACGACGTGGCAGGTGCTGATGCAGTGAGCTACAGCGAGTCGTTCGAGACCAACTTCACGAACGCCATGATGCTGCACTTCCCATTCTCAGACGATCCGATGTTCTTCGTAGCCGACGAGGATAAGGACGCCAGCGAGATGCTCGGTGAGCAGATTCTTGAGGCTATCCTGAAAGCACTGCAAACTGTTGAGGAGGAAGAACCCGGTGCTAAGATGGATCCCGAGAAGGAAGAGGAGCCCACTGGCGCTGAGGCTGAGGTAGGCTTCGGCGGTACGAAGTTCAAGTGGAAGCTCACGCCTGTGCTGACCTCAGAGTGCGATGGCACTTACGGTTCAGAGAAGGCCTATAGCCGCAAGGAGAGCTTCACCATTGCTCCTGACCCGTTGAGCCATCTGAATGTGGATGTCTATCGCGTCGCACTGCCTGACCTGGGCAACGATGAAGAGGAAGAGGAGGAAGAGTTTGAACTCATCCCCGACGATCCAGGCTCTAAGATGAACGACAACACTGACTATGTCACTATCTTCATGAGCGACAAGTTCAAGAAGGAGCAGAAGTACATCCTGAAACAACTGGAGCAGGAGGTGACCATGGCTATCCTCGGTCCGCAGGGCTTCGTATACCGTACCCGTGGCGGTGCTACTTGCAACCCATGGGAGGACGAGCGCACGACGATGATATGGAACGCCGGTACGGTACTTGACCAGCGCACCATGAAGATTAACAACCCGAAGATTCGCCTCGACAAGCAGAGCGTCAGCGGTGTATCGGTCAACGACGCTGCCCGCTTCAAGGTCTATCTCGCCAACGAGAGCGAGAAGCCTGAGGCTGTCAAGACCACTGCTCCGTTCAGCCTGTTCGTAGACGACCAGTCGAACCCGAACGGTGCCAAGATTACCATCGACGGTCATCCACTGACCGCCAGCGGTACGGAGATCTACCTCGACCCGGCCTTCGTAACCGAGAAGACCATTGAGGTACGTGTCGGCGACGGCTTCGACTATGAGGGTCTGCGCCTGGGCTTCCTGTCGCCCACTGACCCCTCGCACACTACGGAGTATGTTTCGTTCGACGTACACTTCCTGCGTGAGGCCGGACCGGTGAACATTGCCATGCCTGGCGACAAGTGGGTCATCAACACCATGGCCCAGCAGGACAGCAAACGTGGCTGGTATATCCCCGTTGTCATCAACGGCTTCGACAAGCACCAGCATAACTTCGACCACATCGAGTTCCAGTATAAGGAGTCACAACGTGGTGATGATGCTTGGACGAACATCTGCTCATACTATGCTGACTCGCTGCTGATGGCAGGTGCCAACGGCGTTCGCGAGATGATTCCTGAGAACGGTAACATCGTCACACAGTTCTTCGGTGAAGACTGGGTGATCGAGAAGCTATACGACCTGCGTGCCGTCGTCTTCTGCCGCAACGGTAACTCGTTCCTCACCACATCGTCGAAGATTATCAGCGGTGTGAAGGATACCCGTCGTCCGCAGCTGTTCGGCACACCTGAACCGAAGAGTGGTCTGCTGAACATCGGTGATGATATCGTGTTCAACTTCTCTGAGGATATTGAATATAACTACCTGCGTGCCGGCACTAACTTCGAGGTGAAGGGCGAGGTGAACAATAACGACCTCTCTGAGATGGTCAGCATCCAGTTCACGGATAAGTCCAGCGTAGAGAGTGAGGCTAAGCGTAACTTCAGCGGTAAGGACGTGACCATCGACCTGATGGTGAAGCCCACTGAGACAGGACGCGAGATGCCACTGTTCTCACACGGCACCAATGGTAATAAGCTGCAGCTGTGGCTGACGGAGGACTTCAAGCTGAAGGCTGTCGTCGACGAACAGCAGTTCACTTCGACGGAGGCCATCAAGAAGAACACCTTCTCAAAGGTGGCACTCGTCATCGACCAGAAGGACAGCACACTGACGTTCTTCAGAGATGGTGACGCACTGGGTACCTATAAGATGGAGAACCTGTACAACGGTACTGGCAAGCTCATCTTCGGTCGTACCAACGAGAGCGACCGTTCAGAAAGCAAGTACTACGAGGGCCGCATGATGGAGGCTCGCCTGTGGTACCGCACCATGGATGGCGGCTTGCTCAGCAATACCTACGGCAGACGCCGTCTGTCAGGCTATGAGAAGGATCTCGTAGACTACTACCCGATGAATGAGGGCTCTGGCGACTATGCGATGGACAAGACGCAGGGTGCCAATGCCAAGCTGATCGGTGCTAACTGGGCTATGCCACGTGGTATGTCACTGCACCTGAACAAGGAAGACAAGGGCTTGCAGCTGAAGAGCAGCACCCTGGATCGAACTAGCGAACAGGACTACACGCTGATGTTCTGGTTCAAGACCGATGCCGAGGGTCGCGGTACGCTGCTCTCTAACGGCCGTGGTCTGAAGGAGGACGACGGTGCGAAGAACCAGTTCCACATCGGATTCGAGGCTGAGAAGCTGATGTACCGTTCGAACGGCTTCGCTATCGAGGTACCGGGCAACTGGAGCGACAACCAGTGGCACCACTATGCGATGACCGTGAACCGTGCTCGCAACGTGGCTAACATCTACGTAGACCAGGAGGTACGCGCTACCTTCGAGACCGATACACTGGGTGGTATCAGCGGTGGCTATCCGCTCATCGGTGCAAGCCGCTATGTGGTCGACAAGAACACTTACGACGGCACAGCTCCGCTGAAGGGTAATATCGACGAGCTCTGCTTCTTCGCTCAGGCCCTGCCGCAGACGCTCATCAACACCTACTCGAAGAAGAGCCCGAACGGTGATGAGGCTGGTCTGAAGACTTATCTGGGCTTCGACCGTCAGGAACTGCAGTCGGACAACACCATCGAGATGGTACCTTATGTATATAGTAAGGTAATAGAGCGTGATGCCGATGGTAACATCGTCTATGAACTTGATCCCGAGACACAGAAGCCTACACAGACTCCTGCTCGCAAGTATGAGTTTACGGATGGCGAGGATGTCGTCATGAGCCACATCGATAAGGCACAGGCTGCTCCTGTACTGCCTTACGAGGAGGTGACCAACCTGAAGTACAGCTTCATCGGCAGAGGTAACCAGGTGATGGTAGAGCTCGACGAGGCTGCTACTAAGCTGAACCATCGCAACATCTATGTGACCCTGTATGAGGTAGAGGATAAGTACGGTAACACGCTGGCTTCTCCGCAGACGGCTTGCTATCTGGTAACAGCCAGCAGTCTGGAGTGGCTCGTCAACAGATTCGATCATACCATGAAGTATGGTACAGGCGAGGATGACGACCAGATCCTGACACTGCCGTTCTACAACAACAGCGCCAAGAACCACACCTACACCATCGAGAACTGCCCGTCATGGCTCACGCTGAGCAAGTACAGCGACGTCATCGCACCGCAGAGTCCTGATTATGTAGATGCAATGGTCAGCAAGGACCTGAACATCGGTACGTATAATGAGATTCTCTATCTGACTGACGAGAATGGTATCACTGAGCCGTTCTACCTGAACCTGACGGTTGAGGGAGATGCACCAGACTGGGCAACGAGCGTGCCGAGTGAGCTCCTGAAGAACTCGATGAGCATCTCCGGACAGGTCTATCTGTTCAATGAACTCGACACTGATACGCGCGACATTGTGGGTGCTTTCGACAACGAGAATGTATGCCACGGCTTCGCTAACATCAGCCACTCTGAGCTGACGGGTGAGACCGGACTGTTCCTGACCGTCTATGATAGTCTGTCAGTGGGCCGCGAGCTGAACTTCCGCCTGTGGCAGTACAACACCGGTCGTGAGATTGTGCTAACCACCAGTCCTGCCATCACGTTCGCGAAGGATGCCATCCTGGGTACCGATACGCCTGTCCGCTTCGACGGCGGTGAGAACATCGTACAGAAGTTCAACCTGCAGGAAGGCTGGAACTGGGTATCGTTCAACCTGAAGAGCGACCAGCTCAGCGACGTGAACACACTGCTGGGCGGCATGAAGTGGAGCAACGGCGACATCCTGACCGACTTGGGCAGCAACCTGACGCTGACCTACGAGGCAGCACAGAAGCAGTGGATTGCCACCGGTAGCACCGATACCGTGACCATCTCGCCGAAGAATGCGTATGCCATCAAGGTCAAGAAGGATTGCACTCTGCCGGTTGGCGGCACCGTCATCAAGGATCAGGACGACCGTACCATCAAGGTGAGCAAGGGTTGGAACGCCATTGGCTACACGCCGATGACCAACCTGAGCGTGGAGACGGCTCTGAGCGACTACTTCGACAATGCTGAACCCGGCGACGTGATAAAGAGTCACACCGAGTTTGCCTACTTCACCAAGACCGGCAACACCGGACGCTGGCGCGGCTCGCTGCAGTACATGAAGCCCGGCGAGGGTTACATGATGCTGCGCAAGGCCGAAAGCGACGCTTCGTTCACCTATCCGTTCTACGACCTGAACAGCAACTTCCGTGAGGACTGGAACACCGGTACTACTCGCGCCGCTGCCGCCGCCAAGGCACGCAGCACGATGACCGTAAGCGCCGTAGTAGAAGGCTTCGAAGTGGAAGATGGTGATGTGCTTATCGCCTACTCGAACGGCGAGGAATGCGGTAGCGTAATTGTCAATTCTCAATTGTCAATTGTCAATTATCTGAGCATCGCTGGCGATGCCAGCGCCAACATCTGGTTCGCCATCGAGCGTGACGGCGAAATCGTAGCTTCTACCGGCGAAGTGATGACCTACAAGGCCAATGCCGTCATCGGCAGTCCCGACCAGCCTACAGCCATCAACTTCGCCCGTGCTGAGTATGCCGACGGCCAGTGGTACAGCATCAACGGTATGAAGCTGCAGAAGCGTCCAACCAAGAGTGGTGTGTATATCTTCAACGGTCGTAAGATCGTCGTTAAGTAACATTAAATAAAGAGTATTATGAATAAGATAAAATTAATGTTCGTTCTGCTGGCAAGCCTCGTACTGGGGGCTTGCAGCAGCAGCGACGATGACAATAATGTCAATGATCCAAAGAATGCTGCCTACACGGAGACCACGGTCACTGAGGCTCCTGCGTGGCAGATAGACTGGAGCAACAATCAGGAGCGCCCCAACTGGACGGAGCCCGACGGCTCGCTCTATGCGAACTGGACCATCCTGAAGGTGCAGATAGAGGATGCGCTGAAGGCCTACGCCTCCGACGGCGACCTGATGGCGCTCTTCGTGAACGGCGAGATACGCGCACTGGCCAAGCCTGCCGTCAGCGTGGGCGGCGGAACGGCCACGGGCAAGTTCCTGATGAAGGCCTACGGCAACGAGACGGGCTCGGAAACGGTGAACATGTCATTGCAATACTACAGTTCCACGCTGAAGCACCTCTTCACGCTGACCGACAACATCACGCTGGACGCTGATGAGACCACCGGCATCGACGAGGCCTTCGTCCCTGAGTTCACGCTCGGCTCGGCCAAGTATCCCGTGCAGAAGACGGTGGACGTGGAGCCGCTCCTGACCAAGGTGGGCCTCACCCCCGTCAGTGGCAACATGGTAGCTGCCTTCGTGGGCGAAGAGTGTCGCGGCACGGTGTCGCTCGCTTCGTCCGGCAGCACCCAGCTGCTCATCTTCGGTCGCAACGCTGGTGAGTCGCTGACGCTGAAGTACTATGATGCTACAGCCGGCAAGCTGTACACCATCCCCGACGCTGTGAAACTATAACAGCGTACAAACGGTAGCGGGTTCGACTCCCGCTGCCGTTACCAGTAATATTAAAAGGAACACGAATTCTTGGACGAGCCAAGCGCGTAGCGAGTCCCACGAATTACTCATTAATGATAATTATATGGTCAATTACATGAAAATTATATGTTGAAACAAATAAATTAAAATGATGCAGACAAGATTCAAAAAAGGTGCAAAGATTTTCGACATCGTGATTACCGCCGTGGCGGGGATGGTGTCGGTGGGCGTCATGCTCTACGGCATTGCCCATTTTGGATTGGCTGAGGCGTGGCCTGAGCTGGTGCTCAATATGTTCTACATTGCCTGTCTGGTGATGATTTGGATGTACTTCTTCAATTCGCCCCACATCACCACACAGCAGTTTAACTACTGGTGCTCCATCTCGGTGGGCATGACGGTGCTGCTGCGCGACATCCTCTTCGCGCCGCCTCTGGCCTATTATGGTCTTCATCTGGCATGCCTCACCCTCTCTGTGCTGCTGCTCTGCGCACTCACTTTTTTCTACGCGCGCAAGAACTGGAAGAGCTATACCAAGCGCAACCTGTGGCTCATCTGCATCATCGACATGATCATTGCCGCGCTCTACAACCTGGACATCTACCTGGAACCCACCAGCGAGTACACCAACTACATGCTCACGGAGATCTGGATCCGTCCCACCATCACCTACGGCCTCGTGGCGTGCTTCGTGACGGAAGTAGAAACGGCCAGAAAATAGCAAAGATAACTACACATATTATTAATTAAAACTATAACAATTATGAAGAAGAAGTATCTTTGGATGATGGCCGCCACCCTTATCATATGCACCGTAACAATGGTGTTCACTTCATGCACGGACAATGCAGACAACGCAGTAGCAGAGCCCGAGCAACCGCTGAGTGACAAAGAGATGCTGATGACTCTGTATGGTGAGAACAAAAAGATCACCGACGGCAACTACGACAAGTCGCTGGCCGTGAAGTGCATCAACGGCACCTTTGTGGGGAAAAGGTCAGGAGGCATCGTTGCTTACAAGGGAATCCCGTTCGTGGGCCAGCAGCCCGTGGGCGAACTGCGCTGGAAGGCGCCAGTGGACTATGTTGCAGATGAGAGTGTGTACGAGGCTTATTATAATGCGAAAAGTCCCTATCAGAGGGAGAATCTCAGCGAAAAGGCCTCCCTTTACGTTCAGGGCGAGGACTGCCTGTGCCTGAACATCTGGAAGGCTGAAGGCTCGTCTGCCGCCACGAAGCCAGTCATGGTATGGATTCACGGTGGAGCTTTCGAAATGGGTGGAACGGTTGACCCGCTGTATGAGGGCCACAATTTCATACAGGAAAATCCAGAAGTCATTCTTGTTTCCATCGAGTATAGACTGGGCGTCTTCGGCTTCTTCCACCTGTCGCACCTGCCCGACGGAGCCGACTACCCCGATGCTCAGAACCTGGGACTGATGGACCAGATGATGGCGCTGAAGTGGGTGCATGAGAACATTGCAGGCTTCGGCGGCAATCCTGACAACGTGACCATCTTCGGCGAATCCGCCGGTGCAGGTAGCGTGACCCTGCTGCCGCTGATGGAAGGCTCCCAACAATATTTCAAGCGCGTCATTGCCCAAAGCGGCGCTCCCGTCTTCACACGTTCTCCTGAACAGGCCATCGCCTGTACGGATGAGATAATGGCGGCGCTCGGCTGCAAGACCGTTTCCGACCTACAGAAAGTTGATATTGACAAGTTTTTGCAGGCAACGGTTGCGGTCGGACTACGCGTATGGGCAGAACGAGACGGACGCATCTTGCCTCTGGACCCATACGAGGCTTACGCTAACGGCGCGGCAAAGGACATCGACCTCTTGCATGGCTGCAACAAGGATGAGATGGGCTATTTCATTTACGGCTTCGGACTGGATTACTGGAATCCATGGGCTGCTGACCGCAAGGCGAAGAAACTGGCACAGTTGACGAACGAGGAGAAGGCTCTGGTCGAGAGTTATTGTCAGGACGTCAAGGACGCTACCGCCGAATATTCTGCCACCAGCCGTCTGTTCGACCAGATAACATTCATCGCGCCGCTTATCCGTCTGTCGGAGAACCAGACCAAGAGCGGCGGCAAGTCGTACACCTATTTTTTCACCCCAGAATCTTCTTTGCCGCTGTTGAGATGCGGACATTCGGTGGAGCTTCCGGTAATATTTAATCATCAGGAAATAACCTTGGAGATGGGGTGGACCTTCGACGCCACCTTCTCAAAGACCATGCGCCGCATGTGGGTACAGTTTGCCAAGACCGGCAACCCGTCGCTCAGCGCCGATCAGTCGCCCGATGGCAAGGCCAAGGAGTGGCCGCTCTACGACCTAGAGAACAAACAGCTGATGATCTTCGACGAGTTCAACATCCACCCCGAGAAGGAATCGCAGCGGAAAATCCTCGACTGGGACCGCACCTATTTCCTGACCAAGTATTATTGCATCTGATAACTTAAAACAATCTGATAATGAATAGAAGACTATTGTTTGCCGTGATGGCCGCCATCCTCGTTTGCGCCACAAGCGTGCTCACTTCATGCTCCGACACCACCGATAACCCTGTTACGGAGAACGATCCGCTTGCTGAGGAAAGGGCGCAGCTGCAAGCCTTGTACGGCGAGAACAGGAAAATTACCGACGGCAATTACGACAAGTCGCTGGCCGTGAAGTGCATCAACGGCACCTTCGTCGGTAGAAAGACCGATAATGTCATCGCCTATAAGGGTATCCCATTCGTGGGCGAACAGCCTGTAGGCGAACATCGCTGGAAAGCTCCGATTGACATTGTTCCCGACGATGGCATATACGAGGCTTATTACAATGCGAAGAGTCCCTGTCAGGTTGACGACGAATGGCAAAGGGCTTCCCTTTATCCGCGAGGCGAAGACTGCCTGTATCTGAATGTATGGAAGGCAGATGACGGAGCCGTAAAAAAGCCGGTCATGGTTTGGATTCACGGAGGGGCTTTTGAGGTAGGCGGCACGGTAGAACCTCGCGAAGAAGGAACCAATTTCGTCAGAGAGAATCCTGACGTCATACTTGTTTACATCGAGTATAGACTGGGCGTCTTCGGCTTCTTCCACCTGTCGCACCTGCCCGACGGAGCCGACTACCCCGATGCTCAGAACCTGGGACTGATGGACCAGATGATGGCGCTGAAGTGGATACACAACAACATTGCGGCATTTGGCGGCGATCCGGATAATGTGACCATCTTCGGTGAGTCTGCAGGCGGAGGTAGCGTATCCCTGCTTCCGCTCATCGAGGGCTCTCACAACTATTTCCAACGAGTGATAGCACAGAGCGGTTCTGTTTGTTTTTCAAGGTCGGAGGCAGAGGCAATTGCTTGCACAAATGAAGTGATGAGCGCATTGGGTTGCAAAACCGTTGCCGACCTTCAGAAGGTCGATATTGAGAAGTTGGTGGAGGCTGCTGATGCGAATACACTGCGAGTATTCCCTGAAAGAGATGGCAAATTCCTGCCCCTGGATGCTTATGAGGCCTACGCCAACGGAGCAGCGAAGGACCTTGACTTCATGCAGGGCTGCAACAAGGACGAAATGAACTATTTCTTGGTCTGTGCAGGAGGTCCGGAGCCCTTTATGGACTTCCTGAATGAACGTCTGACAACGAATCTCACCCGGCTGACGGCAGAAGAGAGAGCGCTGGTGGAGAGCTTCTACAAGGATGTCAAGGGAGAGGCTTACGATCCCCTCTGCCGCCTATACAATCAGATATGGTTTATTGCGCCTGTGTTCCGGCAGGCGGAGAACCAGACCAAGGCCGGCGGCAAGACCTACAACTATTACTTCACGGTTGAGTCATCTGTTCCGCTGATGAAAAGCGGACATGCCGTAGAGCTTTCTACAGTGTTCAATCATCCGGAACAAACCTTTGTAACGGGACGCACATTCGACGCGACCTTCTCGAAGACCCTGCGCCGCATGTGGGTGCAGTTTGCCAAGACGGGCAATCCGTCGCTCAGCGCATCCGAGTCGCCCGACGGCAAGGCCAAGGAGTGGCCGCTCTATGACCTGGAGAACAAGCAGCTGATGATCTTCGACGAGTTCAACATCCACCCCGAGAAGGAATCGCAGCGGAAAATCCTCGACTGGGACCGCACCTATTTCCTGACCAAGTATTATTGTCTATAACAAACAATCACAATTATGCAAAAGAAGAGTGGTGAAGGGTGACAGGTGAAGGGAGGTTACACAAAAGGCCTCCCACCTTCACTCCACAAACAAAAAGATGCGCTGACTCAGTAATGGGTCGGCGCACTTTTTTTGTTTATAGTTTACTATATTAGAAGAAAAAGTGTTAACTTTGCGGCATGAATGTTGAATCAGAAAAAAGATAATAGATTATGGCACAGAACAAACGTTTTATCTGGCAGAAAGCCCAAGGTGGTTTAATGAAGGAGTTGAATATTATTATTGACAGGGAAACTGGCATCAACTATTTGTTTGCACATTATGGATATGGCGGTGGGCTTACTCCGCTGCTTGACAAGGACGGTAAACCTATTGTGACCCCGCCCAGCGAGATTATAGACGATTAGAGAAAAAAAGTGGGTGCAAAATTTGTTGGTAACGGAAAAAAGTGTTACCTTTGCACCCGCTAAGAAACAAACGGACTATTTTCAGGATAGGAAGGGCGTTAAAAAAGTCGAGGCCGACATGGCTCAGTTGGTAGAGCAACGCATTCGTAATGCGTAGGTCCCCGGTTCGAGTCCGGGTGTCGGCTCAAACAGGAAAAGACAATGGGGACGCTCAGGAAGAGTGAATCCCCATGTTTTCTTAAATACACTATCTGCGGAATTAGCTCAGTTGGTAGAGCATTGGCTTCCCAAGCCGAGGGTCGCGGGTTCGAGTCCCGTATTCCGCTCCTCTATCATGGCACAGCAGTTTATTTCCAGTTTACAGAATCAGAAGGTGAAGCAGCTGGTATTGCTTCAGCAGAAATCGTCGGAACGCAGACAGTCCGACCTTTTTGTCGTGGAGGGTCTGCGCGAGTTGCGCCATTGTGTGAGCAAGGGCTATGAGATAGAGAGTCTGTTCTTCTGCCTACAACTGCTGACGGAACAGATTGACGACCTGAGGGCAGAGCAGATATACGAGGTGACGCCGCAGGTGTATGAGAAGATAGCCTATCGTGGCAGCACGGAGGGCGTGATGGCGGTGATGCGCATGAAGCACATGAGGCTGGGGGACCTGCAACTGAGGGAGCAGCCACTGATAGTGGTGCTGGAGAGCGTGGAGAAGCCTGGCAACCTAGGCGCTGTGTTGCGCTCGGCCGATGCCGCTGGGGCCGATGCTGTGGTGGTGTGCGACCCTCTGACGGACCTGTATAACCCCAACCTGATTCGTGCCAGCATAGGGGCGCTGTTTACGGTGCCTACGGTGGCTACCGACTCGGCCACATGCATCCAGTTCCTGAAGCAGCGCGGCATTCGCATCCTCACGGCCCAGCTGCAGGACTCGGAACTGTATTACGACACAGATATGCGTTGCGGTACAGCCATCGTGATGGGTACGGAGGCCACAGGACTGACCAACCAATGGCGCGAGGCTGCCGATGCCCATATCCGCATTCCGATGTGTGGACGCCTAGACTCGCTGAACGTGTCGGTGTCGGCTGCTATCCTGCTGTTCGAGGCGGTGAGGCAGAGGATGAGTGAAAGTTGAAAGTTGAAAGTTGAAAGTGGAAAGTTGAAAGTGGAAAGTTGAAAGTGGAAAGTTGAAACACAAAACGATATGAAAAAAGGACTTGTAATCGTAGGATTGTGCGTGGCGCTGACGGCTATGGCACAGAACAAAGACGGTGGCATCAGCACGAAGATGCTCGACGAGATTCAGAAGGAAAACGCCCTGCAGGCTTCTGACAAGGCGCTGCTGAACGCTATTGCCGGCAATGCCATCGACGACTTGGCGAAGAACCACCAGAACGCGAAGGCGCTGGACACGCATTTTAGCATAGAGACCAAGAAACAGTCGATTACCGACCAAAAGTCATCGGGACGCTGCTGGATGTTCAGCGGACTGAACGTGCTGCGCTCGGACTTCAACCTGCGCACCGACTCGCTCACCGTGGAGTTCTCGCAGGCATACCTCTTCTTCTGGGACCAGCTGGAGAAGGCCAACCTGATGTTGCAGGGATGTATCGATAACGGCAAGAAGCCCATCGACGACCTGCGCGTGCAGTTCTTCTTCCATTATCCCATCAACGACGGCGGCACCTTCTGTGGTGTGGCCGACCTGGCTGAGAAATATGGACTGGTACCTACCGAGGTGATGCCCGAGTCGTACTCTACTGACAACACGTCGAAGGCTCGCGCCCTGATAGCCTCGAAACTGCGTGAGTTCGGACTGCAGCTGCGCGAGATGGTGCAGAAGGACAAGAAGGCTGCTACCATCGAAAAGGCCAAGACGCGCATGCTGGGACAGATATACCACATGCTGCAGCTGACCATGGGCGTGCCGCCACAGACGTTTACCTATGCCTTTAAGAACGAGAATGGCAAGACGGTAGGCGAGGCCAAGGAATACACGCCTCAGTCATTCTATAAAGAGGTGGTGGGTCAGCAGCTCAACGGCACTTTCATCATGGTGATGAACGACCCGCGCCGCGAGTACTATAAGACCTACGAGGTAGAGTTGGACCGTCACACCTACGATGGTCATAACTGGAAATACGTGAACCTGCCCATGGACGACATCGAGGAGATGGCTATCAACGCCCTCAAGGCTGGTCATAAGCTCTATAGCTCGTATGACGTAGCTAAGATGCTGGACCGCAAACGCGGCTATGCCGATACCGAGAACTTCGACTACGGCTCGCTCTTCGGTACTACCTTCGGCATGGACAAGGCCGAGCGCATCTCGACCTTTGACAGCGGTTCTACTCACGCGATGACGCTGACTGCCGTTGACCTGGACAAGAAGGGCAAGGCCACGAAATGGAAGGTGGAGAACTCATGGGGCGCCACATGGGGTCAGCAGGGCTGTCTGATTATGACTGACCGCTGGCTGCGCGACTATATGTTCCGACTGGTGGTGCCCAACGAGTTTGTGACGCCCAAGGTGAAGCAGGCCTGGCAGACGGCTCCTGTGATGGTGATGCCAGAAGACCCGCTGTTCCAGATGGACGAATAAAAGATACACACGATGGCAGAACCTTTGGCAGAAAGGCTGAGGCCCCGCACGCTGGATGACTATATCGGTCAGAAGCACCTGGTAGGCGAGGGGGCTGTGCTCCGACGGATGATTGAGTCGGGGCGCATCTCGTCGTTTATCCTCTGGGGACCGCCAGGGGTGGGCAAGACCACGCTGGCGCAGATCATAGCCCATAAGCTGGAGACGCCCTTCTACACGCTGTCGGCTGTTACCAGCGGCGTGAAGGATGTGCGCGACGTGATAGAGAAGGCTCAGAAAGGGCGCTTCTTCAACGAGGCATCACCTATCTTATTTATAGACGAGATACATCGTTTCTCCAAGTCGCAACAGGACTCGCTTTTGGGGGCTGTGGAGCGGGGCATTGTCACGCTGATTGGTGCCACCACCGAGAACCCGTCGTTCGAGGTTATCCGTCCCTTGCTGTCGCGTTGTCAGCTCTATGTGTTGAAGTCGCTGGAGAAAGACGATTTGCTGCAACTGCTGGAGCGTGCCATCACGAAAGACCTGATACTGAAGGAACGCAAGATAGAGCTGAAGGAGACTGACGCCCTGCTGCGCTATAGCGGCGGCGATGCCCGTAAACTGCTGAATATCTTGGAGTTGGTAACAGCCTCTCCCAGCCCTTCCCAAGGAGGGGGGCTTGTCATCACCGATGCCCTGGTGGAGGATTGTCTGCAACAGAATCCGCTGGCCTACGACAAAGACGGCGAGATGCACTACGACATCATCTCGGCCTTTATCAAGAGCATCCGTGGCAGCGACCCCGACGCGGCACTCTATTGGATGGCCCGCATGATTGAGGGTGGCGAAGACCCGCAGTTCATAGCCCGACGCATGGTGATCTCGGCCAGCGAGGATATCGGACTGGCTAACCCCAACGCCCTGCTGCTGGCTAATGCGGCCTTCGACACGGTGATGAAGATAGGATGGCCCGAGGCTCGCATTGCGTTGGCGGAGTGTGCTGTCTATCTGGCTACCTCGCCCAAGAGTAACTCGGCCTATCTGGGCATCGATGCGGCGTTGGCATTGGTGCGCGAAACGGGTAACCAGCCTGTGCCGCTGCCTCTGCGTAATGCCCCCACGCAACTGATGAAGGATCTGGGTTATCACGACGGCTATAAGTATCCGCACGACTATCCCGGACATTTTACAGAGCAGCAGTATATGCCCGACGAACTGGTGGACAAGCGGTTGTGGCACGGACAGCACAGTCCGGCTGAGGAAAAGCTGTGGCAGCGCATGGTGAACTACTGGGGGAAGAGGTTTGAGGATTGAGAGTTGAAAATTGAAAGTTGAGAGTTGAAAATTGAAAGTTGAGAGTTGAAAATTGAAAATTCTTGGATCAGGATATCATCATTAAGATAGTAGAGTTGCTGGGCACGTTTGCCTTTGCTGTCTCAGGCATCCGTCATGCGGCAGCCAAACACTTCGACTGGTTTGGCGGTTATGTGTGCGGCATCGCTGTAGCTATTGGAGGCGGTACTATTCGCGACGTGATTCTCGACGTGCCTATCTTCTGGATGACCACACCTATTTATATGATATGTACTGCTGTGGCACTGCTCACGGTGGCGTTCTTAGGCAAGTGGATGGAGCCGCTGAAGAATGCATGGTTTGTGTTCGACACCTTCGGACTGGCGCTCTTCACCATTGCTGGCATACAGCGCAGCCTCGACGCAGGACAGGCCTTCTGGGTGGCTATCATCATGGGATGTATCACAGGTGCGGCGGGTGGCGTCATCCGTGATGTGCTGCTGAACAACGAGCCCGTCATCTTTCATAAGGAAATCTATGCGATGGCATGTGTCGTCGGCGGTCTGGCCTATTGGGCTGGCATAGAGGCTGGCATCCCTGTGGGTGTGACGGCTATTATCAGTTTTGTGGTGACATGCGTCATCCGCTTCTTGGCTGTACGCTATCATATCTCGCTGCCTATCCTGAAAAGCGAGGATAAGGACAGCGAGGCATAATCATCTTTCTTTATTGCATCCTCTGCAGGTTTTCCCAACGCACGTTCCATGTGCCGTCGTGGGGGAAGCCAGGGTTCAGCGGCTCGCTACAGCCATCCCAGCCCGCACACATCATAGCGATGGCGGTGAGCAGGGCGCCATTCCCCGGCAGATAGATGCGCAAGCGGTCTGAGGTTTGGAAGTTATGACCATTTTTCAGGTAGGTGTTTTTTTGGGTGTCGAGCAGCAGGGCCTGAAGGGCTGTCTCGGGGTGTCCCAGACGGGCGGCAGCCATCGCCGTCATGCCGTAGTCCCAGCCCCAGGTGGAGGGCCAGTTCCAGTTCTGCATCACCCAGGAGAGGGTCCTGCTGGCTGCGACGGTGTCGCAGCATAGCGGACAGGAGGGAAGAAGGCCGAAGGGACCCAGAACGGCGGGGTGGTCGCTGCGGCTCTTCTCTTCGTCGAGAGTGGGGGCGATGGGCTGTCCGGCAGTAAAGAGGCCGTCTTTCTGAGGCAGGGGCGAGAGATGCTGGATGATGTCGTCCCATTGCGGGTTGCGGGGCAGTCCCTGACGCTCGCGCCAGCGGTTTGCCATACTAAGCCCGTAATGCCAGTAGGCCAGTTCGAAGGGCTGGTCGTAGGCTATATCCTTTGACACGCTCTCCTGCATAGCGGTGACTCCTAAGAGGTGATAGAGCTTATGGGGTTTATGGGTTTTATGGGCATTTTGGGTTACAAAATCCGCCATAAAGGCGGCTGTCTCTTCTACCAGTTGCGCATATTTGTTGAGGGTCTCTTTGGTGGGATTGGCCCTGTAGAGCTCTTCGGCCATATAGATATAATGTGCTTGCTGCCAGATGAGGAAGCTGCCCACATTAGAGGGCGCCTCACCAGCCCATGGGTCGGTCATCTTCATCCAGCGGATGCCTTTGAACCCTTGTCGCTCGGCAATCTTCTTGGCTTCTGGATAGGCTGCGTCGCGATACCATTGCAGCACGTCGGCAAGTACCTGCGGACGGTTCCAAAGGGCGAAGTCAATCATGTGCCACCACGTCATCTCCAAGTGTGGACGACCGAACCACGAGTTATAGGTGAGGCCCGTTTCCTGTGGCGGCAGACTATTGGCGCAGTTTATCTGTGTGAGGTATTGCGAGAGCACCACACGTCGCTCCAGCTCTTTGGCTCGCGGGTCGGTGCATTGTGAGAAATCGACGATGGCACCATTGTTCCACCAGCGGTTCCAACTGCCTTTGACAGAGCGCAACGCCTGGTCGAAAGCCAGCGGCATTGTGGTTTTAGGCGCCTCGGGCAGGTACTCGGCACTAAAGGCAAGCTCATTGGCCGAGGTGGAAAGCTGGAACTGATGGCGGTCGGTCATCTGCAACTGGGCTTCGTCTTGCCAACAGAGCATGAGGTAATAGCGAGTGGTGTCGATCTGATGTTCTATGAGGGCACTATGGGCCGTGGAAGAGACGATGCGCGAGTTGTGAAGCTCAGGTTTCGTCCAGTCGGCAGCATCATCGGAATGCTGACCTGTGGGATAGGGGAAACGAATGGTGACGGTGGCGCGCCCATCGGATAAGAGTGGGCTTTTGATGCGGTAGATGACGGCATCCTGCTGCTGAAGGGCGGCTGTGATGACGTTGACCTGCTGACCGTCGGCCTTGAAGCTCGACTCGATGGTGCCGTCGTAGAGTTTCAACTCCTGACGGATATCTGTGAGCGACTGAAGGGCAACGGGCTGGGCGTTGGCATCTTTTAGGCTCAGGCCGATGACGCCGAGGTTCAGTCGATGAGGGTTGGCACGAAAATACTCGGTGGCCTGCTTATGGCGACCATCCTCCGCTTTCTTATATTCTACCGCATAGACTTCGGGATGACCATGACCCAGGTCGAGGGTCTTCTCACTCTCGGCAGGCGTCAGGTTGTTGGTGTTAGGAAAGCTATGCCAACCCCAGTCGGACATTACTGTCAGGGGCACACCGCCCCAATATTCAAAAGGGTAGCTCTGCAGTCCTGTGATATCTACCGTGGTGGCGAAATGGCCATTGCCAACGGAAAGTGATGCCAAGGGGTCGGCCTCGGTGATGACGGGGTTGTTGCGACTGACGACAGCCTCACGGTTGATTGGTTGCATGACGTTATCGGTGTCGAAGCCTAACTGCTCCATCTCGAGCGAGGCCCAGATGAACGGTCCTAAGCCTTTGGCATCGTCATCGCAGATGGGTTCAGAGAGGTAATACTGATAGGTGCCATCACGGCGGGGGTTGTTCTTTGGACCTAATCCTGCCACCGAACAACAGTTGGTGAGCGAGAGCGTCTGGTCTTCGTTGATGCGGATGAAATGGCGGATGATGCCTCGATAAGCCTTGATGCCGGCATCGCGATATTTGGCTCCCACATAGCCTTTACGATAGGCTTTGAGCAGGGCATAGGCAAACATCGAGGAGCAGGTACTCTCCAGATAGTTGCCATCACGCCCTGGGGAGTCCATCACCTGATACCAGAGCCCCGTCTGCTGGTCCTGCCATCTCACAATGGCTTCAAGGTCTTTCTCCAGCAGCGTGATAACCTCCTGACGACGGGCATAGTCCTCGGGCAGAGCATCGAGCACTTCGATGAGTGCCATCGTGAACCATCCTTGAGCGCGTCCCCAGCAATGTCGGCTGAGTCCTGTCTGACTATCGGCCCAGAACATCTCCTTGGTCTCGTCATAGGCATGACGGTTGAGGCCTGTACGAGGGTCGAGGGTCTTTTCGTAGGTAATCTTCATCTGATTGACGGCGTCGTCATAGATGGTTTGAGGTTTTATGTCTGATGTCTGATGGTTGAGGTATGAGGCTGTCAGACAGCGGAAAGGCAGTCCCATGAAGATGCCGTCGAGCCATACCTGATAGGCATAGATGGCCTTGTGCCAAAAGACCTTGTCGGCCTTGGTGCGTGGTTGGTTTTGCAGTTGTTGCATCAGCGTTTGTATGGCTTTCAGGTTCTTGGGCTCAGGATACAAATGATACATGCGGCTAACGAAATGTCCCGTACGGATATTGTCCAGGTTATAGTCTGCCAGCTTATAGCCACGAATGTCGCCCTGGGCATTGATCATCGTGTCGGTATAGAGCTTGCAGTAGTCCAGGATGTCCTGACCGCCATAGCGCAGATAGGTATCGAGCATACTCTCGAGCTCAATACCCATTGTATAACTCCACTTTGGCTTCTTAGCATTGTCGAGCATATAGGACTTCGGCGTGCGTTTCATCTCCGATTGTGTCATCCATTCGGAGTAGTGCTTGTAGGGCATCTTGGTGAGAGCCAGACTGCCATTGACAAAGAGGCGGTCGAACAGGATGTTGCTGGTCTTGCCATTGATGGCGTTGCCGTTCTCCACACCATTGAAACGGCAGTTGCGAACGGTGATGTCGTTGACGTAGGTGCCCTCTTCCAGACCGATAATCAGCACACCATAGCGGGACTTCTGACAGGTGACGTTCTCCATGAGCACGTCTCTGACAGTCGGGTAGTAGCCTCTGCAGCAGTTCTCCTGGGGCTCGTAATCCAGATTGATTTTTAGCACGCTCTCGTCGCATTGTCCCACGGTGATGTCGCGCAGGAAGATATTTTCAATGATGCCACCACGACAAGAGTTGGTTTTTATGCGTAAGACTCGTTCCAATGCCGGCGAGTCCATTACACAGTCGTGTGCAAAGATGTTTCTGGCACCGCCGCTGATTTCCGAGCCGATGACTACGCCACCATGTCCGTTTCGCATTTCACAATGTCGGATGATGATATTCTGCGAGGGCATGGTACGTTCTCTGCCGTCATGATTGCGCCCACTCTTGATGGCTATACAGTCGTCGCCGGTATTGAAGAAACTGTTTTCTATGAGTACACGGTCACATGACTCAGGATTACATCCATCGCCGTTGGGGCCGTCGTTGTTGATGTGGACACCACGAACGGTGATGTCTGTTGATTTCAGAGGATGGATGACCCAGAAGGGAGAGGCGAGCAGCGTGATATCCTCAATCAGGATGCGCTGACACTGGTTGATGTTGATAAGCTGCGGACGCAGACCGTCGGCAGAGGTGAAGGAGCGCTCTGGCGTGCGACGGCCTTTTTCGTCCTTCATAGGGATGCCGTCTTCACCATTCTTCAACAGGCGCGGACGGGCTTCGGCATGTTGGTTGATGGTGCCTTCTCTCCAGCCGAATCTGGACGAACCGCACCAAGGCCACCATGTCTGTCTGGAGCCGTTGCCGTCAATCGTTCCCTTGCCTGTCACAGCGATATCGGTTTGCTGAAAGGCATAGATGCAGGGCGAGAGGTTATAGCAGTCAACACCCTCCCATGAGGTCTCGACGATGGGGTAGAGCTCAGGTTGGAAGGCAAACCTCAGCACAGCCCCTTCCTCGACAACGAGGTTCACGTGGCTCTTCAGACTGATAGCTCCTGTCTCGAAGGTCTTGCCAGCTGGTATCAGCACTCTGCCACCACCTTTCTTCGAACAAGTGTCGATGGCCTTCTGGATGGCTTTCTGATTGTTGGCTGCCGAAGCGTCTGGCTTGGCGCCATAGCGGGTGATGTCGTAATCCTTGCCGCTGATTATCGGACTCTGGATGCTTTGTTCTATCTCCTTGTATTTCTGCTCGTTCCATTCTGCAGCGGTACCTCCCAGAGGCATCAACAAACAAAGCAGTACGGCAATCAGTATTCTTCTGACAAACGACTTTTTTTGCTTGTAAGCCTCCAGCAGCGAGAGGTCGTTGTTGTGTGGATGAAACACAAACGCATCGACACAATCCTCATATTGAGTCATCTTCTCGAGGCCTTCGTTGGTGAGCGGAAGCTCTTTCCAGAATTGAATGCCGGGCTGGATGTCAGGGGAGAGTGTAGACCTCAGGTTGCGTATCATAGTTGGCGTCTCGTCTGACTGCAACTGAACAACATCGAGCGAGTATTGCACCACACGAGTGATGATAGTCTGAGGCATCTCTTCATGGAAGATGCCCACTTTCTGTTCTTTTGTCGAGGAATAGTCGTCAGACAGCACAGCTTTGTCGGGTATGATGCCAGCGTTGGTGGGGAGAATGGTGAGGTCGACATCGGACTGACTGACTCTGCTTATCTCGCCATCGTCACTAATCCTGCATATTTTAAGTTTCATATCGTCTGTTTTCGATTGTTTTCTTCATTATTGAAGAACGTTGAAACATACAAATTATTGCCTGCTGCGCTTTTTTTACCTCAATTATTATGAAAAATGGAACTTTTTACTTATCTTTGCAAAGTAAAAATTCCAATAACTATGAGATACCTGCTATATACAACGCTGGCTTTAATAGCTTGTCTGATGCCTTCTCAGAGTCTTTCCGCCCAGAATGCTATGCTCGATTCTGTGAGAATGGCAGAGATGAAAGGCCGCATAGACTCGCTACGTTCTGTAACTCCTGGCGTGCCGCTTGTGATTGATGAGGATACCCTGTTTGTGCTCTATTCACGTTATGGAGGTATCTTGCCGGAGATTCGTGTGGAACGTGCTCGTCAGGAGATTATGACGCAGGGTAGGCGACTTACGTTCTTCACGGATTCTATCTATGTCTATGAAAGCGATTTTACCAGCGATGTGATGGCTGGTAATCATCTGATACTGAGCATTACCGATATCGACGCCTTGTGGCAGGAGAAACCCCGACAGGAGCTGGCCAATCATTACGCCTCGCTCATTGAGGAAAAAATCAGGGAGATTCACGAGGACTATGGCCTGAGGCAGAAGCTGTTGGGATTGCTGATGGTGGTCATCATCATTGTGCTGCAATGGCTGTTTATCAAACTGACCAACTGGCTATATCGCCGATGGAAATTCCGACTGACGCGCTTGGTGATGAGGCGGGCCTTACCCATTGTCATCAAAGACTATGAGGTGCTCAATAAGCATCGTCAGGGAGCGCTTTTCTTGATGCTCTATCGCTTGCTGCGCATAGGCCTTATCGTCGTGCAGTTGCTCATCACCATTCCAGTGCTGTTCTCGTTGTTCCCAGAGACCAAGTCATTGACCATAACCGTCTTAGGCTATATCTGGGACCCGACTACAGACATCTTCTGGGGTGTGATAGGTTATCTGCCAAAGTTTTTCAAGATACTGGTCATTATTATCTGTTTTCGCTATCTTGTAAAAGGGTTGCACTATTTATCGAACGAAATAGCATCAGGACGTCTGAGAATCAATGGGTTCTATCCTGACTGGGCGGTTCCTACATATCATATTCTTCGTGTGCTTTGCTACTCGTTTATGTTTGTGATGATATGGCCTTTGCTGCCAAATTCCAACTCGGAAGTTTTCCAGGGCGTATCGGTATTCTTAGGCGTCATCGTGTCGTTGGGCTCCACATCCATCATCGGCAACCTGATGGCCGGACTGGTGATGACCTATATGCGTCCCTTCCACCAGGGCGACTTTATCCGCTTTGGCGAGGTAGAGGGGTTTGTGCTCGAGAAGACGGCGCTGGTAACCCGAATTCGGACACGTAAAAATGAGATTATCACTATTCCCAACTCCAACCTGATGAGTGCGCAGACATCTAACTTCACTTTTGCTGCACATAACTACGGCATCATCGTTCATACCAAGGTCACCATAGGCTACGATATGAAGCATGAAGTCATTGAGAACCTGTTGCTTGATGCTGCCCGTGCCACCAAGCATATCGAGAAGAAACCGCTGCCTTTCGTACGAGTGACAAAGCTTGACGATTTCTATGTGGAATACGAGATTAATGCCTATACCAAGCATTCTGAATGGCTGTCGGATATCTACTCGCAGTTGCATCAGAACATTCTTGACCACTTCCATTCTGCAGGCGTTGAGATTATGTCGCCGCATATCTTCGGTCTTCGCAATGACTTGGAGCTGCAGATTCCAAAGAGTGAAAATAAATAAATTTATTTTGTGGTTTGACATAAAACTCTTATCTTTGCAAACGAAAGTATGAATACTAACTAAATACCAAATAATAAAATGACAAAACTACGCACTATCCTTTTGCTCTTCGTGACATGTTGTTCGCTGGTCATGATGGCAGCAAATCAGAAAAAGTCAGTTACCCAAGTAACGACTGAGGTGACGTTGACCGACGATGTGGATTATCAGATTACTGGTACCACACCATTCACCGAAGAAGGTATCGTGGATATCGTTAACACAGACCATGCTGTGCTCATTATGACGCAGATTAAACCATCGGTAGCCATCAGTAAATGGCTCAAGTATGTGAAGATTAACGGAGAGCAGGCACGTAACAACACCAACTGTCAGGTGAAACTCTACAATAGGGGATGTATCATCCTGCCCTATGGCAACAGCACCAAGCCGCTGACGGTCTATTCCGAGAAAAACTTCGAAGGTGACTCGTGCAACGATTTCGGTACCGAGAATAATGGCGGTTATATGAATACGCTGACAGCTGCCAAACTGAACAACCGCATCCGTTCGTTCAAATTAAAGAGAGGTTATATGGTGACATTCTCAACTCGAGGATCAGGACGTGGTTATAGCCGTTGTTTCATCGCTGCCGACAAGGACATAGAGTTTGCAGAACTGCCACCGGTACTGGACCAGAAAATTACATCGTATCGTGTGTTTAAGTGGTATGATGCAGGTAAGAAGCAGATTGCCGATAATCTCAACTCTACGGTGCTTAATGCGCTGAATGTGCAGAGTAGCTATACATGGGGCGTTGGCGAGAACAAGGCTCCTGACTATGAGTGCATTCCCAACCATATCTACGAGGACTGGCCCTCATCGAGTGCTATCGGACAGGCCACATGGTCACCTCACACCAAGAACAATAATGAACCCAAGAATACCTCAGATGATCATCCGCAGGATCTCGAGACCATCCTCGCCAATTGGGAGAACATGATGCGAACAGGTATGCGTCTTTGTTCACCTGCCTCTTGGGATGGTAGTGACTATTGGAACGCTACAGGTTTCCTGGCTGACTTCCTGGACTCTATCGATGCCCGTGGCTGGCGTTGTGACATCATCGACCTGCATTGCTACTGGACCGAGGGCAGCTTCGACAACATTCACTATTGGAGTGACAAATACAAGCGTCCCATCTGGATATCAGAGTGGTGCTGGGGTGCCTCGTGGAATAACAATGGTGCCTTTGCACCGAATGTGACACAGGCACAGGTAAAGAATGCGCTGCAGAGTATCTGTACGAAATTGAATAGTTATAACTATGTGGAGCGCTATTTCTATTGGAATGGCGAACGTGAAATCTCACGTATTTATAATAATGGTTTGACTCCTGCCGGTGAATACTATGCCTCAATGAACGCGCCGATGGCCTACAACGGCAAGTACGATTTTGTGCCCACGACTCCCCGCCAGTATGGTCCTACGAAATTCGCACAGAAAGTTCTGAGCACGGGTAAGACACGTCTTAGCTGGCATGATGAGAACGGTGAATACAACCAGCTGATGGAGATTCAGATGAAGGATGCCACGGGTCGTTGGACGGTGCTCGATACAATAACGCCGAAAGAGGCTGCTTCAAACTATACCATAGATGTTGACAATGCTGACGAGAGCATCAGATACCGTTTGCACCTTATTGATTTGAACGGCAAGGAATACTATACCTCTGACGAAATATCGGTAGGCGATGTTGTAGAGATTGACGGACAGATCTATTATGCCGGTGGTAATATGTTGGCTAACGGCGAGTTTGACTTAGGCTTTACCGATTGGACCAATGGCACGGGTAACATTTTGTCTGGACCTCAATTCCAAATCGTAGGTGAAGGTGGTTATCAGGGTGGCAGTTATTTGCAGGCTCATCTCAATGGTGCCGCTACTACGGTTTCTGCTGTTAGAAAAGTATTCGACCTGGTGCCTGGAGAGAACTATATGTTCAGGGTGGCTTCTTGCAATAGTGGCAACTACATGAAGTTCTTCCTTTCCAGCGATGGCACGACTCAGACCAAGGAAGTAGCTAGGGCTACTAATGGAGAGAACTGGACTCTGGAGACATTCACCTTCAATGCTGATACTTACAGCAAGGGTATCCTGGCATTCTATACGCTCCTTGCCAAAGCACAGATTGATGCTGTGCAGTTGCATCAGCTCTTCACCACTCGTGAGGCTGCTGTCGCAGATGGCATAGAGAAGGCCCGTTTGCAAGCTGAGGCGCAGAAACTGTATAATACACGCTTTACAGCAATGAACGACCATCTAACGCAGGAGATGAATGATATCACAGACACCAATGATGCTGCGCTTGCACGAGCAGAAAAGGCGTTGAGCAATCACATGAATGCTGTTAAGGCTTTGACCAGTCTTGATGTGGCTGCAGCCACCCTAAATGCCATTGAGCAGCATCCTTGTCCATACTATTCTTGGATGAAGAAAGAGCTGACCGATGCACTTGAGGCCCAAAAGGCCATCAATGCCATCCAGCATACTGCTACGCTCGACTCGCTTTTGGCAACCCATCTGTCGTTTACACGTTCTTCAAAACAGCCCAAGACTCCCTCCTTTGCCTCTGAGAAGAGCGACGGCTGGGAAGTGAAGGTGGGTACCTTCACCGGTGGCGACCAGAAGGCTACGACCAAGTTTGGCAAGACCTGCTGGAACGCTTGGTGGAGCACCACGTCAAAGACAGCCACGATGGAGATTCGTCAGACGGTGACAGGCCTACCCGAGGGCTATTATGAGCTGGAGTGCAAGGCCACTACTGAACATTTCTGCATCAGCGACCAGCATGGCTACCTGAAAAATGGCGATGTGGAGGTGGTTACACCAACCCTCAGCAAGGATTATTTCGACCTGCCTGTAGCTGATGTGTGGGATACGCTGACTACTGCTCCTATCTATGTAGAGGCCAACGGCTCGCTGACGCTGGGCTTTAAGAGCTCAAAGACGAATGCAAACACCGGTTGGTGGCACTCCTTCGGCAATGCCAGCGGTAGTAAGGATAACCGAGAGGGCTGGTGGTGCGCTACTGGCTTCGTGCTTAAGTATCATGCCATAGACGACCTTACAGGCATCAGCCTGCCAGTAGATGTTAGCAAGCTGCCCAATGGTGTCTTCACAATGGATGGACGTCAGCTGAATCAGTCAGACAACTTACCGCGAGGATTATATATTAAGGTTGAAAACGGACGAGCCCGAAAGGTTATCGTCAAATAATATCAGTTATGACTATCATCAGAAAATCATTAGTACTGTCGTTCTCTTTGCTTCTACCTGTAGGTATTCAGGCCCAGGAGCAGAGAGCGTCGTCGAGTATGTATCTGCAGGCTCTGAAGAAGGCCGATGTCAATGTGCCCTTCGCCATCTCTGCTGAGGGTAAGCGCTACGCCCCAACGTGGGGTTTTGACCTGGCTTGGATTAACGAGCAGAATATCATGAAGGGCGTCAATCACATGGGAAAGGAGAATGTTGGCATAGGACGTATCGCCTTCCGCTATACTGAGGCGCTGGAGAACGATACCCTTATGAGCAGCAATATGATTAGCGTGCTGCGACAGCGTATCAACCTCTTCAATAAGATTGATAACAAGCTGCCTTTGACCATGACTGCCGACCAGGAGGCTGTAAGTCCTACGGACGATGACCCCAACCGCTGTCCGCCTGAGTATTACGTGAAGAACAAGGTGGCTAACAACAACCACTGGGCTGCTATGATTAACAGTCATGTGCATTGGATACAGCAAAATACCAGTCACCCAGTGGTGGGCATTTCGCCGTTCAACGAAGGCGACTACTGGAGTGTGGAGGAGGGAGCCACTGCCGCCAAGCAATGGCAGGTGGCCAAGCTCTTGAAGGAGCACTATCCCCGCTGTCAAGACATTGCCATGGTGGGTGGCAACACCCTCAACGACGATAAGGCTCTGGCTTGGTATACCCCTGGCAAACAATATTATGACTGGGGCAATACGCACCAGCTGGCTGGGTCGTTTGACAACTTTGCCAAGTTCTTCACCCAAGTGGCGAAAGACGGTAAGATTGGTTATGCCGACGAGATGCACAATGTGGCCGAGGCTATGGTGGGCTTGGAGTATGGCATGACCGTTGGTATCTGGTGGGGCTTTGACAGCAGGGCCCGTGGCGAGTTCTGTCAGATTAGTCGTAATGGTGTGCGTCTTGCTTATGGCGAGCATCGCGACAACTGGACGGCAGCTTCGGTCTATCGTCATGACGACGGTCATGTGAAGGCCTTCATAGGCAGTAGCGAGCGTCAGGCCAAGACCACCACCTATCAGTTGGTGAGTACTGAACGCGAGGTCTATTATGACGGCTTTGGACCTGTCCACGAGGTTGTGTCCAAGATGCCTGGTGGTACGGGATATCAGACGGGTCAAACCAATGCCGAGCGTGTCATTGACGTGACATGGGGCGAGGACGTGCCTCCATCTGTCATCGATGGTACCTATAAGATTATCTCTAAGGTGGCAGGTGAGTCGGGCAACGCTTTGGCCTATACTACCAATGGCAGTAATATTATGCAGCAGGCATATAGGGGCATAGCAAAACAACAATGGACGGTGAAACCCGCCACTAACCGCACAGGCGGCGACTTGAGTTTCTATGACATCGAGTCGGTCGATAATGCGAAGGTTCGAATGAATGTTAAGAACTATGCATTGACCAAGGGCGATCTCATCGCATGGACTCAGGATACTCCTTCATCAAACGAACAGTGGTATTTGGAGTATGTAGGCGATGGCTATTATTATGTGCGCAATCGTGAGAGTGGACTCTATCTCTCAACGGCTGTGTCGAGTGGTTCTGGGCGATTGATTCAGACTCCCATGCAGGACGAGAGCCTGCGTGACCGCCAGCTGTTCCGCTTCATTCCTGTTGATGTTGCCTACGACGTTACGGCTCCTGCCAAGCCCTCAGGTGTCAGCGCTCAGCCACATGCAGCTTCGGTACGCATACAATGGACCGCCAATGGCGAGGAAGACCTTAATGCCTATATGGTGTTACGTGCGCCGCAGGGTACTACCGACTGGGATGTCATTGCACGCGGTCTCACCACGACCTACTTCGTTGACAACACTTGTCGTCAGGGCACCTCTTATATATATAAGGTGAAGGCTATCGACCTGTCGCAGAACATCTCTGAGGCTTCTGACGTTGTTGCTGCCAGACCAACAGGCGATCAAAAGATGATAGCCCGCTGGAATTTCGAAGACAACCTCTACGACGATACCAACAACATGATGGACATGGCTATGACCAATGGCGTATCGCCGAGGTTTATCGAGGATGTCGATGACAAGGTCAACCACAAGGTGGGTCAGAAGGCGCTCAGCCTTGCCAACCAGTTCACCCAGTTGCCTTATGAGGTGGCGTCGAGTGATGAGCTCACCATCTCAATGTGGGTTAACTGGCGTTCGTCAACCACTCAGTGGCAGCGTATATTCGACTTCGGTAACGATACTGAGCACTATATGTTCCTGACGCCAAACAACAGCTATACCAACGTCATGCGTTTTGCCATTAAGAATGGTGGCGATGAGCAGACGCTCGACTGCCAGTACAAGCTTACTGATAATATGTGGAAGCATGTCGCAGTAGTGTTGGGTAAAGAGCGTGTTGTCATCTATGTTGATGGCGAGGAGGCTGCTTCTTCTACAGGTATCACCATTCGTCCCAGCGACATCCATCCTGTGCTCAACTACCTCGGTCGCAGTCAGTTTGCCTCAGATCCAAACCTCACGGCCTATCTCGACGATGTGCGCATCTATAATTACGCACTTTCTGGTGATGAGGTCAAGGCCACTATGCAGGATTTGCCTGCAGGCATCAGCGAGGTAGAAACTGCGCCACAGTCGACAGATATTATCTACGGGCTCGACGGTATACAGCGCACCACACCTGGTAAGGGTCTCAAGATTAAGAATAATAAAAAGGTAGTTTTTTAAGACTACCTTTTTTTATGATTATCTCCCAAATACGTGCTTATTTGGGGATTTAATTTGCATGACCTATTTTTTCTTTGTACCTTTGCAGACAAAATAATGAATAGAAAGATGGAATATATGTCACAGGAGGGCTACGACAAACTAGTAGCCGAACTGCATCAGTTGGAAAGTGTGGAACTGCCAAAGGTGAGAGATGCAATTGCCGAAGCTCGCGACAAGGGCGACCTGAGCGAGAATTTTGAGTATCATGCCGCTAAACGCGAACAGGGCCGCCTGCTGAGTCAGATACGTTTCAAACAGCGTGTGCTTGAGTTTGCGAGGGTGATAGACACAAAACAACTGGGATCGGATACCGTTGGGTTGCTGACAAAGGTGGAGATGACCAATCTGGCCAACAATGCCAGAATGTCATATACGATAGCTAGTCCGCACGAGGCCAATCTGCGTGAGGGTAAGATTTCTATCAAATCACCCATCGCCCAGGCTCTGTTGGGTAAGAAGCCTGGCGATGTGGTGGAGGTACGAGTGCCGGCTGGCATACAGAAGCTCCGCATAGAGAGCATCTCTCTATAATCCTTTCATAGATAATGAGATACGATTACGTCGAGTGTCGATTTCAATGACCTTGACCTCTATATGCTGATGGAGTTTGACGACATCGGAGGGATGGGCTATACGGCGGTTGGCCATCTGTGATATATGCACAAGTCCATCTTGATGGACACCAATATCAACAAAGGCTCCGAAATTGGTGATATTCGTGACGATTCCCGGAAGAATCATCCCTTCCTGCAGGTCGTCTATGGTCTGCACACGACTGTCGAACTCAAACTGCTCTAACGACTGGCGCGGGTCACGACCAGGCTTCTCTAGTTCCTTCATAATATCGGTGAGGGTGGGCAATCCCACTTCGGATGTGACATAACGATGAATATCGATATTGTCACGCAGTTCCTTATGGTCTATGAGGTCCTTCACACTACATCCACAGTCCTTGGCCATACACTCTACGATGGCGTAGCTCTCAGGATGTACGGCACTATTGTCAAGTGGGTTCTTTGCATTGGGAATGCGCAGGAAACCGGCACATTGCTGGAAGGCGGTGGGCCCCAGTCGCGGTACTTTTTTGAGTTGTGTACGACTGGCAAAGATGCCATTTTCTCGACGATAGTCTACAATATTCTTTGCCAATGCTGGTCCTAAGCCGCTGACATATTGCAGCAAATGCTGCGAGGCAGTATTGACATTGACACCTACAGCATTGACACAGAGGATAACCGTCTGGTCGAGCTGTTGTTTCAATTTTGTCTGATCAACATCGTGCTGATACTGACCTACACCGATGCTCTTAGGGTCGATCTTGACAAGCTCGGCCAATGGGTCCATTAGTCGACGTCCAATAGATACGGCACCACGAACTGTGACATCCTCATCTGGAAACTCATCGCGGGCCACCTTCGAGGCGGAATAGACGGAGGCACCATCTTCGCTGACTACGAAGACTTGTGGCGAATGGGCATTTTGGGAGATGCAATCTTCTACAAAGGCGCGCGTCTCACGACTGGCGGTGCCATTACCAATAGCGATGGCTTCAATATGGTACTGTTCGATGAGTTGCTGAAGATGCATGGTGGCCTGCATGCGTTTGTTGACTGGGGGGTGGGGGAAGATGGCTTCGTGATAAAGCAGCGAGCCTTGTGCGTCAAGACATACAACTTTACAACCTGTACGAAAGCCTGGGTCTATGCCCATGACGCGCCGTTGCCCTAAAGGCGCTTCGAGCAGTAATTGTCTTAGGTTGTCAGCAAACACACGGATAGCCTCGTTGTCGGCCTTTTCTTTGCTCAAGTTGCTAAACTCGGTCTCAATAGCAGGCTTCAGCAGACGCTTATAACCATCGGCCACAGCCTCGGCCACCAGCCGACCGCAAGGTGTGTTACCATAGACATAATGACGCTGCAGTCGCTCTATGCATTCATCATCGTCGATTGGATCGATGCTGATGCGTAGGAAACCCTCGCTCTCGCCTCGGCGCATAGCCAGTAGACGGTGACTGGAACAGCGCTTCAGCGATTCGTGCCAGTCGAAATAGTCACGGAATTTTGCAGCATCATCGCTGTCGGCCTTGGACTTAACCACTTTCGAGGTGATGATGGCGGTGCGACGGTATGCTCCACGTACCTGTTGACGGCTATGCTCGTCTTCGCTTATCTGCTCGGCAATGATATCCTGGGCACCCTTTATTGCTGTTGCGATATCGGAAACGTCACCCACGATGAAACGACGAGCAACTGTCTCTGGATCGCGTTCACGCTGTAAAAGTAGTATCTTAGCCAGCGGCTCCAATCCCTGTTCCCGGGCCACTTGGGCACGAGTGCGTCGGCGGGGCTTGAAAGGCAGGTAGATATCTTCGAGTTCGGTGGCATCCCAGCAATTGTTAATGCGTCGCTCAAGTTCTGGCGTCAACTTGTCTTGTTCACCAATAGTCTTCAGCACAGTTTCTTTACGTTTCTCAATATCCTTGAGTCGCTCGTAATGATCGCTGATGGCAGCTATCTGCACCTCGTCGAGACCACCGGTGCGTTCCTTGCGATAGCGCGATATGAAAGGTATGGTGCAGCCTTCGTCTATTAGTGTCAACGTGTTGACAACGGCCTCAATACCTAATTGCAGGCTCTGGGCTATGAGTTTGGCAATGATATTCTGTTGCATATTATAATAAGGTGTAGTTCTTGGGGGTTATTTTATACTGCACAACAGCTTATAAGGACAGTAGCGACAGCGGTTGCGGTCGTCGGTGGGTACAAAAGCTATCTGTGGATTGAATATTTCATCGACCTTGTCTCTGAGCATTTCGGAAAAGCGTTGACTTACATCTGCCACATCGGTGACGGGCTTGTTGGCAAAACTGATGGTAGGGTCGTAGTTGTTTCCGCCAGAATGTTGGATGAAAAGCAGGGCTGGCGATACAGGTGTGTCTGGATGTTGGGCACGAACAATGCTGGAGTATAGAATAGCTTGCAGATAGTAATCGCTATGGTTCTGCAGATTCTCTTGAGAAAAAACGGCCTCTACATCGGCCAATGGGCGCAGTTTCTTGCTGCCGGTCTTATAGTCGATGACGCGAATACGCTCAAAACCGTCTTTCGTGATACGGTCGAGGCGGTCTATACGTCCCCCTATCAGAGTAGTGATATGGGGTGTGGAGAAATTGGTGCAGACATCGGTCTCAAGTCCTTCAATAATAAATGGTGCCAGCTCATGGTCAATTTCTAGAAGACGGGTGATATAATGGATAATGACCTCGCGGTTGATGATTTGCAAACCATTGAGTTCAAGGCGCTCAGCAGGCTTTGCTTTAAGTTCTTTATTGATGGCTTCGTCTACGGCACGTTCAATATCAACACGTGACTTGAGTATTTGCTCGATGTCGCCCTTCGTTATTTGTTGGCTTTTCTGCATCAGCCGGGTGTAAATCTGCTGTGAAGCCTCATGGAAGATATTACCGAAACTGCGATTGTCAATAGTATCATCATTAAGCGCATCAGGCTCACGAAGGTTGCAAGCATAGGTATAATAAAATATCAGTGGGCAACGCATGTAGCGGTTGATGGCGGTGGGGGTAAGTAACGCCTTAGGGTGGAATTTCTGCAGGATGGTCTGCATCACCTCTGGTGTTTTCTCTACGGTTGTAGGCTGGAATGGTGTAAGCTGTTGACCAGCCTGTAAGGTTCTGTAGCTGATAGTGTGATAATGGTCTTCTACCATCAATTGAAGCATAAAGCGGCTCATTTCACCCTTGCCACCGTCGGTAGTGGCATTGCTGTAGAGAATGCTGATGTCGGAAGCACGTTGCAACAGACGGTGGAAATAGTAGCTGAAGATAGCCACCTTATGGTCGATGGTGGTGAGTCCATATGCCTTGCGTAGATTATAGGGAATAAACGAGGTGTCGTTGACGCCTCGAGGTAAGTTACCTTCATTACATGAAAGCAGCAATACATGGTCGAAATCGAGATTACGGGTCTCAAGTACGCCCATTATCTGAATACCTTCAGCCGGTTCTCCGTGAAAAGGTATCGACGTAGACTGTATGAGTTGACTGACAAGACGCTGCAGGGTAGCTACATTAACCAAAAGGTCATTGCTGCGGACGAGCGTGAGTAAGCGGTTGAGTAGGGTATAGGCCTTGAAAACGGCCTCCTGAAACAGCGGCGCATCGTCGTGGGTGTTGCGGGCAATGGTGGTGAGAATATCGCACATCCACTCGAGGAGTAAGGCATTATCGTCGTTCTTTGCCAATGGGTGAACGAACTCTTCAGGTACGTTAGCCATATATGGATGGCGCATGAGGTTGTGGAATAGTCGTGGGCGGAAACGTTTGCGACGCTGGTCGTAGCCCAGTGCCTGCAGGTTGATAAGCATGGTGACGAGCGATGCAACAGGCGACTGTGCCAACGGAAAACCTGTGGTGATGTTTAGTTTGTCTACCTCTTCTGGAATACAGTGGACTACGGTCTGCAGCAGGTTCTCGTTGCACAGGACAATAGCAGTGCGCCTGCCGTCTTTCAGTCGCTGTCGTTCTCGGAGCCACGTGCTGATATAGCGTGCCTGAATGTTCTCAGTTGGTGCTGACATGAAAGTAATTTCCTTTGGTTGAGTAAAATTACTATAGATATCATCGCGTGTGATGTCGAGTTCGTTGGGAAATTCGGCCAGATATTGAGATATGTAATAGCCGGCTTCGTTGTCCTTCATATAATTATGGTCGAAGTCCCAATAGAAACAAGCCTGGCGTTCACGCTTGAGTAGGGTGAAGAGACGGCACTCCACTTCCTGCAGAAGATTGAAGCCCACGAAGATATAGGTATCGTAGGTGAAATCAAGATCGCTGCGTGTGGCCACTTCGCGATAGAGGGCTCCTTCGTAAGCCAGATTTTGTTTGGCGAGCCTGCAGTTGAAGTCGTGATAGATATCACTCATGTGTGACCAAAGGCGTAGGAAGCGTTCTTTCAGCTGTGAGTTGCCTGTGTCGGAGAAATTGCTGAAGAACTTGGCTAGAATTTCTTTTTGATGAGGTGTCAGATAACTGGCATCATCAAGTTCGTGTAAATCGCGCAGGTTGGCAAACACTTTGTCGGCATCGGCCATGTTCTTGTCCAAATCATCGAAGTCGGCTAATAGTAGCTGTCCCCAACTGTAGAAATGGTCAAGCGACTCTTCGAAGCCAGTCTGCTGAATAAACGACTGATAGAGATCACAAACCTGCTTGATAGGATCGGCTACCAATCGTGAGGAATGTTGACGAAAGAGGTCGCTGATAGTAATGTATGCTGGACTCCAGATGGGTTTCCCGGCATGCTGCGCTAGATGGGTGTTCATGAACAGCGAAGCGCGTTTGTTTGGAAACACGATAGCCACTCGGCTCAAGTTACAGCCGTGTTTGGTAAGTATGTCTTCGGCTACGTATTCGAGGAAAGTCTTCATTTTACTTCTACGATTTTATTGCTATAGACAAACCATAAGAAACCTGATACATGAGGCATTCCCATCTGTCGGAGCAGGTCCATGTATTCGCGCACTTGGTCGTGATAGCCGCTATGTTCACTACCGAACTTGAAGTCAACGACAATAGTCTCTTTACCGTCGGTCATTACACGGTCAGGTCGCCGTTCTATGGCATCGGGAGTCAGTATGGCACACTCGTTAAATAGCTTCCAACGGTCTGAGAACCATCGTGCTACACGAGGGTGGGAGAGTCGTTTACGAATCATATCTTCCAAGCGTTGGGGTGTGACACTCTGGTTATAAAGGATACCCTCCTGTTCAAGGTTCTTCAGCGCCTGATCGATATCGGCGGAGGTGCGGATGTTTGCGAATACCTGATGAAGCACGCTGCCCAACTGGATGTAGTCTGTTGGCTGTGCCTGCTCGTCATCGTTTGTCATCGAGGCAAACTCCTTACTTTTATTACTTTGTCGGAACTCGACTTGCTGTTTGAAAGGCTCTATCTTGATGTCGACAGGTGTGGGGGGCTGTAAAAAGGGATTCTTTTCCTTTTCTTTTTGCTCAGAAGGCTGCTGGTATATAGGTAAATGTCCGAATGCAAAATGAAGTGCTGTTTCTGTGTTTTCAAGACCTTCGAGCATGATATTGGAATAACCTTCTTTCTCAAGTACTTCGGGCACAAGAGGTAGAACTTGCTCGATGAGTGCGGAGCGAGTTCCTGAAGCATTTCTACGGCCAATGACAAAGAGACTCTCTGAGGCACGTGTGAAGGCCACATAGAGTAAATTGAGATTATCGATGGTGTTTTGCTGGTGCTCCAGTTCATAGTCTTGCTGATAGATGGTGCCAGTCATACCTTTCGCACTATAGTCGATGGGAGCAATAGGCAGTTGGTTGAATGGCTCCTGCTGGGGCGTGCACCAAAGCAAGTCAGTATGTTCGAGACGCCAGTCGCAGAATGGCAGGATGACATGCGGAAACTCCAGACCTTTCGATTTGTGGATGCTGATGATGCGTATGCCGTTGACTTCTGGACTCTGTATGGGTTTGGCGCACAGAGTCTCGTCCCATTCGTTCAGGAACGTAGGAAGGTCGGTGGTCTCTTCGTTGATAAATGTGGCTAGCTGATCGAAGAAAGCACAGAGATAGGCGGTCTGTCCGCTGGTTTGTTCCAGATGGAAGATGACATAGAGTCTTTCTGCCAGTTCGTAGAGTGGCATTCTCAACAGTTGCTCTGTATAGTCAGTAAACTCAGCTGGCAGTTCGCCGTCAAGTCTGCCTGAAGCGTATTTTGCCAGATAGGCACGTGCTATATCATCGTCAGGATTAGCTAACACACGCATTGCCTGAATGATGATAGTAACAGCTGGTGAGGCATCAAGTCGGAAAGCCTCGTCACTCACCACATTAACGTCGGGCATCGTCTGCATCAGGTAGTTGGCAATAGCGGGGATGAGACTATTGGTCCTGACGAGGATGGCTATTTTTGTAGCAGGCACCTGCTGATCGAGTAATGTTTTTATCTGAGTGACGATAGCGTCAAGTGTAACCTGCTGATAGTCTTTCGCAGGCAGCATATTAATTTCGACTATACCAGTATTAAGACTCTCGTCAGGATAGTATTGATGAACGTCATCATAGGCGCTGACTTCTTCTATCTTTGCTGCTTGTTCGAAAAAGACATTGTTGAAGTCTATAACGATGCGCGAAGAACGATAGTTGGTGTCCAGCGGTTTTTCTTCAATCAGTTGGTCGGCATGAGGAAACTCGTTCTTTATGCCAGCCAAGAGACGCCAGTCGCCGTTGCGCCATCGGTAGATGCTTTGTTTGACGTCACCTACAATAAGATTGGAGGAGCCTTCATGGCTCATTGCCTCTTGTAGTAGCACTTTGAAGTTTTTCCACTGAATGGTCGATGTGTCCTGAAACTCGTCAATCATGATATGCTCCAGTTGTGTTCCAATCTTTTCGAAAATAAAAGGCGAGTCGCTGCCGTCAATCAGATCATGTAGTAATTGTTGGGTGTCGCTAAGCAAGAAGCGGTTTGCATTGGTGTTTAGTTCATGTACCTTGGCTTCGATGCTGCTCAACAGGCGTAGCTGACTGAGATGACGCAGGGTGAGGTCTGCACTTTTATATAATAGGTGTTGACGTGGTTGCTCTTCAATAGCCATTCGGAGTAGCGGTCCCAGTTCACTCTCTACCAGTGCATGAATAAATTCTGGGCGGCTACATGATTTGGTGTACCACTTCGAAGGGTTACCATTCGCATCGGTTACGCTTTGGGTTAAGATGCTTTCATCGAACTTTCCATCGCGTATCTTCAAGAAGATAGAGCAAACTCCACGACTCTTATTGGCGAAATCTTCGACAGTAATACCTTCGCGTTCGATGATATTGAAAAAAGAATCGGCTATATCGTGCATGCGCTTTTCGGCATCCTGACGTATCTCACGGAGCTGCTTGGTATAGTCATCGAAGAAGTTCTTCTGGTCCATCACCTTATTGAGTTGATGACTTTGCTGCTTGTAATAATCGCGGAAGATGGTGCGTCCAAACTGCTTGATTTGTGAGATGACATTCCAGGAGCGATCGTCTTTGATGTTGTCCATGATATAGCGCAAAAGCCACTGTAGCATCTGGTCGGTGACCTTCAGACTATCTATAAGCTGGTCAACAGCCGTCTCTTCCACCTGAATGTCATTGAGTCCCACACGCAGGTTGGCAGTCAAATCGAGTTCGCGGGCCAGATTACGCAACACGCTCTGGAAGAAAGAGTCGATAGTTTCAACACGGAAATAACTATAGTTATGCAACAACTGATGCAGGGCAATGCCTGCCTGTTTGCGTACAAACTCGGGTGAGACATTGAGCTCCTTACATATTTTATTAGTATACTTCTTAGAATTGTCCAGACCTCTCGAGATGCCATACAACTGACTCAGTATGCGCATCTTCATTTCTTCCGTCGCCTTGTTGGTAAAGGTTACGGCTAGAGTTTGCCTGTAGGCCTGAGGATTCTGAACTAGAAGTTTGATATATTCAACAGCCAGTGTAAAGGTCTTTCCACTGCCTGCGCTGGCTTTATATACAACAAGTGGTTTTACCATCTGTGGAATAATTCAATAGTAAACTTACAGCCCATCTCCTGATACTGTGTGTTTAAGAAGCTAGCGAAAATACCCATAGATAAGAAACGACACGAGAATCCGTAGCCGAGTTCAGAATACTGCCGTGTGTGATCAATGGAGAGCGTGCTCAGATAAATTCTCTCACGTTCTACAAGGCGTCCGACAACGGGTGTGAGGAAGGCTCCCAATAGTGGGGCTTCGTAAGACAAATGTCCACGAATATAATATCTTGACTCATTATACAATCTTGAACTTAACAGTTGGAAGTCGCCCGACCAGTCATCGTCCCATCCTTCAGGCATGTTGTTGGCACGGAAGTTGGCGAAGTCAAGGAAGTAGTTGCTCGATTTCGCGGTATAGACACCGGCTCCTAAACGGGCATTTATTTGCTCGGTGCGTCGCATGCGGTATTTATAGGAAGCATCAGCCTCCCAGCGCTCGTAGTTTATGTAGTTGCTCTTCAACTTAATACCTCGTTCATAATTAATGGTAAAGTAAGGTGCCGATTCCCAAGGGTTCAGTTTCAGTGTGATTGATGGAGCGGCAGAATAGTACTTGGTGAACTTGCCATACTGCTCCATTGCGTCGGGATTAATAGCACGACGTTGGTGAAGCATAATACCTGACTTGATTGTCATCCAGTCATTGGGCTTGATGTGATGATAGATGCTTAGGTAATAGTCATCGAAGACGTCAAGATCTTTTTCTTCCAATTCTTCCAATTCTCCGTATTCTTCCTTAATTTCATCGAGAACACTTGAATTACCTATTCGGTTGTCTTTACCAACGGTGACATCGATGCCGGCGTCTTTATCAGAGTTGTAGATATAACGTAAGGGGGCAGTGAAATAAAACTCGTTCAACTTGAAGTTATAACCTATCTGCGGACGGAGTGTCACCCACGACCAATCATTGAAATCATAGCAGGCATAGAACTTCATCTTGTAAGACAGACCCTTGCTACGACTATAACTGATATATTGCGGGTCGATGATAGATGACATGTCTAATGACAGATTTTTGCTGCGATATCCATGACTGCTGAACAGATTTTCGCCTATCAGGTCCCAACCAATTTCCTTTAGATAATCATGATGTTTCTTCTCAATTTCTTCTTCGCCTTCCTCTTCGATTTTCTTTTTACCTACCAATGTGGCGCTGATGCTGAGAGTGTCAACTTCCTCCTCTTCTTCCTCAAGGGTATCTTCTTGCTCAACTAGCAAACCTTTCTTGCGGGCCCAGTCCTCAAAGATATTGATTTCCTCTTCAGTCAAACTGATAGGACGTACGGAATCCATTAGCGCTCTGTCATCTTCCACATCAACGGTATCGGGTAGAGTGACTGGACAGTCGAAAACAGCTTCGAAATGTGATGTGATATGATTACCGGCAAACTTAAACACAATATCAGTGATGCTGTATTTAGGGAGTAACGCACGCAGTCCTTCCTCACCTTGCATGGTAAGCGTCTGGAAGTGAATCATGTCGAACTCACCTTCCATCTCAGCCTGATCAATACGACCAGTGCCCTGATCTATAGTAGCTTTACCAATTACCAGCTGGGTGTTGGGCACAATCTTTGGACGGAAATAGAGTCGTGCCTGATTATGTGACAGGGGAACCACTGAATAATTGTAGTAGATTCGGTTCTCACGACAGAATGGTGAGAGAATATGATCTTCATACAGCGTGGTGCCATAAAGGTCGGGTGTCATAAACTTTACCAACACAGGCATGAGGTGACGGTTACGGCTGATAGTGGAATTGTAAACCTGCTGCTTATTAGTATAGTCGCCAACGGTTCGGAAAGTGAAACGACCATATTGCTCGCTAACAAGTGTCCTATCTCCATCGGCCATCTTATACATATTAGGTATTGCCCAAAGTGTCACATTTCGCCTGTAAGTCTGATAGATATGCTTCATATAGACGTTGGTAGAGAAGCCGTTAACGTCCTGAGTATAATTACGTTGGAAACTGAACATGCGATTCATTACTAACGAGTCTAAACTCTCGCCAGAAGCATTAATTATCATGGCCATTGTCATGACTAAGGTTAGTAATACGCGTTTCATAGCAGCAAAGGTACACAAAAAGAATGAAACGACCAATAGAATGATACTAAAAAAATAAAGAAGTCACGAAAAAACTTTCCATGACTTCTTGTTTTCCTGTTTTGAGTATATTGTTTAACCCAGATATTTCATCAGAATTTTGGCGTTGCCTGAGTCGCGAAGTTTAGCGATACTCTTCTCACGAATTTGACGAACACGCTCGCGGGTGAGTCCCAGTTCGTCGCCAATTTCCTCAAGGCCTTTCTCGTGACAGCCTATACCAAAACACTCGCGGATGATGATAATCTCACGGTCTTTCAGTACTTTTGAAAGAACAGAGTTCAGCTCTTGGGCCATCGACTCGTGGTCAACCTGACGGTCTGTACGACTATCATCGCCAGAGGCCATCACGTCGAGCATACAATTGTCCTCACCATCTTGGAAAGGAGCGTCGATAGACACATGGTGACTATCGGCCTGCATTGACTGTCCAATCTTCTCCTCGTCGATGTCTGTCATCTCGGCCAACTCACTGACAGAGGGATGACGTTGGTTCTCCTGCTCAAACTTGTTGATTTCGTGATTAATCTTATTAAGAGAGCCTACCTGATTCAGCGGCAGACGCACAATACGGCTCTGCTCTGCGATAGCCTGCAGAATGCTTTGACGAATCCACCATACGGCATAAGAGATAAACTTAAAACCTCGTGTCTCATCAAACTTCTGAGCAGCCTTAATCAGACCAATATTACCCTCGTCAATCAAATCAGTAAGCGTAAGACCCTGGTGCTGATACTGCTTTGCCACTGAAACGACAAAACGCAGATTAGCTGTTACCAACTTATCCTTAGCACGCTCGCCTTCGAGTCCGCCTTTACGAATCTTCTGTGCCAACTCAATCTCTTCATCAATACTGATGAGAGGAGCACGTCCAATTTCGACAAGATACTTGTCAAGTGCTTCACTCGAACGGTTGGTGATACTCTTCTGAATTTTTAGTTGTCTCATCTTCTGTACCTCAAATTTTTAAACTAACTGCCTGATATTTAGGTCTATACCTTATAATACTTCAATTTGCGGATGCAAAGTTACTAAAAATATCGATACGTTGTTCTCCGAAAGGCTACTTTTTTGTGTTAAAAAATGAAAAAGCAAGCGTTTCTTGAGATATATCATTGATACAGAAGCGGGTGTCTGGTCGGTGGTTCACCAGCCATATAATCTGTCCGTCTCTATCGCAGAGCACTAAAGTGCGACGTTTTTCGAAGATGCTGATATGGCGGTCTGTCAGATAGTCGCTCACTAATTTGGTACCTTTCATGCCAAAGGGCTGAAAGCGATCACCGGTTCTTATTGGGCGAAGAGTTAGGGGAAAATGAACTTTCGATGCGTCGAGCGAGGCCTTTGAGGGGTCCTTCTCTATATGTTGCCCATGGATTAGTTCTATACGCAGTTTAGCCGTTTCATGGTAGATATAGTTACCAGTTTCAGGAATGCGAAGGGTGGGGAGTTCGTCTGTTACAGGCTCTACCATAAGACGGCCCTGGTTGAAAGTTAGCTGATGAGAAGCCGACTGCCACTCTTTTCCAGCCTGTAGCGTGTTCAGCGACAAACTGATGCTCTCGATGATTTTGGGAGAAAACCCCAATGGCATGAGCCATTCGAAGAGAATGCTTTCAGGCGATGGCTCCTGTATAAGCGTGTTAACGTCGATGGAATCGTTGCTTTTGATTCTCGACAATGTTTCACGCATAGTTTCATCATAGACAGCTGCTGCCTCATTTAGTCGCTGAGCTGTGGTTAGGATTTGCTGACAGGCACTGGGGTTAATGTCTTTTAACTGTGGAATGATGTTTAGACGTATCTTGTTTCTGGTGACATCGGCCTCTAAGTTCGATGAATCCGTAATAAATGGTTGCTTCTGTTCTTCAAGCCAAGCCGTAATCTCGTTCCTGCTGACGCAGAGTAAAGGTCTTAGGATATAGCCGTTGCGGGCTTTGATGCCAGTGAGGCCATGAATGCCAGTGCCTCGAAGTAGGTTCATGAGGATGGTTTCCACTGAGTCGTCCTGATGGTGAGCTACACAGATGCCGTCGGCTCCAATATCCTGTCGTAATTCCTCGAAATAACGATATCGTAGTTCACGTGCAGCCATTTCAATGCTTACTTGATGTATCTTGGCATATGTAATTGTGTCAAAATGAATTAAGTGAAGCTCAATGTGAAGTTGTTTGCACAGCTCTTTCACAAAGTTTTCATCTCGGTTGCTCTCATCACCTCTTAGATGAAAATTACAATGAACAGCTTCGATTTGATAGCCCATCTGGTGCATCACCATCAACATGCAAACGCTGTCTGCGCCACCACTCAAGGCAACTAGATAACGCTTCTCGCGATTAAGCAGATGCTGTCGTTCAATAAATTGTGCTATCGTGTGGAGAAACCTCAAACCTAAATAATCTTAGACATTATACCTCAAATCATTCAACATAGAGAACAAGTCCCTTTAGATATTCGCCTTCTGGATGGAAAATGTTGATGGGATGGTCGGCAGGCTGGTGCAGCTGATGCAGGATTCGTACCTTACGTTTGGCCAATGCCGCAGCTGTGAAGACAGCATTTCGGAAGTGGTCTTTCGTCACCACCTGCGAACAGGAGAACGTAAACAGAATACCGCCTCTCTCAATCTTCTCGAAAGCTTTTTGATTCAGGCGTGTATAGCCTTTAAGGGCATTGTGTAAGGCACCGCGGTGCTTAGCGAATGCTGGCGGATCAAGTATTATAAGGTTATAGTCTTTGATGCCGTCCAGATATTTGAAGGCGTCTTCGCAGAATGCCTCATGTCGCGAGTCGTTAGGGAAGTTAAGTTCCACGTTGCGTCTTGTCAGTTCGATGGCTTTTGCCGAGCTGTCAACAGAGTGCACCAGTTCAGCACCACCACGCATGGCATAGAACGAGAAACCACCTGTATAACAGAACATATTCAGCACTCGCTTGCCTTTGGCGTATCTTTCCAGTAGGGCGCGGTTCTCGCGTTGGTCAACAAAGAAGCCCGTTTTCTGGCCTCGCAGCCAGTCCACATAGAACTTCAGCCCATTTTCCATTGCAATGTTATTGTCTGTCTTACCCAGCAGGAAACCGTTTTCTGGGTCCATGAAGGGTAGGGTGGTCTCGCTTTTATAATAGATGTTCGATATTCTTCCCTCCATTACCTTTGCCAGCGACTTGGCAATATCGTGACGAGCCAGGTGCATACCGATGCTGTGAGCCTGCATCACAGCGGTGTCGTCATATATATCAATGATGAGTCCTGGCAGCAGGTCACCCTCGCCGTGCACCAGTCTGAATGCGTTGGTGTTAGGATTATCGGCCAGTCCGATGTCTTTTCGCATCTGAAACGCCGACTGCAGACGTGATGTCCAGAACTGTTCGTCGATATCCACATCGTTGAAGGTCAGGACTCGTACGGCGATAGAGCCCTGCTGATAGTGGCCCACAGCGATGAAACCGCCCTTTTCGTTGACCACACGCACCACCTCTCCTTCTTCTATGCCGTTGTCGGCATGATGAATAGCACCTGAGAATATCCAAGGGTGAAAGCGAAGCAGGCTTTCTTCCTTACCGCGTTTCAGATATATTGTTTTCATTTTCTTGAATAATTAGTTCGTAATCGTTTGATTCCTTTAGTCTTATCAGCTCTTCATAAATTCTGATGCAAGCCCACGCATCGGTGGCAGCATATATCTTCTGTTTGTCGCTTAGGATATCTGCTTCCCAGTTGCTGAGCTGCTGTCGCTTGCTGATTTTTTCTCCAAACAGGTTGGCATACAGCTTCTGCAGGCTCAAGTCTTCTATACCTATATCTTTGACATGATCTTGTATGTCGATGAAATGGCCGATTTTAAAATCGCCAATTTTATGTAGTGAGTTGATGTCATCGTGCCACGAAAGGCCAATCTTCTTAACTGTCTTGTCCTCCAGCAGTTCTATGAGTGCTGGTGTGAATCCAGTGTGGTTTAATCTGAACAAGAAGCAGGTGTCAGGTGTTGCCACCTGTAGCAACGACACCTTATACTGATGTCCACGTTTGAACGAAGGTCTTGTCTCCGTATCAAATCCTAAAATCCTTTGCGACAAGAGATAGCGTACAGCCTTTTCTGTCTCTCCGGGAGTCAGAATCACAATGATTCTTCCTTCGAACTGAGCGACGGGAAGCGACGAAATTCGCGCCTTGTCATACTTGTTATATACCGTTTTCGACATGTTTTATTGTTTTCGAGGTGCAAAAATACAAAAAAAATGTCTTTTTTTGATGATAACTGATTTTTTTCGACTAATTTTGCAGAAGAATTAACAATAAGAAGAAAAATGGCAAAGAAAAAAGGTAAGAAATCGGCATCTCAGGGTCCACGCATGTCATTGTTGGAGTCATTGGGTATTAAAAATATAATTCAGATATTTCAGAACGAACGCTTGCACTTCTTTTTGGGCATGTTGCTCTTTGCATTGTCCATCTGTCTGACGTGGGCTTTTGTCTCGTTTTTCACGACGGGTGCTGCTGACCAGAGCATCATTGAGAATTTGCGAGAGGGCGATCTGGCCAACGAGCCTCAGAAGTTTGGCAATTCCGTAGGTAGTCTGGGTGCCTATGCCGCCTATTTCTTTATGAATCGCTGTTTCGGAGTGGCTGCTTTCGGTATTCCCTTGTTCTGTTTCCTTGTTTCGCTGGCAGTGATGAAGGTTTATAGGCCTTCGTTGCTTAAGTGGTTTATTGGTATCGCCCTTTTTGTCGAGTGGTTCTCTGTGGCGCTGGCCAAGTTTGCTACACCTCTGGTGCCTGATAGCCATTTCTGTCCTGGTGGTGAACATGGCATATATGTATACCGCTTTATAGAGCGCTATATTGGTACTCCAGGCTTATTGGCTGTGCTGATAGTGGTGGCCATTTTGGTGCTGATGTATGTCAGTTCCGAGACTATTGTGTGGATACGTAAGATCCTGAATCCCATGCGCTTCATCGACAAGGTGAAGTTTACGGTAAGCAGCGCCGATTCTACAGAGGTGCCTGCCGATGACTCTTACGAGAACCTGATTAAGACGGATGATGACCCTGTTTACGATAATCCTGAGACGCAAGTCGTTGATTTTGGTACTGAAGAGGATGACGAGCCTCAGGTGACCATTACGCCGACAGAGACAGAGCATCCTGCCGATCCTGATATTGAGATTGTTGTGGCTGGTGAAGAGGAGAAAGGCGACGCCGATGCACCTCAGGTGGCCATAGAAGATTTGGAACCCTACGACCCCAAGCGCGACCTTGAGAACTATCACTATCCCACGCTCGACTTGCTGCAGGAATATGAAGACGACAGCAAGCCCTATATTGACATGGAGGAGCAGACGAAGAACAAGAACCGCATTGTGGAGGTGCTGCGCAACTTCGGCATCGAAATCAGCAGCATCAAAGCTACCGTTGGTCCTACCATCACGCTCTATGAGATTACGCCAGCCCAGGGTGTGCGTATCTCCAAGATTCGTAACCTGGAGGACGATATCGCCCTGTCGTTGAAGGCTCTTGGCATCCGTATTATCGCACCTATACCAGGTAAGGGAACCATCGGTATCGAAGTACCTAATGAGAAGAAGAATGTAGTGTCGATGCGTAGCGTACTCGACTCGAAGAAATTCCAGGAAGCCACGATGGAGTTGCCCTGTGCTATGGGTAAGACCATTACCAACGAGGTGTTTATGTTCGACCTCGCTAAGGCGCCTCACCTTCTGGTGGCTGGTGCTACTGGTCAGGGTAAGTCTGTTGGTTTGAACGCCATTCTCACCTCTTTATTATATAAGAAACACCCTGCCGAACTGAAAATTGTGTTGGTTGACCCCAAGATGGTTGAGTTCAGCATCTATGCCAAGATAGCCAACCACTTCCTTGCTAAGGTGCCCGACGATAATGCGTCGGCCATCATCACAGACACTACCAAGGTGATTCGCACCCTGCAGTCGCTCTGTGTGGAGATGGATGCCCGTTACGAGCTGCTGATGGCTGCTGGCGAACGTAATATCAAGGACTATAACCGCAAGTTCATTGCCCGCAAGCTGAATCCAGAGAAGGGACATAAGTACATGCCATATATCGTAGTGGTCATTGATGAGTATGGCGACCTGATTATGACGGCAGGCAAGGAAATAGAGCTGCCCATTGCCCGTATTGCCCAGAAGGCCCGTGCTGTGGGTATCCACATGATCATTGCCACGCAGCGTCCTACCACTAATATCATTACGGGTACCATCAAGGCTAACTTCCCTGCCCGTATTGCCTTCAAGGTGTCGCAAGGCATTGACTCTAAGACCATTCTTGACCGTATGGGTGCCCAGCAGCTTATTGGACGTGGTGATATGCTTTATCTGCAGGGCAACGATCCTGTGCGTGTACAATGTGCTTTCGTCGATACCCCTGAGGTTGATGAAATCAATCAGTTCATTGCCGACCAACAGGGTTATCTGGAGCCTTACGAGCTGCCCGAGCCTCCTGTAGGTGAAAGCGATGGAGCCTCTTCTGGTAGCAACGATGCCGACCTGAGCCACCTTGACCCGATGTTCGACGATGCCGCCCGACTCATTGTTCACGAGCAGAGTGGCTCAACGAGCCTCATCCAGCGTAAGTTTGCCATTGGCTACAACCGTGCTGGCCGATTGATGGACCAGTTGGAGAAGGCAGGCATTGTGGGCCAGGCTCACGGCTCAAAGCCTCGCGAGGTGCTTATCCAGGATGATATGAGTCTGGAGAACTTACTGAATTCTCTTCATTAAAATATAAGATATGAAAAAGATTGTTTTTGTTTTGACAATGATGCTTGGATGTCTGTCGTGGACTTCCTCGCATGCTCAAGATGCCAAGAAGGTACTTGATAAATGTGCTGCTGCCGTCAGTTCTAAGAATGGCGTGCAGGCCGACTTCACCATGAATAGTGCTCAGTATGGTGACACCAGCGGAAGGATTTCCGTCAAAGGTCGCATGTTTACTGCCACCACATCGATGGCTACGCTATGGTTCGACGGTAAGACTCTATGGACCTATATGGCTAACAACGACGAGGTGAATGTCACCACACCCTCTGACTCGCAGTTGCAAGTGATGAATCCCTACAACTTCATCAACATGTACAAGAAAGGCTTCGACTACACCATGACCCAGAAGGGCAATGCCTTCCAAGTGCACCTCACAGCTACTGACGCTTCAAAGAAGGTACGTGAGATGTATATCACCGTTGATAAGAAAACCTATCACCCCACAGAAGTTAAGTTGCTCCAAAAGCAGCAGTGGACTACCTTTACCATTAGTAACCTGAAGACAGCCAAACTCAGCGATAATGTCTTCCGCTTTAACTCTAAGGACTTCCCCACGGCTGAAGTCATCGACCTGAGATAAATATGAACCGTTGGAAACTTTTTCTGATGCTGCGCAAGCAGAATAGCCTCGCTATTCGCCGCAGCCCCGCTTTCGAACAGAGTGTTGTCGCCCGAGTCATGATGGTTATCGGTGCCGGCTTCATGATTTTCTACCTCATCTTCTTGGGTGTTGTGATGGCTATGCCAGCAGCCGAGAGCCATCATTACACCATCCTGCTGGCAATGGTTCCCCTGTGGCTCACCATCGACTTTGGTATGCGTTTTGCCGTACAGCAGACACCCTCTGTGGTGGCCAAACCCTATCTGCTTCAGCCCATGCCTTTCCTTTCTGTTGTCGAAACCTATCTGGTCAACTCGCTGATTACTGGCTATAACCTGACGTGGCTGTCGCTCTATGTGCCCTATGCCATCATCATCTTCTTTGGTGGTGCCTCGTTCTTCTCGGCTCTGTCGGTTATCATCTGTGGCTTGATCCTCACCATGTCCAACAGTCAGTTCTACCTCATGGTGCGCACCCTCTGCGGACGTTCATTGCTCTGGTGGTTTCTCCCTGTGCTGGTCTATGGTGGCTTTTGGCTGCTATTGCCTATCGATGCCGACCTGTTCGACAAACAGATGGATTTCCTCTGTGACTTCACCTATGCCTGGTATTTCCCTCTGTTCTGTATAGCCCTGCTTGCTGGTCTTTTCTTTGTGAACCGTTGGATGCAGTTCCGCTTTGTTCGTGAGGAGATTGCCAAGCAGGAAAAGAAAGAGACAACCATGAAGAACGTGTCGCAGTTCACTTTCTTTGAGCGTTTCGGACAGACGGGTGAGTACCTCAAGCTCGAACTGAAGTCCATCATGCGCAACAAGGCCATCCGTTCTCGAGTAATCATGAGTCTGACCCTCATCACCGTCTTCTCGCTGCTCATATCCTATACCCCTATCTACGACGGCCGTATGATGCTCAATTTCTGGTGCTTCTACTGCTTCGGACTCTACGGCATGACCACGCTGGTCAAAGTCATGGGACCCGAGGGCAACTATATCGATTTGCTGATGACCAACAAGGAGAACACGCTCATGCTGCTCAAGGCCAAGTACTACTTCCATGTAGCCATCCTTTTCGTTCCCCTGCTGCTCATGCTGCCCGCCGTCATCGCTGGCAAGTTCTCGCCCCTTATGATGCTGGCCTACCTGCTGCTCAGCAGCGGCCTGCTCTATTTCACTTTGTTCCAACTGGCTGTCTATAATAAGCAGACGTTGCCTCTGAACGAAAAGATTACGGGCAAGAACAATGTGGAGAACGGCATCCAGCTCATCATCCAGTTGGTGGCTATGATCACGCCGCTGGTGCTGGTGTCTGTGCTCATCCTGCTGGTAAACGAGGACTTTGCCTATATCGTGCTTTCCATCGTGGGTCTTATCTTTACCCTCACGCATCCTATCTGGTTGCGCCACATCTATGTCCGCATGATGAAACGTAAATACGAGAATCTCGAAGGTTTCCGTGCTTCACGATAAATCCGAGACAAAACACCTTCTTTCATTTAAAAAGATAGTCTCATAAAATATAAATAGGTGAAACTGTTAACAGCTTCACCTATTTTATTTGATAATAGTCTTGACGTCTTAAAGAATTGTCTTGACTGCTTCGAGCATTCCCTTAGCCTGAATGAGGTCGAGGAACTGCTTGAGCAAGGCGTTGAGACCAGGAATCTTGTTGAGGTCTTCCTGCCAGATAAACTCAGCAGCGAGCACGCCATCAACAATCTTCTGTGTGTCGCCAGTAGCCCAGAGGTCAGACAGCAGCTGCATAATCTTCGGGTCGTCGTTAGGCACAATCTCTGTACCGTCTGCACGCTTACCACCTTTATAATAAGTGATGATGGCTGCAAGACCGAAGACAAGACCCTTAGGCAGCTCGCCCATACGTTCCAGATAGGTTTTCACGCCAGGCAGGTCTCGAGCCTGGAACTTGGGGAATGAGTTGAGCATGATGCTGGTAACCTGATGGTCAACATAGGGATTGTCGAAACGCTCGAGCACGTCACCAGCAAACTTCTCCAGCTCGTCCATCGGCAGGTCGAGGGTCTGCATGAGTTCGTCGAACTGCACCTTATGGATATACTTTGAGATGACCTCGTGGTTGCAGGCATCGCGCACAATGTTGACGCCGCTGAGGAAGGCCACAGGTGAGAGCACTGTGTGAGGACCGTTGAGCAGGGTAACCTTACGCTTGTGATAAGGCTCCTCTGAGGGTACGAACAGCACATGCAGTCCAGCCTTGTCGGCAGGGAACTCTTTCTCCACTTCCTTCGGAGCCTCGATGACCCACAGGTGGAAGTTCTCTGCCTGCACCACCATATTATCGCGATACGAAATCTTCTCCTGAATCTCAGCAATATCCTTGCGGGGGAAGCCTGGCACAATGCGGTCTACGAGGGTGGCATAAACGCCGCAAGCCTCTTCGAACCATACCTTGAAGCCGTCGCCCAGTTGCCACAGTTCGATATACTTATAGATGCAATCCTTGAGCACATGACCATTGAGGAAGATGAGCTCGCAGGGGAAGATGATAAGACCCTTCGACATATCGCCGTTGAAGGTCTGATAGCGGCGATAGAGCAGCTGTACCAGTTTGCCAGGATAACTGCTGGCGGGAGCGTCATCAAGTTTACAGGTGGGGTCGAAAGCGATGCCAGCCTCGGTAGTGTTAGAGATGACGAAACGTATCTCGGGCTGATCGGCCAGCGCCATGAAGGCTGCATTCTGTGTGTAAGGATTCAGGGCACGACTGATGACGTCGATACGCTCGAGGGTGTTGACGGGCTTACCGTTCTCACGACCCTGCAGGTTGACGTGGTAGAGACAGTCCTGTGCATTGAGCCAGTCAACCATACCTTTCTCAATAGGCTGCACAACGACGACAGAGCCGTTGAAGTCGGTCTTTTGGTCCATGTTCCAGATAATCCAGTCCACGAAAGCACGGAGGAAGTTTCCCTCGCCAAACTGAATCACCTTCTCAGGCATGACGCTCTTAGGAGCGAATTGTTTGTTTAGTGGTTTCATTTCTAATTGTTTGTCTGTTTTTAAGAAAACAGCCAGGAGCACGGTCGCTTCTGGCTGTTCTTATAATGAAGTAATCAGATTACTTTTTGTTCAGGGCGAGGTCAATCTCCACAGCGATAGACACCGTAGCACCTACCATGGGGTTGTTACCAATACCCAGGAAGCCCATCATCTCAACGTGAGCAGGAACAGAAGAAGAACCTGCGAACTGAGCGTCGGAGTGCATACGACCCAGCGTGTCAGTCATACCGTAAGAAGCGGGACCTGCAGCCATGTTATCGGGGTGCAGGGTACGACCAGTACCACCACCAGAAGCTACTGAGAAGTAAGGCTTGCCAGCGAGCACGCGCTCCTTCTTATAGGTACCAGCCACGGGGTGCTGGAAGCGGGTGGGGTTGGTAGAGTTACCAGTGATAGATACGTCAACGTTCTCCTTCCACAGGATGGCAACACCCTCACGAACGTCGTCAGCACCGTAGCACTTCACCTTGGCGCGAGGACCGTCAGAATAAGGAACTTCCTTCACGACCTTCACCTCACCAGTGTAGTAGTCGAACTGAGTCTGTACGTATGTGAAACCGTTGATACGGCTGATGATCTGGGCAGCGTCCTTGCCAAGACCGTTCAGGATCACGCGGAGGGGCTTCTTACGAACCTTGTTGGCCATCTCGGCAATCTTGATGGCACCCTCGGCAGCAGCGAAGCTCTCGTGACCAGCCAGGAAGGCGAAGCACTCAGTCTCCTCGCGGAGCAGACGAGCGGCAAGGTTACCGTGTCCGATACCTACCTTACGATCGTCAGCTACTGAACCAGGAATGCAGAAGCTCTGCAGACCGATACCGATGGCCTCAGCAGCCTCAGCGGCTGTCTTCACACCCTTCTTGATGGCGATAGCAGCACCACAAACATATGCCCATTTGGCATTCTCGAAGCAGATCAGCTGAGTTTCCTCACACATCTGGTAGGGATCCACACCTGCCTTTTCACAAATCTCGTTGGCCTCCTCGATAGAGTTGATGCCATTCTCCTTCAGAGCAGCAAGAACCTGGTTGATACGGCGCTCCTGACTCTCAAACTGTACTTTTCTAATCATAGTCGTATCCTCCTTTATTCTTTACGTGGGTCAATAGCTTTAACTGCACCCTGCTCCTCGCTTGTGCGACCGTAAGAGCCGGTGAACTTCTTCAGAGCCTCGTTGGCATCCATGCCGTTCTTGATAGCCTCCATCATCTTGCCGAGGTGGACATACTCGTAACCGCAAACCTCGTTGTTGGCATCGAGATACTGCTTGGTGATGTAACCTTCAGTCAGTTCCAGATAACGTGTACCTTTGGCAACAGTGCCATAGAGTGTACCAGTCTGTGAACGGAGACCCTTACCCAGGTCTTCCAGACCAGCACCGATAGCCAGACCGCCCTCAGAGAAAGCACTCTGTGTACGACCATAGACAATCTGCAGGAAGAGCTCGCGCATAGCGGTGTTGATAGCATCGCAAACGAGGTCGGTGTTCAGAGCCTCGAGGATGGTCTTACCAGGCAGAATCTCAGAAGCCATAGCAGCTGAGTGAGTCATACCTGTGCAGCCGATGGTCTCGACGAGTGCCTCCTGGATGACGCCGTCCTTCACGTTCAGGCTCAGCTTACAAGCACCCTGCTGAGGAGCGCACCAGCCAATACCGTGGGTATAGCCCGAAATGTCCTTGATCTCTTTGGCCTGAATCCACTTGCCCTCTTCGGGGATGGGAGCAGGACCGTGGTTGGGGCCTTTGGCCACAACGCACATGTTTTCAACTTCCTTAGAATAAATCATTGTTACCTATTTTAAAATAGTGAATTTGTTTTCGTGGCTGCAAAGTTACACATTTTCATTGAAAATACCTAAAGTTAGGTAGATTTTTTTATTGAAAGAAAAAAGAAAAGGGACGGATGCTTGGTCCGTCCCTCTTTTTATGTGCATTTTGTTATGTCTAGATGATAACTTTGCCCCTGTTTCTTACTTAATCAGTTCCACGCTACGCTGCAGGAACTTGTCCAAAGCTTCGCCCTTTAGCATGCCGTTCTGAAGCAGGGCGAGGTCAATGAGCTGGTGTACCACCTCGTTATTAGCGGCGAAACCACTAATCACGCTCTGCTTCTTCTCCTTCTGCTCGTCGATGGCCTTCTGCGTGTTGGCCTTGTCGTCCTTCACTTCCTGCGATATTTCCTCAGGCTTCTTACCCTCGGTTTTCTGGTTCAGGGCAGCCAGACGTGCCTCCTGACCCTTGATCTCGCTCTCGATGGGCTGAAGCTCAGTTGAAAGTTGAGCGTTGAAAGTTGAAAGGATATCCTTCACCAGACGGTGGTCGCTGTTCAGTACGATGTTGAATGAGTCAGGCATCTGGCCGTAGAAGCCCATGCCACTCTGATAACGGCTCATCTCCTTCATACGGCGCATCCACTCGTTCTGTGTGATGACCACAGGACGCTGCTCGGCACCCAGGGCGTTGACCTCAACGATGAACTCGGCCTTGTCGAGCTTTGGCATCTGACTCTGGAACACGGCTGACAGATTGTCACGCTCTGTGTCACTCAGGTCGGTCTTGGGTTTGTCCTCCTTCTGAATCAGATGGTCCACGGTGTCAGAATCCACACGTGTGAAGCGGCTCTTCTCAAACTTCTGCTCCAGCGTCTGGATGCAGGGCACGTCGAGCTGTCCGTCGAACAGCAGCACGCTGTAACCCTTATCCTGAGCGGCCTTGATGTAAGAGTACTGGTCGTCCTTGTTGGTGGCATAGAGATAGATGAGGTTGCCGTCCTTATCCTTCTGTGCAGCCTCGATAAGTGTCTTGTACTCATCGAAGGTGAAGTACTTGCCCTCTGTATCCTTGAAGAGTGAGAAGTCCTTGGCGCGGTCGTAGAAGTTCTCCTCAGTCAGAATGCCGTAGTTGATGAAGAGCTTCAGGTCGTCCCACTTCTCCTCGTAGGTCTTGCGGTCCTCGTTGAAGATAGCCTTCAGACGGTCGCTCACCTTCTTGGTGATATACGTAGAAATCTTCTTCACCTCGCGGTCGCTCTGCAGATAAGAACGGCTCACGTTCAGAGGAATATCAGGTGAGTCGATGACACCATGCAGCAGGGTGAGGAACTCAGGCACGATGCCTTCCACCTGGTCGGTCACGAACACCTGGTTGCAGTACAGCTGAATCTTGTTCTTCTGCAGCTCCAGCGAGTTCTTGATGCGGGGGAAGTAGAGGATACCCGTGAGGTTGAAAGGATAGTCCACGTTGAGGTGAATCCAGAACAGGGGCTCGTCGTGCATGGGGTAGAGGGTGCGATAGAACGATTTGTAGTCCTCGTCCTTGAGCGATGATGGCGCCTTGGTCCACAGGGGCTCTACATTATTTATAATATTGTCCTCTTCGGTATCTACCTGCTTGCCGTCCTTCCATTCTGTCTTCTTGCCGAAGGCTACGGGCACAGGCAGGAACTTACAGTATTTGTTGAGCAGCTGCTCCAACTTGTATTTGTCGAGGAATTCCTTCGAGTCGTCGTCGATATACAGGATGATGTCCGAGCCGTGGGCCTCGCGCTCAGCGTCGTCAATCTCATAGGCAGGACTGCCGTCGCAGCTCCACTTCACAGCCTTCGAGCCTTCCTTCCAGCTCTTGGTGATAATCTCCACCTTCTTCGATACCATGAAGCTGGAGTAGAAGCCCAGACCAAAATGTCCGATGATGTTGTTGGCATTGTCCTTGTACTTCTCAAGGAAGTCCGTCACACCCGAGAAGGCAATCTGATTGATATATTTGTCAATCTCCTCCTCAGTCATGCCGATACCGTGGTCGCTAATGGTGATGGTACCCTTGTCGGCATCCAGGCTCACACGAACGGTCAGGTCGCCCAGCTCGTCTTTGTAGTCGCCCTTTTCCTTGAGGGTCTTCAACTTCTGCGTAGCATCGACGGCGTTCGACACCATCTCACGCAGGAAAATCTCTTGGTCGCTATAGAGAAACTTTTTGATGACGGGGAAGATGTTCTCGGTTGTAACCCCAATGTTACCTTTTTGCATATCTTGTTGTATTTTAATGTTCCGACATGCAAAAAGCAAAATTCGTGCCAAAAGTCAATCGGCTGCGTGCCCAAAGAAATATTGTCCGCGTTTGCGGGTGATGCTGCCATAGTTGATGGCATGCTTGGGACAGTGGTGATAGCACGCCAGACAGTTGGTGCACGAGCCGTCGTGCTGCCATTGGGGCAGGGTGTCCGTCAGCTTGACGTCGCCAGTGGGACAAACCTTCTCGCACTTGCCGCAATGGATGCATAAATCCGCATCGACGCTGAACTTCTTGTCAGTAATCATCTTGGCATTGAAGTAGGCTCCGATAACGTGGGTGAAGGTCCATGGTGTCAAGCCACGTGTGGTCCTGACAATGTTGGCCTTTCGGTCTGTAATCTCCTTGCCGATAGTTTCTAAGTCCTTGCTGGCCTGCGATATCTTTTCATCCTCTCGCTCAGGTGTGTCGGTATACATAAACGGCAGACACACATACGATTCCGGCATGATGAGTGAATAGAGGCTTGAGGCCTTCAGTCCCTTCTTCCCAAGGTCTTTGTTCAGCAGTTCCATGGTGCGTCCTATGCTGTCGCCGCAGGTCACCAATGCAAAGACAAAGGTGTTGGCTTTCACCAGAAACGTTGCCTTGCTGATAAACGCCCTGACGATATGCGGCGGCTGCCAGCCATGAACGGGAAAGCAGAAGCCCAAGCGCTCGCCCTCCTGTAGTTCATACTTGCACTCGCCCTTCATCTCGTCTGGTATGAAGAGTAGTCTCTCGCCCGTTGCCTGAGTCAGCGTCTCGGCTGCCCATCGTGTATTGCCTGTACCTGAGAAATAGAAAATCATGGCACAAAATTACAAAAAAATCTCCAACCTCAAACATCAAGTCTCAAATATTTTGTACCTTTGCAGCCGAAATGAGATATTTTGTCACTTTAAGCTACGACGGAACCCGTTTTCACGGCTGGCAGATACAGCCCAACGGCATCTCGGTGCAGGAGGAGTTGCAGCGAGCCTTGTCGCTGTTGCTGCGTGCCGACATCCAGATTACTGGTGCCGGACGTACCGATGCCGGTGTTCATGCCCGTATGATGGTGGCCCACTTCGACTTCGAGGGCGCTGTCGATTGCCAGCAGCTGCGTTATAAGCTGAACCGCCTGCTGCCCCACGATATTGCCATACAGACGGTGGAACCCGTGAGCGATGAGATGCATGCCCGCTTCTCGGCCACCTCACGTACCTATTATTATTATATACACACCGAGAAGTCGCCCTTCGAGTGTCATTATTCTTGCGAGCTGCACTATCCGCTTGACTTCAATCTGATGAACCAGGCTGCTGCCATGCTGCTCGACTATGAGGACTTTGGCGCCTTCTGCAAGAGTCATGCCGACGTCAAGACCACGCTCTGCCACGTTACTAAAGCCGAGTGGCACCAGCTGTCGCCGTCGAAGTGGTATTTCGAGATTACCGCCAACCGTTTTCTGCGCAACATGGTGCGTGCGGTGGTAGGCACGCTGATTGAGGTGGGTCGTGGCCGCTTGTCTCTTGACGATTTCCGCAAGGTCATCGAGGGTAAGCGTCGCACCGAGGCTGGCGAGTCCATGCCAGGTAATGCGCTGTTTCTTCAGGATATCAAATATTAAGTCGAAAAACCAATGTGGTTAATATTAGCATTTCTCTCTGCCGCATTCCTGGGCATCTACGACTCTTTGAAGAAGAAGGCCCTCAAGGATAACGCGGTCATCCCCATACTTTTTCTCAACACGCTGTTCTCGTCACTTATCTTCCTGCCCTTCATTGTGCTGAGTGCATCGACGGAAGTGCTCGACGGCACCATCTTCCATGTGGCCAGCGGCGGTTGGGAGGTACATAAGTACATCGTGCTCAAGGCCCTCATCGTGCTGTCATCGTGGGTGCTGGGCTATTTCGGCATGAAACACCTGCCGCTCACCATCGTTGGTCCTATCAACGCCACACGTCCTGTGATGGTGCTCGTTGGTGCCCTGCTGTTCTTTGGCGAACGGCTCAACGTATGGCAATGGATAGGTGTGTCGTTGGCTGTCCTGTCGTTCCTGCTTCTGAGTCGTAGCGGCAAGAAAGAAGGCATCGACTTCAAGCACGACCATTGGATCTATATGATTGTGGGTGCTGCCGTCATGGGAGCCATCAGCGGCCTCTACGACAAATACCTCATGGCGCCAGAGTCAGAGGGCGGGGTAGGGCTCGACCGCATGATGGTGCAGTCGTGGTACAATATCTACCAATGCTTCATGATGCTGGTCATGCTGATGCTGCTGTGGTGGCCCAAGCATAAGGAGACCACACCCTTTCATTGGGACTGGGCCATCATTGGCGTGAGCATCTTCCTGTCAACAGCCGATTTTATGTACTTCTATGCCCTGAGCATTCCTGCCGCCATGATCAGCATCGTTTCTATGGTGCGCCGAGGCAGCGTCATCGTGTCGTTCCTCTGTGGTGCTGTGCTGTTCCGCGAAAAGAACCTGAAATCCAAGGCTATAGACCTTGCTCTGGTGCTGTTGGGCATGATATTCCTGTATATCGGCAGCAGGTAGAAACGGGTGCTGTTTGCGAACTTTTGCAAACCGAAAAATAAAATGCGAATTATTGCGAATCAAAAAGTTTGCGTAATTCGCTTTTTTGTTATACCTTTGCGACATGAATCAACTGATGACCATATTGACTCAGCGTGAAGTGTTCCTTCTGGTTATAGGTTCCATCACCTATATCGTGCTCTTCATCGTCACCGTGCAGAACAGCCGACGTAAGATTCTGCTGCTGCGACAGCGATTAGATAAGGTACACGCGATACAGGAGGAGAACGAGACCAAGAGCCTGCAGCGTATAGAACAAAACAAGGTTAAGATTGCAGAGCTGGAGGAACTGCTCAGGAAGCTGGGCGACGAGAACTCCATGCTGCGCTTGGAGCTGGAAGAGAAGAAGGCCAAGTTGGACTATGCCAACAAGATGGCCATCATCGAGAACGAGAAACGCGGTCAGGCCGAGACCGCCATCTTCGAGTCCGACGTCTATCTCCGCCTGAAACAGCTGCTCACCGAAGGCCGTAGCCTGGGCGAGGAAGACTGGCAGCAGCTGTCGTCTATCGTGAATAATATCTATACGGGCTTTACCGAGAAGCTCTATAGCCTCTATAACATGAGCGAGCAGGACTACAGGGTATGCCTATTAATTAAGGTACGTGTGCAACCTAAGGATATTGCCACCCTGACGGCCCACTCCAAAGAAAGTGTCGCCTCCACCCGCAGCCGCCTCTACCAGAAAATCTTTGGCAAGAAAGGCTCCACGCGCGACTGGGATGAGTTCATCCTCTCATTATAATTCGTAAATGTATCATTCTTTAAAATAGATTTGTTATGATTGAGTATTTAGCTAACAACATGTGGCAAGTATGGGCTGTAGTAGCCGTCTTGGGATTGATCCTTGAGTTGTCGTCTGGCGACTTCTTCATCATGTGTTTTGCCATTGGTGCCTGTGGCGCTGCCATTGTGTCGCCCTTTGCAAATATCTACGTCCAGCTGGCTGTCTTCGTGGTTATCACCGCTATTAGCATCTTTGTGGTGCGCCCCTTCGCCCTTCGCTATCTGCACAAGGCCGACGATGACCGTGTGAGCAATGTCGATGCCATGATAGGTCAGCAGGGCCGTGTCAGCGAAACCATCCAGGCTGGCGGCTATGGCCGTGTAGCCATTGGTGGCGACGACTGGAAAGCTGTATCCTCCTCCTCTGACGAGATACCCGTTGGCACACGCGTCCGTGTGGTCAAGGTCGAGAGTATCATCATCACCGTCGAGCCCTTTTAATAACATTTTCAGATAAACCATTCAATTAAATATTAAAACATTATTATTATGGATCCTTTCTTTTATTTTTTGATTGCAGCAGCCGTGTTAGTGCTGTTCTTCGCCAAGATGGCGCTGGTTATCATTCCCCAGTCCGAAACCAAGATCATTGAGCGTCTGGGTCGCTATCATGCCACCCTGAAGCCAGGTATCAACCTCATCATCCCCTTCATCGACAAGGCAAAGAATGTGGTGGTGCTCAAGTACGGACGCTATGTCTATTCAAACACCATCGACCTGCGCGAACAGGTGTACGACTTCCCCAAGCAGAACGTGATTACCAAGGATAATATCCAGATGGAGATCAACGCCCTGTTGTACTTCCAGATCATGGACCCCTTCAAGTCCACCTACGAAATCAACAACCTGCCCAATGCTATCGAGAAGCTCACGCAGACCACCCTTCGTAATATCATCGGTGAACTTGAACTCGACGAGACGCTCACATCACGCGACACCATCAACACCAAGCTGCGTGCCGTCCTCGACGATGCCACCGACAAGTGGGGTGTTAAGGTCAACCGTGTCGAGCTGCAGGACATCACGCCTCCCAGCTCTGTGCTCAACGCCATGGAGAAGCAGATGCAGGCCGAGCGTAACAAGCGTGCACAGATTCTGACCTCTGAGGGTGAGAAGGCTGCCGAGATCCTTGCTTCTGAAGGTGAGAAGACCGCTACCATCAACCGTGCTGAGGCTGCCAAGCAGCAGGCCATCCTTACTGCCGAGGGTGAGGCCCAGGCCCGCATCCGCAAGGCTGAGGCTGAGGCCAAGGCTATCGAGCTCATCACCGATGCTGTAGGCAAGAGCACCAACCCCGCCAACTACCTCCTGGCTCAGAAATACATCCAGATGCTCGAAGAGCTGGCCCAGGGCGACAAGACCAAGACCGTCTATCTGCCTTACGAAGCCACCAACCTCATGGGCTCTATCGGCGGCATCAAGGAACTCTTCAAGGGCGAGTAATCCCTCCGCTCCTTATAATAAAACAAAGGCATCGAGTTTTTCGATGCCTTTCATTTTTACCCCTTTCATCTCTTACAAGACTCCCATGCAAGATGTCGTTCCCAGCGCCGTCAGCGCTGCCGTCAGTATCGATACGATAATCTGAATAACTGTCTTCCAACTTTCTTTCTTCATAGCTAATTAAAATTTTAATTGTTATTGGTTAAAGGTTGGGGCCCCTTTAATCATAGGGACAAGCCCCTATGCTAGGTTATTCGACCCCTTCGGGGCCCCTTGGTCTATTCTCTTTGACCTACGGTCTAGTCTGCTCACGCTCGGTAGAGCTCAAGCGAGCTTGGCTCTCCTCTCGCTTACTCGCAGCCTTCACCTTTCACCTTTCACCTTTCACCTTAGTTATACCCGTCGTCGCCACCTTCGCCGCCAGAGTTGCCTCCGGTGTTGTCACCACCGCTGGTGCCACCGCCCTGGGTGCCGCCGTTGTTGTCGTCACCATTCGTGGGGTTCGTGGTTCCGTTCTCCTGCTCGGGATCTTCAACGTTACCCTCGTCAGTCGAGGTCACGCGCTTCACCTCCTTGCCCTCGCGGTCGTAGCAGGTGATCTGCACGGCAGTCTTCGACAACTCGTCCTTCAGGTCGACGTCAGGAGTGAAGATGATGCGTCGACTTGAGATGAGGCCAGCCTTCACCTTGTTCACGTCGTCCACGCTCTTGGCGCGCAGTCCGAAGCGCATGGTGCCCAGTCCAGGCAGCGCTACAGAGTGGCCTTCGGTGGCCCATGCCTTGATAACCTCACCAGCTGCATCCCAGCAGGCCTGCATCACGCCTCGGCTCACACCTGAGCGCAGGGCTGCCTCCTTAATCACCTTGTCTTGAGTCAGAGCCGTGTAGAGCTCAGGCATCATCACGTAACGGTAGGTCTCTGCATACTTGCCCACCTTAATCAGTTGTTCTTTAGCTTTTACTTTAAGTGCCATAATGTTGTGTTTTTTTAATGGTTAAACTTTAAATTGTTAGTGTTTCTCACGTGTCTCCAGATAGACTCCATTTTTGCCACTTAACTTAAGAAAATTATCTCGCTAGCTAAGAAAAAATATTTCTCTAGTTAGGGCGCAAATTTTATCTCCTTTTGACAATGCAAAGTTACTAAAAATAAAGATGCAATGCAATACTTTCCCCAAAATATTTTTCATGAAAATAAAAATATTTTTGTTGATTTTTTTTACGTGTCCACTAGGCGCGTCGCCGTTTAGGCGTTTAGGCGCGTCATTTGAAAAATCGATAGGCATGCTGTGCATCAAATCTATTATATATAATTATTATATATTATAATATATAATAATTATATATAGAATATATACCTATGCTGCTACTAAGCAAAATCCTAATGTAACGCCGATGCGCCTAAACGGCGATGCGGCTTGATTAATTATGGCGACAGGCTATTTAGAATTCTCTTTTAGGTCCAGAAACGAAAAAATCCACGTAAATGTTTGGAATTATCTGTATAAGTTTGTATCTTTGCAGACGATAGATAAATGCGAAGAAATATGAATGCAGTATCAATGAACAATCTTTGGAGCTATCTCCAGGGCCTTTCGCTTACAGCCAGCAACCGCAAGTGGTTGGCAGAAAAGCTGATTGCCCCTGTCAAGGAGCAGACCGCTACGCCACCCGTATTGCAGACATGGGACGAGGCAATGGCTGATCTTGACGAGTCGGAGCGTGAGTTTGAACGTGGCGATGTGATTACAGGCGAAGAGTTCAACGCTCAGTGTCAGTCGCTGATATGTTAAGGGCGACTTGATACGCATTTCTGCCTTCTGGGATATGCGAATGAATCCAGATAAATTGCGTAAGACAATATAAAATGTAGAACCTAATAACTGAAATGCCTATGGGCTGAGAGAAATATAAAAAAGGACATATAGGATGAATATCCGCTTTTAGATTCTTGTTCCTAGAAATCGGCAAAATTTCAAAAAGAATATTCAAGAACTGAAGTCGGAGTTCGCGCCTGATGGCGTGGACTTTTGCTCGTTTAAGAATATTAGGTGTTTGCCGATACCTTAGGAACGTAGACGAAGTAAATTGTCCACGTTTTCTTTTGTTGAATTTAAATCTAAGAAATTACTATAATTATGAGAAAGTTGATTGTAAAAGTATTGTTGCTTGCCATGACATCAATCATGACTCAAAACGTTGGTGCGTATGATTTCAACAAAGGTGGTTTATACTATAGCAAAATCAATGAGACAGAAGTTGAAGTAGTTAAAAATCCATATGGCAAATATACTGGAGTTATTTATATTCCTTCGTCTATTGATACTCAATCAGGAACTTTCGAGGTCGTAAAGATTGCTGAGTTGGCCTTTTCAAGTAGTACAGTCACTTCTATAACTTTACCTAATTCTATTAAGGAAATAGATAGATGTGCTTTTTTGAATTCATCATCTTTGGGTAGTGTTTTTTGGGGGAATAATATACAAAAGGTAGAAGAAGACGCATTCCTTAATTGCAATAATCTTTCAAGTGTGCACATCAATGACCTTGCTGTCTGGTGTAATATTGTTTTTGAAGGGACCTATTCCAACCCATTGATGTATGCTCATCATCTATTTTATGACAACAATCTAATTACAGACTTAATTATACCAGAAGGTGTTACTGAGATTAAATTTAATGCTTTTGCTGGTTTGAATGAAATAGAATCAGTCACATTGCCCAAGAGTCTAAAGAAAATTAACACAAGTGCATTCTATTGGTGTATATCACTTACACAAGTTAATGTCGAGAGTTTGACGGATTGGTGTAGCATTACATTTATGGACAATCCTCTTAAATATGCTGGTAATCTCTGCGTTAATGGTGAGATTATTACAGATTTAGTTATACCAGAAGGTGTAAAAAAAATTGGAGATAATACATTTAATGGATGTTCGGCAGTTTCATGCATTATTCCGGCAGGTGTCGATTCTGTTGGAAACTCAGCATTCTATAACTGCTCCTTTTTACAGGAGGTAACTATCCCTTCTGATCTCTCTTATATTGGAAATTACGCATTTTCACATTGTAAGTCCTTGCAGTCTATAAATCTACCTAATAGTATAAAAGAATTAGGTAATGGTGTTTTTAGTTCATGTATCTAAACGGGTATAAACAACCAGGAATATCTAATACCAACTGCGCATAAAGCGCTCATTTTCAATAGCTTTTGATTTTTAACACTTGATGACTGGAATTTGGTAGTAACCGAATTTCAGTATATTTTTGCAACGTATTTCTACCGCGAGGAATTTACGAGGCCTGAAAATCGTCATTCTGCGGACTCAGTTGACAAAGTGTAACGACGGGGTGCAAAGGGTGACAAAACAGGACGGACGGATTCGGAGATAGTCACGATGCGGTCTGAGTTGACATCTGGCGACAATGGTGTATGAAGGTTGACTCAACGGTAGGGAAAATAGAATGAATGTAAAAACTATCAAAAGTGACAAGAAAATGAAGCAAGTTAGAAAGTGCAAGTATTGTGGTAAGGAGTTCGTGGCAAGGAGCGGAATGCAGAAGTTTTGCTGCGAGGAGTGTCAGACGAAGGCGAAGGAAGCCAGGAAGAAGCGGCAGCAGGATTTTATGAATGCCGTGGAGCCAGTCATTGGTTTACAGAATCAGGAATACCTGACGTTTGCCAAGGCAGCGTTACTCATGGGGTGTTCTCGGCAGTATGTTTATAAGTTAGTGAACGAGGGGAAACTGGCGGCATCGAGAATCAGCAGCAGGATGGCTTTTATCCGAAAGGCTGATATTGAGAAAATGCTGGCGGTAAATCCGTATCATCGGGTGTTACCGACGAACAGACCAAAGAAGTCCGCTGTTTCAACGACAAAGAGGGAAAAGGCAAGTGCCAAGAGTTTGGAGAGTAATGTCCAAGAGTCGGAGGTGCTCGACTACATTTCCGGCGAGGAAGTAATGCGCATCTATAAAGTTAAGAAGTCATGGCTATATACTTCGGCCAAGCGGAACCAAGTGCCAGTATGTAGGATTGCTGGGATGAACTACTATAGTCGGAAACACATGGACGCATTGTTTGGCAAGTCGGCTGATGTGGAGGCCGTCAGCGAGTGGCTGACTATGAAGGAAGCACAAGAACTATACGGCATGAGTGCTGCATCTGTCCGATCCAACGCCTATCGCCATCATATTCCGACAAAGCGTGAGTATGGCCAGACCTACTACTCCAAAGACCACTTTGAGCAATTGAGGCGCACTGACCTTATGAATGATGACAGCTATTACACAGCCAGAGAAGCCGCCGAGAAGTACGGGATGAGCACCGCAAATGTCGGCATCATTGCCAAGAAGAGTAATATCTCCTCTGTCAAGGTTGGCGTGAAGAACCTGATCCCAAAAGTGGACTTCGACAGGGTAATGGCTGAAAGACTGGCCCAATTTGGCAGCTACTCCCTTGTATGAATAACCAAGTAAATCCACGGATTATAAACAATCAGAATGGGCATTATCATGGTCAGCACCTCACCAACCAACATTATCTGTCAATTATTGACGCATTATGCGTAATAATGTTGATAATCGGGGAATAATGAGGTAATTTTGACACCGTGAAGAGACGCTTCACCAAGAATATTCACTAAAATATAATAATGTATATGAGCAACATCTGTAAGACCGTGACCCTCCGCACACGGAAAATCAAAGGCGGAGAACAGCTTTCGTACTATCTGGACTACTATCCAGGTTATCGTGACGAATCGACGATGAAGGTCATGCGCCATGAATCGCTCGGCATCTACGTCTATGCCAAGCCGAAGAACCAGCGTGAGCGTGACTATAACGACCGCATGCGCGAGAAGGCTGAGGCCCTGCGCTGCCGTCGCTACGAGAGTATCGTCAACGAGCGCTATGACTTTTTCGACAAGGAGAAGATGAAGGGCAGTTTTCTCGACTACTTCAAGGACAAGGCGTACAAGAAAAACACGAAGTGGGAGAATGTCTATCTGCACTTCAAGCAGTTCTGCAACGGCAAGTGCCGCTTCGATGAGATCAATGTCGATTTCTGCAACAAGTTCAAGGAGTTCCTGATGACTGCCCACCAGCTCAAACACACGGAGTACACCTTACATATAAATAGTATAGCTGGATATTGGTCAACTTTCCGCGCCGTGCTCCATACCGCCTACCGCGAGCACAAGATTATGGAGAATCCCAACGGCTTTTTGGAGCGCATCGACACCATCCCCACGGAGAAGGAGCATCTTTCTCGTCAAGAACTTGTGAACCTTGCCAATACCCCCTGTTCCTCTGAGGTGCTGAAGAAGGCCTTCCTCTTTTCTTGTCTGACAGGTCTGCGCAAGAGCGACATCAAGCAGCTGACCTGGGACAAGATCCAGCCTTACGGTGACGGTGGCATGTACGTCACACTCCGTATGCAGAAGACGAAGGAACTGGTGAACAACCCCATCAGCAATGAGGCTTTGGAGCTGATAGGCTACAATGATGGCGATGAGAACCGAAAACCGACAGACAAGGTCTTTGTCGGCTTCAACGACAGCCTCACCCAGGCTCCGCTGAAGAACTGGCTGAAGGAGGCTGGCATCACAAAGCATATAACCTATCATTGCAGCCGTCATACACTGGGCTCGCTACAGGTCGAGGCAGGCACCAGCGTCTATACCGTCCAGCATATCCTTGGTCATAAGAACGTCGCCACGACTCAGATCTATGCCGCGATGGCCGACGAGTCGAAGCGCGAATCAGTTGACAAAATTACTCTGAAATCCGCGAAAATCGCCCAAATGAAGGCCGTATGAGTCGTAAAAGTGTTAAAATACGACTTTTTATTTTTTTAGAGCAAGAATATTTTGGAAAAAATGTACTTTTGCGGCGATAAAAATACGTATATCTATTAAAATTTGTAAGTAATGAACAGAAAATTAAAAAAACTCGAGATTAGTGACATAGCCATATTAGTGGCTATTAGTGTGTTAGTTCTTATTGTGTCGTATATGTTGGCCGCCCAACTATACGACAAGAGCCATCTCATTCCTTACGGTGTTCTTGTTGTGCTGTTTTTTCTTTTGCTGGAATCCGGTGTCGTATGCTGTTACTCCTTCCTGGACAAGCTTAGTAGCGTCTTTACTAAGAAGCAGCAGAAGGATCCCTCTGTGATGATTTCGGATGTCAAACAGGATGAACAGGAGAGGGAGTCGGGAATCTACAGGCAGAGCGAAACGGACAGCATCGCAGAAGCCGAGGAGTTCAAACTCAAGAGGCAGAATGTCATACATGACTACATCTTCTGGGCTATGGCTCCCATTTTGGAAGAGGAGGAGATGGCTGCGCTATGGTTGGAGTATAAAGAATGGCTTGAACGTCCTCTTTACAAGCCTAAAGGTCGTAACTGGAAATGGAAGGCCGATAAGGATGTAAGGAATCTTGATGCTCGTCATTTGACATGGAACATTGCTAGGAGAATGGGCTTAGGGGTAGACAAACATTGTGCCTATACCACAGAACTATGCGGAAAGTTCATCAACAATTTGTTTCCAGATCTGTGTAAAAACACTGATTGGTTTACATTGTCAAAGTCCTTAACCGCAGACCCGGAGAAAGGTTATATCAAAATAGACAAACCTGACTCAAAAACTTCAATAGCCTTCCATTATCCTGTTCCATCGGAAAAGGAGGAAGAATAAGCCAAAGCCACGAGAAGCTTTAACGACAACACCGCAGCGTCAACCTATTTAGGATTAGTGCTGCGGTGTTCTCGTTGTTTATATCCTGCCATCATGGTAGCAAGTACCAACCATCCATAACAGCCAGAACACAGATTGCACACAGCTAATAGATATACTAACTACTATTATTACCAGTACATTTTTAGTTCTATCTGCTACTAACCGCATTATACTATCATTACTGATGCATTATTCCTGATAATCTTGATAAGCGGATGATAATGTCGTTTCTTTGCAGCCGAGATACAAAAGTCTCAGCGTGTAAATATGCTTAATGATAAATTATCATTCGACGACCTTCCACAGGTCGTCGCCGAGCTTCGAGATGAAGTCATCGGCATGAAGGTACTGCTGTCTGACCTTCAGAAAGGACAAACACAGCAAAAGATTCAACGCGTGCGTCGCACGATGAACGTGGAGGAAGCGGCTGACTATCTCCGTATGCCCCTGAACACCCTCTACATGAAGTTGCAGAAAGGTGAAGTGCCAGGATTGAAGCCCGGCAAGAGGTGGGTGCTATACAGCGATGAGTTGGACAAGTATCTTGAGGTGAAGCGCAAGAACGCCGTGCCGATGACCACCGAGGAAGAGAATGATGCCATCCTTTCGTCCCATCGTCGTAAACCCAACAAGCGTGACTGGTAACATGTCTGACATGACTGAGTGTACAATGTATAGAGTGTATCAGTTGTATGCATTGAAGACAATGTCCACAACGTATCCGGTTTCTGCACTGTCCACAGTGTATGTGTATACAGCGTTTACACTGGCTACAGTATATACAACGATTACAGTGTCTGCAATGTGTATGTTATCTGCAATGAAGACAATGTATACAGAGTATTCAACGAATACAGTATATACAAGAAATACATTGTCAATAGCGTACAAACTGTATTCAGGATATACAGAGTTTACAAGGTCTATAAGGTAATAAATAACATATTAAATTTGATTTAGCTATGAATAAGATTATTTTATTTACGAACATCAAGGGAGGCGTAGGGAAGACCTCCTGTTGTGCGCTCTTTGCGCAGTATCTGTGTGAGAATGGTTATCCCGTGAAGGTCCTGGATGCAGACATTCAGGCATCGTTGTCCCGTCACAGGGAGAGGGAGCTGGCTGCCAACCCGGATGCGGCTATTCCTTGGGAAGTGAGTACTGTTGATACGACAGACCGCCAGAGCCTGCAGTCCTCCATCAAGGAAGCAATGCAGTTCGACGGTGTTGTCCTCTTCGACATGCCGGGTACGCTCAATGCCGCCAACCTCGACCTGCTGTACAAGGCAGCAGACCTTGCCGTGGTGCCTATCTCCTACGACTTCGACACCATTGATGCTACGGGCATCTTCATCAAGGTCATCAAGGGGGTCAAGAATATTAGGCTCGTGTTCCTGCCCAACCGGATCAACTCTACCGAGAACCGTGCCGACGAGATGAAGCAGCGTGAAGAGACGGTAAAAATTCTTGGCAGAATCGGAAGGGTTACACCGAGGATCAAGCAGAGTGTAGTCATCAAGCGTTACTCAACCATTTCCGCACTTGACAAGTACCAGAAGGCTGCAGTCGAACATGCCTTTGACGCTATTTTAGAACAAATAAAACAGTAAACGGATATGAGTGAGCAAGTGTTTCCCTTAGACGGTTTCAATACCCTTGAAAGTGATGTCAGAAGCATCACACAGCAGATCAGGCCAAAGGAGCAGAAGACACCACAGGAAGAACAAAGGCCCGAAGAGAGCAGTGTCATCAAGAGAGCCTGGCAGCACTTCACGGTCATCTTAGCCGTTGAGATTGTGGTCAAGATAAAGGCCATCGCTCGAATTGAGGGCTTCTCCATCCGCGACGTGGTGGAGAAGTTCCTCAGCGACGGAATTGCCAGTTATGAGCAGAAGCATGGCGCAGTCACTAACCGCAAGAAGAACATCGATGACATCCTGTAATCACGGCCAAGGAAGTAGGGTGTTCCCGACGGTCTGGGACACTCTTGACGTACAGACAATGCCAGAAGAAACCGAAACTTGCCTTAAGATATGCCAGTTGGAGTTTCGTGCTACCAAAATCGCTATGGCTCTTTTGGCAGCCGAACCGAACTGGCAATGCTCGCAGGCTCTCATTGGGGGAGGCGTTCGCTGGCTCACACCTTTAATAAATGTATACTTATGACAGTAGACAGAAACGAAATAGTGATATTCCAAGGCTCGCAACTCATAGAGAAGACGAGACCTGAGAAGGGCTTCTTCATCAAGTCGAAGAAGCGGTACCTGTCGCCCAAGGACGGCAGGGAACACAGCAAGTTCTCATGGGAACCCGTAACGGTCGGTGACCTGTGGGTGGATGAGACTGACAGGAAATGCCAGATGCACTTTGTCGTCTATCGGAGTAGCGGTAGCATCGAACAGGTTGACCAGCCTATCAGCCGACAGAGTTACACGTTGTTTGGCAGTTACAAACTGGATGCCCATCGCGTGGACCTGATCGACAAGGTGCTGCGTAAGAATCGGACGGGACTGCGCATCCGCAAGTGGACTGCCACAGAGATGCTGCACCTGAAAGTGACGAAACGACTGATGGATGAACTTCTCGGGAATGCGGAAAAATGCGGACAGAATCTTTCGCAGTATTGTACGACGCTCCTGAGCGGCAAGCATCCCCGTGCAGCGTTTACCGACGAAGAACTGGACCTGCTCAGGAACCTGAAGAAGTCACGTGGCGATGTGCTACTCCAGTTCAATGCAATGGTGGCAGAGTTTGCACATAAGTCCGACGAAGAACGTTTCAGGGCTGTCATCTACGGCAAGAGTTTTGACTGGTGGCGCGAGCACCTTATCACTGCTCTGGAGTTCTTCGACAGGATGAGGGACAGGACGTTAAACATGGGAGGTTAGCGTATGGTCATCAAGATGGACACGATAGACGGGGCGCATGCCGCCAACGCTATCAACTATGTGCTCGACAAGGAGAAGGCAAGGAAGGAGGACAAGCCGGTCTTCCTCGCCGCCAACAACATCGAACTGAATCCGATGACGGGTAAGCCGTACTCGCCCGTGGAGGTGCTGATGGACATGCAACTGCTGCAGGCGGCATCCAGACATAAGGCAGAAAAACCGTTCTGGCGCATCGAGCTATGTCCTCCGCCGGAGGTTTGTCAGGACTGGACGATGGAGCAGTGGAACAAGTTCTGTAAGGACTGTGTGGAGGTGCTGGACGCTACCCACTTTAAATGGGAGCCGGTGAAGGGCAAAGACGGCAGGTCAGTCATCGACAAGAGGACGGGACAGCCCAAGGTCAAGGTGAGCGGCAAGCACACACAATTGGCAAATAGCCAGTATGTAGCCACTATACACTTTGACACCGGCAAGCCGCATGTACACATTGTGGCCAACCGCCTGACGATGGACGGCGAGATGCAGGACACGCACAAATGCAAGGAACGGGCGAAGACGGCGGCTGACATCATCGCAGAGAAATACGAGTGGACGAAGGCCGAGGAGAGGGACAACAAGCGGATGGAGCGGATTCACGATGCTGCAATGAAGGTGCTGAAGGGAATGGATGCGTGGGACATCGAGACGTACTTTGCCGGGATGCGCAGGAACGGGTTCGAAGTGGAGCCAACATACGACTCAAAGGGTGTCTGCCGTGGTTACTCCATTGGCGAGAAGTTGTACGACCTCGACGGGAATTACTCCAGTACGGTGATGTACAAGGCTTCGGCCAGAGGTTTCGGACATGGGCGCGACCTGACGGTTTCCAAGCTGTTCGGCACTTGGCAGAAGCTGCATCCTGAGCAGGAAGAGACGCGGACGGAGAGCTATCATTGGCAGCAGAATCGGCAGGACGAGGCGATTCCGCAGAAGCCGTCGAGGTCGTCGCAGTCAGATGATGACGATGCATATCTGGGACTATTAAGGATTAAGGAGGCGGCAGAGAGGAAGAACGCTGAGAAACCAGCGGCTCCGACGCCCGTGAAGCAGACGGAGCCTGCTCCCCGTAAGTCCACAGAGGCCGAGAGTGACCGTCGGACAGCCATCTGGCTTGCGCTAAATGCCATCAAGCGCTTTGTGAAGAGTCCGTTCAGGACGGAGTTTAGCCCGCTTGATAGGGAGGACATCCTGCCAGAAGGCATCGTGGCTAAGGCCATCGATATGGGAGAGCGCGAAGGTTCTTCGTTCAGTGAGGAGAACCTGAAGAGTACTGCAATGGAACTGCTTGATCAGTTTGAATGTAGTGTCGAGCGTGCGGGTGATGCAGCCGAAACTATGCTTGACGTCGTTGCTAACCTTGCCCTGCCGGAAACTCAGCCGTCTCTTGGAGGTGGTCAGAGCAATAATGACCTGCCGAAGAAGAAGGACGAGGAATGGTATTGGTGGAAGAAGAACGGGTTTATCAGACAACAGAATTATAGAGGACGAAAGAGATAGCGTTTTTTTTATGAGAAGTAAATACGACAGCATGCTTCCCTCTGGCGATAGTCAGATGCAGGGAGGCAACAGTGAGACTGGGGGACGGCAAGAAAGCCCCCGAAAGCAGGAGAAGCCGCATACCATCCTGCAAGTTGTTAACAAATTGAAGGCGCTTTTTCATGGCGGTCATAAACGTGCGACGCTCTATGACCAGAAGGAGTATGAACGTGGCGTGAAGGCTGTGATGAAAGGAAAGCTCCTTGTAAAATCAACCCACGAGGCCATTGAAATGCTCATAGACCAACAGACGCTCCTGGGCAGTATTCCCCTTGACGCGATGAGGAACAACAGCAGCAAACTCGTCAATCAGGACATGGACGTTGTGCCGTTAGAAGAGATGAACCTGACTGCGGAACGCATCCTGCGGCAAGTGGCTGAGAACATGCACGACTCGAAACTTATGAGCCGCTACGTCGAAGAACTGACGAAGAAAGACCGCGAGAAATGGCAGAAGTCTCAGGTTTGCATGGCAATGATGAAGGGTGGCGAGACTGTCTGCGAGTATATCGAGGCCAAAGCAGAAGAGCACCTCGTCCGTCTGACCTCGCGCATGGAGTGGTTCCCCATTGCCTATCATCTGGCCGACAAGGTGGCACTGGTCGTCTTTCCAGTCCTTGGCTATTACACAGGCAAGTACCATCTGAACGACACCATGACATTCCTGTGGGCGATGGCCTTTATGCCGATCTTTGTCATGTCAGCCATCTGGGGCATCAATGAACTGGCGGCGTACTTGGAACGCAGAAAGAAGAAAACGAAGTCACGCCGATAGTTCCGCCTGCATCTAAATCCCTTGTAAAGAAACGAGAGGCAAAGCCAGCCTCTCGTTTCTTCTATATATCCAGACTTTTTGTTCAAAAAATGCTCTTTGTTCACGGATAATGAACGCGCATTGTATGTTGAACATGAAATCAGCTCCAAATTACTATTATTTCTTAGTAATTCCACCAACGACATCATCATTTTCGATGCTATGCTCGGTTTTCTTGACGTTGGCTTTAAGAGACCCGAAGCGCCAAGTGACGGAGAGACTGAACGAACGGGCACGATTCCACGACTTCTGATAATCGCGATAGTCGCCATTGACGGTCTCGGCCTCTGATGTCCAGTATTTGTTGAATGGGGCGTTAGCACCAAGGCGCACCGTCAGGCGGTCATCCTTGAGGAACGAGCGTTGCAGGGAGAAGTAGTAACCATAATAGGAATGTTGTATGTAGTAGATGCCTGAGGGACTATGGCCAATCTTGCCGTATGTGACTGCATAGAAAAGCAACTTCCAAGGTAGCTTTTGAGAGAGGTTCGCATAGAAGTTGTCAGACCACCCAAAGGTGCGATAGCCAAGGTTGGGGTTCTCGTTGTGCTCGTAGCGCAGATTATTGTTGATGACAAACGTCGTACCAACGAATGGCTTCCACTGTACGTATTGCTCTATCGAGAATCGACGATAGCGAAGGATGTTATCGTATGTGTTATATCGGATGTCGTTTTTAGCGGTCTGAATGGAGCTGATGCCACCTGAACTGAAGTTATAGGCAGGGGCAATCTGTAGTGTCAGATGAGGTAGGATATACGAATAGATAAGACTGATACGCTGCGTTCGTGAACTCACCAGGTTAGGATTGCCCTGTTGGACAACCATTGGCGATGTAACGACAGCAGGATTCAGATAGGATATGCCTGGACGGTTGATGCTGGTTGTATAGCTCAACTTCAAGGATTGTGCATCCGTCATCTGGTACTTCAGCGAGGCTTGTGGCACCCAGTCGTTCAGATGTTTGTCGTAGGTATTGCCTTTCCCATCAGGATATTCACCCTGCATATAGCTGTGTTCATAGCGCAGTCCGGCGCGTGCCGACCACTTATCGTGATTGTAGATGTAGTCGGCGTATGCAGCGACTACACGGGTGGTATGTCTGAACTCGTCGTTGGTGAGAAGGTCGATACCATAGAAGTCCTGCGTATTGTGGCTGTTGTTGTTGCGATCGATATATTTCGTACCAATCTCAAGCTTGTGACCCTTGCCCAATGGACGCAGCCAGTCTGCTTGGAACGTGTGTTCTGTAAATCGCTCACGTTCTGTCTGGAGACTGCCTGTATATTTGAAAGGAGCATTGACTATTTCTGTGTACGTATTCTCCTGGTCCGAATGTTGACGCGTCAGGGCGAGCATGTACGAGAGAGTGAGCCGCTCGCCCTTCCGACGCGTCTTGTGCTCGTAATCGAGCCTTCCATTCCAGGAGTGATGACTGTAGCCGGGCATCCAGTAGTGGTTATTAAATCGATAGAGAATATCGCTTGATGAGTTGTTCAGCGATGTCCGGCTATCACCCTGCACGTTGAGCTTGTAGAAGTATCCCCCAAATGAGGCTGACAGCAAGTTCAGCGAGTCGATGTCGTAGCTCGCATTGATGTCGGCATAATGGATGGAGCCAGGATTCGAACCGTCAGACTGAGACAGCATTCGATTGCCCGTATCAAGATAAGTGCGGTCTGTATAGGTACTGTTCTCTGTCTCGCGGCTTGACATTCCTCCGTAGCCGTATTCCACAGATGTCAGCAGCTTACCTATCTGTCCCGTCAGCGAGCCGTAGAAGTTTGGATGATTCAGTGAGTTATAGGTAGCCGATATTACACCCGTCATGCCTTGCATCTTCGAACCATCAACCATCACGATATTCAGGATGGCATCCACGCCTTCGGCATCCTCGCGTGCTCCAGGATCGGTAATCACTTCGATACGCTTTACCATAGAGGCGGGCATCGACTTGAAGGTTTCCTTGGCATTCTTCGACAGGCTGGGGTCATAATGCCCATTCTTGTATATCTTATAGTTGCTATTGCCCTTGACAAGTATGTTGTCTTGTCCGTCGACCGTCACCATAGGCACCTTGCGAAGCATATCCATTACTGTCTGTGTTTTCGATTCCTCGTCAGCCTGGACATCATAGCCTATGCGGTCTATTTCCTGTTTGACAAGCTGCTTCTGTGCCTTGATCACCACACCATCGAGTTCTTTACTCCAGGTGATGGAATCGCTCTTTACTTTGGTCGTATCCGTTTTCGTCTGGGCAGTAGATTCCCCTGCTCCCGCTGCCATCAACAGCAGGAGTGCCATTATTCCAATATGTTTCATCGGTTTACTTCTTTAGCCGTTCGATACTCGCTTGGAACATTTCTTGTAAGAATTCATCGTTGGTAGCCTTCTTCACTTTTTCAAGTTCTTTGATTACCATCTTCTTCTCCATATCGTCCAATGCGTCGGCCTTCTTACACATCTTGTATATGTGCGAGGCATAGTAATTGGATGCTGTGCTATTGGGGTTCTTCAGGAAGAGATTCTTGAAGGTGTTGAACTGGCTGAGCCATGATTCAGAACCGATGCTACTGCTAACAAAGGTGGAGTCGCTGCCAAAGGCTGACAGACCCTCGCCCATCGAGAAGAATCCGCTAAACAAATCGTCATCTCCAAACGAAAACCCGTTGGCACTCAGTTTCACGTCATTGCCGTTGATTCTAATGATTCTTCCCTTTTTCCCGCTCTCACGATACTGTTGCGTAGTGGCGTAGGTTACAATGAGCTTTCCTACAATTTCTTTTTCGTCTTTACGCCATTCCATAGCGTATGCATAACGATGGGTCTTGCTCATATCTTTTGGGTCCAGGAAAAGCGCGTAGATATAGCGCGAACCCTTGATGTCACCCAAAGGATATCCGCTGTCATCACCACCTACGGCCAAACTTGTGTAGTCGTATGACTTCTTGCTGGATACCGTTTTAAGACTGTAGGCTTTCTCTTTGTCCTGTTCAAAGGCACGCTCTACATCCTCAACCAAGTCGTGGTGGGATGCGGGTATTGTAAACTCGTAGACATCTAATTGTCCCTCCTTGACACCCGTTCCCGGGTTTTTGTTCAGTTTGTGACTACTTTCCACTTGTGCCGGTTCACTTGTTATCAGCGCATTGAAGGCATGCTTGATAAACGCTTGTGCATGGGATGTGAGAGGCATCAGCATTAGGATGCCTGCTGCCAGAAATAGTTTATTCTTCATAAGCCAAATACTTTGTTTGTTCGTTAATATATAGGATGGTACCGTCTTCTTGTTCCACAGGGACATACCCGAGAGACAACAGCCGTGCCTCCGTGAGTTCTTGCCGACATTGTGCAATCTGCTCTTCAGCCTCTTGCAGTCCTTTTGCTGCGTCAGCCATCAGGGTGTATGTCTTGGCATAGTCATTGATGGTGGGTTCTGTCTTACGCAGACGGCGTTTCCTGGACTGCATGGGACGGGGCTCGTCACGCATGATTTCTACAGAATCGGCCTTTTCTTCCATTTCTGTCTCTCTTGGCTGCATCGTCCTTGCTGTGTCTGTCTTAGCCGTCAGATCTGTTCCGTCAGGTTGCGGGCCAACTTGCTTAGTTGGTACTGCAATATAAAGCAAACCTGCGACAGCTGCAGCAGCTACGCCCCAGAAAGCCCATCTTCCCTTTTGCCGCTTTGGTTTCATCGCCTCTATCTCGCTAAAGAGTTGCCGATAGTCCTCCCATTCCTCGGGTACATTTCCGCGATGGAAGTAGTCTGCAAGGATGTCTTCTTCCTCGAGAGTCGAAGTGCCGTCCATATACTTGTCCAGCAGCTTTGCAATATAATCCTTTGTGTACTTTATCATCGTTTATTCCTACGTTTTATTTCTTCCAATAGTGTTCGTCTTGCCCTTGCCAGGAGCGTGCTTACTGATGTCGTTTCGATACCCAATAGTTGGGCAATCTCTTCGTGGCTCCGCCGTTCCTCTTGGCGCATATATAATAAGGTGCGTTGCGTGGTGGGCAGTTGCTGTAGTTTCATTATGAGCCATTCCTCGTTTTCCTTTGCCTCCAGTTCTTCTTGCGGACTGCTGGTAAGACTGACGATGGTGGCCTCCTCAAGCGATTCGGCTGTTCGCCGCCTCTGGAGATCCCTCAGCGTGTGTTTCGCCATCAGCGTAACGATAGCCTCTACTGACCGGAACCGCTCCAGTTCGTCGTGCATCTGCCACAGACGGAGCATCACATCCTGTGCGATGTCCTCTGCCATATCTTCGCCCGCCCCGTAGTGTCGGCTCACATTGAGCGCTTTCTCTCGCCACGTGCGGGCTTTCTGTTCAAATGCACTTCTTTCCATTTATTCTTTGCTACACCTATTAGACGCATATGTCGCTCAAAACCAAACTGACTTTAGCAGAGTTTAACAGATTAACGCCTCCTAAGAATCCCAAGTATAATCAGCAGATAGCCCGCGAGGCATAGTACCGGAGCGATGACAATCCTGCGGGTTGAGAAGATGGCAGGGTTAAAAGATTGTTCGGAATGCAACGCCACACTCTGACTATGAGCCAGAGAACTACCTGAACCGGACATTAGGATATAGCCTATGAGTATCAGGACACATGCTATGATGATGATTCGTTTTCCGCTTAAGCCAGCGAGTATCAATGCAACGCCACACTCTGACCATAGGTCTGAGAATTGTTTGGCTTTATTGATATTGTTTGTTGTAGTGTTCTCTGACCTTTGATCAGAGTGTGGCGTTGCATTCATATTGCTTGATGTATTGGTGAATAAATTCGGTTCTTTCAAATTGTTCTGCTACGACAAGTGCCTGCTCCATGGTCTGCATCCATGTATAGCGGTTATAAAGAGACCCGGCTCGACGTGATGGTTTGATGGTGTTGATCCAAGAGAGCCATTCGTCAGAACGGCGCAGCAGGCTGCTGACAATCTCGTCACCCTTTTCAGGTTGGTGTGCCATATAATAGCAACGGGCCATCGACAATGCGTATTCCGTATAGGGCACATTCTCCTGTGGCATTTCCTTCTGCCACTTATGACATACGCTTAGGGCCCGCTTCAAGTCACCTTGTTGAAGAAGCGAGTCGATAAGCACACCCATGATGAGCTGATGAGTATTAGCCATGCGCTTGACATCTTCGTCCACGTAGATTCCTTTAGTATTAAGACCACCATAGCGGAAGCGATGCATGATGTTGTCATAAAGCCTTTCCACGTCTATCTTCTGATTCGTAGCCGTAGGCGAAATGCGGTAGGCAAGTCCTTCGAGTACCAAATGATTACGCAGGAAGGGCAGAATGTCAGACCCCATGCTGATGGACATATAGATGGGGCGTTCCCATTGCAACGCCACACTCTGACCAGAGGTCAGAGAATTGGCTTGCAACAGCATGTCGAGCACCATCAGTTCGTTCTTGAAGAGTCCCTTTTTGCCCTTCAGCGAGATGGTCGCCGAACCAATGGCGATGCTGTCAGTTTCGATGGGTACATACTCCATTCGGCCCTCCTTATAATCCTCATGGTGAAAACTGATAGGCAGGGCAGGGGATTCATAGGCAGGACGCTTCATCTGGTCAATATACCAGTCGGTTTGCAGGTATTCCATATTAACGACGCGGGTATCGGTGCGCACACCTTCCACCTCATGGTTATACCAGAGCGGGAATGTGTCGTTATCGCCATTGGTCAGGATGATGGGATGTCCCTCTCGCTGCATACTGTTGAGATAGTTGGCGCCGAAATCACGACAGGTATAACGGTCTGAGCGGTCATGGTCATCCCACGTTTGGGTTACCATCTGGATGGGAACCAGCAGGCATGCGATAGCGGAAAGGACAGCCATGATGGTTGCATATTTTCCACTTTTCACTTTTACCTTTTCACTTATCATTCCCACTCCCATGCCTATCCAGATGGCAAAGGCATAGAACGAGCCTGCATAGGCATAGTCACGTTCACGCGGTTGGAGCGGTGTCTGGTTCAGGTAGACCACGATGGCAAGTCCCGTCATCAGAAACAGGAGCATGACAACCAGGAATTGTTGCTTACCTTTACTTCCTTTACGCCATTGCCATAACATTCCCACCAGTCCGAGTATCAGCGGTAATCCATAGAACACGTTACGCCCTTTGTTCTCTTTCAAGTCAGACGGCAGCTTCGACGTGTCGCAACCTAATAGCCAGTCGTCAATCCATTGGAAGCCTGTAATCCAGTTGCCATGTTCCACCTCTCCGTGTCCTTGGATGTTGTTCTGTCGTCCCACGAAGTTCCACAGGAAATAACGCCAGTACATGAAATTTACTTGATAGGAAAGGAAGAAGCGCAGATTCTCTGCAGCAGTGGGCACGCCATCCTTTTTCTCGACACCTCCCATCCAGTCCTCATAAGCCTTGGCATGTCGTGAGGAATACATCCGGGGGAAGTACATATTGTTCTTATACAGATAATCAATATCATGTCGTACCACCTCGTATTCCTGCTTCGTGGAATCGGCCACAGGACGATAGACGGCCTTACCCTCTTTCTGTCTCGGCACCAGGTACTCTCCTTCTGCCACGCGGTCTATTTCGCTGCAATACGCAGGACCATAGAACAGCGGTGTCTTGCCATATTGTTCGCGGTTCAGATAGCTACCTAAAGAAAAGATGTTATCAGGCGCATTCTCACACATCGGTGTCTGAGCATTGGCTCTGATGAAGATAACACCATAACTGCTATAGCCGATGAGCATCATCAGCAGGCAGGCTAACGATAACCTGACTATCCTTCGTTTCGCCTTATAATAGGCAATGATGATTGTTCCTGTCAGCAGTAAGATGTAGCAAATGAGGCCAGTGTTGTAAGGGCATCCCAACACATTGGTAAACAGCAGTTCAAACCATCCGCCAAATTTTACCACGCCAGGTATCAGACCATAGAGAATGGCGGCTACCAGCAAACCGCCTGCAATGAGTGTCTTTAGCATTCCTTTCCACGTGACCCGCTTTGTCCGACGAAAATACACCACGAACGACATGGCGGGCAGGCAGAGCAGACAAAGCAGATGGACACCGATGGACAATCCCGTGATATAAGCAATCAGGACAATCCATCGAGTACTGCCGGGTTTATCCATCTCGCTCTCCCATTTCAGAATCAGCCAGAACATCAGGGCTGTCAAGAAACTGGAGAAGGCATAGACTTCTGCCTCGACAGCTGAGAACCAAAAAGTGTCGCTGAAGGTGTAGGCCAATGCACCAACCATGCCGCATGCTTCAATAGTGATGACCTGCGGAATGCTCATTTCCCTATCACTGATAGTGCAGATCAGTTTCCGGGCGAGGTGAGTCACCGTGAGAAACAGGAAGAATATACACCCTGCACTCAGCAGTGCCGATAGGAGATTAACCATCAGCGCCACTTGCGACGGATTACTGGCTAACTGTGAGAACAGGTTGGCGGCTAACATAAAGACTGGTGCTCCTGGCGGATGACCAATCTCCAACTTATAGCCACACGCAATAAATTCAGGACAATCCCACAGACTGGCCGTTGGCTCTACGGTCAGCCCATAGACAATCGCTGCAATGGCACAGACAAGCCACGCCATGCAGATGTTGAGTTTCTTAAATGTTTCTTGTTGCATAATGCTTTGCACGTTTTATTAAACGGATGCAAAGCTAACAACAATGATGTAGATATACAGCAAAAACTGTCTGACATTTCTCTGACATTTGCCTGACAAACGGGTAACTACCTCATAGTCAGCCCGTAGGCTTTACCCCTGTCTGACTCAATTTTGAGATCGGAATGTTCTTCTATGATGGGCTTCAGTCGTCGGATAAGCGTGTAGAGTGTTTCGCTGGCATCGGGTTTCTTGGGCCAGAGGGCATCACATATCTCTGCTTTCGAGAGCTGACGGGTAGGGGATAGCCACAGCATTTCCATCAGTTGTTGCTGCATAGGTGTCAGTTTCACTACACAGCCCTTAGCGTCAATAAAACGTCCCTGCTGCAAGGCTAACCCGCCATACAGTCCTAAAGCCATAGAACGCCTTTGCTGATACAGGCAGAATAGCCCCCATAGCAGTGCCATCGACCATAGCACCATCGCTGGCCGTTGGTCTGACAGCGACAGGATGGTTGCCGTTGACACTTGCGGACGTGGGCGGAATTCCCTCTGGGTATCTACCGCCAACACAGCCCGACCTCTCAATGCCTCCATCTGCAGATGCTTATTGAACACCTGTATGGTGTCTGCACTGATTACATCCGACTGCTGTTCGTCCAAAGCCATGGCCAGTGCCCGGTTCACATCCTCATTCACCAATTTCTCCGTTGTCTTATAACTCGTCAGACTCACCATGCTCGAAGCGATTATCAGTGCAACGAGCACCACTACTGCATATTGTTGTTTCATAACTATTTGCATTATTTTATTTTTGAGTTTTCTGGAGGGGAAATTGGATGGTAAAGCGAGTGAGATGGTCTTCTGGGTCTGTAAGCAGATTGAAGGTGCAGTGATGAGAAGTAAGAATGTCGCGAATGAGCAGAAGACCGAGACCCTGACCTTGGGGCTTGGTAGAGAAAAACGGAGTGAAGAGATTCTTCGCTATAGCCGGCGGGATGCCATGACCATTGTCGGTGATGGTGAGCGTAGCTGGCGTGGTGACTTCAAGTGTGACAAGTCCTTGTGTCGTCCCGATACTCTCCACAGCATTCTTGACGATGTTGATAAGCACCTGCTGGAAAAGGACGGTATCGAGATGAACGGGTACTGCTTCGTCGGTCAAACGGAAGTCAATATGGACGTGCGCCTGCGTACACAGGTTTTCGAGGAAGGGGCGGCAGGCTTCCACCTCTTCGCTGAGGTCGCAGAGTTGCAGTTGCGGTTGCGGAATCTTTACTACTTCGGCAAAGCGGGAGACAAAGGACGAGAGGGCGGTGAGCCGCTCGGCTTCGTCGCCAGTGAGACTGCCGATGATGCCCGCCACGCTGTTGTTAACCTCGTGGGCAATCATACGAATGACACGCTCGTAGGCGGCTTTCTCAGCAAGGCGTATTTCTGAGGTCAGTGACTCAATGAGGAAGAAAGGATGCTGGAAGCCTCGGTCAGGAAAAGACAGGTGGCTGATGCGGAAGAGTTGTGGGCCGCCAGGAATGCGCACGGTGGTCGTCTCGCCAAGAGGCAGTGCTTGGATGGTTTCCTCGATACTTGGCGACAGCATCTCACGGGCTGCGGGATTCATGGAAGTCGTGTTGCCGTCGAGGTCACACTGGATGACACCCATCGGCGAAGCATCGATAAGCAGGTTGAGGAAGGTGTATTGCTCTTCGAGCCTGAGGTGCTCGCTGCGCAGACGCCCCAACAGGTCGTTGAACGTGCGGACGATGATGTCGGTCTCATGTTGTCCCGAAGGAGCGAGGCGCGTCGTCAGGTCGAGTTCCCGCACCAGTTCCATGCCGCCAATCAGTGTGTCGTACGGTCGGATGGTCTTGCGGTAAAAGTACCAGAGGTAGAACAATATCAGGACTACAAAGCCCTCGGTGACGTAGAACAATGTGGGGTGACTGCGGAACGTAGCGAAGAGTGCTACGCCGGCCAACAGGACAATGCCTACTGTAAGGAGGAGGAAATAATGCTTCAGCTTCATAGTCCGTGCTTTTCTATTTTGCGGTACAGGGCACCACGGCTGATGCCTAATTCCTTAGCGACAAGAGAGAGGTTACCGTTGTGCTTGGCAATGCAGGCTGCAATGGCGTTGCGCTCCATGGAAGAGAGGGACCCACTCCCGACCCCTCCCTGTTGAGGGAGGGGAGTAGATGAATTAGGAACAGACGAATAGCTACTTCGGAAATCTGAGGCAGTAAGTAACCACTCCCCTCCCTCGCAGGGAGGGGTTGGGGGTGGGTCTGTGCCTTTCATCAGCAGTGCCCTTTCCACAAGGTTCTTCAATTCGCGTATGTTGCCTGGGAACGGAAGTGTCTGGAGATATCCGATGGCCTCTGTCGAGACGGTGACAAGCGGGAGGCCGTTTGCCTCGCAAGCCATCCGGAGGAAGTGATTAACCAATAGCGGTATGTCCTCACGGCGGTCACGCAGAGGCGGCAGATGGAGGTTGATGATATTGATGCGGTAGAACAGATCCTCGCGGAAGGTCTTTTCCTCAACCATCGCGCGAAGGTCGGCATTGGTGGCGCAAACCACACGGACATCCGTTCGGCGTGTCTGACTGTCGCCCAGCACCTCGTAGGTCTGGTCTTGCAGCACCCGCAATAGTTTCACTTGGCTGGCCAATGACAGTTCGCCAATCTCGTCGAGGAAGATGGTGCCGCCCTTGGCCAGTTCAAAACGGCCGATACGGTCGGCCTTAGCATCAGTAAACGAGCCTTTCTTGTGGCCGAACATCTCGCTTTCGAACAGCGACGTGGAGATGCCGCCGAGGTTCACTTTTACAAACGGCCCGTTAGTCCGTTGGCTCTGTCGGTGGATAGCCTCTGCTATGAGTTCCTTGCCCGTACCGCTCTCACCTGTAATCAAGACGGGCGCATTGGTAGGAGCAACGCGGGCCACGGTAGCGAGAATGCCAGAGAGGGAGGTGCCGACAATGGGTGAACTTTGGATTGGCTGAGTCGCAGGACTTGCATTGTTTATCTTGATGGCCGTCTCAATCCTGTCTAACAGCACGCCATTGTCCCACGGCTTGGTGATGAAGTCGAAGGCGCCGGCACGCATACCCTGCACGGCTAGGTCGATGCTGCCCCAGGCCGTCATCAGGATACAAGGCACCTCGGGGCGGAACACTTTCACCTGCTTCAGCAGCGTCAGTCCTTCCTCGCCGTCAGTGGATATGCTATAGTTCATATCCATCAGCACCAGCTCCACCGCCGGAGTGTTGCGGACTATCTGCATCGCCTCCTTCGGCCCCTCGGCCAGGGTCACTTCATACTCGTTGCGCTCCAGTATGAGTTTCAGCGAGAGCCGGATATTTTTATCGTCATCAACTACGAGAATCATCTTGTCATTTCTTTTAGAGTTATTCTGACTGTCGAATGAAACGTGTTTTCCGCTCCTCTATAACACGCTTGTAAGTGCGTTTCATCTTGTCATTCAAGAAGGAGTGGTCGATGAGTGCGTATGTCTCTTGTGGAATCTCCATAAACATATCGAGCACGGAGGCAGCACGTTTCTTCGGCAATCCGATTCTTTCCGCGAACCGTTCAAAGTCCAGCCTGCAGGGATGCAACGTCCTGTCATACACATCGCTTTTCTCAATATCTGGCGAAAGCCCGTCCATCAGTCCCAGGTCGCTGCCACTTTGGATATGGATGCAGGTATTGATAAGATCGTATGCAGGAGCCAGGAAATACTCGCCATTTCTGTTTATCAATGAAAAGTTCTTCATGTGGGCATCCTCATTGGCAAACAGATAATCAAACACTACCATCCGGAAGAACTGCTCCATCTGTGGCATCCATGCAGGCACGAACTGCCGGATGGCATCGGCTATCTGCGCATAGTTGCCATGATATTTGAAATTGCTGTCGCTGCCTTCCTCCGTCATCTGCAGAACGGTGGCAAAGTCCTCCTGCGAACTCTCTTTCACGCCGTTTATCACGTCAAAGCGCTTCGTGATATACACCGGCTGGCCACTGCTGCTGAAACACAGGCCATTGCAGGCGGTACGAATGCCATAAACCTGAGATGCTATCTGCATAGTCAGGTGCTCGTTGGCAGGTATCTGTTTGCGGGTGGAGAGACTCAGGTTGAAAGGTGCCGGTTTCAGGATATAGGTTGCTTGTTCGCCTTTATGAGTCAGACGGATTTTCCCGTCATCAATGATGGCTGAAAATTTCTCCTGAGCACCAGAGATTGACATGTTGTTCATGTTCTCCATCGCCTGCTGCTGGTCGCGCTCGTTCTCGAAATCGATGTCAATAAACGGCGAAACCGCCACACCGTCAAACAAATCCTTGACGGCTTGGGGCGAATAGGTAGAAAAACCTGGCCGCAATGTCGATGGGCATACTTCTATCGTTTTCATTCTTCCGGTCTTTTAAGTACAAACTTCCCGATGGCATC
>NZ_CAMJOS010000014.1 GCF_946407605.1 uncultured Prevotella sp.
GGGGCAGGTCCTTCTGCGAGAGGTAGAACATGTAGAGGATGCAGTCCTTCGTGCCACGGTTCTCGCCGTGGTGTACGGTGCCGACCATCTCGACGACGGCCTCGCCCTCATGCACCACCTTCGTCTTTCCGTCCAGACCGATGATGGTCAGTTCGCCCTGTACCAGCACACCGTAGTTCATGGCCACGTGGTGGTGCCAGCCCAGCTTCTGGCCTGCGGGGAACACGTACTTCACGGCTACCAGCTCGGGGCGGCCCTGGAAATAGTCGGGCAGCTCCTCGCCATCCCAGCTCTGCGAGGTGCGGATCAGTTCGGTGCTCACTACCGTCTTTACGGCTTCTTCATCATTCGTTTCATTTGCTTTTGCTTCCTTGCAGCCTGTCATAAAGGCCATGGCACCGCAAACAATAGCGGCGGCAAGCATCCATGATTTCAGTTGTTTCATTGCAGTTTTGTTATTCGTTAATATATTTCGATTAGTCATAAAGTATAAAAGTGGTCGAAAAGACCACTTTCTGTCGGGATGAGGCGACTCGAACGCCCGACCCCTACGTCCCGAACGTAGTGCGCTACCAACTGCGCTACATCCCGATTTGATTGTTTGAGACCGCTGTTATAGGCGGTTTTTTGCAAACCGTGTGCAAAGGTAGTGCTTTTTTGTGGATTGAGCAAATTTTTTTGGGAAAAGTTGTGGCGTCTCGGCTTTTTGTCGTAACTTTGGCTTCGCCGAACTTACTCTTCACTCGGAAAAACTCAAATAAATTTGGTTCTTCTCTCGTTTTTTCGTAACTTTGCATCATAAACGGATGAACGGTTATGATGCACCTGAAACAATTCCTACTGTGTTTTCTTTCTTTCCTTGCGGCTTCTGCTGAGGCTCAGATTGTAGTGGAGGCTGGCAATGCGGAGAGTCTGCTGCAAGCCATAGAACAGGCCAACAAGCAGAATGCCGACGCTACGTCGAAGCGACTCTTTATACTCGTGCCCAATGGCGTTTACGATCTTGGCAAACGCACGCTGACGGCCATCACGGGCCATCGCATAGCGTTGGTGGGCGAGAGCATGGAGGGCACCGTCATTGTGAACGCCCCTGATGTGGAGGACGAGGGTATCAGCAAGACGGCCACGCTGCTGAACCAGGGCCGTGAGACCTATGTGCAGGACCTGACGCTGAAGAACGCGCTGGACTATTACCACTCGGGCGCGGTAGGCAGGGCGGTGTGCTGGCAGGACAAGGGCGACAGGACCATGATGAAGCGCGTGAGGATGTTGTCGTATCAGGACACCTATTATAGTAACAATGAACAGGGCCGCTCTTACTTTGAAGCTGCCGAGATTCACGGCACCATCGACTTTATCTGTGGGGCGGGTGACGTGTTTTTCAACCATTGCCTACTGGTGACGGAGAAACGCAGGACAGAGGGTGGCGGTCGCGATATCATTGCCGCACCACGAACGTCAAAGACGGCATGGGGCTATGTGTTCAGCCATTGCACCATCCGCAATGACGACTCCGAGTTTCTTTATGCCCGCGGCTGGCGAGAGCATCCCCGTTGTGTGTGGCTCTATACGACGCTGGAGACGCCTGAGATGCTGCAGCCCACGCGCTTTGAGCCGAAGGGTATGCGAACCATTCAGAATGACTTCTATGAGTATGGCACGACGGACGGCGAGGGGCGCGACATCACGCCGAGGTCGAACGTGGTGACGTTTACGCTTAACGGTGAGTCGCATGCCGTAGAGACCATCCTGACCGAGCAGCAGGCGGCGAAGTACACGCTGAAGAACGTCTTTCCCGATTGGCAGCCACAAAAAAACGTCCGCCAGCTGGAGAAGCAGGGCGGACGGTTGAAGCGTAAGCTATTGAAGGAATAGTCTTTTCTATAGCAGCTCGGGCAGTTGGAACAGCTTGTTGCTGTTGCTGCCCTTGATAAGTATATAGAAGCCTTCTGGGCAATGCGCCTTGATGGCTGCCTTTACCTCTTCTGTATCGTGGAACTTGCGGAACGGACAGTCGATGTCCTTGAAGTTATCGCCTACGAGCCATACGTCGTCATAGCCGGCAGACTGCAAGCGGTCAACCAATAGGCGGTGCTCCTTGTCGCTTTCTTCGCCCAGCTCGCCCATCTGTCCCAGGATGGCCATCTTCTTGTCGGCCTGAATCTGACTGAAGTTGTCGAGGGCGGCATGCATGGACGTGGGGTTGGCGTTGTAGGCATCGACGATGAGGTGGTTCTTTTCCGTCACCGTCATCTGACTGCGGTTGTTCGAAGGCGTGTACTCCTCAAGGGCGGCACAGATCTTCTTACGGTCCACGCCGAAGTTGATGCCTACGGAGATGGCTGCCAGCAGGTTGTCGATGTTATAGGCACCGATGAGCTTGGTCTGCACCTTATGCCACTTGGTGCTGCGTCCCTCTTCTTCGAGGGTCATCAGGGGCTCGCGCCAGCGGAACTTCAGGAAGGGGTCGCACGAGATGACCTCGCCGCTGATACAAGTGTATTGGTTGTCGACCTCGGTGGAGTAGGGGGTGAGCCATATCTCCTCGTCGTCGTCAATCTGGTCGACCAGTATCTCGTTGTCGGCATTGATAAAGATAAGGCTGTCCTTGCGAGAGCGCAGGAAGTCGTAGAGCTCGCACTTGGTCTTGATGACACCCTCGAATGAGCCGAAGCCCTGCAGATGGGCGCGTCCCACGTTGGTGATGAGGCCGCAGGTAGGCTCAGCCGTCTCTGCCAGCGTCTTGATGTCGCCAGGATGCGAGGCACCCATCTCGATGACGGCAATCTCGTGTTCCTTCGTCAGGCGGAACAGCGTCTTGGGCACGCCGACATCGTTGTTGAAGTTGCCCTGAGTGTAGAGCACATTATATTTCTGCGAGAGCACGGCGGCGATGAGCTCCTTTGTGGTGGTCTTGCCGTTGGTGCCGGTGATGCCGATGACGGGGATGTTGAACTGGCGGCGATGCTCGCGGGCCAGGTCCTTAAAGGTCTGAAGACAGTCGTCAACGACTATTAGTTTAGAGTTTTGAGTGTTTCTAAACTCTTCACTATCCACAATGGCATAGCTGCAGCCCTTTTCGAGTGCCGAGAGGGCGAATTTGTTTCCGTCAAACGACTCGCCTTTCAGGGCGAGGAAGATGCTGCCTTCGGGGCAGTCGCGGCTGTCGGTGGTGATGCACGGATGCTGCTGGTATAGTTTGTAGAGTTCCTTAATTTCCATAAACTTCGTGAATTTTGCTGCAAAGTTAAGAAAAAGATAAGAGTTAAGAGTTAAGAATTAAGAAAAAATGTATTGCTACGGAAAATTTTCTTACTTCTTAACTCTTAACTCATAATTAATTTTGTACCTTTGCGGACGAATATGGATTATACGCTGAATATTAAGGGTCGATTGATGGATTTTCAGACGCCACGCGTGATGGGAATCCTAAATGCGACGCCCGACTCGTTCTTTGCCGACAGCAGGAAGCAGACGGAGCAGGAGATAGCCCTGAGGGCTGACGAGATAGTCGGTCAGGGAGCTACCTTCATCGATGTGGGTGCTTACTCCACCAGACCGGGTGCCGCCGAGGTGTCGGAGCAGGAGGAGATGGAACGCCTAAGGATGGCGCTGGCGGTGGTGCGTCGTGTGCAGCCCGATGTGGCGCTGTCGGTAGATACCTTCCGTCCTGACGTGGCCCGCATGGCTGTGGAGGAATATGGTGCCGACATTATCAACGATGTGAGCGAGGGTGCTGACGAGGCCATGTTCCGCATGGTGGCCCGTCTTCGTGTACCATATATATTAATGTCGGTGCAGAAAGACTTGCATGACACGCTGATGGCTTTTGCCAGTAAGGTGCAGATGCTGCGCGACTTCGGACAGAAGGATATCATCCTCGACCCGGGTTTCGGCTTTGGTAAGACGCTGGACGAGAACTACCGCCTGATGGCCGAGATGGAGAAGCTGCAGGTGTTTGAGTTGCCCATCCTGGTGGGTATCTCACGTAAGTCGATGATTTATAAACTGCTGGAGACCTCGCCTGCCGAGGCACTCAACGGTACCACGTTCCTTAACACGATAGCACTGATGAAGGGTGCCAGCATTCTGCGCGTGCACGATGTGAAGGAAGCAGTAGAAATAGTGAAGATGTATGATAGAATTCGGAATTAAGGACTTTGTCGACATCCTGCTGGTGGCAGTGATGCTCTATTACATCTACCGACTGATGCGCGAGTCACGTTCGCTGAACGTCTTCGTGGGCATCATGATCTTCGTCGTGGTATGGCTCTTCGTGTCGCAGATCCTGGAGATGCGCCTGCTGGGAACCATCCTCGACAAGTTGGTGTCGGTAGGTGTCATCGTCATCGTGGTCATCTTCCAGGAAGACATCCGAAAGTTCCTCTATAATCTTGGCGCTCACCGTCGTTTCCGTACGCTGATGCGCCTCTTCTCGCCAAAACGCATGGAAGACCGCAACAGCGCACAGGTGAAGAAAAGCATCATGCCGCTGGTGATGGCCGTCATGTCGATGTCGAAGAACAAGGTGGGGGCTCTCATCGTGATTGAGGGTAACGTGCCCCTCAACGATATCGTGGCTTCGGGTGATATCATCGACGCCTCTGTGAACCAGCGTCTCATCGAGAACATCTTCTTCAAGAACTCACCGCTTCACGACGGCGCCGTGGTTATCAGTAACTTCCGTATCAAGGCGGCAGGCTGCATACTGCCTGTGAGCCACGACCTTGACATCCCCAAAGAGCTGGGTCTGCGCCATCGTGCCGCCCTGGGCATGTCGCAGGAGAGTGATGCGCTGTGTGTCATCGTGTCTGAGGAGACAGGCTATATCAGCACATCGTCGGGAGGTGTGTTCCACCTTCGCCAGTCGGGTGAGGAGCTGGAGTCCACCCTCACGGAATGGCTTTCTAAGCAATCATCAAAACAAATATAAACATATTACAAAACTATGGGATTAATTGAACAAATTATTGCGCGTGCTAAGAGTAACAAGCAGCGCATCGTGCTCCCCGAAGCTGAGGAGGAGCGCACCCTGACAGCCGCCGACCGTGTGCTGGCTGACGACATTGCAGACCTTATTCTGATTGGTAACCCTGAGAAGGTGCATGCCTTGGCTGCTGAGAAGGGACTGAAAAACATTGACAAGGCCACACTTATTGACCCGCTGAACTACGAGAAGAGCGAGGAGATGGCCCAGTTGCTGCAGAAGCTGCGCGAGAAGAAGGGTATGACCATCGAGAAGGCTCGCGAGCTGGTGAAAGATCCCCTCTATCTGGGTTGTATGATTATCAAGACCGAGGGTGCCGATGGCCAGATCTCTGGTGCACTGTCAACCACTGGCGAGACCCTGCGTCCTGCCCTGCAGATTATCAAGTGTGCCCCTGGCATCACCTGTGTGAGCGGTGCCATGCTGATGATTACCGATAAGCCCGAGTATGGTGAGAATGGTGTGCTCGTCTTTGGTGATGTGGCCGTAACGCCTATGCCCGATGCCAACCAGCTGAGTCAGATTGCTGTATGCACAGCCCAGACCGCTAAGAGCGTGGCAGGCTTCGCTGATCCCCGCGTGGCTATGCTGAGCTTCTCTACCAAGGGTTCTGCTTCTCACGAGGTAGTTGACAAGGTTGTTGAGGCTACGAAGCTGGCTAAGGAACTCGATCCCAGTCTGAAGATTGACGGTGAGCTGCAGGCCGACGCCGCCCTTGTTCCCTCTGTAGGTTCAAAGAAGGCTCCTGGTTCTGAGATTGCCGGTAAGGCTAATGTGCTGGTGATGCCTTGTCTCGAGGTTGGTAACATCGCCTATAAGCTGGTGCAGCGTCTGGCTGGTGCTACTGCCATCGGTCCTATCCTGCAGGGTATCGCTCGTCCTGTCAATGACCTCTCTCGCGGTTGCTCTGTCGAGGATATCTACTATCTCGTCGCCATCACCGCTTGTCAGGCAATGGACGCAAAAAAATAGGGCCCACCCCCATCCCCTCTCCAAGGGAGGGGTGTCTATATAGACAATGTGATGGGTAAAGCAGAAGAGAATAATTACAACAAGAATATTAAAAAAAATGGAGCACCCTAAAACATCCCTCCCTTGGGGAGGGCTTGGGTGGGCTTATTATGAAGATATTAGTATTAAACTGTGGCAGCAGTTCTATTAAATATGCATTATATAACATGGATGATAAATCCGTGATGACCAGTGGTGGTGCTGAGCGCGTAGGCTTGGACAATGCTTTCGTGAAGGTGAAGCTGGCCAATGGTGAGAAGAAGCAGATTATGCACGATATTCCTGAGCATACCGAGGGCGTGAAGTTTATCTTCTCTCTGCTGACAGACCCAGAGATTGGTGTGATCAAAGACCTGAAGGAGATTGACGCCGTAGGTCACCGTATGGTGCATGGCGGCGAGAAGTTCAACAAGTCTGTAGTGCTGACCGACGAGGTGCTGAAGGCCTTCGAGGAGTGCTCAGACCTGGCTCCGCTGCACAACCCTGCCAACCTGAAGGGTGTGAACGCCGTGAAGGAGCTGATGCCTGGTCTGCCTCAGGTGGGCGTGTTCGATACCGCCTTCCATCAGACCATGCCCGCCAAGGCTTATATGTATGCCATCCCCTACGAGCTCTATGAGAAGTATGGCGTGCGTCGCTATGGCTTCCATGGCACCTCTCACCGTTATGTCTCAGCTCGTGCCTTAGAGTTCCTTGGTCTTTCGGCCCAAGGTACCAAGATGATTACCTGTCATATTGGTAATGGTGGATCTATCGCTGCTGTGCTCGATGGCAAGTGCGTGGATACCTCTATGGGTCTCACCCCGCTGGAGGGCCTGGTGATGGGTACCCGTTCTGGTGATATCGACGGTGGTGCCGTGACCTTCCTTGAGAAGAAGCTGGGTCTGGATGCCGACGGTATGAGCAACCTGCTCAATAAGAAGAGTGGTGTGGCTGGTATCACTGGCGGCTCGAGCGATATGCGTGATGTGGAGAATGCTGCCAAGTCGGGCGACAAGCGTGCTACACTGGCTCAGGAGATGTATTTCTATCGCATCAAGAAGTATATCGGTGCCTATGCTGCCGCTATGGGTGGCGTGGACGTGATTGTCTTCACCGCAGGCGTTGGTGAGAACCAGATTGGCATGCGCTCTGAGGTCTGCAAGGGTCTGGAGTTCCTGGGCGTGAAGTTCGACGACCAGAAGAACCAGGTGCGTGGCGAAGAGGCTGTTATCTCTGCCGATGACTCAAAGGTGAAGGTAGTGGTGATTCCTACCGACGAGGAGCTGATGATTGCCACCGATACGATGAACCTGCTATGACACAGGAAGAACGTAACAAGATAGAGGGAAGGATCGTAGACGTGCTTAAGACCGTCTACGATCCTGAGATCCCTGTCAATATCTATGACTTGGGCATGATCTACAGAATTGAGGTGCTCGACGATGAGAGCGTAGAGCTGGATATGACGTTTACGGCTCCCAACTGTCCTGCCGCCGATTTCATCCTCGAGGATGTACGCACCAAGGTTGAGAGTGTTGAGGGTGTCCGCACCGCCAATGTCAACCTGGTGTTCGAGCCTGCCTGGGACCAGTCCATGATGAGTGAAGAAGCCAGAGTGGAACTGGGCTTCGACTAAACTGAAACTGATTAGGAATGAAGAATATCTATTTTCTGTCTGATGCTCACCTCGGTTCGTGGGCCATTGACCACAAGCGTATGCAGGAACGTAGGCTGGTACGGTTCCTCGATAGTATCAAGGACAAGGCAGCTGCCGTCTATCTGCTGGGCGATATGTTCGACTTCTGGTACGAATACCGCTATGTGGTGCCTAAGGGCTTCACCCGTTTCCTCGGTAAGATTTCCGAGTTGACTGATATGGGTGTCGAGGTGCACTATTTCACAGGCAACCACGACATCTGGGCCTACGACTACCTGGAGCGCGAGTGTGGTGTCATCCTCCACAAGCAGCCACAGACCGTAGAGCTCTATGGAAAGGTATTCTATCTGGCACATGGCGACGGCCTGGGCGACCCCAGCAAGTCGTTCAAGGTCATTCGCTCTATCTTCCATAACCGCCTTTGCCAACATCTTTTCTCTTCCCTTCATCCCCGTTGGGGGCTGTGGTTCGGACTCTCCTGGGCCAAGCACTCGCGGATGAAACACGAGGCTGATGGCGTTCCTCCTTTCATGGGCGAGGAGCGTGAACACCTGATTCTCTATACCAAGAAATACATCCAGTATCACTCTAATGTCGATGTCTTTATCTATGGACACCGTCATATCGAGGTCGACCTGCAGCTCACCAAGAAGGCGCGAGTCATCATCCTTGGCGACTGGATATCCCAGTTCTCTTATGTGGTCTGGGACGGCGACCATCTTCTCATGCAGCAGTACATCGAGGGCGAAAGTAAGCTGTGAGAAGCCATAGTTTGAAAATAATTTTGTATATATGCACCCAGATAAGAAACAATACGTTATGAAAATATTGAAACAATGGCTGCCTGACGTACTGGCAGTAGCGTTCTTTGCGATTCTGGCCTTTGCCTATTTCTATCCCGCCGACGTGCAGAACCGTGTGTTGAACCAAGGTGACATCTCGGCAGGTGTGGGTATGGGCGAGGAAGCCTCGCAGTATAGTCAGCGTACTGGTGAGCGCACCCGATGGACCAACTCGCTGTTCTCGGGCATGCCCACCTATCAGATAGCACCATCGTACGACAGCGCCACCACGTTGTCGGCTATTGAGAAAGCATATCACCTGTGGCTGCCCGACAATGTGTGGTATCTGTTTGTCTATCTGTTGGGTTTCTATATCCTGCTGCGTGCCTTCGACTTCCGTCAGCATCTGGCTGCCTTAGGCTCTGTGCTTTGGGCGTTCAGCACCTATTTCCTGATTATCATTGCTGCCGGTCACCTGTGGAAGGTGATGGCGCTGGCCTATCTGCCACCCATGATTGGCGGTATCGTGCTGGCCTATAGGGGTAAATACCTGTGGGCGCTCATTGTGACGGCGCTCTTCGCCGCCCTTGAGGTGCACGCCAACCACGTGCAGATGACCTATTACTATCTGTTTGTCATCCTGCTGATGATTGTGGCCTTCCTTGTTGAGGCTATCCTCAAGAAGGAATATATGCGTTTCCTGAAGGCTACGGGCGTATGTATCCTTGGCGGACTGATGGGCGTGATGGTCAACATCTCGAACCTCTATCACACATGGGAATACTCGAAGGAGACCATGCGCGGCAAGAGCGAGCTGGTGAAGAAAGATGCTGCCAACCAGACCGACGGCGGCTTGGAACGCTCGTATATCACCGACTATAGCTACGGCATCGGCGAGACGTGGTCGCTGCTGGTGCCCAACGTGAAGGGTGGTACCTCGATGCATCTCCTCTTTGACGATGAGAATGCCCGTGAGGCTATTAAGAATATGAGTGTGAGTGTGGGTGAGGGTCAGGTGATGCCTGCCCAGCAGGTGTTTGACTACCTGCGCCAGAACGGCCTTTACTTCACGCAATATTGGAACGACAATATGGAGGAGGGCGCCAACGGTACCATGGGTCCTGTCTATGTGGGTGCCTTTGTGCTGATGCTCTTTGTGCTCTGTATGCTGGTATGCTATCGTAAGCCGCTGACGTGGGGTTTGCTGGCTGCCACGATCCTCAGCATCATGCTGGCGTGGGGTAAGAACTTCATGGGTCTGACCGACTTCTTCATCGACTATGTGCCTATGTACGCTAAATTCAGGGCTGTGGAGAGTATCTTGGTCATTGCCGAGTTCACCATTCCCCTTATGGCGATGATGGCCATCAAGGAACTGGTAGAGCGTCGCAACAACCCCAAACCCTCAAAGTTCAAACCTCAAACCGCCATCCTTATCGCCTTCGCGTTGACCGGCGGTATTGCTTTGCTGTTTGCCCTGATGCCAACAACATTTTTCGATTTCTATACAAATGCCGAGAATACGCTGTTCCATCAGATACTGCCACCACCGGCTGATGCCGACGCGCTGTTGGAGGCGCTGAGCAAAGCCCGTCAGGCCCTGTTCACAGCCGACTGCTGGCGTTCGTTCATCATCATCGTCATTGGCACGCTGATATTGCTGCTCTATCAGGCCAAGAAACTGAAGACGTGGATGATGGCCTTCGGTCTGCTGGCACTCTGCTTGGTGGACCTGTGGTCGGTGAACCGCCGCTACCTGAACCCCAACGACAACAACCAGTTTGTGAAGAAGGTGGAGTTGCAGCAGATTCGTCCGATGACAGAGGCAGACCGTCGTATCAAAGACGATCCCACGCTCTACTATCGTGTGCTGAATCTGGCCGGCAACCTGTTTAATGAGAACGAGACCTCATACTATCATAAGAGCATCGGCGGCTATCACCCCGCCAAGCTGCGCCGATATCAGGAGCTCATAGAGCGCTATATCAGTCGCCAGACCGACGATGTGCGCCAGTCTATCCAGAACTTCTACGGCGACCTCACCCAGGTGAATGGCGACAGTATCTGGAACGTGCTCAACATGCTCAATGCTAAGTATTTCCTGCTGGCATCGCAGAACCTTGATGTGCAGAACCCCTACGCCTACGGCAATGCGTGGTTGGTGGACCAGGTGAAGTATGTGGATAATGCCAATCAGGAGCTTGACGCGCTGGGACAGATGAACCTGCGCCACGAGGCTGTGGCCGACAAGCAGTTCCAGCAGGTGCTGGGCGAGACGGTTGCGCAGGATTCACTCTCAAATGTGGAGCTGACGGCCTATGAGCCTAACCAGCTGACCTATACTGTGAATAGCAGCAAGGGCGGCGTACTGGTATTCTCTGAGATTTATTATCCTGGCTGGACGGCTTCTGTCGATGGTCAGGAGGTAGAAGTGGGTCGTGTGAACTATGTGTTGCGTGCCATCCATATCAGTGGTGGTAAGCACCAGGTGGTGCTCAGCTTCTTCCCGAAGTCGGTCAACACCACGGAGACACTCGCCTATATATCACTCGTCATCCTGTTGCTGCTGGTGGTGGCAGGAGTAGTCTTAAGGATTTTCAGAAAGAAACATCAATCGTGAAAGCTATGAAGAAAAGTTTTATTTGGGTGCTTGGTTTGCTGCTCGTGGTGAGTGCTTGTACCAGTAATGCTGCTGGCGGCGCTTATGTGGGCGGTCAGTTTGGACATGTCATCGGCTCGGCCATAGGCGGTATTGCAGGTGGTTGGCGCGGACACCATACGGGCGCACTCATCGGTACGGTGGGTGGCGTAGTGGCTGGAGCTGCCATTGGCGCTGCCATCGACAATGCCCAGGAGAAGAAATACGAGGAGAGATCCCGTGCTCGCGAGAACGAGCGTTATCAGTCTGATGACAGCGGTTTCGACCCAGAAGGACGTGGCGACGACCGTATCATGATTGAGCCAGAAGAGGCTCCGCTCAATATTCGCAATGCCATGATTACTGAGATGCAGCACGACGGCGTGCTGACGCGTGGCGAAGAGTGCACAGTGATGTTCGAGATTATGAACACCTCTGACCATCCTATTTATGACATACAGCCGTTTGTGGAGGATGCTACCGGCAACAAGCACATTAACATATCGCCCAACCTGCGTGTCGAGAGTATCGGACCGCGTCAGGGCATACGTTATACGGCCACCATATTGGCTGACAAACGACTGAAAGATGGTGAGATTCTTGTGCGCATCGGCGTGGTGCAGGCAGGACGTGAGGTGAAGTCGCAGACTCGCGAGTTCAGCGTACCTACCGCAAAGAATGCTCGCTGATAGGCTTCCAGGGAAATGCCTCGTTCTCAACGATATCGCTAATCATGGGAATTACGAGGTCGTAGTCTTTCTTCATGGGAATCTGGAAGTGCACCAGGGGTTCTACCGTGACGGTGGCGATGCCTTGCGACAAGATGCCAAGGTCTCTGGCGGCTCCCCACGATAAATCGATGATACGTCCTCGGACATAAGGTCCGCGGTCATTCACCTTCACTACAACAACCCGGCCATTGGCTGGGTTTGTTACTTGTAAGAGGGTGCCGAAGGGATAGGTGCGGTGGGCGCAGGTCAGGCTGTCGTGATGCAGCCGGTCGCCGTTAGACGTCTTACGGCCCGTCCACTTCTTAGTATAGTACGATGCCTTTCCTGTTTGAACGTGTTGCGCGTTCAAACAAAAGGAATGAGGAATGAGAAATGATAAATGCAATAGTACCGCAACGGCAAACAGCCTGACAACCTTGGTATGTTGTCTTAGATATGCGGCAGCCCCATTCTTTATTCTTTCATTTTCACTTCTCATTCCTCAAGAATATTAATTACTAATTACTAATTATTAATTACTAATTAAACGATGCCCTGTGCTAACATTGTATATAGACCTTGGCTTTGCCGAGCTCTATACAATGCCTTTATCCGACATTTTATAGACCTTGGCTTTGCCGAGCTCTATACAATGCCTTGTGCCAGCATTGCCTTAGCTACCTTCATGAAGCCAGCCACGTTGGCACCTTTCACGTAGTTGATATAGCCGCTGGGCTCCTTGCCGTACTTGACGCACTGCTCATGAATGCCCTGCATGATATGGTGCAGCTTCTGGTCTACCTCATCGCCAGTCCACGAGATACGCATGGAGTTCTGTGTCATCTCCAGACCACTGGTAGCCACACCGCCAGCATTCACAGCCTTGCCTGGGGCAAACAGCTGACCGGCAGCAATGAACTTGTTGACAGCCTCGGCCGTGCAGCCCATGTTCGACACCTCGGCCACGCATAGCGGCTTCTGAGCCAGGATCATGTCGGCATCATCGCCATTGAGCTCGTTTTGGGTGGCGCAGGGCAGATAGATGTCGGCCTTCTGCTCCCACGGCTTCTTACCCTCGAAGAACTGAGCACCATCGAACTCTTCGGCATAAGGTTCACAGATGTCGTTGCCGCTGGCACGCAGCTCCAGCAGGTATTCAATCTTCTCGGCATCCAAGCCTGCAGGGTCGTAGATATAACCGTCGGGGCCAGAGATGGTGATGACCTTTGCCCCCAGCTCGGTAGCCTTTTTCGCAGCACCCCAAGCCACATTACCGAAGCCTGAGAGAGCTACCGTCTTGCCTTTGATGTCAAGACCGTGAGTCTCCAGCATGTGATGCACAAAATAGAGAGCACCATAGCCCGTGGCCTCTGGGCGAAGTATGCTTCCGCCCCATTCCATGCCCTTGCCTGTAAGTGTGGCACCATGGAACTGACTGGTCAGCTTTTTGTAGTAGCCGAAGAGATAGCCTATCTCGCGGGCACCCACGCCAATGTCGCCGGCGGGCACATCCATATCGGGCCCTATCACCTTATACAACTCGCACATAAACGCCTGACAGAAACGCATCACCTCGTTGTCGCTCTTGCCACGGATAGAGAAGTCGGCACCGCCCTTGCCGCCACCCATAGGCAGTGTGGTCAGCGCGTTCTTGAAGGTCTGCTCAAAGCCTAGGAACTTCAGGATACTTAGGTTTACAGACGGGTGGAAGCGCAAACCGCCCTTGTAGGGGCCTATAGCGCTGTTAAACTGCACGCGGTAACCAATGTTTACCTGTACCTCGCCTTTATCGTCCACCCAGGGCACACGGAAAGTCGTGATGCGCTCAGGCTCCACGATACGTTCAATAATCTTGGCCTTCTCAAACTCGGGGTGCTGGTTATACACGTCCTTTATCGACTCCAACACTTCGCGCACGGCCTGTAAATACTCCAGCTCGCCAGGATGCTTCTGCTCCAACGACTGCATAATTTTCTCCACTTCCATAGTTTTATGTTTTAAAGTTAATCTTTGAGTTTTTAGTTCAGCGCAAAAATAAGAAAAATTCCTTTTACTTCCAAACATTTACGGAAAAATAATGTTAATTGGAATTATACGAGACAAATATCCCACAGATAATCTCCTGTAGGACTCGTCAGAGTTACTGCTGTGAAGTCGATTAATAGCTGGCAGAGCAGGCAATGCCGAGGGCGATGACGCGGTCGCGGATAGCGTCGAGCTGCTCGTGGGTGGCCTTGAGGAGACCGTGGGCGGGCGTTTCGCGGTCGATGGTGTAGACCATGACCTGTTGGGGCTTGATAGCGCGGAGGGTGTCGAGCCAGGGGCTGACGAAACTGTCGCTGGTGTTGTCGACACTTTCGCCTTGGTATTCGCCGCGCATAAACATGGTCTGGATGATGAGATGGCCGTTGAAGGCCTTCATGCGGTCGATAATAAGGCCGACGTCGTAGGTACCTACTGGGCAGTCCACCTTATTAATATATAAGGGGTCGATGGTGTCGAGTTTCAGTATGTTGTTGTCTACACGCATCAAGGCGTCGTGCACCTGAGGACGATGGATCATCGTAGAGTTGCTGAGCACAGAGACCTTAGCCTGAGGGCAGTAGCGGTTGCGCAGGCGGATGGTGTCGTCGATAATCTCAGCAAAGTGTGGATGGCATGTGGGCTCGCCGTTGCCTGCAAAGGTAAGCACATCGGGCAGCTGTCCTTCAGCACTCATCTGCTGCAGCTTCTCTTCCAACTTCTGCGCCACCTGTTGACGTGTAGGCATGGACTGCTTGGGGCGATGGTCTTCGTTGAAGCCGCATTCGCAGTAGATGCAGTTGAAGGAACAGACCTTGCCGTCGGCAGGGAGCAGATTGATGCCGAGAGAGATACCGAGTCGGCGACTATGTACAGGCCCGAAGATGGGCGACGGATAGATGATTGTAGACATATTGGGTGCAAAAGTACTGAAATAATTTGGAAATTACAAATTTTTTGCGAACCTTTGGTCTTTTACCGAAGGTACTTTCATTCGAAAATGAAAATAAATGCGAATTTATTTTGTATTTTGCTCATTTATTCGTACCTTTGCACCCGCTTTTCGGAAAATCCGATGCATTCGACGACGTTGGCCGTTGTGATTAAGGCGACAAGACGTGGGAAGAATGTTATGGCAACAACTTATTAATCAAAATTTTACAATGTATCTCGATCAAGCAAAGAAGCAGGAGATCTTCACTGAGTATGGTAAGAGTGCTACCGATACCGGCAGCGCTGAGAGCCAGATTGCACTGTTCACCTATCGTATCAAGCACCTGACGGAGCACCTGAAGCAGAACCACAAGGACTATGCTACAGCCCGTTCACTGACCAAGATGGTAGGTCGTCGCCGTAAGCTGCTGAAGTATCTTTATGTTAACGATATTAATCGTTATCGTGCTATCGTGAAGGCTCTGGGTCTGCGTAAGTAAACCCGATTTCACGAAGAGGAATCATTACAAAGTCCCTCATCTGCATCAGCGGATGGGGGATTTTTAGTTCCGGAAGGTCGATATGGAGGTCGTCGTAGGTGAGGATGTCAATATCGATAGGACGGTCGTGGTAGAGGGCTGAGGGTTGATGGTTGATATCTGAAGGGCGCTGTGTGGCGTGGGCTGTGGTTTTGCCTAATTGGCGCTCTATGCGCTGCGTAGCCTTGAGTAGCTGGCGTGGTGTTAGTGTGGTGGTGACGAGGATGGCGGCATTGACAAACTGATTGTCAGACTCATAACCCCAAGGCTCGGAATAGAAAAGAGCAGACTGGCGCACCACAGTGCCAATCTGCTCGTTAATCAGGGCGATGGCCCTCTGTATGTTCTCTTCCTTTTGTCCTAAATTGGACCCTAGTCCGAGATAAACCTGATGTGACGTTTTAGTCATCGAGTATCAGCATTGCGTCACCGTAGCAGCCAAACATGAATTTATGCTTCAGCGCCAGCTTATAGGCTTCGACGGTGAGCTCGTAGCCTGCGAAAGCGGCAGTTGCCATCATCATTGTGGACTCAGGATGATAGAAGTTGGTAATCATAGTGTTGGCCAGTCCGAAGTCGTAAGGCGGGAAGATGAATTTGTTGGTCCATCCATCAAACTCCTTTAGCATGCCGTCGGTACCTACCGAGCTCTCTGTGGCACGGATGGTGCTGATGCCTACGGCGCAGATGTTGTGGCCGGCGGCCTTGGCTTTGTTGACCGTCTCGCAGGCCTCGCTGGTAATAATCATTTGCTCGGAGTTCATCTTGTGCTTCGTTAGGTCTTCTACCTCAATCGGGTCGAACGAACCCAGACTGCAATGTACGGTGATGTAGGCAAAGTGGTAGCCGCGAATCTCCATCATCTTCATCAACTCGCGACTGAAGTGCAGACCCGTTGAGGGCGCTGTGACAGCACCTTCGTTCTTGGCGAAGATGGTCTGGAACTGTTCCATGTCGTCTGGTTCGGCCTTGCGGCGGTCGACGATATAGCGGGGTAGGGGTGCTGAACCGAGCGAGAAGAGTTCCTGTTTGAACTCATCGTGCGGACAGTCATAGAGGAAGCGCAGGGTTCGGCCACGTGAGGTGGTATTATCGATAACTTCGGCCACCATAGGTCCGTCGCCGTCGAAGAACAGCTTGTTGCCAATACGAATCTTGCGGGCAGGCTCTACCAGCACGTCCCACAGGCGTAGTTCCTCGTTTAATTCGCGCAGCAGGAATACCTCAATCTTGGCGTCGGTTTTCTCCTTGGTGCCATAGAGACGGGCAGGGAATACCTTCGTATCGTTGAAGATAAAGGTGTCGCCCTCGTTGAAGTAATCCAGCAGATTGCGGAAGGTCATGTATTCCTCCGTATCGTTGCCCTCGGCATCTTTCTTGAAGATATCGATTTTCTGGCTCTTGCGGTGAACCACCATCAGCTTGCACTGGTCGCGGTTGTAAACACGGTCAATCGTTCCGTCCTCGTTTTCAAAGGAGCGGTGTGGGGGATAAAGAGCGACAAGCTCTTCAGGGAGTTTGAATTTGAATTGCGATAATTTCATATTTTTGGGTCTTATGGGGCCTTGGGGCCTATGGGACTTATGGTACTTGAATTGATTGTTTGTCGAGCCAAGCAGGAAAATCATCCAGCGTCAGGCAATCTTCTATGCGCACATCGCCCAGACGAGTGCGACAGAGAGCCGTGAGAAAGGCTCCGCTGTTCAACGCCTCACCGATGTCGCGAGCCAGAGCACGGATGTAGGTGCCTTTGCCGCAAACCACGCGGATGCTCATCTGCATCGTCATAGGATCGAAGTGGGTCAACTCTATCTCATCAATGCGCAACGTTTTGGGCTTCAGTTCCACCGTCTCGCCCTTGCGTGCCATCTTATAAGCTCTGTGGCCGTCGATGTTGCAGGCCGAATAGGCTGGCGGCACCTGCTGTATCTCGCCAACAAAATTGGGGAGCACACGTTCTATCAGCTCACGGGTGATGTGCTTGGTGGGGTAGGTCATGTCCACCGTATGCTCGCGGTCGTAGCTGGGCGTCGTTGCTCCCAGTTGCAGCGTAGCCGTGTATTCCTTCGTGGCATATTGCAACGACTCTATGCGCTTGGTGGCCTTGCCAGTGCAGAGGATGAGCACACCTGTAGCCAAGGGGTCGAGCGTGCCCGCATGGCCCGTCTTCAGCCGCTTTACATGAAGTGCTTTCGACAGTCGGGTGCGGACATAAGCCAATGCGCCGAACGATGACATCCGGTAGGGCTTGTTGATGTATATGAATTCTCCTTCTTGAAAGTTCATTTAGTCGACCATTGCAAGTGAGTGACCCGTCAGCAGCAAGATGAGGATGATGCCGCCAACGATGATGCGGTAGATACCGAAAGCCTTGAAACCATATTTGGTGAGGAAGGCCACAAACCATTTCATGGCCAGTAGTGCCACGATGAAGGCCACCACACAGCCCACGATGAGCATGGTGATGTTGTGAGCAGTAGCCCACGAAGCATCCTCTTTCAGTAGGTCAAGTAGGTCGAGTAGCGTGGCTCCAGCCATAGTGGGCACAGCCAGGAAGAACGAGAACTCAGCAGCGCGCTGGCGAGTCAGTCCCTGAGTCATACCACCCACGATGGTAGCCATAGAACGTGACACACCTGGAATGACCGAGATGCACTGGTACAGACCAATGTTGAAAGCCCGCTTCTCGTTGAGCTTATTGGCATCGCTGCCTTTGTTGAACAGTTTGTCGCAGAACAGCATGAACACACCGCCCACCACCAGCATGATGGCTACAACGAGTACGCTGTCGAGCAGCCAGTCGAGCAGTCCGGACTTTTTTGCAGCCAGTCCGATAATCACAGCAGGTAAAACACCCACGATGAGCAGCCAGTAAAAGTAGTACTTATGCTTCAGTTTCTGAATCGTGCCACTGCCTTGAGGTGCAGGCGTATTGTCGAACTTGAAGAAATGCTTCCAATAAAGACATACCACAGAAAGGATGGCACCAAACTGGATGATAAACGTAAAGGCATGCACAAACGGGTCGCCCTGGGGAATGCCCAGCAGGTTCTGTGTGATAATCATGTGACCCGTTGATGATACCGGCAGGAACTCTGTCAGTCCCTCTACAATAGCGATGATGATGGTTTCAAGCAGCGTCATTTACTTTCTCCTCCTTATCCTTGCTTTTGTGCACAACGGCGTAAATCATTGATACAAAGCCAAAGAGACACACCAATGGGGCTACCTTGATGCGTCGGGCACTGAAAATTTCAGGGTTGTAGGCCTGCTCACTGGAACCACTACCTGCCATTAAGATGAAACCGATGATGACAATGGCCATACCGACGGCCAGTAGGATAAAGTTTGTTCTTCCGAACGCAAAATTTCTTTTGTCCATTTTATAATTCTCAATTCTCAATTTTCAATTCTCAAACCTCAAATCTTATACAGTTCTCCTGCCGTCATGCGCAGAAACTTGTTGACTGATAACAGCGTGCACAGAACCATGATGACGAAACCGAAGACGAATACGCAGGCGGCTGTGATGGCCAGCTCATGCCACGTCATAATAGTCTCGATGCGAGGCATGTAGGGCAGCAGGGCGTAGATGATGCCACCTAGGATAATGCATGTCAGGATGGCCGAGATGAGTCCAATGGTGATGGCCTGTTTAAGAAACGGCCGGCGTATGAATCCCCAAGATGCACCTACCAGTTTCATGGTGTGAATGACAAAGCGCCTTGAATAGATGCTCAGTTGTACGGAGTTGCTTATCAGCGTGTAGCAGATGAAGATGAGCAGTGCCGAAAGGGCAAGCAGCGCTATGTTGATGGTGTCGAGAATGCGGTTCATGCCTTCTATCTCGTCTTTGGTATATGCCACATCGACCACTTTCTTGTTTTGGCGCAATGCCTTAACGATCTGTTTCAGTGAGTCGGTATTGGCGTATGGCGCCTCCAGCTTGACTGTCAACTCGGGTGAGAAGGGATTGAAGCCTGTAAACTCGGTGGGGTCGATACCCATCTCGGTCTTGGCGGTCTGCAAGGCGTCGTCGCTACTGATGTACGTCACCTCACGGGCATAGGCTTTGGTTTTGATAATCTCACCTAAGGCCTTGCCGCTTTCTACTGATAAGGTGTCGTTCAATATGACGCTGATTTCCACATTCTCACGCAGGTTCTTCTGCAGGTTGTGGGCTGTGAGTCCCAGCAACACCACCAACCCCAACAATACTAGTACCATGGTGGTGCTGATGCAGAGCGTCACCATCTGCAGACGGTGTCTGCGCTTGTTCATGTTTCTTCTTTTTCTCATTTGAAAAATGAGCCTAAAAAGGCAAAATCGTAAATAATTCTGCAAAGGTACTATAAAAAGGGGGAATAGCAAAAGGTTTTAAGAATTATTTGCAGTCAGTGTTGACCTGCGACAACTTTTTTTGATTTACATAAAAAAAAAGCCGATTATAAATCGGGAATTATGAAATATTTTGTAACTTTGCAGCACCAAACATATAACGTTATATTAAATAGGTATGGCTGAAGTAAAAAAGATTAAGACTGCGTTGATTTCTGTGTTCCACAAAGACGGGTTGGACGAGTTGTTGAAGAAACTGAACGAAGAGGGCGTACGCTTCCTGTCGACGGGCGGTACGCAGAAGTTCATAGAAGAGCAAGGCTATGAGTGTCAGAAGGTGGAGGATGTGACTACTTATCCCTCTATCTTAGGCGGACGCGTCAAGACACTGCATCCTAAAGTGTTCGGTGGTATTCTGGGACGTCGTGACAATGAGGGCGACCGTGCTCAGATGGCTCAGTATGAGATTCCCGAAATCGACCTGGTCATTGTTGACCTCTATCCCTTTGAGCAGACGGTAGCCAGTGGCGCCTCTGAGGCTGACATAATCGAGAAGATTGATATTGGCGGCATCTCTCTGATTCGTGCTGGAGCTAAGAATTTCAAGGACGTGGTGATTGTGCCTTCAAAGGCCGAGTACAGCGTGCTGCTTGACATTCTGAACAAGAAAGGTGCTCAGACCGATATTGAGGACCGCAAGATGTTTGCAGCTCGTGCCTTTGGTGTCAGCAGTCATTATGACACGGCTATTCATAGTTGGTTTACAAAGTAAGAAGAATGGGATTTTTTAGTTTTAGACAAGAGCTGGCCATGGACCTTGGCACAGCGAATACAATTATCATCAGCGATGACAAAATTGTTGTCGATGAGCCTTCGGTTGTCGCACTCGACCGCCGCACGGATAAAATGATTGCCGTGGGTCAGAAGGCTAAGATGATGTATGAAAAGACACACGACAATATTCGCACCATCCGCCCGTTGCGTGATGGCGTGATTGCTGACTTCTCTGCCTGTGAGCAGATGATGCGCGGATTGATAAAGATGGTTCATACCGGACGTCACTTCTTCTCACCATCATTGCGCATGGTGATTGGCGTGCCTAGCGGTTCTACCGAAGTGGAGCTGCGTGCTGTGCGCGATTCTGCCGAGCATGCTGATGGTCGTGATGTATATCTGATTTTCGAACCGATGGCTGCTGCTATTGGTATCGGCGTCGATGTGGAGGCTCCCGAGGGCAATATGATTGTTGATATCGGTGGTGGTTCTACTGAGATTGCAGTTATCTCACTGGGTGGCATCGTGTCGAACAACTCTATCCGTACGGCAGGTGACGACCTCACAGCCGATATTCAAGAATATATGTCGCGTCAGCACAACGTGAAGGTCTCTGAGCGTATGGCTGAGCGTATCAAGATTCATGTGGGCTCGGCTCTGACCGACCTGGGCGACGAGGGCCCTGAGGATTATGTTGTTCATGGTCCTAACCGTATCACGGCCCTGCCTATGGAGGTGCCCGTATGCTATCAGGAGATTGCCCATTGTCTGGACAAGACCATCGCAAAGATTGAGAATGCGGTGCTTTCAGCATTAGAGAACACTCCGCCAGAACTTTATGCCGACATTGTGAAGAACGGTATCTATCTGAGCGGTGGTGGTGCTCTGCTGCGCGGTCTCGACAAGCGACTGGAGGATAAGATTAACATTCCTTTCCATGTACCCGAGGATCCTTTGCATTCTGTGGCTAAGGGTGCTGGTATTGCATTGAAGAATGTAGATCGTTTCTCGTTCCTGATGAGATAGAATGCACAACCTTCTGGCGTTTCTCACCAAGTACTACCACTGGTTCATCTTCCTTTTCCTGGAAGTGATCAGTGGTGTGATGCTGTTTAGATACAACAGCTATCAAGGCAGTGTGTGGGTTTCGTCAGCCAATTCGGTTGTGGGCAAGGTCTATGAATGGGAGTCGGGGCTGACACAGTTTTTTTCACTGGTAGAGCGCAATGAAGCCCTCACCCGTCGTAACCTGTTGTTGGAACAGCAGGTGCAGTATTTTCAAGAGGCGATGGCCGATGCCCGCGAGGACTCTGTACAGTCTCTTCAGAAAATGATGGACCATCTGGGCAACTATACGTTTATTCCCGCTAAGGTGATATCAAACTCAATAGACCGGCCAGATAATTTGATTACTATCGACCGAGGGTCCAAGGATGGCGTAGAGGTAGATATGGGTGTGGCCTGCGGCACAGGCATTGTAGGGGTGGTCTATCTGACTGGCGACCATTATTCAGTAGTGATCCCTCTGCTGAACACCCAGTCGCGCATCAGTTGTGCCATTCGTAAGAAAGGTTATTACGGCTATGTCACCTGGCCTGGCGGCAGCTCTGTCATCGCTTATGTTGACGATATTCCCCGTCATGCCAAGTTCAAGGTGGGCGAATGGGTGGAGACCAGTGGCTATTCTTCTATCTTCCCTCGAGGTGTGCTGATAGGTAAGATTATCGATATTGACGACTCGGCTGACGGTCTGTCGTATCGTTTGAAGATCAATCTCTCTACAGACTTCTCTAGGCTGCGCGAAGTATGTGTCATTACAGAAAAGGATTTTGCAGAGCGGTTGAGGCTACAAGAGGCAGCACTTGATTCTCTGGCCATACAACGAAATAGGAACTGACGTTTATGATGTTAGATACCCTTCGACGGTTGTCCGTCTTCATCATTTTGTGTCTGGCACAGGCACTGGTGCTCAACCGCATCCATCTGTTTGACTGTGCCATACCTTTGCTGTATGTCTATTTCGCCATCATCTTTCCACGTAATTATCCCAAGTGGGCTATCCTCTTGTGGTGCTTTTTTATGGGTGTCATCGTTGATGCCTTTTCCAATACACCAGGTGTGGCTTCGGCTTCGCTGACGCTGGTCGGCGTACTTCAGCCTTATCTACTAGAGCTGTTCCTGCCTCGTGATTTTGATTTCAATGTCAAGTCTTCTGTGTCTACGTTGGGCTTTGGTAATTTTGCATCACTGGCAGCCTTCCTGGTATCCATTTATTGTCTGATGTTCTTTCTGCTTGAGCAGTACAGCTTTTTCAACTGGCTCTACTGGTTAGAGTGTGTTGTGGGTAGCGTTTTGCTGACCCTTGTCCTGATTTTCCCGATTGAAAGCATTAGAAAGTAGTTGCTGGCGTGAAGGATTACAGACTTGAAAACAGGCGTTTTGTGATTGGTGGCGTGGCGATAATTATCGTCGTGATTTATATAGTGCGCTTGTTTTTCCTACAGCTCATGAGCGATGACTATAAGAAGAATGCCGACTCAAATGCTTTCCTGAAAAAGATAGAATATCCGTCGCGTGGCATCATCTACGACCGTAATGGCGAGTTGCTGGTATATAACCAACCGGCCTATGACATAATGGTGGTGATGAATGAGGCCAAGAATCATTTGGATACGCTTGAGCTGTGTCAGACGCTGAACATCACTCGTCAAGAGTTTGACGAGCGCATGGCGAATATCAAGGACCGTGTCAAGAATCCAGGCTATTCTCGCTTCACCCAGCAGATGTTCCTTAATCAGATTTCTGACCACGACTTCAGTGTGTTTCAGGAGAAGATGTACCGATTCCCAGGCTTCTATGTCCAGAAACGTAGCATCCGTCAGTATGAACATACCAATGCCGCCCATGTGCTGGGCGATGTAGCAGAGGTGTCGCCTGCTGATATAGAACAGGATAGCTATTACCAGCCTGGCGACTATATAGGCAAGTTAGGTGTGGAGCGTTTCTATGAGAAATACCTGCGTGGCGAGAAGGGCGTGCAGATTCTGTTGCGCGATGCCCATGGACGTATTCAAGGCAGCTATAAGAATGGAGAACTTGACCGTATGCCAGTGCCGGGTAAGAATCTGACCTTAGGTATAGACATCGAACTGCAGGCTCTGGCCGAGCGCTTGCTGGAAGGTAAGATAGGTGCGGTGGTGGCTATTGAGCCATCAACTGGCGAGATATTATGTATGGCAAGCTCGCCCAGTTACGATCCCCGTATGATGGTGGGGCGCCAGCGCTCCAAGAGTCAGCGTCTGCTGGGGCAGGACTCGTGGAAACCGCTGCTCAACCGTTCTATTATGGGACAGTATCCGCCAGGATCTACGTTTAAGACCACACAGGCGTTGACTTTCATGTCCGAGGGTATCATCACCCATCAGACGGCCTATCCCTGCTATCATGGTTTTGTGTTCAAGGGACTGCGTGTGGGTTGTCATGGTCATGGCTCTCCGCTGTCGCTCATCCCTGCCATCTCGACTTCATGCAATGGCTACTTCTGCTGGGGGTTGTATCACATGATAGGCGACCGCCAGAGGTATCCCACGGTACAGGATGCTATGAACCGCTGGCGCGACTATATGGTGTCGATGGGCTTTGGTTATCAGCTGGGGGTTGACTTACCTGGAGAGAAGCGTGGACTGATACCTAATGCGCAGTTCTACGATAACGCCTACAAAGGCTCGTGGAATGGTTTGACTATCATCTCCATCTCCATTGGTCAGGGTGAGGTGAATGCCACCCCGTTGCAGATTGCCAACCTTGGTGCCACTATTGCCAATCGAGGCTGGTTTATCACGCCTCATGTGGTGAAGCAGATTGAAGACGAAGAGCTCGATACGCTCTATACAAACCGTCGTTATACGATGGCTAGTGCCGAAGCCTATGACTATGTGGTGCAGGGTATGCGCTCTGCCGCTATTGGTGGCACGTGTCACGAACTGGCAAAATACGACTTCATGGCTTGTGGCAAGACGGGAACGGCTCAGAACCGCGGACATGACCACTCTGTGTTTATGGGTTTTGCGCCGATGGACGAACCCAAGATTGCTGTAGCAGTCTATGTTGAGAATGGTGGATGGGGTGCTACCTATGGCGTTCCCATTGGCGGTTTGATAATGGAAAAGTATATTAACGGAGAATTGTCGAATGCCTCAGAGTCAAGGGCTACCGACATTCAGAATAAACGCATCAACTATGGTTCAGCATCCAGATAAGCAACCAAGCATTTTTCGTGCCATCGACTGGTGGACCATTCTAATATATATGGCTCTGCTCACCTTTGGCTGGCTCAGCGTTTGTGGCGCCAGCTATACTTATGGCGAGACAGATCTGTTCTCGCTGTCGGCACGTTCTGGCATGCAGATTGTGTGGATAGGCACGTCGTTGTTTCTGGGATTGGTACTGCTTTTACTTGATGACCGGCTCTATGATACTTTCTCCTATATTATCTTTGCCGTTTTAGTGCTGCTTCTGTTTGCCACCATCTTTAATCCCCATACTATCAAAGGCTCCCGTTCGTGGTTGGTGTTAGGTCCTTTGCGCCTCCAGCCGGCTGAGTTTGCTAAGTTTGCTACAGCGTTGGCACTGGCAAAGTTTATGGGAACCTATGGGTATGATATCCATCGTGTGAAAGATTTCTTGCTGACACTGGCCATCATCTTTGTACCCATGCTGTGCATTGTGTTACAGCGCGAGACGGGTTCTGCCTTGGTGTATCTGGCATTCTTCCTTATGCTCTATCGTGAGGGTATGACGGGTAGCGTATTGTTCTCAGGAGCGGCCTTAGTACTGTTCTTTGTTGTTGGTATACGTTATGCCGAGCCAACATTGCTAGACACCACCACCTCTGTGGGACCGTTTGTGGTGATGCTTCTTATTCAGGTATTCACATCGGTGATGATCGGGTTGTACTGTAGGCGCTGGCTTGAGGCCAATCGCTGGTTGGCCATCTCTCTGACTGTTACGCTGATATGTCTGTTGTTTGCAGTCTTCGTTATTCCCTTCGACCTGTTCTGGGTGCAGCTAGCCCTATGTGTGCTGATGGTGGTCTATCTGTTGTGGCGGTTCATGATAACGCGTTACCGTGGTTACCTTTGGGTGGCGGCTTTTGCTGCTGGCTCCGTTGTTTTCTTCAATTCTGCCGACTATGCTCTCAATCATGTGCTAGAGAAGCACCAGCGCACTCGTATCAACGTGTTGTTAGGATTAGAGGAAGACCTAAAGGGTGCTGGCTATAATGTGCATCAGAGTGAGATAGCCATTGGTTCTGGCGGACTGGCAGGCAAGGGTTTCCTGAATGGTACCCAGACTAAGCTGAAGTATGTGCCTGAGCAGGATACAGACTTTATTTTCTGTACAGTAGGTGAGGAAGAGGGTTTCTTGGGGGCTGCTGGTGTGCTAGTCTTGTTTCTGGCTTTGATATTACGACTTATCCATTTGTCAGAGCGACAACCAACCGCCTTCGGACGAATCTACGGCTATTGTGTGCTGTCGGTATTCCTTTTCCATGTATTTATAAATGTGGGCATGGTATTGGGACTTGCACCTGTTATAGGCATCCCATTACCGTTCTTCTCCTATGGCGGTTCGTCACTCTGGGGATTTACCTTATTGCTGTTTATCTTCTTGCGCATTGATGCAGGACGCTATAAGGTGCATAATTAGTGATCTTGTTTTTCCAGTGTGATGCCGATGTTGGTGATGCCAGGTAGCATCTCACGTCGCATGTTATGGCGTATGCTCACTTTCAGTGTGTCAGAATAGCTTAGCAAGATATCACTCAGAGGGATGGTATAGTCTAACATGCTTAGACCAATGCCGTTGAGATTGCCCTCTTGGTCTGCCAACTTGATGTTCAGTGTGTCCACTGTCATTGTGCCTGCAGGTAATAGTTGTTGCTCCATGATGAGTGATACCTCCTGATAGGGGTAGGTCGATGTCAGTCGTAAGCCTAATTGCGTGCTGAAATTTCCACTATCGCGAAGTGTGGTGATATGATAATACAAGGTGTCGCCACGTTCCCATCCGTTGATGTCGACGGGCTCGTAGTGACTATAGATGGTATTGCGGCTGCAACTGAAAAATGCCAGTGCAGCCGCCATAGTCCATAGTATGTTATTCCTTATCCTGAGTCTTCTCACTATCAGTCTCATTCTGAGGTCTCTGCGGCTTCTTTTTCTTCTTTTTCTTCTTGGCTTTGTCGAAGCGGTGGATATCATCGCCAGCCAGAAGGTCCACAGGGGCGTTCTCCTGTTTTTTCTGCTTTTCTTCGTCGGGCTGTAGGTCAGCAGGCTTCTCGCCGCGCTTGTTCATCTCAATTATCTCTTTGGCACGCTCGGCGGTGATAACCTCCAGATTAGCGGCTATGCGCTTGTCAGTAGAGTAGGTGACCAGTCCGGCCAGAATGTCGGCCTTGAAGTAGTAGTAGTCGGCATCGAGGGTCTGAAGTACAATCTCGCGGTTGGGTAGCTTCTTGCTGTGCTCCATATAGTCGTCCACCTCGTAGTTTAGACAACATTTCAGCTTGGCACACATACCAGCCAGTTTCTGCGGGTTCAGCGAGATATCCTGATAGCGGGCAGCACCCGTAGACACGCTGACGAAGTTCTTCATCCAGGTGGCGCAGCACAACTCGCGGCCGCAAGGGCCTGTACCACCGATGCGTCCTGCTTCCTGACGTGCACCAATCTGTTTCATCTCGATACGCACATGGAAAGCGGCAGCCAGATCTTTAATCAACTGGCGGAAGTCCACACGCTCATCGGCGATATAATAGAAGATAGCCTTCTGACCATCGCCCTGATACTCCACGTCGCCGATTTTCATCTGCAGACCGAGGTTCTTGGCAATCTCGCGACTCTGAATCATCGTTTCGTGCTCACGAGCCTTGGCCTCTTTGTATTTGTCCATATCCACCTGACGGGCCAAACGATAGATACGCTTGATGTCCTCAGCGCTCTTCAGGTTGGCTTTCTTGATTTGCAGGTTCACCAGCCGACCGGTCAGCGTTACCACGCCGATGTCGTGACCAGGACTGGCCTCTACAGCCACAACATCGCCCTTTTTTAGCGGCAGGTTATTCACGTTGTGATAGTAGCCCTTGCGGGTGTGCTTGAACTGTACCTCTACCAAGTCTGTCGACTCGGCATTGCCAGGTACGTCGGCCAGCCAGTCGTAGGTATTCAGCTGGCGATCCTGGCGACCTACGGCAGCGCGGCATAGTCCGCGGTCGCAGCCTGTTCGTATCTCGTAGGTTCTTTGTTTCTCTTCCATATTATAATATTATATGAGTCTTATAGGACTAATGGGTTATTTTTGAATGAGTAGCACAATGATTTGCAGTGCAAAGTCAAAGAATACTATCTTTGAATTGGCGTTCTGGCCAATGTCACGCAGGGCGCGGTTTGTCAGATCATACAGCTGCAGTATGTTGGCCTCGTTAATGAAACGGGCAAAGTTTTTGGCAAAGTCCTCTTCCTCACGGGTCATATACACCAGGTCGGGTTGCTGGAAGTTGTACATAAAGTTCTCGCGAAGTATGTGCAGAAAAAACTGCAGGAAGCGTTTCTGCTTCTCTCGACCAAAGTTCGACATCGTCTCACTCCATTTGCGTAGGTCGCGTACCTTGCGTTGGTAGGCCAAACGCATCAGCATGATAAAGAGGTCAAGAAACTGTTCGTTCTCTGTGCCGGCCTGTAAGGCTTCCATGGCTTTGAGCCACGAACCATTGGCCAGTCGGCTGATGCGCACTGCATCATCTTCGCCCAGTCCTCTGTGTTCTATGAGTGCTTGGCGGATTTCGTCTGCCGGCAACTTTTTAACGTCTATGCGCTGTACACGACTGCGGATGGTCTCCAAGAGGTTGCCGGGCTCTTCACACACCATGAGGAACACCGTTTGTGAGGGTGGTTCTTCAATGAGCTTCAGTAACTTGTTGGCGCACTCGATGTTCATGCGTTCGGGCAGCCAGATGATACTAATCTTATAGCCACCCTGACTCGATTTCAGCGACAGCTTCCTCACCAGTTCGTCGCTCTCACCTGCAGTGATGATGGCCTGCTGATTCTCGGCACCGATGGCGTTGAGCCATTGGTCTAGGGTGAAGTAGGGCCCCTCCATGATCAGTTCGTGCCACTCGCGGGCAAAGTCATCGCTTACGGGCTTGTGGTCGGTACTCATCGACGGTAGCTTGATGGTGGGGTAGGTAAAATGCAAGTCGGGATGCTCCAGTTTCTTCACCATGCTGTTGTCTTCGCCTAAAAGGTATGAGGCAAAGGCCACCGCCAATGCCATCTTGCCACTTCCAGTGGGACCGCATAGCATGATTGCATGAGGCAAATGACCTTCCTTGACCATCTGTTTCAGGCGTTCTTGCACCTCTTTCTGTCCTATCACCTCACTAAACGTCATAATAGCTTTTTAGCGACTTCAGCTACAGAATCTACTGCAGAGACAGTATAGAAATGTATGTTATTCACACCGTGCTGATACAGCTCCTTGCACTGCTCGGTGGTCCACTCAATGCCCAGTTGTCGTGCATCATCATCCGTCTTACACTTCACAATTTCCTTGGCCAGTGGCTCTGGAATATCGCAGTGGAACGTCTTGGGCACCACAGTGAGCTGTGTTAGTTTCGCCAGTGGCTTAATTCCTGGTATGATGGGGATGGTAATGCCCATTGCACGAGCCTTGTCCACAAACTCGAAATACTTTTGGTTGTCGAAGAACAGTTGTGTCACAGCATATTGTGCTCCCAGTTCCTGCTTCTGCTTCAGGTATTCCATGTCGCGCTCCAAATTGGGGGCCTCTTCGTGTTTCTCGGGATAACAGGCTACACCATAATCGAAAGCGTGACCAGGGTTCTTGATAGGAGTGCCGTCGGCAAAGAATCCCTCGTTGAATCGTTTCACCTGCTGCATCAGCTCTGTGGTATGGGCATGCCCGCCGGGTGTTGGCACAAAACGGCTGTCCTCCTTTGCCTTGTCGCCTCTTAACAGCAATAAGTCGCTGATACCTAGAAATTGCAAATCCAACAACTCGTATTCAATATCCTCGATGGTTGCACCGCTGCAGATGACATGCGGCTGCACGGGTATACTGTATTTTTGTTGGATGGCAGCAGCAATGGCTACTGTACCCGGACGGCGACGTATGCGCTGACGCTCATACTGTCCGTTGGGCAGTTCTCTATACACAAACTCCGAGTGGTGGGTTGTAATGTTGATATAGGCGGGGTTGTATTCCTTTAGTTTGTCTATGTCGGCAAATAACTTCTCTGTGCCCGTCCCCTTCAGTGGGGGCAGCACCTCAAATGAGAACCGCCTGGTGTCGTCTAATTTCAAGATACTCATAATTCGCCCACAAAGGTAGTGCAAATCGAGCGAAAAACCAAATTTATTTAAGATATTTTGCGAAGCGAAGCTATTGTGAAGCTGTCTCCGTGCTCTAAAGCGCTTGTTTTTACGTATAGAGACAAAAAGAAAACTTAATGAAACTTAATAAAAAGTGCATCGTATTTTATTTTTTGTATCTTTGCGCCGTAATTTATTAGTTTTTGCCATAACAACGATGAAACGCACGATATTATTACTGCTCACCGCATTGTCACTGACACTGACAGCGCGGGCACAAATAGGACAGTTCATTTCCTCCGACCGCTTTTCAAGCAGTCTGGTGTCTGATATCTGTCAGGATCGACAAGGTTCGCTGTGGATAGCCACAGACTACGGTCTGAATAGATATGACGGTTACCGTTTTTCATACTATTTGCATAAGAACAACGACCCCAACTCAATGAGGGTGAACGGTGTTGTCTCACTGCTGTGCGACAATGAAGGACGTGTATGGGTAGGCACGAACCATGGCTTGGACCGTTACGACGATGCCACAGATTCCTTTGTACACTATGGTTTTCCACCAGAATATGGTGATATGGGTGCTCGTGTGGCGAGCATCATTGAGCGTAAGGACGGCACCATACTGATTGGTACTGCAGGCTATGGTTTGTACACCATTAATAGTGAGGGGTACCTCCAGCCTTCGGGCTTTTTCGCTCCAGAGATGTTCTATAACAGTCTGATGGAAGATTCGAGGGGTAGATTGTGGAAGATTGGCTTTGACGAGAATATTGTGATGCACGATGGCAAGAAAATGCATACGTTCCTGTCATCGGTGGGTAATCCACAGGCCATTGTTGAGCATGGCGACGAACTGTTGGTGGTATGTCTGCACGGATTGATGTCATATCATAACGGACAGATGACGGTTGCTGATATAGATTTGAATGAGGCGTCGAGGAAAGATGCTGTGTTTACCAGTGCATCTGTTTCAGCTGATGGTACATTATATATAGGTACGCGAGGACAGGGTATTTACATGCTGCGGGTTGGCTCACGTCGGCTGGAGCATATGGATATTGATGCTGCTGGAGTAGACGCCAATACCACTAAGGTGAACTGCATTATGACCGACCGTACGGGTAATCTCTGGCTGGGATGCCAGCGCAAGGGATTGCTGATGGTGCCGTTGAAACCCGTAGGCTTTAGTAACTGGAGCTTCCAATCTCAGGGCATCAACCTTGGTTCTGCTATTTCATCGGTGTGCGAGGGTGATGACGGTATTGTGTGGTGTACGGTACAGGGTGTGGGTATCTATGGTTTTAACCGCAAGGGCCATGTGATGGCACAGCCTACCGCTCCCGATGCTGTGGAATTTATGTTCCGAGACAAGCAGAAACGTTATTGGGTAGGCACCGACAATGCATTCTATGCCTACGACCCCGCAACAGGACGCTATCAGCAGAAAGTGACGTTTGAGTGTGACCGTTTTAACGATATGACTAGTGACGATGAGGGTCGCCTTTATCTCTCTACGTTCTCAAGGGGATTCTGTATCTTCGACCCAGCTACGGGCAGTCTGCGTAACCATAATTTCTCGGAGCGTGATTCTATCCGCGGTTATCTGTGCAATAACTGGATCATGGCAATGGAGTCGGACAAGCAGGGCTTGATATGGATGGCCACCTCATCGGGTATATCGTGTTACGATCCTCATACCGACAATTTCCGTTCTCAGGGCTGGAACTCACAGCTCGATGGCATTGTATGTTTCGATGTAACCGAGTTACATCTTGGCTCTCTGGCTGACGGTAGACCCCTGGAAGGTTGCATCGCCGTGGGCACTGAGGTGGGACTCTTCCTTTATGACCGCCAGACGCAACGTGTAGAGCGCTTCCCAGGCAGTGAACAATTGGACAACAAGAATGTATGCTATATTGTGCAGTCGGACAATGGCGATATCTGGTGTTCTACGTCGCAAGGTATCTGGCAGTATCAACAGTCAAATCATACCTTTATAGGGCATATTAGCGGCAACGGACTGGCGCAGAAGGAGTTCCTGTACGGTATAGGCATGCATACCGCCGACGATTTGGTACTCTTCGGACATAACGATGGTTTTACAGCTTTCCTACCACGGAGAATCGGTGAGGACCATACCACCCCCGACTCTCTGCATCTGACAGCTCTTCTTGTGAGTGGACAGGCAGTGAATACACGTACCGAACTGAACAACGTAAAGATAACAGAAAAACCTGTCTGTGAGTCTGATCATTTCACGCTGAGTTATTTGGATCATACCATCACGCTGTGCTTTTCACAGATGAACTTCTACAACCCATCTAACGTATTCCTGGAGTATAGGGTGAACGATGGCGATTGGATCCGAAATGCGGCTGGCGTCAACGACTTTACGCTGAGTCATCTCCAGCCAGGTACCTACCGTATTGAGGTGAGGGCACAGCAGGGTAACGATTATACGCCTGTGAAGACGGTGACTGTCACTGTGAAGGCACCGTGGTATCGCACCACACTGGCTTACTGCATTTATCTGGCAGTAATTATTGCTATAGTGATTTTTGTGTTGCTGAACTACCGACGCAGAGCCTATGAGCACCTGAATGAGGAAAAGATGAAATTCTTGATTAACGCCACTCACGATATTCGCTCTCCGCTGACGCTCATCATGAGTCCGCTGGCCAACCTGAAGCGCCATATAGGTACTGACCATCCCGAGGCACAGCGTGATATTGATATTATTGATCACAATGCCAAGCGTATCTTGAACTTGGTGAACCAAATTCTCGACGTGCGTAAGATTGACAAGCAGCAAATGCAGCTGCACTGTCAGCAGACCGACCTTGTGGATTTTACTCAGGGTGTATGTAAGATGTTTGAGTATAGCGCCAAAGAACGTGGTATCACTTTCGAATTCCATCACGACGCTGACACACTTGATATTTGGATTGACCGCAACCAATTCGATAAGGTCATCACTAACCTGCTCTCGAACGCCTTTAAATATAACTTCGATGGTGGTGCTGTGGAGGTGAAACTCACCCATGACGAGGCTTTCGCCACATTACAGGTCATCGATAATGGTGTGGGGTTGGATGCCGACAACCTAAAGCATATCTTTGAACGTTTCTATCAGGGTGGTAATTCTCGCAGACTGCATGTGGCAGGTACTGGTATCGGTCTGAACCTCTGTAAAATGATTGTCGATATGCATCACGGCACTATCGAAGCTTACAACCGCAAGGACCAGCAGGGCTCAGTATTCGAGGTCAAGTTACCATTGGGCAACGCACACCTACAACAAAACGAGATAGAAGAGACAGAGGCTCCCACCACGCCTACCGTAAAGGTGGCATCGGTGTCGAAGCGTCGCGTACTTATCGTCGATGATGATGTTGAGATTGGCCGTTATATTTCCAGCGAATTGGGACGCTATTATAAGTTCGGTATTTGTAACAACGGTAAGGACGGATTGAAAGAGCTGCTGCTGCATGCACAGGACGACAGCGAATACGACGTTGTGGTGAGCGATGTGATGATGCCTGAGATGGACGGCTTCACAATGCTTAGAATGATTAAGACCAACACGAACGTAGCCCATGTGCCTGTGGTGATGCTGACCTCGAAAACTGATGTGGCCAACCGCTTGGAAGGTTTGGAACGTGGTGCTGATGCATTCTTGGCCAAACCTTTCGACATGGAAGAGCTTCATATGGTGATTGAGAACCTGATTCAGGGTCGCCAGCGACTGAAAGGCAAGTATAGTGGTGCACAGAAACAGGTAGACAAAGTGATACAGCCTGAAGTGAAGGGCAACGATGAGTTGTTGATGGAACGTATCATGAAAGCTGTGAATAAGAATATCTCGAACAGCGACTTCAATGTGGATATGCTGACACAGGAGGTTGGTATTAGCCGAGCTCAGCTGCATCGTAAGATGAAAGAAATGACTGGCATCTCAACCAGCGAGTTTATCAGGAATATCCGTTTGGAACAGGCTGCCCGACTGCTGAAAGAACAGAAGATTAATGTCACACAAGTGGCTTACACTGTGGGCTTCTCTAACCTGGCACACTTCTCTACTATCTTTAGGAAATACTTTGGTGTAGCTCCGTCGGAATATGGTGAGAAAAGCGGTGGTGACAAACGAGAAACACAATGAGACGTAGCATTAACGGCGTCTCAGCTAATAGCACTATCTTTGCAGCCGAAATTTCACGAAATCTAAATTTATTATTTTCTAACTAACTAAATGCTTATGAAGAAATTATTTCTCATGACACTTGCACTCGTGCTGATGGCAATGGGTGCAACAACTGCAAGTGCAGCTAGAGTGTCTCTTGATGAGGTGCCCTTCTGTTCTTGGGATGGCTGGACTGCCGATGCTAGAAGCACTGGTTCTGCCGAATTTGCCTGGGTCTTGGACGAGCCTACCGGCTTGCCTTATGGCGATGGCAGTGTTATTAACTATGCAGACCTGTCAGGTTACACCAAGCTGATTGTCACCGTGACTTCAGGTACTCCTCGTTTCCTCCTCAACCGTGATGTTGATGAGGGTCAGTGGAATTCTGATGAGTCACAGTCTCATCTGATTGAATATCCTAAGGATGGTGGCTGGTCACAGAAGTATTTTACTAAGGAAGGCGACGACGAGAACGCTACTTATACTGTTGACATTAAAGCAATCGTCAAGGATAAGGGCTTCTGTCACCTGCATTGTATCAAGGGTGCCAACTGGGCAGATGTGACAGTGACAAGCATGGAAGTGGAAAAGGCTGAAAATGCGCCTACTGTAGGTTGGACTAACCTTATCATCAACAGTGATATGGAAGGTGATGATGTTAGTAGCTTCTTCACTAAAGTGAATCAGGGCGATCCTGAGCCTTCTGTCATCGTAGATGGTGCAGGAGTTGATGGAAGCCGTGGTATTAAGGTTGAAGCAACAGAGAAAAAGGCCGACGCTTGGGATAACCAGTTCTGGTTCCGCTTCTCAGAGATTGTTCCTGCTGGTACAAAGTATCGTGTATCTTTTGACTATAGAGCTGATGCCGATGCAAAAGCCTCTACTCAGGCACATGCCGAGCCTGGAGATTATATCTACTACGATATGTTAGGTGACGTTAACTTTACTACCGATTGGAATAAATTCGAAAAAGAAGGTGTAGTTACTGCTAATCAGGCTGGTCCGAATACGGGTGGTGGCTTGTTTACGTCAATTGCTTTCAACCTGAATGAATTGGCAGATGCAAACAACTATTATTTTGATAATATTAGTTTTGAAATCTTCAAACTTGGTACACTTGTTGAGTATGGTCAGGATGTGATCAAGATTGACTTTGGTTTTGATACCAATATTCCTGCACTGGTGGCAGCTTCAGGCAAACCCCGTCTGTTGTTCCCCAAGGACTGTGTGAAAGTGACCGTTGACGGTGACCTTCTGGAAGAAGCCGACATTACCTCTGTAGAGGCTTTTGCTGATGGTCGTTTCTTTATCTTCCTTGAAAACATGATTGACGGCGACGTTAATGTGAAGTTCACCAATCCTACCGATGCCGCTTATCATCTGGTTTATACCTCTGCTGCTGTTGAGGGTCAGAGTGTGGCTAACTATGATGGTCCTGCTACAGAAAATGAAGATGTGGCAATGGAGGAAGGTGCTTTCGCATATATCTATCTCGAGCCCGTTATCATCGAGTCTGATCCTGAGAATGGTTCATTCAACCTGCCCAATAGTCTGAAGGAGTTCCATGTGACATTCGACAAGCTTGTTGACTGTAAAGATATCGTAGCTACTCTGAATGGAAAGAAGCTCACTGTTTCACCTGCCGATGGTTTCGCAGAGAAGATTGTCCTGAAGCGTGAAGGTGGCGACCTGACTACTGGTGAGTATACCATCAAGATGGATAATGTTTATCCTGAAGCTCGTTTGGAAAAGAACTTTGCTACATTTGAATATTCATTCTTCATTGGCAAGGTGGATGTTGATCCTAGCGACACCATCAAGAATGTACTGCCTACTGAGTACTTTGCTAACTGCGCTGCTGGTGGTATTCCTGCTGGTTTCGTTGTTGATTTCAATGGAGAAACCCGTACCTCTGAGAGCTCTTATAGCTCAGGTCCTCGTATGTTTGACTTCGCTGCTGGTGGTGACTTCACCAAGGCTCTCTACTTCCGTGAGGGTTATGCCCAGTATGGTAGTGAGGAAGGTTACTATCTGGAGCTTGAGGCTGGTAAGAAGTATGTTGTTAAGTTTAACTCTGCTATGTGGAAGGACAATGGTTCACAGATGACTTTCTCTATCATGAGTCCTGATGAGTCAGAAACATACCTTTCTGAAACTATCCAGAATACTCCTAACGTAAATGGTGTTACCAGTTCTCCCGTTACAGGTTCTACTGCTTCTGAGTTTACCTTCGTTCCCGATTTCACCGCATATTACATGCTGCGTTGGCAGGTTGGTGGCTTCAACGAGGTCCTGCTGGCTAATCCTACTGTGAAGTATATGCCTAACACCATGGGTGTTGAGGAGACCGCTCTGCTGAATACAGCTATTGAGAATGCTAAGAAGGCTCTTGAGGAGAATGGTGCTGAACGTTATCTCGGTCCAGACTATGACGCTCTGAAAGATGCCGTTGCTAAGTACGTGGCCGAGAAGGATGGCTATACTGCTCCTTCTAAGTTCAAGGCTGCTGCTGCTGAACTCGATGCAAAGACCGCAGCCCTGAAGGATCACCGTGCAAATTGCGATAACTACGATGCTCAGATTAAGAAGTCACTCGACGTGGAGCGTCAGAATGCTAACAACAAGTTTGCTAAGACAGCACTCTATGAAGAGGTGAAGGCTATCAATGCCAAGTATCATGGTTCTTCTGAGTGGGTTAACGTTAGCCAAGATCCTGAGGTAGAGGACATGCAGCTCATCTATGATTTTGACAAACTGACTGACAATGATGCTCTGCTTGTAGCTATCAATGAACTGAACGAGTATGCTAATCTTGCTTCTCTGCTCTTCACTGAGGGCGTTTCTGCTCCTGAGAATGCAAATGGTGGTAAGGCTACTGGTGTTGCAGTACTCTTCGATCGTATGCGTCTGGGTCTTGCTACCCTGAACACTTTGAGCGAAAAACTCGGTGTTGCTATTGACAGTACATACGTTGCTGGTCTCAACAACGCATTGATCGACGATGATGAACTGATTGAGGGTCTTAAGCTCCACGTTAAGAAGTTGTTGTATCAGGGTATTGCCGATACAAACAATCCTTTGTTCCAGGCAACCGTTGACGAGACAACTTTGGAAGAGGTTATTCCTTCTTACGACATGACTGTGTTCGTGAAGAACCCGAACACCTATAAGCAGGAGACCAATATGAACTTCACACCTGAAAATGTTCCTGGATGGGTTACTCCTGAGGATTACAATGCTCCTGGCCTTACCGTTGGTTGGGGACAGCCTAAGAATGTTGAGGGTGTTGCTGAGGACTGCATGTTCCAGACTTGGGGCGGTGCTTATCGCGTACAGCAGACCATCGAGGACCTGCCTGCAGGTATCTATAATATTCGCTTCGCCTTCGGTGATCGCGACAACCAGGAAATCGAGGACAGCTATAGCTTCGCTATCGACAGCAACGAGCAGGAGTATTATGGTGGATGCCCAGGTATCGGACAGGCCTTCCCGTTTGCTAGCAACGACTCTCAGACCAGTATCATTGAGGATGAAGTAGTTGTTACTGACGGTATACTCACCATTGGTGTCAATGCTGGTGACGGTTCTCATACCTTCTTCAACGAGGTTCGTCTGTTGCTCGTCTCTCCTGCTGCTGGTTTCGACTATGCAGGCGAATATGCTAAGCTGAACGAGCAGATTGAGACTGGCGTAGAAGCTCCCGCTGCAGCACGTGTTCGTGGCATCGAGCTCTACGACCTGAACGGACGTCGCATCATCACTGCCCAGAAGGGTATCCAGATTGTGAAGAAGTACATGAGTGACGGTACTGTACGCATCGAAAAGGTTATCAAGAAATAATCTTTCTCGAAGAGAATAACTAAGGTGGGCAGGCATACACACGTATGCTTGCCCACCTTCATTTTACATATAGAAAAACAAATGAGACGTATAATTGTGTATAATCTACAATTTTTTTGTTATCTTTGCAGCGTTTTTATAAAAACCTAAAAGAGAGGATATGAAAAAATTAGTAATTATGGCAATTGCCTTTTGGGCCACAATGGGAATACTGGCTCAAGGCGTTAAGCCGTTGCCTTCGCTCCACGTGGAAGGTAAATGGCTGGTAGACACACATGGCAACCATGTGGTTCTTCACGGCGTGATGGACACACCTAGTGCCTGGTTCAACGGAGGACGTTGGGGCTGGGACTATGATGACGCAGGTCGCCAGCGTTGTATTAACTATTTCGAGAAGTTGTTTGGAGGTCTGGAGCAGGCCAAGTGTAACGTGTTCCGTCTGCATCTGGAGCCAGCATGGACCAACGACAACAGCTACACTTATCAGCCGGCTATCAATCAGCCTACTGGTGATGGCTACGGTGGCGAGGCTGATATCCGTCATTTCAATCCTACCCGTCTTACCAACTATCTTAAGTCGCTCTACTTCCCCCTGATGCAGAGGGCTATGAAGCATGGCATGTATGTAGTGGTGCGCCCGCCGGGTGTATGTCCTCACCAGATTAATGTAGGTGGCTACTATCAGAAGTATCTGCTGCAGGTATGGGACATCTTCACCAAGAACGACTCTATCCGTAAGTATTCCGGACAGATTAGCATTGAGTTGGCCAACGAGCCCGTTAGCGTTAAGAATGCTATTAATGCTGATGACAAGAAAGCCCTGCACGATTTCTTCCAGCCGATAGTTGACAAGATCCGTGCCAACGGCTTCACAGGTGTCATCTGGGTACCCGGTGCAGGTTGGCAGGCCAGCTATGCTGACTACAAGACCAATCCCATCACGGGTTATAACATTGGTTATGCCGTTCACGACTACGATGGCTGGTATGGCTGTGAGGACAAGAAGAACTCGCCCAGCACGGTGGCAACAGCTACTCAGAAGAAAATCAATCAGTTCCACGAGCAGGTGCCAGTGGTCGATACGAACCCCGTTATTATCACCGAGATTGACTGGAGCCCGAAGAAGAGCGACATTCAGGGACATGAGAATGAGCATGGCGAACAGGTGGATGGTAACCTTGGCACCTGGGCCACTGGCCGTACCTCTGTTTGGGGTACCATCACCAAGAATGTGTACGACCACTATGGCAATATCTCGATGACTCTTTCCGGCACAGCCTGTCTCATCGATATTGACACGCTGATAAGCAAGAATAAGGTGGTGCCTGCCTTCGGCGGGGAACCCGAGGCTTGCGGTGCAGCCTGCATGGAATGGTATGCCGACTACTATAACGTGAACTATCCCAAGGAAGACTTCACCAGTGTGCCAGTGAGCGACTTTGGACGTTATTATCAGAACCCCATCGTACGTGCCGATTTCCCTGACCCCGATGTTATCCGTGTAGGCGATACCTACTACATGGTGTCGACCACGATGCACCACTTCCCTGGTGCCACTATCATCAAGTCACAGGATATGGTGAACTGGGAATACTGTGCACAGCCACTGAAGCAGTTGCTCAACAACGAAAACTATAATCTGAAGAACGACAAGAACGCCTATGCCTCGGGTATGTGGGCCTGCTCTATGAAATATCACGACGGCAAGTTCTATATCCTTGTCAATGGTAACGATAGCAAGGCCTGGCTCCTGTCGGCCACTAACCCCGAGGGACAGTGGGACGTGAAGCGTCTGTCGCGTAACTACTATGACCCGGGTATGCTGTTCGACGGTGACAAGGTGTATGTCGTCTGTGGCATCAACCGCCTGATGATGTGCGAGCTCGACAAGAACTTCAACTTCAAACGCGAGAAAGAGGTCGTCTACAAAGAGGGTACAGGTCTGGAAGGCTGCCACCTCTACAAGAAAGGCGACTACTATTATATTTATGCCACTTATGGTGGATGGCCCAGTGGTCAGGTGGTGTTCCGCTCAACTAATATCTTTGGTCCCTATGAAGAAAAGATGGTGGTCGAGAAGTCCTATAACAATGTGCCCAACACCATTCATCAGGGCTCACTCATCGAGGATGTGGCAGGTAAGTGGTGGACGGTGATGCAGGAAGACCTGGGTGCCTTGGGACGATTCCCCAACTTGCAGCCAGTAGTCTGGAAAAACGACTGGCCTTCAGTTGGTAGCAGCGGCACACCCTATAAGTCGTTCGATAGCAAGGTACTGAAGCCTACGGCAACAGGAAATACGCGTGTGAAGCGTCTGCCCACTACCGATGCCTTCCGTACCTATCCCCTTGGTATGCAGTGGGAGTGGAACCATCTGCCTAACGATACCGCATGGAGTCTGATGGACCGTCCGGGATGGCTGCGCTTAAAGACGTCGAACGTCACCACGAAACTGCCTCAAGCCCGTAATATGCTGACACAGCGTATCTTCGCTAATAAGAACCAGTACACCAACGGAACGGTACGCATTGACGTGAGGAATCTGGCAGAAGGCGATCGTGCAGGTATCTGTATCCTGCAAGATCCCTATGGTATGATATGTGTGGAGAAAAAGGACGGTGCATACCAGCTGTTGTGGCAGAAAGAGAAGGTGAAAGATGCTGGCAGTGGTTTCAAGCCAGCCGAGAAGACAAAGGCTATAACCCTTCCCGACAGCATCATCTACCTGCGTGCCTCCATCAAATACGAGGAGAACAAACCCAAGTTCTACTATTCACTCGACAACAGTACCTGGACACAGCTGGGAAGCGAGTTCTCGCAGTCGTTCAACCTCTCTGTGTTCGTAGGTTCACGTTTTGGCATCTTCTGTTATGCTACCCAGGCTAATGGTGGTTATGCCGACTTTGACTGGTTTACCACAGAGGATGACTTCAACGAGGAAGATATCTTCCCAGAAGAATTTACTGCTCCCACAGAGAATATGTTTACGGTTAAGTCTATCGCCCAGACACCAACAACACTGGAGACAATGGTTGGCGAGAAGGCTGTTCCTACGCTGAAGGCTACCTATATGGATAATCACTCAGAGATTGTCAACGACTATGCAACCTTTATCCCACAAGAGACAGGCATTGTGGAGTTCTATAACGGTCAGATGCTGGGTGTAGGTCAGGGTAGCACTACGGTTAACGCTTCGTTTACTGATTTGATGGGTAATAAGGTGGAGAAAGAGTTTACGGCTAAGTCGAGTTACTTCCCCTTCGAGCCACGCTATGTGAGAAACGACTTTGTGGGTGCTGGCAGCGGTACCTACAAGAACAATATCACCTCAGCTGTGTTCAAGTTCCTTAAGGATAAGGCTGAGTTGGGTTGGGCCTACAGCGATAATGTGGATATGTCCGGCTATAAGTATCTGGTCATCGAGTTCCTCGCAAAGCCCGTTGCTGGTACTAACTTGAATATCTACACCACCGAGAACCTGAAGGGTGCCTGCTACTCGACACCGGAGTTCAGCACCAATAGTCTCGAGTTTGTCCTCGACCTAGATACGTGTAAGTACACTTCTACTAATAGCAAGGGCAAAAGTCTGAATCGTCAGTCGGTGCGTATGGTCACCTTCAAGGGTGCTGCTAATAAGCAGGTTGCCATCAAGAATATGTTCCTGAGCAACGATGAAACGAAGTACAACACAGGTATTACTACGGTTGACTACCTGAAGCCGGCAGAGCGTCAAGGCATCTTCGACCTGCAGGGTCGTCGTATCGCACTTCCCACGAAGCCCGGTCTTTATATTGTGAATGGAAAGAAAGTAATTATCAAATAACAAAAACAAAACTATGTACCGTAAAGTCTTAACTTTATTCATTGCGATGCTGCTGGGCGGCAATGCGATGGCTGTGATTAAGAACCCCATGTTATGGGCTGATTGTCCCGATCCGGATGTCATCCGTGTGGGCGACACTTTTTATCTTGTCTCAACGACTATGCACTTGATGCCTGGCGCTCCTGTTATGGCATCGAAGGATTTGCAGAATTGGGAGACCGTAGGTTATATCTTCGACAAACTGACCGACTCGCCTAAGTACGACTTGCAGGAGGGTACTGTCTATGGTCGTGGACAGTGGGCTACTTCGCTGAAATATCATGATGGTAAGTTCTGGGCACTGCTGGCTCCTAACGAGGGCGGTGCCATGGGCGACACCTATATCTTCACAGCGCCTAAGGCCGAAGGACCTTGGACCATCCACTCGCGTCTGCGTCATTTCCACGATGCCACGCTGTTCTTCGATGAAGATGGTACACCTTATGTGTTTTTTGGCACGGGTGAGATGTGTCAGCTGACACGTGACCTGAAAGGTGTAGTAGAGGGCTCGCTCCGTCATTACTTCCAGCGCGAGGCCGATGAGCGCGGCTTGCTCGAGGGTACACGTGTCATCAAGCATAACGGTACCTACTATGCTCTGTTGATCTCGCATGTCTATGCTCCTGGCCGTCACCGTCGTGAGGTCTGCTATCGCACCAAGGACCTCAATGGCGTGTGGGAGAAGAATACCATTTTGGAGAGCGACTTTGGTGGCTTCTCATATCTGGCTCAGGGTACCATTGTCGATACCGAAGAGGGTGACTGGTATGGTATCATGTTCCAGGATCGTGGTGGCGTGGGTCGTGTGCTGACGCTGTCACCTGTTCGCTGGCTCGATGGCTGGCCTATGCTGGGCGACGAATATAACAAGGTACCCGAGGTGATGCGTCCGTATAAGAGTGGTCAGCCTGAGACGGCTATCGTTAAGAGCGATGATTTCTCTGAAGAGAAGCTCGGACTCCACTGGCAGTGGAACCATAACCCCATCGACAACGCCTGGAGTTTGAAGGAGCGTCCGGGATTCCTGCGTCTGAAGACCAACCGTGTGGTACCTAACCTCTATCTGGCTCCCAATACGCTGACACAGCGTATGGAGGGTCCCACCTGTAGTGGTTATATCCGTATGGACCTGACTAAGATGCAGGATGGCGACTGTGCCGGACTGGCCGCTTTCAATGGCGACTCTGGTGTGCTGACCATCAAGAAGGAAGGTAAGAAGCTGGTACTCCAGATGAGTGAGCAGAAGGTGAGCCTCACAGACCGCGAAAAAGCTGTGACGAATGTGGAAGAAAAGGTTGTTGAGACCATTGACTTGTCTGCAGCCTTTAAATCTCAATCCTCAAAACAGAAGTCTCAAATCATCTATCTGCGTCTGGACGGTGACTTCCAGCCTGGTCATAATGATGTAGCAAACTTCTACTATAGCCTTGATGGCGAGGAGTGGACAAAGATTGGTACAGAGAACTATCGCATGATTTTCGACTATCGTCGTTTCTTCATGGGTTCTAAGTTTGGAATCTTCAACTATGCAACGAAGAAGGCCGGTGGCTATGTCGATGTGGATGAGTTTTGCTATTCTAAAACAGAAAAATAATTAGACTTAAAGATATGAAAATGCGTAAGATTGTTTTGGCCATGATGGCCTTGGGGTGTCTGACTACGATGCAGGCTGCCGAGAAAATAACCAGTCCTGATGGTAACCTGATTGTCATCGTTGACAATGAGAATGGTACTCCTACCTATCAGATAAATGTAGGCGATGTGGTGTTCCTGGAGAAATCGCCTCTGGGATTGAAACTTAACTTCGAGGATCTGACTCAGGGACTGACGCTGAAGGAGTGTCAGGTGACTCCTGTCAAGGAGACCTATAGTTTGAAGACCATCAAACAGAGCAACGTAACCTACGAGGCTAACGTGGCTGTATGCCAGTTTGAGAAAGGCAACACGAAGATGGACATCATTTTCAGTGTGAGCAACCGTGACGTGGCTTATCGCTATAAGCTCTATCCCCGTCGTGCCCGTGGTGGTGAGACGCTGGCTGCTATCGTGGAGAGTGAGGCCAGTGGCTTCGTGTTCCCAGAGGGTACCACCACCTTCCTGTGTCCGCAGTCAACGCCGATGGGTGGCTTTGCTCGTACCTCTCCCAGCTATGAGACCTCTTACTCGCTCGACGACCAGATGGGCAAGAACGGCTGGGGTCAGGGCTATTCATTCCCTTGTCTCTTTAAGAATGGTGATAAGGGCTGGGTGCTGATCTCTGAGACTGGTACCGATGGCAACTATGTGGCCTGCCGTCTGCTCAATGATGGTGGCGCCCGCTATAAGATCGGCTTCCCCCAGCAGGGTGAGATGAACGGTTGGGGCACCACGACAGCTTCTGTCAGTCTGCCTGCCGAGACCCCTTGGCGCACTATCACTTTAGGCACCACGTTGAAGAACATCGTGGAGACCACCGTACCTTTCGACCTGGTGAAGCCTAAGTATGCACCCAGTCGTAACTATACCTATGGTGCCGGCTCTTGGTCGTGGATCATTGGTATGGACTCCAGCTGTAACTTCGACGAGCAGAAGCGTTATATCGACTTCTCGGCTGCCATGGGCTGGCGTACTGTGCTCATCGATGCCCTGTGGGACAAGCAGATTGGCTATGACAAGATGGCCGAGCTGTCTCGTTATGCCCAGTCAAAGGGCGTTGGTATCTTCCTGTGGTACAACTCTAATGGCTCGTGGAACGATGCACCTCAGTCACCTCTGAACAAGATGAACCGCTCGGCTGCCCGTCGTCAGGAGATGAAGTGGATGCAGGACAATGGCATCTTGGGCATCAAGGTTGACTTCTTCGGTGGCGATAAGCAGGCTATGATGCAGCTCTACGAGGATATCCTGACCGATGCTAACGACTTTGGCATCCAGTGTATCTTCCATGGTTGCACCCTGCCTCGTGGTTGGGAGCGTATGTATCCTAACTATGTAGCCAGCGAGGCTGTGCTGGCATCTGAGAACCTGCACTTCGGTCAGGGCGCCTGCGATGCTGAGGCTCAGAATGGTTGTATCCATCCGTTCATCCGCAACACGGTGGGTTCTATGGACTTCGGTGGTTCTACGCTGAATAAGTTCTATGATGCAGGCAACAAGCGTGGTACACACCGTGTTACCAGTGATGTCTATGCACTGGCATCTGCCGTCTTCTTCCAGAGCAGTGTCCAGCACTTCGCCATGGCTCCTAATAACCTGACGGATGCTCCCGCCTGGGCTGTTGACTTTATGAAGAAGGTGCCTACCACATGGGATGAGGTGAAGTTCATCGATGGCTATCCCGGTAAGTATGTCATCCTGGCCCGTCGTGCTGGTGATAAGTGGTTCGTTGTTGGTGCCAATGCTGACAAACAGCCGCTGAAGACAACCATTAGTCTGCCTATGTTCGCTAAGGACACAGAGCTGAAGGTCTATAGCGATGATGCCCAGCTGAATGGTAGCGTGAATATCGTCAAGCAGAATAAGAAGCAGCAGCTTGCCGTGACCATTCCTTGCAATGGCGGTCTGGTCATTGATAATTAACAACTCTGACAATAGAAGACATGATGAAACGATTGTTTTATTTCGCTCTGACAACCTTGCTTGCCATCCCTGCGATGGCAGGCGAGGTGTCTTTCGGTAAAGGCACGCTGAGTGTGCGTCAGGTGGCTCGCAATGCTGTGAGGATACAGTATTATGAACAGAAAACAACATCCGAACTGCCCGATTGGCTGTATGTAAAAAACGATGAGGTAAGCAGTCGCGACGTGACGGTCGATGTGGATGAAGCTCGTCAGACTGTTACCGTCAAAGACCATCAGGGAACGCCTGTCTTCATGGCCACGCTCCATCAGATGAAGGGTAGGGAGGCCACGCTGGCATTCCGCTCCGACAAGGATGAGCATCTCTATGGATTGGGACAGTTCCAGGATGGTTATAGCAATGTGCGTGGCCTGTCTCGTCGTTTGACGCAGGTGAACACACAAATCAGTATCCCCATGCTTTTGTCGAGCAAGGGCTATGGCATCTTATGGAATAACTATGGTCTGGTGGACTTCAACCCTTGCGACCATCAGGTGAAGATGCGCAAGCTGGATGAGGAAGGTCAGACTGAGGTGGTGAATGTCACCACCACAGAAGGAGGACGACGTGAGGTGCGCCAGCGTAACATCTACGAAGCCACCATCGATATCGCTGACGATGGCGACTATGCGATATTACTCGATGTAGGTCAGCAGATGGCCCGTCGGCATAACCTCTCTATAGACGGACAGAACGTTATCGAGATGCAGAATATGTGGCTGCCGCCCACTGCCTCGACCATCGTTCATTTGAAGGCTGGTCATCATGTGCTGAAGGCTGAACTGTCAAGAGGTGACTCGCCCATCATATATTATAATAAGGTGAAGGATGAGACGGTGTTCCGTTCGCCCATAGCTACTGCTGTCGACTATACCGTCTTCGTGGGTTCTCCCGACGAGATTATTGCCGGCTATCGCGAACTGACAGGTGTCGCCCCCTTGATGCCCCGTTGGGCGCTGGGCTATATCCACTGTCGTGAGCGTTTCCATTCGTCTGACGAGATCCTGCAGACGGCTAATCGCTTCCGTAGTGAGCAACTGCCCGTTGACGTGCTGGTGCAAGACTGGCAGTACTGGGGTAAGTACGGTTGGAACGCCATGCGTTTCGATGAGGACCATTACCCCGACCCCAAGGCTCTGACAGACAGTCTGCATGCCATGAACATGCGCCTGATGGTCAGCGTCTGGTCGAAGATTGACAAGAACTCTGAGGTGGGCAAGCAGATGTTGGCCGACAACTATTACATCCCTGGCACCGACTGGATTGACTTCTTCAACCCCGATGCTGCCGCTGCCTATTGGAAGAACTTCTCTTCGCGTTTGGTTCCCCTGGGCATTGATGCCTGGTGGCAGGACGCCACCGAGCCTGAGAACGATGACCTGAAGGGCCGTCGTGTGAACAATGGCAAGTGGGCTGGCGAGGATGTCAGGAACATCTATCCGTTGTTGGTGAACAAGACCGTGTATGAGGGTCTTTACAATGAAACCAACCAGCGTCCGATGATTCTCACACGCTGCGCTTTCCCTGGCATCCAGCGTTATGGCTCTGCCATGTGGAGTGGTGATGTGGGCAACGACTGGGAGACCTTCCGTCGTCAGCTGACAGCTGGTCTCGGCATGCAGGCCGCAGGTATCCCTTGGTGGACCTACGATGCCGGTGGCTTCTTCCGTCCAGGCAATCAGTACACCGACCAGGCCTATATCGAGCGTATGTTGCGTTGGATAGAGACCAGCGTGTTCCTGCCCTTGATGCGTGTGCATGGCTATATGAGCAATACGGAACCTTGGAACTATGGCGCTGAGGCCCAGAAGGCTATTGGTCGTGCCTTGAACGAGCGCTATCGTCTGTTGCCTTATATCTACAGTCATGCGGCAGAGATCGCTTCCGACGGCTCTACGCTGATGCGTCCGTTGGTCTTCGACTTTGCCAGCGATGCCAAGGCCCTTGACCAGAAGTACGAGTATATGTTCGGCCGTTCCCTGCTTGTCAGTCCTGTGACCGAGTCTGGTGTTACCTCATGGCAGACCTATCTGCCTGTGAATGAGGGCGGTTGGTACGACTACTACACTGGTCGCCACTATAATGGCGGTCAGACGGTGACCACGACAGTCGCAGCTGATTATATCCCCGTCTTTGTGCGTGCTGGCAGCATCATTCCTCTGAAAGATGATGAGGTGCTGCTCTATCCTGGTGCCAATGGTACCTTCACGCTTTACGAGGATGATGGCGTGACCAGAGACTACGAGAAGGGCCAGTGCTCACGCATCACGTTCCAGTGGGACGATGCCCGGCATAAACTCACCATCGACAAACGTGTTGGTAAGTATCAGAACATGGCTGCTCGTCGCACCTTCCGCGTGAAGGTGGCAGGTGGCGTCCAGACCACCATTAACTATCAGGGAAAGAAAACAACCAATACGATTAAATAAACATGAAAACCTGTTTGTTAACTCTTTTCGTTGCGCTCTGTGCAGGCTCATCAGTCACGGCACAGACCTATCCGTATCAGAACCCTAACCTCAGTGCCCGTGAGCGAGCTATTGACCTGTGCTCACGCCTGACGCTGGATGAAAAAGCCAAGCTGATGCTCGACGAGAGTCCTGCCATCCCCCGCTTGGGCATTAAAAAATTCTTCTGGTGGAGCGAAGCCCTGCATGGTGCTGCCAACCAGGGAAATGTCACGGTGTTCCCCGAGCCCATCGCCATGGCCTCGTCGTTCAACCCCGACCTGCTGTATAAGTGTTTCGACATCGCCTCTACCGAGTTCCGTGCCCAGTATAATGAGCGTATGCAACGTGGTAGTGGCGAGGATGAGAAGTTCCATAGCCTCTCTGTATGGACACCGAATGTCAACATCTTCCGCGACCCACGATGGGGCAGGGGACAGGAGACCTATGGTGAAGACCCCTATCTCACCTCTGTCATGGGTGTGCAGGTGGTAAAGGGCTTGCAGGGTCCAGAATCCTCAAAATACCGTAAGTTGTGGGCCTGTGCCAAGCACTATGCTGTGCATAGCGGTCCTGAATATACCCGTCACTCGGCAAACCTCACCAATGTGTCGGCCCGTGATATGTGGGAGACCTATATGCCCGCCTTCAAGAGCCTGGTGCAGGATGCCAAGGTGCGCGAGGTGATGTGTGCCTACCAGCGTCTCGACGATGACCCCTGTTGCGGCAGTCAGCGTCTGCTGCAGACCATCCTCCGTGATGAGTGGGGCTTTGAGTACCTCGTTGTCAGCGACTGTGGTGCCGTGAGCGATTTCTACGAGTCGCATAAGTCATCCTCTGACGCCACCCACGCCTCTGCCAAGGCTACCATCGCCGGCACCGATGTGGAGTGCGGCTATGGCTATGCCTATCGCAGCATCCCCGAGGCTGTGAAGCGTGGCTTTATCACTGAGGCCGAGGTTGACAAGCATGTCATCCGTCTGCTCGAAGGTCGTTTCGACCTAGGCGAAATGGACGACCCCTCGTTGGTGGAGTGGTCAAAGATCCCCTATTCGGCCATGTCAACCAAGGAGTCGGCAAATATCTCTCTTGAGATGGCCCGCCAGAGCATCGTCCTGCTGCAGAATAACGGAAACATCCTGCCGCTCCAGAAGAATAAGGAGAAGATTGCCGTCATTGGTCCCAATGCCGACAACACCCCGATGATGTGGGGCAACTATAACGGTCAGCCCAACCACACCATCACCATCCTTGATGGTATCAAGGCCAAGACCAAGAAGCTCTTTTATACCCAGGGCTGTGATCTCACCTACGATAAGGTGCTGGAGAGTCTGTTGGGCTCGCAATGTAGCTTCGAGGGTAAGAAAGGTATGAAGGGCACGTTCTGGAATAACCGCCGCATGGAGGGAACACCCGTCACCACACAGTACTACACCCAGCCGCTGGCTGTGACTACCTTCGGTATGCATAACTTCGCTCCTGGCGTACAACTCGAGGACTTCTCGGCTAAGTACGAGACCGTCTTTACGCCCGCTGAGGCTGGCGAGTATGTGGTCAACGTGGACGGCTGTGGACAGTTCGAGCTCTACCTCGACGGTGAGCGTAAGTTCCGCCATCGCATCTGGCGCACCACGCCCAACCATATCGTTATCCAGGCCGAGAAGGGTAAGAGCTACAATATCGAGGTACGCTTCTCGCATGTACCTACTTATAATGCTAACCTGGCCATCAACATCGCCAAGGAATATCCCATCGACTATCAGACCATCATCGACCAGCTGAAAGGTATTAATAAAGTGGTCTTCGTAGGTGGTATCTCGCCAGCCCTCGAGGGCGAGGAGATGCCTGTCGATATCGATGGCTTCAAGGGTGGCGACCGCACCCATATCGAGTTGCCAGCCGTGCAGCGTAACTTCCTCAAGGCCCTGAAGGCTGCAGGCAAGCAGGTCATCTTCGTCAACTGCTCTGGCTCATGTATCGCCCTGCAGCCCGAGACCGAGAGCTGCGACGCCATCGTTCAGGCGTGGTATCCTGGTCAGGAGGGTGGCACCGCCGTGGCCGACGTGCTCTTTGGCGACTATAACCCCAGTGGTAAGCTGCCCATCACGTTCTATAAGAACAGCAGCCAGTTGCCCGACTACGAGGACTACTCGATGAAGGGCCGCACCTATCGTTACTTCAACGATGCCCTCTTCGCCTTCGGCTACGGACTGAGCTATACTGAGTGGAAAGTGGAAAGTGGAGAGTGGAAGGAGAATACCAATGGCGGCGGAACGGTCACTGTTGATGTCACGAACATTGGTCGTCGCGATGGCACAGAGATCATTCAGGCCTACATTCGTAATCTGCAAGATCCTGACGGTCCGCTGAAGAGTCTCCGTTCCTTCAAACGTGTGGATGTAAAAGCAGGACAGACGGTGACCGCCAACCTGACCTTTGAACGTAAGAGCTTTGAGTTCTGGGACCCTGAGACCAACACCATGCGTGTGAAGCCTGGCAAGTACGAGATTCTCGTGGGCACCAGCTCGCTTGATAAGGATCTGAAGAAGCAGACAATAACCATCCAATAACGATACATAAAGAAACAATAACCCAATAACAATGAAGAAACTCTTTTTATCTCTTCTGATGCTCGGAGGCATGAGTGCCACAGCACAGAATCCCTTTGTGCAGACCTGGTGTACCAGCGACCCTGCCCCTATGGTGCATAATGGCACGATGTATGTGTATACTGGTCATGATGAGGACGGTGCCGACTTCTTCTGGATGCAGGAGTGGCGCGTGTATTCTACTACCGACATGGTGAACTGGACCGACCATGGCTCACCCTTGGCTTTGGAGTCGTTCTCCTGGGCCGACGACCGTGCCTGGGCCTCACAGACCATCGAGCGCGATGGCAAGTTCTATTGGTACATCTGCGCCCACAGCAAACTCTCTGGCGGTATGGCCATTGGCGTGGCTGTGAGCGATTCACCCACTGGCCCCTTCAAGGATGCCATTGGCAAGCCCCTCTTTGAGAACGGCTCTTGGGATCACATCGACCCCACCGTGATGATTGATGATGATGGTCAGGCATGGCTGATGTGGGGTAACCCCCGAGTTTACTATCTGAAGCTCAACCGCGACATGATTTCCTACAGCGGCGAGTTGGGTCGTATGGATATGACAGAGGAAGGCTTTGGTGCTCCCTTGATGGACAAACGTGAACGTGGCAAGAAGTACAAGGACAACTACACCGAGGGTCCTTGGATTAGAAAGGTGGATGCCACGAAATATAAGGTTGATAAGAACAAAATCTATCAGTTGCTCTATGCTGCTGGTGGCGTGCCTGAGCATATCTCTTACAGCACCGCTCCTACACCCACAGGTCCCTGGACCTATGCTGGTGAGATCATGCCTCTGTGCGAGACAAACTCGTTTACCAACCATTGCGGTGTAGCCGACTATAAGGGCCATTCTTATTTCTTCTATCACACAGGTAAGTTGCCCAAAGGCGGCGGCTTTGGCCGTAGTGTGGCTGTAGAGGAGTTTAAGTACAATGCCGACGGCAGCTTCCCCACCATCATGCCTACTGACGAAGGCGTAAAGCCCCTTGCTACCTTCAACCCCTATCTCAAGACGCAGGCCGAGACGATGGCTTTCTCTAAGGGTGTGAAGACTGAGCAGAATGACGAGATTGGTGTCTATGTAAGCGACATCCACAATGGTGACTATATCAAACTGCAGAACGTGAAGTTCGATGGCAACACTCCTAAGCAGTTCACGGCACGTGTGGCCAGTGGCCTGCGTGGTGGTCAGATAGAGGTGCGCATCGACAGCGTGAAGGGTCAGCTGCTGGCTCGCCTCGAAGTGCCAGGAACAGGTGGTTGGGAGAAATGGCAGACGCTGTCTGTTGATATTGACCCGTCACTATCCTCCCTTCACCCTTCACCCTTCACCACTCACGATCTCTATCTCGTCTTCACCGGCCGCAAGGGTCCGAAGCTCTTTAACTTCGACTGGTGGCAGATTGAGGGCACGTTGAAGTCGCTTGTCGTCGAGGATGGTGGTCTGGGTCAGTACAAGGCCATTATGAAGGAAGAGGCTACCCTACAGGCTCATACCGTGTTTGTGCCTCAGGACCTCTCTGCCTTCAACGAGAAGAATCCCCTTCCCGTGCTGGTATGGGGCAATGGTGCCTGCACCAACTCTCCTTGGGAGCACTTCAAGTTCCTCAACGAGATTGCTTCTCATGGCTACCTCGTGCTGGCCACAGGTTATATCCCCATGGAGGAGAAAGGCTATCAGGGTCCCATGTCAACTACCCAGCAGCAGATTGAGTCTATCGACTGGGCCATCGCCCAGAATGCTGACCCGAAGTCACCTTATTATAATAAGATTGACGTGAAGAACATCTGCGTGGCTGGTATGTCGTGTGGTGGCTTGCAGACCCTCTTCAACTGTGCCGACCCCCGTATCAAGGCCCTCATGATTTGCAATAGCGGACTCTTCAAGGAGAGCAACCGCGCTCAGGCAGTAGGTGGCATGCCCATGCCTCCGAAGTCGAAGCTGAAGGAGATTCACACCCCCATCATGTATCTTCTTGGTGGCAAGGAAGACATTGCCTATGAGAACGGTATGGACGACTTCCACCAGATTAAGCACGTGCCTTGCTGCGCCACCAACTACCCCGTGGGTCATGGCGGCACCTATCGTCAGCCTCACGGCGGTGAGTTCACCGTTGTCGCCCTGGGTTGGCTCGACTGGCAGCTGAAGGGCGACAAGCAGGCCGCCAAGCTCTTTAAGGGCAAGGACTGCGAGCTGTCAAAGCGCCAGGGCTGGACTATAGAGAAGAATGCCAAGTTCGACAAACTGAAGTAAAACAATCCAAACATAAAAGCAGATGATTATGAAAAAGACGATAATACCTGTCGTCCTCTGTGCAGTGACACTGACGCCAGCATTGGCTCAGCAGCAGGACCATAAAGACCCCATGCCCGACCTCAACGAGGTCAATATGCCGTTGTTCCAGACCAAGTACACCGCCGACCCGTCGCCTATCGTGGTGGGCGACACCCTGTTCCTCTTCACCTCTCATGACTCGTCACCTGAGGATATCCCCGATGAGAACGAGAAGAACTCTGCCGGCTTCTTCATGTACGACTGGCTGCTGTGGAGCACCACCGATATGGCCAACTGGACCGAGTATGGTGCTGTGGCCTCGCTGAAGGAGTTTAAATGGCGCAGTCGTGAAAACGGTGCCTGGGCCATCCAGACCGTTGAGCGCGATGGTAAGTACTACCTCTATGCTCCGCTCCATGGTCATGGCATCGGCGTGCTGGTGGCCGACACCCCTTACGGTCCCTTCCGCGACCCACTGGGCAAGCCTCTGGTATGGCAGAAGGAACATTGGGATGATATCGACCCCTCCGTCTTCATCGATGACGACGGTCAGGCCTATATGTACTGGGGCAACCCCCATGTCTATTGCGTCAAGCTCAATAAGGACATGATCTCTACCGAGGGCGATATCCTCGTGCTCAACCCTGCCGACGGCGTGATGCGTCCCGTCAAGCAGGAGGGTGCTAAGATCAACCTCCGCATCCCTGGCAGCCAGAAAGCCAACTGGAAGGTGAAGAACTACCAGGAAGGACCTTGGTTCTACAAGCGCAACGGCAAGTACTACCTGGCTTACGCCACCACCTGCTGTCCTGAGGCGCTGGGCTATGCCATGAGCGATAGCCCCACTGGTCCTTGGGAGTGGAAGAACTACATCATGCGTCCTACGGAGCGTGACCGTGGTAACCATCCTGGCATCTGCGACTTCAAGGGCCGTTCATACATCTTCGGACAGGACTACGACCTGATGCACCTCGACACCTATATCCATCACGAGCGTCGTAGCGTCAGCGCCAGCGAGATTGTCTATCTTGAGGACGGTACCATCCCTGAGATTCCCTACTGGCTCGACCAGAAGCCCATGAAGCAGCTCCACTGGCTCAACCCCTACCAGCGTGTGGAGGCCGAGACCATGGCCTGGGGCAAGGGCTTGAAGAGTGCTAAGATGGGCATCCCCAATACTGGCGTGGTAAACGATATGCCAGAGTCACTTGGCAAGCGCAACATGTATATCTACGATGTCGACAACGGCGAGTATATCCGTCTGCGTGGCGTGGACTTCGGTGCCGGTGCCAAGGTGTTCAGCATTGCTGCCGCCTCTCTGGGCCGCTGCACCATCACCCTGCGTCTCGACTCAGAGACAGGTCCCGTCGTTGGTACCGTCAACATGGGTGTTACGGGCTCGCTCGATACCTACAAGCAGTTCTCGGCAAAGGTGCGTGGTGCCAACAGCGTGCACGACTTGTATCTCTGCTTCAGCAATGTAGAGGGCGACATACATTTGGATTATTGGTCATTTAAACAATAGACAACGATGAAACTTAAAACCTTATTCTTATCAGCAGTCATGCTGCTCGGAGCCGCCAGCGCCAATGCCGCTGTCGACCCCAATTTCTACATTTTCCTTTGTTTCGGACAGTCTAACATGGAAGGCAACGCACGTCCTGAGGCAGCCGATCTGGCCAGCCCAGGTCCCCGCTTCCAGCTGATGCCCGCAGTTGATTTCCCTGCCACCGACCAGCGTGCCGCCCGTACCAAGGGCGTATGGTGCGAGGCCTCGGCACCTCTGTGCCGTCCTAACACCGGCTTGACGCCTGCCGACTGGTTTGGCCGTACCCTCGTGGCTTCTCTGCCCGACAATATCAAGATTGGTGTCATCCATGTCGCCATCGGCGGTATCGACATCAAGGGCTTCCTGCCCGACAGCATTCCCAACTATGTTGAGAAGAAAGCTCCAGGTTGGATGAAGGGTATGCTCCAGGCCTACGACAACGACCCCTATAAGGCCCTCGTCACGCTGGCCAAAAAGGCCCAGCAGGATGGTGTCATCAAGGGCATCCTCATGCACCAGGGCGAGACTAACACTGGCGACCCCAAATGGGCAGGCATGGTGAAGCAGGTGTACGACAACCTGTGTGGCGACCTGCAGCTGAAGCCCGAGGAGGTGAACCTCTATGTGGGTAACATCGTACAGGCCGACGGCAAGGGCGTCTGCATAGGTTGTAAGAAGCAGATCGACGAACTGCCCCAGACCATCCACACCTGTCAGGTCATCTCTTCTGACGGCTGTACCAACGGTCCTGACCGCCTGCACTTCGATGCTGCCGGCTATCGAGAGCTGGGATGCCGCTATGGTGAGGCTGTGGCCCGTCACCTCGGCTTCGAGCCCAAGCGTCCTGCCAATATGCCTGTGGCTGTGAAGAAGATCAACGTGCCCGCCGATGCTGTCACCGCCGAGAACGCCATCCCTGGCAACGAGTTCCCCAAGGTGGACAAGCAGCACCGTGCCTACTTCCGCATCAATGCGCCTCAGGCCAAGAAGGTGGTGGTTGACATCTGCAGCAAGAAGTATGACATGGAGCCCGACGGTAAGGGCAACTTCATGGCTGTTACCGACCCGCTGCCCGTGGGCTTCCACTATTATTTCATGAATATCGACGGTGTGAACTTCATCGACCCCGCCTCTGAGACCTACTTTGGTTGCAACCGTGAGTGTGGCGGCCTTGAGGTGCCCGAGGGTCCCGAGGGCGACTACTACCGTCCGCAGCAGGGCATCGCCCACGGTCAGGTGCGCAGCATCTACTACCACAGCCCCAACTCTAAGTTCGGCGAGTGGCGTCATGCCTTGGTCTACACCCCTGCCGAGTATGAGACTGGCAAGAAGCGCTACCCCGTGCTCTACCTGCAGCATGGTATGGGCGAGGGCGAGACCAGCTGGATGCTCCAGGGTAAGATGCAGCATATCATGGACAACGCCATTGCCAAGGGCGAGGCTGTGCCTATGATTGTGGTGATGGAGAGCGGCGATATCAAGCAGCCCTTCGGTGGTGGTAACAACAGTGCTGGCCGCAGCGAGTATGGCGCTTCGTTCTATCCCGTACTGCTCAACGACCTCATCCCCTATATCGATGCCAACTTCCGCACCAAGGCCGACCGCGAGAACCGCGCTATGGCAGGCCTCTCTTGGGGTGGTCACCAGACCTTCGACGTGGTGCTCCAGAACCTCGACAAGTTCGCATGGCTCGGCACCTTCAGCGGTGCTATCTTCGGCCTCGACGTGAAGACCGCCTATAACGGCGTGTTTGCCGATGCTGCCACCTTCAACAAGAAGATCCACTATATGTACATGAACTGGGGTACCGACGACTTCATCAACAGTCAGTCTATCGTCGATGCTCTCCGTCAGCAGGGCATCAAGGTCGATTCCTCTGTCTCTCAGGGCACCGGCCATGAGTTCCTCACCTGGCGCCGCGGCCTCCACGAGTTCATCCCCCATCTGTTTAAGAAGTAATTATCCTGTTGAAAACAATATCCAAGGGCGGGCCCAACTGAAAAGGTTGAGTCCGCTCTTGACTGTATTGTGCATCGTTCTTTAGCAAACAGAAACAAAAAAACACGGAAATATTTGATGGTAAAAGAAAAAATCACTATATTTGCATCCGGTTTATAACAATAACCACGATACAGAAGAACAATATATTAACAAGGAAAATAATAATTATTACGACTATATGGACAAGAAGCAGCAATTCGTGATTACCATCAACCGCGAGCTCGGTAGTGGTGGACGCACCGTAGGTGAGAAACTGGCGCAGAAACTTGGCGTATCCTTCTACGACAAGGCCGTTGTCAAGGGCTTGGAAGAGAAATACAATCTCAGCGTAGAGGAGATTGAAAAGATGAAGGGACGCAAGACCAAATGGTGGTCTGACTTCAAGCGCGTGGTAGGCGTTGGCGAGGGACTCCTCAACAGCAGCTATTATATTGCTGTTACGGGTAAGGAGCCCGACACGCTGACCACCGAAAGAGTGTTTCAGGCCGAGACAGAGATATTGGAGGGCATCGCCCAGGAGGAGTCGTGCGTCATTGCTGGCCGCAGCGGGTTCTTTGTATTCCGCAATCACCCCAACCACCTGAGCATACTCATTCAGGCATCCAAACCCTTCCGTGTCTGCCGCTTAATGCGCAAGCGCAACATGTCGGAAGAAGAGGCTCTTCAAACTATCGAAAAGGTTGACAAGCAGCGCGAGAACTACGTCAAGCGCTATACAGACAGCTCTCGTTACGATACTCGTAACTACAACCTCGTCATCTCTGCCGATGGCAAGACCGAGGACGAGATTGTCGATCTGATTCTGTCATACATCGATTGAACTCGAACTCATCCATCGCTAGTATCCCCAACCCTTCTGTCTTCAATCAACGCTTGTTATGGAGACGTCATTTTTTGACTTGAATATTTGTCGATAAGAGAATATGTTTGTACCTCTGAGCTTCGCTCGAAGGTACTTCCGCTCGAGAAAACTCAAAATTCTTTTGGTTTTCTTCTCGCTTATTCGTACCTCTGAGCTTCGCTCGCGCTCGGCATCCCGTAGGGTGACGCTTGCTACCAACGGGACGCAAGAAGGTACTTCCGCTCGAGAAAACTCAAAATTCTTTTGGTTTTCTTCTCGCTTATTCGTACCTTTGCAGGCATCTATGAGAGCCATCAGACATCTACACTTCGCTGTTTGCCTCGCCCTTGTCCTGGCTTCCGTTGTTGCCTGCAGCAACAACGGGGAGGAGATGCGCCGCCAGCTCAACGAGCTGCAGGCCCGCAATCAGGCCGACTCTCTGATGACCGACGACTCGTTGGCCCTCACCCTCTGTGAGTATTTCGACTCTCACGGCACCCCCAACGAGCAGATGCTCGCCCACTATCTATTAGCCCGCACCTATGCTGATATGGGTGAGGCCCCGCAGGCTCTTGATGAGTTCCATCAAGCTGCCGACTGTGCCGATACCACAGCCGTCGATTGTGATTATCGGTTACTTGCAAAGATTCATGCACAGACAGCTAACCTTTTCTCTTATCAGATGATGCCTCAAGAAATGCTTGCAGAGCTTAGGCTAATGGAGATGTATTCACAAAAATGCAATGATTCTATCTATCAGACTCTTGCAATAGAATGGCAACATAGCGCTTATGAAATGTTAGGAGACACCACCAACGCTATTATGACAATAAAAAAGGCATATGACAGATATCTTCACTTAGGTAGAAATGATATGGCTAATAATTGCCTGCCCGCATTAGTAGGATATTTGGTTAATTCTCATGAACTTGTCGAGTCTAAAACTTATATGAACTTATATGAAGAATCCATATCCCAAAATCAAGATGAACATTATACTTATATCCCTGAATTATATTACTTTTATAAAGGTAACTATTACCTTGCCGTCAATATACCAGATTCTGCAGAATATTATTATAGGCATGTTTTAAAAACATCCCAAGATATAAATAGCATAGAGGCTGCAAGTTTGGGGTTGTATAGGCTGTATAAATCATTGGGGGAAACGGATTCTGTAGCCAAGTATGCAGATTTATGTTATCAAGTAAGCGAAGACCGCTTTAAACAGTACAATTCCGAAGAACTGCGTCACATGCAGGCACTTTATAACTATACGAGAAACCAATCGCTTGCTATGAAAAAAACAGAAGAGGCAGATCGCAATTTCCACAAATTCTTGCTTACTGGGAGCGTCGCATTATTGCTTGTGGTTTTCCTATGTGCTGTTATATTGACAAATCGTCAAAGGAAGCGTGCAGAAATAAATCGTTTAAAGGCAGAATATTCCCATGCACTTGAGCAACAAGAACAAGCAAGGCAAGAGATAGCGCTTTTACAACATCGGGAATTTGAGACCTTGTTAGAGCAGAAACAAAGTAAGATAGACGAACATCAGAAAAAGATAGATAATATCGAGAAACTGCTCTATTCCGAAAAGAATCTTGAGAACCAACTAGCTAATACGGACATATATCGTCGATTTGTGTATCTTGCACAGAATACAAATAAGCATATTTATGTAGACGATTGGAAAAAACTTTGTCAGATGATAGATACTGCCTTGCCCGGTTTCCGTACAAAGCTGTATTCTAATTACCATCTTAGCGAAAATGATTATCGTCTATGTGTTCTTCTCCGTCTTCATTTCTCGCTTCCAGAAATAAGCATATTACTTTCAGAGAACTCCGTTTATCTTTCCAAAAGACGTAAATATCTTCTTTCTAAATTGTTTAATCAGGAAGGAAAGCCTGAAAAATTTGACTCCTTAATCAAATCAATTTCATAGTCTAAGTTGCTGAATCCTAGCGAGGAACATCAGAATTAGGAAATTTTTTGGAAATTATTTCATGGTAGTAGTTCTTCCATGTTTGCAAGTAAAAGCATATCTTTGCAGCACTAATTTTTTTAAACCTATTAATTATGAAGAAACTATTATTGATTTTAGTGCTGTTATGCTATGTTAGCACAAAAGCAAGTGCACAACATTTAGTTAATGAATTGACTTTTATTGTTGAGCATGTTAACACCGGAGGGACAAATAATCCTCTGCCCAAATCCCCGGAACTGCCACCCGATGCTCCTGAGGCAACTCTTGAGGACAATGTTCTTACGTTCACGTCTTCTCATGATGACTACACACTGACATTACTGGATGAAGATAGTGAGGTGGTTTATCAGACTGTTGTACCAAGCTCTGTTAGTGTTGTTGTGCTTCCTGCCACCCTTTCTGGCGACTTTGAACTACAATTAGACTATGGTGGCAATTACTATTTCTATTGCGAAATAGCATTATAATCTGAAAAAAGGTGTGGGGACATAACGCCTCACACCTTTCTATTATTCTTTATTAGTACGAAATAAACTAAAACTATTATATCGATGAAAAAGACTTTATTACTACTCGCCTGTATAGGCATTGCTATCACTTCTAGTGCTCAGTTGAAGGTTAATAGTAATGGTAAAGTTGCTATTGGTACCACTGAGAATCCAACTTCCCAATTAGCTTTTGGCGCAAAAGGAAACACCTATGCAAAAACATATTTCGAAGGTGATGGACGTGTTATACAAATTAAAGCCCTAGGTAAAAGCAGCAATATGTCTAGCTCTATGTATGGAGCAGGCTTATTTGTAACAGGAACCCCAACTCTAAATTCTGGAATTGTAGGTGTGAGTAGTCAAATTACCGGAACTTATTCGTCGTCAAATGGCTATGCCGTTGGAGTTCTTGGCACAGCAGGAAATGGTGCCAGTGGCTATAATTATGGAGTCTCAGGATATCTAAATAGTGGAAGAAATGGCGCTGGTATTTTTGGCTCAGTTGATGGAGATGGTCATTCAAAATGTATCAATGACCGCTATGCTGGCTATTTCCTTGGTAAAGTGTACGTGGAAGGCGATTTCTTTTTGTATTATCAACATATGTTTAAATGGGCAAATGAGCCGTTTATGCCAAATCGGCAACCTATGGGAAGTGTATTGAACAAAGTAAAAGCAATAAACCCAATTGCATTTAAATTCGCATCAAGTACCGACTCCACTTATGCACTGTCTGCCCAAGATATAGATTCTATTTTTCCTGGCATGGTATGTCCTAATGGGGGATATGTAGATTATTTAGAGATGATTCCAATTTTAATTAAAACGATTCAAGAAATGCAACAGGAAATAGAGATTTTACAGACATTGGTTCCTGAGGCTTCACGGTATAATGATAACATGAACACGGCTTCAGCATATAGACAAAAATCATTATTCCATGATGCAGTATTATTTCAAAACAGTCCCAATCCATTCTCTAATAGTACAACAATCCGTTTTAAGTTGCCAGACGATGTGCAGAATGCCTATATCTGTATTTTCAACATGAACGGAAGTCTGAAAAAGAAAATTCCTGTTGATTCATCTATGGATAGCATTTCTGTCAATAGTTATGACCTGGGTTCAGGAATGTATCTTTATTCATTAATAATTGGAGGGCAGGAAGTAGACACGAAGAAAATGATTATATCATAGCTTTGACTCAATGGAACTTCTCTATTACGTCCGATTGTTTAATACGACTAATAAAGTGGGGGTATATGAAGCCGATATTTATATATATTATAATGTTTGTATCATCAGTAGTCGCCGATGCACAAACAACAAAAAGAATTACGTTGGAGTTCTGTCAAAATGATTTTGAAATACAAAAGGAAGGTTCCCTCTATTCAATTAGTACAAAGAACCATACATTCGTATTTGATAATGATTATAATTCTCCTGCACTTCCATATGCTTGTGTTAATATCTTAATAGGAAAAAATGATAATTACATAGGCTATGCGATCTCAACAGAGCATACACTTATGGGAGAAAATGTTGATTTGGAATCTAATCCTATTTGCTTTCCAATAGATAATGGTATTGATGTTCGAAAAATGACAAGAATGAATAGTCCTTATAAAGAGGCGTTTTATCCTAGAGAGAAGGTTAGGTATACAGGAACTCATTATCTGGGAGAATATAAATTCTTGTCATTCCTGATTTGTCCGTTTGAATATGATGCAGAAAAGGGGAACTTATTTCTAGATACGACAATTAACATTGACATCAAACTTGATAATGCTGTTGACAATAGAGATAACAACACTCCGTCTAAAAAGTCAGCCTTGGAGCAAATAGTAAAACTGGTTGCAAATCCTGAGGATGTAGACTTATTGTACCAGACAGAGAATCTAAGACATTTTTATTCAGATACCCTTTATCATTATTTGATTATTACCGTAGATTCATTAAAGGATGAGTACCAGCGTTTGGCAGATTGGAAAACGGAAAAGGGTTGTAGGGCAGAGGTCGTTACGTTGGAAGAGATTAACAATACATATACAACTGATACAACCTTTGTTCGTATTAAGAAAATGATAAAGAATTACTACAATAGGAGAGACTGGGACTTGCAGTATGTGTTGCTTGGTGGTGCGACCAACCTTATTCCCACATTAAAATGTTATTCGAGGATATCATTCATTAATGGAAATGAATATACTAACGGGGCTTGCGATATCTATTATTCCTGTCTTAGGGATATCGACTGGGACAAGAATCATAATGGAATATATGGAGAAATAACAGATACCATAGATTATTTTCAATGGTGTTCTGTTTCAAGGATGTCAACAGAAAATGCATTAGAAGCAAAGACAAATGTAGATAAAGTAATTGAGTATGAACAAAATCCAGATACTATTGGTTGGAAAAATGAGATATTAATGTGCGGTAATAAATTAGATAGATGTGTAGCAATAAATGAGTCTGGAGACAGTATTAGCGATGCACAGGTGATATGTGATAGTTTGTATTCTAGATATATCAGTTCCACAGGCTGGAATGGATTAAAATACAGATTTTATGATACAGGTACAGACCACCCTGATAGTGCAAACTATGATGTGACAGCAGAAAATTTGCAGTCAGAACTGGAAAAAGGATATGCGTTTGCACATGTCTTAACACATGGAAACACTAACAGATGGACAATGGAAAGACTTATATGGTACCATACATATCATGCCAATAATTTGGTCTCGCCTAGATATACCGTTATTATGACAGAAGCTTGTCACACAAATGATATATCTTCGCCATCATCATTCTTAGGGAAATCTTTTATGAATAGTCCTCGTAATGGTATTATTGCTTATTATGGTTGTAGTGAAACAAGCATTACCTATGGTAGTAATGCTAATGGACCTGCGGATATATTTACTGGTGAAGCATGGAAGGCATTGTTTTCTGGGACACCACAAATAGGAAAAGCAATAAAAGAATCTAGAAATTTATTCTCTTCTGCTTGTAATAGCTATTGTGATACACGATGGCAATATCTCTTTATGACATTATTGGGCGACCCAGAATTGACGATTCATACACAAAAGCCACAGCCGATCTCAAATATGCAGATTACTCACAGATACGAGGACATCTCTTGGGTCTTTGCAGAAGACAATGCAAAAGTCTGTGTTATGAGTCGTTTTGATATGGGGCAAAGCTATTATAGTGTTTGGGACTATTATGGACAACCCACATTTACTCTTCAGCCAAATGAGTATCTCGTAACTGTGACACGAGCTAATTGCTTGCCATACCAGACGATTTTTGGAAATGTAGTATATCTTCAAAATGAGAAATTATCAAATAATCTCAATGTCCTTGCAGAACAAGTGAATATTGGCAGCGATGTTAACTCCAATCGCCCCCAAGGACCTGTCGTTGTTGAAAATGGTTCATCTACCATATCAGCAGAATTTGGTACAACAATTTATAGTGATTTTGAGGTAAAATTAGGCGCATCATTAGAAATAAATGGTAATAGTTCTATTACTCAGTAAAAAAGTGGCTCGAAACAGAACAACGTATTGAGAATTTTATTATCTTTGCAGAAAATGTGTGAAACCCAATAATTGAAGTGTTATGAAAGAGATGAGATTACTACTAGTGTTTTTGCTTGTTCTGGCTACAGGTGGCGCTGTGGCACAAGAATCGAACGTAACGGTAGGTGATGTGTCGAATACGGATTGTGCAATGAGGACGAGATCCGAAGGCAATATCGGAAACCCGAGGCTAAAACTCACGCGTTTTGAAGGTGGTCTGTATGGAGAACTTATCAACTGTGAGGTGAACTGTGCTTATGGTGACGTTAAGGTGATATGTCAGGAAAATGATTCAAATCTCAACATCGGTGTTGACGCAGGTACTGGTGATATACTTGCCGCTTGTGTCTGTCAGATCAATATTTATTTCACCATATTCAATGCGCTAAAGGACGAATACCAAGTGACTGTGAGAGGAAAGAATATTGGTAAGGTGTCTTTCAAGGAACATTCTGTTGTGGAAATAGACTTGGTAACGTTGGCGCAGGCCTATGAGGAAGGCTTTGACTATCCTGTAAAGGTAGAGGGGCTGTCAACATATGAATTTACTAAAAACATTCAGCCTGGTGAGAATCTGAATAAGGTACTTGAGTTTCTACGGGGCGAAGGACAGAACAGTCTTTTTTGTTCATATCAGAATTATGTGTTGCCATGCGAATACTCCTATCTTGACGTTCAGGCAGAACTTGATAAAGACAGCACATTGCTGATTAATGTGATGACAGATGGTATTCCTGGTCAGGGTTGCCTGCGAGTAGCCACCTTGTTCTTTAATCTTGTTAATGTATTTAGAGAATCGTATCACCTGAAATTTTATCATACCATTGTTTCAGCCGATGAGGAAAGGCAAGTAAGATGTTCTGTATGCCTATATGATGGTGTCTTAAATGTGCCAGATGCAAACAATACTGTATCTATTCCTATAATTGATGATAATGACTATAATTCTCTCGTAGTAGCAGGTGTTGGTTCCTCTCAAACAGTTGGTGCAGCCACAGGTCCTTCTATTGTTGACCTCCAGGGCCGTCGCCTTAATGCAGAGCCCAAGCATGGGGTGTATATAAGGAATGGAAAGAAGGTGGTGAAGTGAAAAATGATCAGAAGCGCTCGGCTCTGCCGCTTTCACTAAGCGTAGCGACTGAAAGTCCCCGCTGATCAGATTAAATTAAATCTGGAAAATGAGAAAGATAAAAAGTAATGATGAGGCCTTAAGACTCTTTGAGGAAAGTTCTATAAGACATTCCGAAGCATCAGAGACAGGAGATTATAAAACAGGAAATAGGCATCACGATATTATTGTTGCATGCATCCTATATCTTTACGACAGTCAGCAACTTCAATTATTGGAGCCTTTCTTGGAACATCCGCATGTTGGTGTACGTCTATGGGCTGCATTTGCATTGCTTTCTGTTGATAAAATTAGAGCAGAAAGAGTTCTAAAGGAGGTTCAGAATGATGATTCTAATGGCATTTATCGAAGTGATGCAATGTATACCCTAAAAGAATGGGAGAATGGTAAACTGAAATTTCCGTGGGAATGGGCAAGAAAGAAGTAATGATAAAAGGATAATTCGAGATAAGTCAAAAGATTGATAAAATGATCAGGAGCGCTCGGCTCTGCCGCTTTCACTAAGCGTAGCGACTGAAAGAACCGACCCCGCTAATCTAATTCTCGAACCGAAAGATCAGATTTAGATTATTCTATTGTTGCAGGGGGACTAACTCGAATGCAAGCTCGAATAATGGAGCAAAACTTAATAAATAAATATGGTATGATTAAGAATGGAGGAAGTTTGTATAATAAAATCAACTCGATATCACCAAAATACTGGGATAAGTATGGAATAAAATAATGATGATTTCTTTATGAATATGAGAACAATAATTGGCGATGTGTTTTGTGTAAAGATAGATGGTAATTGCAAGAAATACTTGCAATACATTATTAGTGACTTAACGCAACTGAACAGCGATGTTGTAAGAGTTTTCAAAAAATCATATCCTATTAATGAAGAGCCCGACTTGACAGAAGTAGTAAAAGGAAATATTGATTTTTATGCTCATTGCTCAACAAGAATAGGTATGAAAAGAGGATTGTGGGAAAGAGTTGGGAACGTCAAAGATGTTGGTGAGACAAGGCACATCCTCTTTAAGACAAAGGGAGACTACACAAATAAGGATATCCAAGACGATTGGGCAATATGGAGAATTAATGAAGATCCTATTCATGTTGACGTTCATAGTATTGAATTAAAACAAGCATATTTGGGGGTGATATTCCAACCAGAAAGAATTGTCTATAGATTAAAGACTGGTACTAATTATGGGGTATATGCGAAATACGATTAAAATCTCATCATGGTTTTAACTTGGAAAGTAGGATAATTGGTTATGGGACTGCACTTAGTTATTACGATGATATAATTAAATATACATATGGATACCACCCGTGGTGGCACTTTATTTATAAAATACCGAGACGATGGTAAAGAATTTAGTATTATGTGTTTTATGCATCCTATGTTGCTGTTGCATGACGAAAAGAACTATTCAACCTCTAAGCAACAAAGGTTTAGCATTGGATGTCAAATTGGAAAAAGACAGTGTAGCATGTGGTGATTCTGTTATGATATCTTTTGTGGTTTCTAATCCAACGGACAAACCGGTGGCGATAGATTCTTTACAAAGAATAATACTGGAACGTTATAGTGAATATGAAACCTTTGGAGATGTGTACGATACTTGTATTTGCCAAGGGATAGGTGATACTGTGATATTGCCCCATAGTCAATATATGAAGAATGTAAAAGTATGCATTAGACCAGAGTTCTTTTTTACAGGCTTGAATAATTTACGGGCTCATTTCCTATGTAGTTTTCTTATTTATGATGATAGAAACAAATCAGCATATAAAAAGTACATATATATTCCTAAAAATGGAATAATTATATATTCAAAGCCGTTTAAAGTCTTTGTCGGAAATCATGGGGACTCTAATTGTTGGTAATGTTTGATTGAAGTAATAACAAATGATTGATATAAGAAAAAGTTTGTACTATTGCATGATTAGTAAAAACGGTATTATGAAGAAGTATTTATTTCTATTGATAGCTGTAGTAACATTGGTGGGCTGTTCTCCCCAGGTGACATCAGAAATGGTGACAAGCGGATATAATCCAGTGGCAACAAACAAGGTGATGATTGTCGAGAGCATAGACAAGGTAGAGAAGGCTCAAGCCATCGGCCAGGTGACGGTTGACGGAAAGGCAGAGTCGGTGAAAAGCGAATATGGAAAAATGCTGGGAATGGCCGTCAGAGAGACAGCACAAAAAGGCGGCAACGTGCTGGTGATGGACTATAGCGAGATGGACAAGAACCGACTGAAAGGTACGATGGCTTATACCGACGGCGAGGTGAACGACTCGCTGACACTCTCTGTCAGAAGAATTGACGAACTGAAGGCAAAACTATGGGGGCCGACAAAGACAACTGCCATAAAGACTGCTAATGCCGAAGCCGCAACCGATACAACTGCCGCCATTACAAACAACCAAGTCGAGGCCGATGGCTGGCAGCAGGAAGAAGAGGAGCCGCAGGGCATTATGTTCAAAATCGGTGCCGGACCCATGTGGACCACTTCGAAGCTTTATCTGACTACCGATGCCAAGAATTATGTCACAGACCAGCGGGGCTATGGTCTCAACCTGTCTATTGCCTATACAGGAAAGAACATTTATGGCTTTGGTGCCGACTTCTATGGCGTCAGAACGGAGATTGACATTCCCAATAATATAAGGTACTATGGAAATAAACCCGATTACCTCATGATGTATCTCGGCCCCAGCGCCCTTATTGGCGGCAATATCACTCCTTGGTTGCGCCTTGATGCATCGTTGGGTCTAGGTCTGGCTTATTATCACGATGACGGCCAGAACGAAATCGGATTTGGATCGAGAATGACTGTGGGAATGGAGATTATGGTGACAAAGACGTTGGGCATCGGTATCGACGGTGTGCGTCAACGTAGCGTCTTCTCTAAACCTGATGGTTTTAAGCAGCCTGATAATGAGTCGTATGGCTTTGACCACTTGGGTGCCATGCTGACTGTCAGATTCCATTATTAACCTCTTAACATGATTAATTAATCGTATAAAAACCATGAGCCCATAAGAAGAAATAATCTCAAATATTTGGATGCGTATAAGATTTTCAGTATCTTTGCACCTTGAAATATAGTAGATAGAGCGACAGCTTTCTGTACACATCCGAAATCGCCAAAGGAAATAGTACACGGAAAGACTGCTGTTAGCTCACACTCGAATATGGGTGTGGGCTTTAGCGGTATCCATCTGTGTACAAGGTATTTGGCGATGCCTGGATGTGAGATGTTCTTACCGTTATCGCCCGCATCCTTTTTCAGAATCAAGGTATTTACTATATTTTTAAATTTGTTTGAATATGAATCACAATGAAGAAGTCCCAGAATCTCTGGGAGGACTTGGCGACATGCTGCCCGCCGATGTCCTGAAGAAGTTGGATGAACTGCTGGAGCTGCTGCACCAGAAGAATCACATCAGCCAAGGCAGCATCGTATTTAATATCTATGGGAAGGGAAGCCAGCACATAGATAACCAAATCAATATCGGGAAGACCCACCCCGACCCTCCCTGCTTAGGGAGGGAGAAGAGCGCAGGGGACTTACCTAACGAACTTGCCACCGACAAGGCGATGGTGCTGTGGAAGAAAGCGCAGGAGGCAGGTTACGTGGATGAGAACTTCCAACCACTCATCTCCCGCACCCAGGCGGCGCTCCTGGCCGACACCATGGCGGACCGGCTGAGCATCAAGGAGAAGTGGAAGATGTTTGAGGGGCTGTGGAATAGGAACAACATGTATAATGATTATTACAGATCTATGAATCAACAACAGTCATTAACGTTTCAAGATGAACTAAAACAACTTTTCAAATAGGTCTTACATATGCTAAAAAAGATTAACTCGCGCAAGAATGTTTGCGTGAGTTAATTATTTATATTATCTTTTGCAGCAGTTTTTAATGTACTCACGAAAATTCTATAACTTGAGCATGAGAATAGATGGCTTAAAAATAGACGGCATTGCCAACATTGAGCATGTCCCATTGGAAGAAGCATTGAATGTAACCATTAGATAAGGCTGTTCAAGCAACTTCTCAAATAGGAATATACCCTCTATATACACCTGCTATATAGGGGGTAAATTTTATCTCTTTTTCGTAACTTCGCGGCGTAAAAGTTTAACCAATGAAATGAAGTTATGAATGAGAATGTGACGAGCCAGTTGGATGAACTGCTGGAGCTGTTGCACCAGAAGAATCACATCAGCCAAGGCAGCATCGTATTTAACATCTATGGAAAGGGAAGCCAGCACATAGATAACCAAATCAATATCGGGAAGACCCACCCCGACCCTCCCTGCTTAGGGAGGGAGAAGAGCGCAGGGGACTTACCTAACGAACTTGCCACCGACAAGGCGATGGTGCTGTGGAAGAAAGCGCAGGAGGCGGGCTATGTGGACGAGCACTTCCAACCACTCATCTCCCGTACACAGGCGGCACTCTTGGCCGACACAATAGCTGATCGGCTAAGCATCAAGGAGAAGTGGAAGATGTTTGAGGGGCTGTGGAATCGGAAATACATGCGGAGTGATTACAACTTGGCTCTCACCAGAAAAAGAACGCTCGACTTTCAGGACGAACTGAAACGACAGCTTGGTTAAGAAGCAAAAAGTCCCGGTGCTCGCGCATCAGGACTTTTTCTGTTCTTGTTCTTGTTTTATGAAATACATCCGTGCCATCCTAACGGAAAGACGCGGCTTGCAGTTCCTTGGTAATATTTGCCATACAGACAGTCAGACGCTCGTAGGTCTTTTCACCTGCCGTCTTGATACCCCGAGTGTATTGGCGCATCAGCGAGGGATTGACCCCAGCCCGCTTAGCAACCTCTGTGACATTCAGGAAGGAGAAGTAGTCGAAGAACGACTGCAAATCGTACTGGTAGCGGAACTCTACCGGCTCTGCTGTCTTTCCGCTTTCCTCGTAGTCGGCCTTGGCCTCTTCCAGACAAGCCAGCAAGTCGTCTTTGGCTTCCTTCACTGTCTGGCCTGCAGCATTCAGTCCTACACCATAGACATCCTTTTCTGTGTGGCACCAGAATGTGCCGTCGGATGCCTGCGATACTGTCACTAATACTTTCCTCATATATCGAATATTGTTTCTATCAAACAAAAAGTGTTCCTGCTCTCCGAACCGTCTGATTTCCAGCTCTCTTAAAAGTGGTCGGGGATTACTCCCCAACCAACTTTTTCAAGATTTTCTGCGCCGTTCCCGTAGGAACTTCGCCAGCGTGCCGGGGCACCCATTCGGACGCTCCCGTCTTGGGATTCGTCCACTTGTCGTGCCTCTTTCCGTTTCGAGCCAGAACGCACCCGGCGTCCCTGAGGCTCTCTAACAATTCAGATGTTTTCATAAAACACAGAACACTTTGTCCGCTTAGGACGGTGCAAAGGTAGCAAAAAAGTTACAAACAAACAAATATTTAGGTAACTTTTTTGTTATATTGCTATGTTTTTAACTATTTAGACCGTAGTACCCTCGCGTAGTACCCCTAAGGGGAGTAGGAACCAGAAATGTTTTGTATCTTTGCCGCAAACAAATCTCTATTTGTATGGAAGAGGAGAAAACTAAAAAGAAATGGAAAAAGAAAGAAACCAGCGGTGAGCGGAAAGCGAACTGGAAGGAGTATGTGGCCACGATAGAGGACATAGAGCGGTTCTTGGACGAGCGGGTGCTGCTGCGCCGCAACGTGGTGACGGGACTGGTAGAGGCATCGCCAGACTGGCTGCCCGTGAGTGACTTCCAGCTGAACTCATGGTGGAAGGAGCTGCGTAGGACGAAGATGGTCAGCCTGGCGGACTTCGACCATGTGGTGAACTCAGACTATGCGCCAGACTATCACCCGTTCCAGTCTTACCTGGAGCACCTGCCGCCCTGGAACGGCGACGACTACATCCTTGGCATGTCGGTGAGCGTGACGGTGAAGGGCGGTCCCGATGAGCAACTGATGTTCTACCGGTTCCTGCGCAAATGGCTGGTGGCCATGGTGGCGGCATGGATAGACGAGACGGTGGTAAACCATGAGATACTGGTGCTGGTGGGCCGTCAGGGAGCCTATAAGACCACCTGGTTCAGTTACCTGCTGCCGCCGGAGCTGCGCCGCTATTTCCGCATCAAGACGAATGCGGGACGTATGAACAAAGACGACCTGCTGACGCTGACGCGCTACGGTCTGGTATGCTGCGAGGAGCTCGACACCATGAACGCTGCAGCCATGAACCAGCTGAAGTCGGCCATGACCATGCCAGCCGTCGACGAGCGTCCTGTCTATGGTCGCCACCACGAGCACCGCCCACACATAGCCTCGTTCTGCGGCACGGGCAACAACACCCAGTTCCTGAACGACCCCACGGGCACTCGCCGTTGGGTACCCTTCGAGGTGGAGTCCATCGACTCGCCCCGCGACCATCCCTTCGACTACGAGGGTATCTACTCCCAGGCCTACGCCTTGTATAACCAGGGCTTCGAGTTCTGGCTGTCGCCGGCAGAGACAGAGTGGCTGATGAAACACAACAGCACGTTCGAGACGCCGAAGTCGGAGATCGAAATGGTGAACTGGTACTTCCGCAAGCCTGTGGACAACGAGCAGGGCGAGTTTTTGCCCGTGTCTGTTGCCATGCAGATTATTGCTGCTAACACGGCCCAGATTTTCACGCTCGAAGGACTGGGGCGTGCCTTCACTAAGCTGGGCTTTCAGAAGAAGTCCGATGGCGACCAGCGTGGCTACATCGTCGTGCGGCGTAGCGGCGCGGAGATTGATGAGCGCAAACACCTGCTGGCCATTTCCGACGACTTACACTTTTGACGGATATCCAATGAAAAAGACTCCTGCGCGTACTGCGCTCGTATGTGTACGCGCGCAACTCTTTTTTCTTCTTTATCTGTAAGAAGTGTAAGAAATAGAATGAAGAAGTGATAAACCATACGACTATGTTAGAAGTAAAAGACTATTCCAAGCAGGAGCTGGCCGATGCCATGTATGCCTGCAACATCAAGCCAAAGTCGCGTCTGAAGAAGCTGTGGCGCGAGATAGCGACCTGTCCGGGACTGCAGCACGACCTCAAGCGTCTGCACTACCATACCGGCGACTCCGGGTTCACGGCAGCCATGGTGGAGAGAATCAAATACTGGCTCTGTATAGACTGAAAAGATGTTAAAAGAATGTTCGCATGGCAGACAGTGCAGACACTGGAGGATTCTGCAGACAATGGCTCTTTGAAATGTAGTATCTTTGCAATGCATTTGAGATGCATCGCGAGTGAAGGCTGCGGCTCAGCATAGCTCGAGCGAGCTCGGCTCTGCGTTCGCCTTGCACTTCACTTGTACCTGGCAAGTGAGCCGAAGGGACGTCATCTACGACCCGTTCCGATGTTTGTTTCCATCCGTTCCGACGTCATCTGCGACCCGTTCCGATGATACTTTAGGGGGGTAAAGTATCGCATCTACGACCGCAAAGTGACGTTCCCTCGGGTGAAAGAAACGTCCCGGACGACCCGAAAGTGACATACCTTTCACAAGCCGCGACAATGTTTAATGTTTAATTTTAAAAGATTATGAGTCAGAAGTACATCAAATCAAAGAACAACAATTCGCACAACGCGAAGACGTACGGCAAGTATTACGCCAAGCCCGTGTATGACGAGAAGTTCATCGAGACCGACGAGATTGCCGACTTCATCCAGACACAGGCCACGCTGAAGCGCAGTGACATCAAGGCTGCCCTCGACGAGCTGGGTGCCGCCATGAAGCACTTCCTGGGCATGGGTCAGAAGATCCGCCTGGCAGGTATCGGCATCTTCAAGGTCGGCTTCTCCAGCATCGGCGTGACGAAGGCGGAGGACTGCACGGCATCGACCATCACCTCGCGCCGCGTCCTGTTCCAGCCTGAGACCGAGCGCATCGTCACTGGTTCCGCAGAGAAGGATGGCAAGGTGGTGCAGAAGTATGTCAACACCAAGACCCTGATCAAGGATGTGGCCTTCGAGGAGCTCCACGAGAACCTGATTAGCGTAGGCAGTAGCAGCAGTGGTTCGAACACGAATCCCTCGAATGGCACGAATAGTGGCTCCAACACCGGTGGAAACTCCGGAACCTCTGGAACTGGAGGTGACAACACCGGTGGCAACTCCGGCGGCGGATCAGGAGATGATGATGACAACATGAACTGATGTATGATGTCTGAGGGCTGATGTGTCCGGGATAACGCAAAGGCTACCCAGTCTGCCCTAAGCGCAGGAACAACGTCCAAAACACAGCCTTGAATGCAATCTGCGCATCGCCCTCAAACTTCTCACTGAGCTCTTTTATTTATTGTCACACGGATCTCACAGATCTCACAGATTTAATTCGCTATGCGAATGATGCCCTCCCTGATATTATCTGTTGTGAAGTTCACCAAAAGGCCCACATGTTTATCAAGAAGCCTTAGGTATGTAAGCAGTTGTTTTGCAAACACTGGCTTCATCTCTTCGACTGACTTTAGCTCTACGATAATCGTATTCTCGATGAGCAAATCCAGACGAAGAGCAGTTTTGAGAACGTTCCCTTTGTAGTTAATGGGAACCTCCAGTTGCCTGGCTACTTGTAAGCCACGCTGCTGGAGCTCAAAACATAAGGCTTCTTCATAAACGGACTCCAAGAGTCCTGGGCCTAACGTGTTGTACACGTCAAATATAGCCCCACGTATTTGGTATGTTAGTTCGTTCTCTGTCATGATTCCGAAGGAATAAAAAATCTGTGTAATCTGTGTAATCTGTGTGACCTTTAATTAAACGTATTTCTTTCGATATTATTTTGTGTGAAATGAAAATCAATTGGCAGAAAGTATTCAAGGTGCTGAAGGTCATCGGCACCATCATCACCACCGTCGTCGGCACATTGGCCGTCCAGTCCTGTACTCCTCACTGGTTTTAATTTCTGCGTTTTCTGCGCTTTCCGCGAGACCCAGAAGAAAATCTGTGCTATCTGTGGGATCTGTGTGAGATAATAAAAAATAATCTCTGTGTGACATTAAAACTATCTGTGTGAAATGAAACCTCTAAAAGTCGTGAAGTATCTCGTCGTGCATTGTGTCGGCAACCCCTGCAACAAGCCCTTCAGCGTGGAATCGCTGATTAACTGCGGCAAGCAGAAGTGGGGCCAGGTATCCTACCACTGGTACGTGCGACGCAATGGCGACATCATTCCCCTGCTCTCTGAGAGCGTCCAGGGCATCCATGTGAAGGGCTACAACTGGTGCTCCCTTGGCATCGTCTACGAGGGAGGCCTCGATGAGCAAGGCCAACCCGCCGACACTCGCACTGAGGCCCAGAAGCACTCCCTCTACGAGCTGCTGAAAGATCTCACCCGTGACTACCCCGATGCTCGCATCCTTGGTCACTGCGAGTTCCCTCGCGTAGCCAAGGCCTGTCCCTGCTTCATGGCCAGCAAGGCCTATGCCGACCTCCAACCCTCAAACCGTCAGTAGTATGAAAACGTATTTTAGAAAACCCCGATGCGATAGGATAGCGAACTAACGCTAACTGTATCATATTATCACCGAACATCGTCAGCCGGATATGCGTAGCACCATTCACCGTATTTGGGGCACCATGCTGCGTATGCCAGAGACAGAGAGTGATACAAGTGTTGTAAAGGGCTCCCTTGACCGTGCACTTGCTCAGCCTGCAGATAACCAGTATATGCAGACGTATCAATCGCCCTATGAGGAAATCAAGAAGAGAAACGAGAATGCACCACGAAATATCCTGCGTTTCAACGTAGGACCATCATGGATGACTTCGAAATTTCAGGTTGGCGACAGACTCTACAAATCGAAGTGTGGTATAGATGTGGAGGTGGATTATGACCACGTGTGGGTGTCGGGCTTCGGCATAGGTGTCAACTACCTGCACAACTATACTTCATTTGACGAAGGCTATGTACAGCGTCTGAATTATATAGGTCCCAGTCTGGTGATGGCATTACCGTCTGATAAGTGGCGTTGGGATATGGCTCTTGGTTTTGGCTACTGCAGTTATTCGGAGTCTGTGGGTAACCAGTCTCATACTGAGGGGCATGTGGCACCGCTGTTACGTATTGGGTGGGAATACAAAGTGAGCAACCAAATAGCGCTGGGTGCTCAGATGAATATGATTACCGTGAAATTGAATAAGCCTGATGGTTTTGAGTTGAAGGACAATGAGTTTTATGGCATCAGGCGCATAGGCTTTCAAGTGGGTATGCGCTATTACTTTTAGTGAAAGCGGCAGAGCCGAGCGTTCCTGATCATTTATTGATGCGAAAATTTGGAGATAATAGAATATGTTTGTAACTTTGCGCCCAAATGATCAGGAGGACCGTCCCCACTGATCATTGCCATCGAACTGACCAAATCTTTGAAAGAAAACCCCAAAAGAAAACCTCAGTCTGCGAAATGCTGACTGAGGTTTTCTTGTCCTATAGTGTCTCTGCTTTTGAAAGTCTCAAATAGCGTTTCATACTATTCCACTGCAAGGAAGTGTAACCTCCTTAGGTAATTGTTCTTTATAATTAAAGAGGTGTTATTAGAAGAATGTCCTAAAACATTTTACTATTTCTATTTTTCATGGCTTTTCATTTGATTAAATTTTGTGAGCTTATGTAAAATATATATCTTTGCATTTCAAAAACACGAGTCAACAAGAAAAACAGAAAAGATTGTTTTAAATGTACTAAAAACGTCATGAATATAAGGTTAAAATTGTTTTGGGGACTATTTGTGCTTTCCACAAACGAAGTTAGTTCTCATATTACATTGACAAATGAAACGACAGGATTAGAGGAAGGTGTATTTACAAGGAATGCAGTAGATTATTTTGATCCTGGCAATGGCGGGTCTAGTTGTCTATGGGATTTTTCTGACTTGAATATTTTAAGTGAGGCACATCTTGTTTCACAATGTATTGACAGTTTGGGGTTGATTACTGTTACGGACGAGAGTCAGATAACCTATTATATAATGAGAGAGGATAGTCTGTTGGAAGTAGGCAATGAGACTCCACTCAAAGAGACATATTATTATAATTCACCTTGTAGCATGATTTATCCGTTGGCGTTTGAAGACGCATTCTCTAAAGACTTCGAAGGCTACGGAATTTATTGCGGAGATCATTTCTTCAAAGAGAAAGGCTTCTATTATGTTGTAGCAGATGGACAAGGTGACATTTTGCTTTCAGACACAGACACACTAAAGAATGTATTAAGGGTTTATAAACTAAAATCTTATTCTGTCGCCATGGACTTGAACCCTTCAAGAATTGACTCTGTTGAAATGAAACAGGTAATTGAAGAAAGATATGAGTGGTACGTCAAGGGATATTGCAGACCCATTCTGGAATCTGTCACAAGTACCAGTTATGCAGACCTTTCCCCTTTGGGTACTACTCACTATGCATATTGCAGCATTCCAGACAGTCTGAAATTAAACGATTACCAACAGCCTGACGACAATAATTACCAAGAAGTCCCTCAGGATATCATTCATTACAATGTGTCAATAGACGGAGGTAGTGTTGATATAGAATATAGTCTTGATGCCAGAGCAAATATCACAATGCTCATATCAAATCAGATGGGAATGATATATTCCAACAGGAGGTTCTTGCAAGATGCAGGAACAGGATACAATGCACATTTCAATATATCTGGTCTGCGATCAGGCGTGTATGTGTTATACATCAATGTGAACGGGAAGGTATATCATGAGACTATAAGGAAATAACAGTTAAAGAAAAGAACATACCATATACAACAATGAAAAAGACACAAACTTCTTACGCAAAACACAACAGGCTTGCTATGATACTTGTATGCTTATTAATAAGCACTAACATGTGGGGGCAAGTCAGGGAAGTAAGGAATGCCCCGTCACCCGAGGTTGCCAATTTAGGCTCATTCGGCAGTATACCTGTAGGCCACTATACAGGAACTCCAGATGTTTCTGTTCCCCTATATACAATAAAAGTAGGAAAATTCTCACTTCCAGTTCAGGCCATGTATCATCTTTCGAACGTGAAACCGCATACACCGCCCTCGTCATTAGGTATTGGATGGGTCCTTTCTGCGGGTGGTTATATTGCGCGAAATGTCAAAGGAGTTCAAGACGAGAAAGAAACGAGCACAACGCAGGCTGGATTCTATTTCAACCACAACAAGATCAATGAAATCGAGAACAGTTCTAACAAATCACAGAAGTTAAAGCAATACACACACTTGTCTGGCAACGATTGGTATGAACTGTCTGCAGACGAATTCTCCTTTAATTTCAACGGCTATAGCGGGACATTCTTTATGGACAAGGATGGGCAATGGAGGGTTATATCTGATGATAATATAAAAGTAGAGTTTAATGCCGAAACAGGTTTTAAGACTATTGATGACTTGAAAACGAGGTTTAATTTGCCGTATTATACAGGTCTTAATAGAAGGTTCTTCGATAGATTCTCTTTAATCACTCCTGATGGTACCCGTTATGAATTTGGCGGCGACAACGCCACAGAATATTGTATTCCATATTATTATCAAACAAACGGAGATATCATGGCTACATGTTGGCGGCTTTCAAAAATCACCACGATAGACCAGAGGGTCATCAACTTTGAATATGCAGCCGATTCGTATATGTGTGATATACATTATGCGCCCCAATTAATAAAGCGCTATGTGGATGGTGTGGAGTATGCTCCAGGACATCAAAGCAACACTGGCAAGGCTGGTTATAATGGCTTCCTGATGATGCCGTCGCGGCTGAAGAAAATAAGCAGCGACAATGAATCAATCTGCTTTAATTATCAGCGGGATACATTGTATGGAAAACATTTTCTGGATTCTTCTCAGCAATGCCTGTACTGGACAACCCCAGACTCCCGATACGCCTATTCTAATTTGCAGGACATTGACAGAGAGTCTTATTACCTAAGATTCTGTCAATTCCTGAATATAGATGTAAATTCGCCAACAAACGTCAATAATACCTGTAATGCCATTGCCAGTAAGATAACACATGACTATTTGGATTATATCACAGTAATGAACCCATTAGGCAGGATTCTCCAGATTCATTTTGCATATAATAACAATAACCAAAGGCATTTGTTAACCCGTATAGCCTTTACTACAGAAAAAGCTCCTGATGATGAACCCCTAAAGCCAGCTATTGGTGACACAATGTTTCCAATGGAGCCTAGGGATTCTATGATGCCATTGAATGCAAATCACAACAACAGGCCTACTAACGTCTCAGAAGTTTGGTTAGGTGGTGAGAACGTGTATAACTATAACTTTGAATATTATTGTGATGCTGTATGGCCAAACTATAACCCAATGACTTATACAGACTCTTGGGGATATTATAATAAAAGTGGAAATTGGAAGTTTGTTGGGGAGTATTTTTCAAATGACTTTAAATTAAGGCCAGCCTCATCTGATGATACAAAATTACTCACCCTCAAGAGTATTTCTTATCCTACAGGCGGAAAGACAGTGTTTGAATATGAATTAAATGACTATTCGAAGGCATTTGACCTGAAGACGAACTCAATTATAAGCACATCTGGCACGGCAGGTGGGCTTCGTGTAAAGACATTGAGTAACTATGATGTTTCAGGCTCCCTGCTTTATTCCAAGAACTATATATACAGGAAGTCTCTTAATGGCCAAAGCAGCGGCATCTCCAAGGGTACACCATGTTTTCATGAAATAATATTATTCACGGATGACGGAGAGGACTACCTGGATTTCTATTCCTTTGATGATATCAGCCCATATCCTTTGAACTTCAACACGCCATCAGTCGGATATTCTACCGTTTTCGAAGAGTTGAAGGACGGTAATGGAAATCTGCTTTCTCGCACCAAGTACCAGTATACAAACTACGATATGGATACAAATAACAAGTCACATAAAGACCTGCCAGCCGACTATACAGCCAACGTGTATGGCAGTTATGCAATAGCAGCCTTTACAAGTATGGCTTTCGAAAGGGGGAAACTGACATCAAAGGTGGTGATGGATGCTAATAATGTTGTCTTGGAAAAGACGACCTATGACTATGTTCGTATAGGTGGACAACCTTATTCTACCGTTTCACAGGAATGGCATTTAGACAGCTACTCAAACCTTTTCGCCTTCTCATATCTTTATAAAACCTATGCCAACAGATACTTGGTCTCAGTAAATAAGACTCAGGAGAAGATGGATAATGGAATGTTCAAAACAGAAACACGGTATCAGTATACGGACTATGGCCTGCCGAGTATGAAAACGGTGATTTCCAACTCTGGAGAGAAACATTACACATACTATTACTATACTTTTAATCTATCCGATATTGATGGTACTGACACGGCAAATGATGCTAATTGTGAAATATATGCTCAGATGTTTAATCGAAATATTATTGTGCCTATCAAAATTAAAGAAGGGACAAAAACAGGTGATAAGCAATATTTTAACACCACCCTATACGCATACTCTCTTTCAAGCATAGGAGTCCCTTATATTTCTCGACAAACCACTTTGCTTGATATGGGAAAACGTATAGACTACACTGTGGAAAAAGTAGATAAGTACGGAAATCCTATCATCTGGAACGAAAAAGGAGCAAAAACTTTTATGATATGGTCACATAAAGGTCAAAGGCTGATTGCTTCAGTTCAAAAGGCCAACTATAGTGAATTGGTAAATGCCTTGGACAACAACATTCCTGCAGTTTTTTCTGACTCAAGCACTTTATCCACTTCGTTGGATAATCTTCGTTCGAGTCTCCCGAATGCATTGGTATATACCTATAAGTATGATGATAGGCTAAACCTTATAAACAAAACCGAACCTAATGGCTTGTCACATTTGTATGATTATGATCTTTTAGGCAGGCTTATTGCCGAGTACAGACTGGTTGATGGTACAAAAGAGCAGCTGTATTACTACAAATACCATTACAGACCTCAGGAAGACACCAATTATATTCTCAAGAAAACAAAGATATCCGAATCCCGAAAGATTCTGGATTATCAGTTCTTTGACGGGCTTGGAAGAGGAACAGTCGAGGCAACAAATGGAATGAGTAACAATAGTGAATATGTATACAGCATTCGTGAATACCTCGGTGAGAACCTGACAGACAGGAATTGGCTTCCCATAGTAGATAACACCTCAATTATGAGTCCAAACTTAAATAATCTCATACAAAAGTCTTCTGTCCAGTACGCTGATGATAATGCATTTGAGAATTACGAGTATGACGCATTAGGACGCATTAAAAAGCAATACAAGGCTGGGGCAGACTGGAAAGTCAATCCGTTAAACATCTCTTATGTCACCAACACTTCTAACGATGTCAAGATGTATTCCTTAATAGGAAACCCATCAAATCATCAGCTTGAAGGAAATGTTTATTATAACCCAGGCACTTTATTTGGTATATCCAAGACAAATGAGGATGGATTAAAGGTTACGACCTATACAGATGCTTTTGGAAAGAAAATAATGGAACGCCGCGGGCAGAACAATGAAACATATTATGTTTACGATTATTATGACCGACTTGCATTAGTATTGATGCCAGAATTCCAAAATATAGCAGAAGTGAGCGATTATGCCTACATATATGATTATGACAATGACGGAAACCTCAAGACAAAGCAATATCCAGACTGTGATCCTGTCAATTATTATTATGACAACTTTAACCGATGTGTTTGTATGCAGGATGGTGAATTACGGCAAAAGGGGCTCTACAGATTCTATTTGTATGACGAAGTAGGAAGGTTGGCTATACAAGGCCTTTCTGAGACCCTTCCTGGCTATGATAACGATTGGATTGTATTCTATGATTGTGGCTCAGTAGGTGTTGCATACACTGATTACAAATTACCCCAGAATGTCAGTCTGCATCATATAATTGTACCAGAGCCGGAAGAACCCTTACTTTGGGAAAGCTTGAACCTTAATATAAAAACCATAGAAGTAGTCAATTACTATGATGATTATCGGTTTCTAGAAGGGACTAACAGCAATCTCTTTGATAGCCTGACCAGTTCAGATTCGCCATCAAATGCAAAAGGAAGGCTTACCGGCTCTATAACCTTAGCCTCAAACGGTGAAAGAATAGTCAGCGTATACTCCTATGACAAGCAGGGGAACATAACAGGAATACAGGAAAAAGGACTTGAAGGTAATATTGTAAAGACAGAAAACACTTATACTTATTCCAATAAGCTCTCAGAATCAAAAGTTACAATTAGTCACACAAGCGGTGAAGACGTAGAATATAACATCACAAACGATTATCATCCCTTGAATGACAATCTTGCCAATGTCACTTATCAGGCCAGGATTGGATTATCATCTCTAGATGAATGTAAGATATCTTACACCTATGACCAACTTGGCAGGACAGTGAAAACAAATCGACCCATAAGCAATGGCAAGGGTAATATCCATTATGAGTATGATATTCATGGTTGGCTAACAAAGATTGTGACTCCTACATTTTGCGAGAGACTTCATTACTGCGACGATGACAACAATCCACTCTTTAGTGGCAGCATCAGCGGTATGACTTGGAGACATGGTAATTCATTTGACAGAGGATACAAATATGAATATGACGATTTAGGGCGCCTTGTCAATTCCATTTATGGGGAGAACAACTTCTCCCAGTCTGTAGGAAACTTCAACGAGAGGCTCAATTATGACAGCAATGGCAACATAACTAGTCTTGTCCGCAAAGGCCTCAAGCAGAATCGCAGCTATGGTGCCATAGACAGTTTAACAATGGAATATAGTGGCAATCAACTGAACTACGTGGAGGAGAACGCTTCCCCTGTCCTTTTTTTCAACTCATTGGATGTCAAGAATGGTGCCGAGGTAATCATGTATAACCGCAATGGTTCATTGATATACGACGAAACTCGCGGCATTGTCAATATCAGATATGACAATAACAACAATCCCGTTTGGATTCAGTTTGACAATGGCAATGTGACGAAATATATCTATACAGTGACAGGGCAAAAATTACGGACGATTCACTACACTGCCCCCAAGAATATTCATGTGGCAAAGGGCGATGAGTACGAGAATATAGAACAGAACTGCATGTCTGCAGACTCGACAGACTACCTTGTGGATGGCAATATCATATACAAGAATAACTGTTTCTCAAAGATTCTGTTCGACGGTGGATTCATTGGAACTAATTCTGGAACAGGGCCAACACGACCTATCAGGCCCGTCGGGATATCTGATGGGCAATATCATCAGCAATTAGAGAGTTGGATGCAATTGGATATGAATGTATATGGGTATAAATTCTACAACAAGGACCACCTAGGTAATATCCGTGAGATTGTGGATAAAAATGGCCAGATATGCCAGAAAACAGACTATTATCCATACGGTACCCCAATTTTGTTTGATCCTTTCACAATAAATGACACTAGTCATCCGTATAAATATAATGGAAAGGAACTCGATATGATGCACGGACTGAATACATACGACTACGGCGCAAGGCAGTATAACTCTGCATTGCCATTATGGGACAGGGTAGACCCGCTGGCTGAGAAGTACTATCATGTCAGTCCCTATGCGTATTGTGCGAATGATCCTGTTAATGCAATTGATCCTGACGGAAATGTCGTTATTCCAGTACATGGAACATGGTCTGGTCCTGAAACCTGGAAAAACTTAAGGGGTATATTGAATGCAACAAACAATTTATTTGGCGATAACACCTGTGTTAAGAGCCTGTTTAAGTGGTCTAGTGCGAATTATTCAAAATCAAGAACAGAGGCTGCTAATGATTTAGTGCAATATATAAAAGAGCAATTAATAGGAAAAGACAATTCAGAACCAATCACCTTAGTTGGTCATAGTCATGGCGGGAATGTCTGCATAGAAGCTATCAATATGATGATGGAAATGGATGATTTTATGAATAGGAAAATTAATCTTTTGACGATAAATACACCTGTCCGAGATGATTACCAGTTATCTGCAAATGCACAAGATAGAGTAAATCATGTAAATGTATTCGATTCCCAAGACCCAGTACAAGTAAAAGGAGGAAAGACGCCTTTGATTGGAAGTGTTATTGGCGTTGGAGAAATTGGACCTGCCAAGAGAAAGTTTAAGAATGCAAATAATATTAAAGTAGATAATCCTCAGGGGATTGTACAATTTGAGAGAAGAAATGATCCCACATGCCTTACACCTGGTTGCTATTATCAGAATCCTGTAGAAGTTCGTGGCGGCGATTATCATAATTCTCATAACCGTGTACAAGATTGGATAAAATATACAAAAACAAAATGAAGAAGCTCCTATTTGTATTATTGATATTGCCTATGGCGAGTTGCTCTTTTGATAGTGGTTACGACTACAAACTGTCGAGTCTGAAGCATAGAGAACTACCCTATAAAGAATTGCCGGATAGTGTGAAAGCACTCTTGTATTCATCAGCAATAGGAAATATTGAAAGAGACGAACTGCTTTTTGTGAACTCTTCAGATAGTTCCGTATTCCATTTTAAAGTTGTTGAGTCGATATTTGTGAATTCGTGGATTGCTTATTATAAGTTGATAGATGCTGACAAAAATATTGTCTATAGAATCGAACGAGGAACGCCTTCACCATATGTAATAGATGGTAATACAAATAAGTTATATCTAACGAATGATTATGTTTTTCTTTCGAGAATCAACATCTTATATGACAGCATCAAGAAACAAGGAGTTATGGATAGTATAGCTATTGTAGAATCCATTGTGAATCCTACTCATGAGGGAATATGTCAGACAAAGTTTACGGAATATGAACTAAAATGAGAACTCAAAATAAGTCACACTGGAGATATTAGAGTCCCATTTTTTCAGGGAGCATTTGCTCATAGAAAAAAAGGCTTCTCCTGTTCTTCCCATCATTCATTTCCTCAGAACCCGACTATTGCCGACGTACTGTTTAAGACTACGTTCTTGGAAAACTGGGGCAGTGGCGTAGGACGCATGGTAGATGCTTGTAAGCAAGCTAATCTTCCAGAACCAGAGTTCAATCAGAATGCGGCATTCGTGTGGGTCACATTCAAACGCGCAACCATACAACCCCACAACCCCACAACCCCACAAGTTAATACCCCCTCAACCCCCTCAACCCCCTCAACCTCAAAACACGAGATAGCAAAAGCTAAGCGTTTAAAAGCTTTATTATCCGCTATTGGAGCAAATGGCTCAAATCTGAGAGCCTTGATGGAATCGATGCAAAGAAAGGATAGAAAAGGATTTGTGAGCACATATATTGTGCCAAACATAGAAGCAGGTTATATTGCGATGCTATATCCTGAGGCTCCAAATCATCCAATGCAATCATACTATCTGACTAAGAAGGGCAGAGAGTTATTAGAACAACTCTAATAAGAAAATCATGGGGTCGGAGAGAATGATCATTCTCAGACCCTTATACTTTTCTTTGAGGTTTTTGTCTATAGCACGCCCTCTTCGTGATAGCTGTAGTAATGGCCGTCGGCAACGATGACGTGATCCATGAACTTGAGGCGCATGACGCTGCAGGCTTTCAACAGGCTCTGGGTCAGCTGGTTGTCCTGCGGACTGGGTTTGATGCTGCCTGAGGGATGGTTGTGACAGGCGGCGATGATGGTGGCTTTGGTGAGAACGTAGGCTCAGGATTCCCCAAAATCATTGCGGCATGGAAGGAAGCCAATTGGGGTGAACCACAACTATTAAACAAATTGGATGTTGATGAAGTTGAACTGGTGCTGCCAGTGCCTTCTACTAAAGCTACTTCTGACACTGCCCCTGTAAATGCCCCTGTAAATGCCCCTGTAAATGCCCCTGTAAAACTAAACAAAACGCAGAGTGCCATTGTTAAAGCAATGAGAAATGATAATCATATTACATATGAAGATTTAGGAACTATTGTCGAAGTTGATAGATCGACTATTAGGCGCAATATTGCAGTATTAAAGGAAAAAGGTGTCATTAGACGTGTTGGTGAAGATAAAAATGGCTATTGGGAAGTGCTATTAGACATTAAAATTGTTGATTAGTGGGCCTTATTTGGTGGTGCAAATGTGGTGCATGTGATAAATAGAAAAATCCGCAAGAAACTGATATTCAGAATCTTGCGGATTTTATAAAGTGATCCCGTTTGGATTCAGTTTGACAATGGCAATGTGACGAAATATATCTATACGGCCACTGGAAAGAAACTGAGAGCCATACATTATACGGCTCCCAGGAATATTCATGTGGCAAAGGGCGATGAGTACGAGGATATAGAACAGAACTGCATGTCTGCAGACTCGACAGACTACCTTGTGGATGGCAATATCATATACAAGAATAACTGTTTCTCAAAGATTCTGTTCGACGGTGGATTCATTGGAACTAATTCTGGAACAGGGCCAACACGACCTATCAGGCCCGTCGGGATATCTGATGGGCAATATCATCAGCAATTAGAGAGTTGGATGCAATTGGATATGAATGTATATGGGTATAAATTCTACAACAAGGACCACCTAGGTAATATCCGTGAGATTGTGGATAAAAATGGCCAGATATGCCAGAAAACAGACTATTATCCATACGGTACCCCAATTTTGTTTGATCCTTTCACAATAAATGACACTAGTCATCCGTATAAATATAATGGAAAGGAACTCGATATGATGCACGGACTGAATACATACGACTACGGCGCAAGGCAGTATAACTCTGCATTGCCATTATGGGACAGGGTAGACCCGCTGGCTGAGAAGTACTATCATGTCAGTCCCTATGCGTATTGTGCAAATGACCCTGTGAATTATGTGGATCTGGATGGAAGGGATGGTATGATAAGTATTTTTGGAAATTCCATAACAATTGGTGCCAACATTTACTTATATGGCAATGGGGCAACAAAACCTGTTCTTAAACAAATGCAAAAAGATATTAATAACGTATGGAAAAAAAACTATTCTATAGAACACAATGGAAAAACATTTATTGTCAGTTTTGACATTAATCTGTTTTTATACGGCGGAGAAGAGAAAAGTAATCCTCTAATTATTCCAGATTCATGGAATCCTTTTAGTAGAAACAATTATATCAAGGTAATTAAAAATAACATTAGGTCGGAAGTTAGTGGCAGTGATGAAGGATTGTGGCGAAGTAGTGGCAGATATGGTATGCCTTTGTCAAAAGACGATCCTGCACCTCATGAGGTTGGACACATTTTAGGTCTTTCCGACCAATATAACGACAATAATGGCATAAATAAAGGATGGGAACAAAATATTATGGGCGATAGCAGAAAAGGAAAGGTCGATAATAGAAATATTCGCGATATACTAAATAGGGTGTGGCAAGAATATGATAAATGGTTAATCGAAAATAAGACGGGAGAATTTAAATATGAAATCAATCCTTAAATTTTTATTGACAAATAGAATTAGTATTCTGATTGCATTAAATATCGCTGTTATTATTTGGATACCTTGGTATGAAAAAGGTGTAGAATATGAGGCCTTATTAGATTCAGAATACAAGGTATTATCAGAAATGGAAATGCCTACAATTCCATTAAATGAGACGATATGCAATATAATGATTATCGCAATAATTATCAATATTATTGTGCTGGCATGGGAATCAATAAAGAAACGCAAAAAGAGGTTTGTTAAATATGATTTGATGATTACGTTTACATATTTCTCTCTTGTTATGTTCTGTATGCTATTGGGAGCCTACTATCTTTCGACAAAAATAAATGCAGGAATTATAAATGAAAATAACCCACTATTCGAATTCCCTATCATGATTCTTGGAAAAGATCTATTTACCAGTATTGTTACGGTCACAAGGCTCTATATATCACTTTGTGTTATACATTTGTCGATATGCTTATTTAATTTGTATTTGTGTATTGAGAGATACGAATCAGGGAGTACCCCCTGAATCTTAAATAAAAATAATATGGGAAAGAGAACAATCCTAATCTGTTAAATCATGGGGTCGGAGAGAATGATCATTCTCAGACCCTTATACTTTTCTTTGAGGTTTTTGTCTATAGCACGCCCTCTTCGTGATAGCTGTAGTAATGGCCGTCGGCAACGATGACGTGATCCATGAACTTGAGGCGCATGACGCTGCAGGCTTTCAACAGGCTCTGGGTCAGCTGGTTGTCCTGCGGACTGGGTTTGATGCTGCCTGAGGGATGGTTGTGACAGGCGGCGATGATGGTGGCTTTGGTGAGAACGTAGGCTCAGGATTCCCCAAAATCATTGCGGCATGGAAGGAAGCCAATTGGGGTGAACCACAACTGCTGAACAAACTGGATGTTGATGAAGTTGAACTGATATTGCCAGTCCCATCACCTAAGTCAAGTAATGTTGGGTTGCCTAATGAGTTATCCATAGAGTTGCCTGAAAAGTTATCTATAAGGTTATCTAAAGAGTTATCTAAAGGGTTGTCTGAAACAGCTGCAACCATTTATAAACTGATATATGCTGATAACTATATCACAAGAGGCGATATTGCCAAGAAAGTAGGTGTCTCTGTGACTGCAGTTCAAAAGCATGTTAATAAACTAAAAAGCATCAGACTCCTTGATAGAGAGGGTTCTGCAAGCCATGGGCATTGGATAATAATAGAAAATTAGTGGTGCAAATGCAAAATCATGGGGTCGGAGAGAATGATCATTCTCAGACCTTTATACTTTTCTTTGAGGTTTTAGTCTATAGCACGCCCTCTTCGTGATAGCTGTAGTAATGGCCGTCGGCAACGATGACGTGATCCATGAACTTGAGGCGCATGACGCTGCAGGCTTTCAACAGGCTCTGGGTCAGCTGGTTGTCCTGCGGACTGGGTTTGATGCTGCCTGAGGGATGGTTATGACAGGCGGCGATGATGGTGGCGTTGCAGAGAACGGCCTCGCGGATGATGATGCGGATATCGACGCTGACCTCGCTGATGCCGCCGTGGGCAATGCAGAGCTTCTTGATGAGGCGTTGGTCCTGGTTCATCAGCAGCACCCAGAACTCCTCGGTATCCATATCCTGCATCACGGGATGCATGTGGTTGTAAATCCTGGTGGCGGTGCTGAGGCAGGGACGCTCCTCGGGCTCTGTCTGCTGGCGGCGCTTGCCCAGCTCACAGGCCGCCATGATGGTGATGGCCTTGGCGGGTCCCACACCGTTATACTGGCACAGGTCGTGGATGCTCATCTTTCCCAGCGTGTTCAGGTTGTTGTTGCAGTTATTGAGGATGCGTTTCATCAGGCTGACGGCATCTTCCTGGGGCGAGCCGGAACCAATGAGGATAGCCAGCAGCTCAGCATCGCTCAGCGCCTGAGGCCCCAGTCGTTCCATCTTTTCACGAGGACGGTCTTCCGCTGCCCATTGGCTAATATTTAGTTTATCGCTCATTTGTAGAAGTTCTTTTCGAATGCCGTGAATTCATCCTGCTTCAGTACACAGCGTTTCCACCACGACTCAATGAAGCCGAAACCGTAGCCCATGAGCTGAACAAAGGCAGCTGGGATACTGAGCAGACCTACCCACATACTCTTGTTCTTCAACGAAGAATCGATGAAGATGATACCACTATATAATATAATAGGTGATATACAGAGGAAGGTGAAAGTTGAAAGGTGAAAGGTGAAAGGTGAAAGGTGAAAGGTGAAAGGTGAAAGGTGAAAG
>NZ_CAMJOS010000015.1 GCF_946407605.1 uncultured Prevotella sp.
AGATTAATAATTAACGTTTAATTTAACGTCCAACTTTTCGGGGTCACTTCAAAAATGGGTCGGCGCCTTTGATGTTTAGAAACAAAATACCTTCAAGCAAGCTCGGTTCTTATCTCACTTAACCACGACCTTTTTACTAGTACCATCGCTGTAGCGGATGATGTTGAAGCCCTTCTGCAGCTGGTGGCAACGAATGCCGCCAGTGGTGTAGAAGGCGTTGACGGACTTGCCCTCGTCGGGCGTCCAGCCGTCAACCTCGGCAGCATCGATGGTGGTGGCGATGGCGATGGTACGATAAGCCTCGAGTTCGTCCTCGCTGATGATAATCCACTGCTGGGCGGTGGCGGTATTGGCGAAGCTGAAGTTGGCCTGGGTGACGGTGCCGATGCCGGTAACAGCGCCATAGGCATTGGCGCCCATAGCCTTACTTTCGCCTCCGCTGGCCCATGTGAACCAATAGCCGTGGGTCTTGATCTTGTCGGCACCAGTACCGAGGGTGACGTCGGTGCGGTCGGGCATCAGCTGGAACTGCTCGCTGCTGGTGGGGGCTGCGAGGTCCTTCATGGTGATGCTGGTAGAGGCGTGAGAGAGGTACTTGCCTGTGGCTACGTTCTTGAACATATAGTAGCCGGTCTTGGCGTTGAACTCCATATACCATGCTGCCGAGTCGCTGAGGACGTCGTCAGCGAGGTTGTACTTCCAGCCGGCACCTGTGGACGAGCGCTGGAAGAGCAGGCCTGCGCCCAGTCCGCGGTCTTTGTTCTTGCACATGAGGTAATACTTCTTGCCGTCGTCGAAATTATAGGTATAGCCCGAGATGCCGTTGATGTCGCCACTGGTGGGACAGAGTCCGTCGATGAAAAGGCCGTGGAGGATGCACATGCCGCCGATATACTGAATCTCGGTGTGCTTGTCCTTGTCGGCACCGTTGACCAGCCAGTCGTAAGAGATGGCGGCACCGTTGTTAGAGCCCCATCCCCAGCCGTGGGTCTTATCGCCTGTGAAATAGACCTGCTGGCTGTCGTAGTTGTTCTCAAGGAAGTGCAGCACATCGTTGGCCTCGCGACCCAGCCATTTGCCGGTGGTAGTGCCCTCGCGGGTGTCCTTACAACTATACCAGCGCCAGTGGGTGCCCACGCCTACACCATGACCCGTTTCGTGGAGTACGGTGCCGATGGCCTGATTGCCGGCATTGGGACCGATGCGCATCCAGCCGCCATAAGAGCAGTCGGCCGTGGGGGTCTCTGAGCCATAGTGTCCGGAGAGCGTAAAGCCCTTGATACCAGTCCATTCGTTGAAATAGTCGATGGTTTGCTTGATGGCTGTGCGACAGCGTGCGTTGGCAGCCTCATCGGGTGCGCCCTCGTCCCATGTGCCGCTGCAAGTGCCCTTGGGATGGGTCACAATCTTGACCTCGTCGCCATAGGCCACGGTATAGGTCTTGTTCATGACATAGGGGCGCAGATAGTAAACGGTAGAGGGTTCGAGGTCCTTGATGTGGAACATCAGGCCCTTGAGCGAGAAGACCTTGGTGGTGCGGTTGTCGAGCACGGTAGGATTATGCTCTGTGCTCCAGCAGACGCCACGCTCGAGGATGTCGGAGCCCATTATCTTGGCACGCATCAGGGCCTGGGTGGCTCCTGTGGCCACATAGTGGTTGGTCTCGGTGACCTGCGGGGCGGTGCCTGTGCCTGGGGTGGCGTTGGCGAGCTTGAAGGCCAGCAGGGCCTTGTCGAGTGCGGCAATCTCGTCGGCCAGCTGTTCGGAGGTGGCCTCAGGATTGACCACCAGCAGCTTGGCGGCATCGAGGGCGGCCTTCAGGTCGGCAGCGCCAATGAGGGTATCGACATATTCGGCCTCTACATCGGCAATCTTCTGTGCCAGCGCGTCATATTCGGCAATAGACTCCTTGGCCTGTGCCGTAGCCTCCGTGAGGTCCTTGCAGGCTTTCTGGATGTCGGCATCGGGGGTCTCGACGGTTACAGCCTTAGCAGCAGCGATGGCTGTCTGCAGGGCAGAGGCCGCCACGGCCGACATCATGCTGGACTGCAGCGCCTCGGCCTCGGCAATCATGTTGGCGAGTACGGCAATAGCCTCTGCGGCATCGACCTCGGCCACCAGATAGAGTCGGAAGTTATCGACGGCAATCCAGTTGCCCGTGGCATTCTGAGCCTCGAAGCCTATCTCCACCTCACCCATTATATTAATAAAGGTGACGGAATAGTCGTCGGGGGTATAGACGGGCTCACGGTCGTCGCCTGCAAAGATATAGGCGCCGGTGTTCTGCTTCGACGTGCTGTTCTGCGACAGGTTCTGGGCAGCCACCGTGAGCATATACTGTCCGCGAGGCAGGTTTTTGATGGTCTGCTTCACAGAGCCGTTACCTACGCTGTTGCCCGAGGCGGTCCACTTCTCCATATAGTAGTTGCCGGCCTTCTTGGTAAACGAATTGTTACCTTGATGGGCCATACCGTCAACACTCCATGAGTTGGTGCCATTCTCAAAACTGGGATTCGTGATGTATTGCGTCTTGTCTTCCTGGGCAGAGACCAATACGGTGAACAACAGTAACAAGCTGGTAAGTAAGATTCTTTTCATATCATGCATAGTTAATTAGTTATTGTGTGCAAAGATAATAAAGATTGCGGAAATAACAAAATAATGTGGGTTTTATTTTGTTTTTTCCACATTTTGCACTAACTTTGCATCATGTTAGCATTGAAAATACTTTTCTGGATTTGCCTGGCGTTAGTGATCTACACCTATGTAGGTTACGGCGCCATCCTATACATTATTCTCAGAATAAAACGGCTCTTCATGAGACGGGAGCTCACCCCTATCCTACCCCTCAACGAGGAGCTGCTGCCCAACGTGACGCTGATGATCTGCGCCTATAACGAGGCCAGCATCATCAAAGAGAAGATGGAGAACATCAGGCAGCTGAAATACCCCAAGGAGAAGCTCTGCGTGATGTGGGTGACCGACGGCAGCAACGACGAGTCGAACGATATTCTGAAGACCTACGACGACATCACGCTGGTATTCTCGCCGGAAAGGAAAGGCAAGGCAGCAGCCATGCAGCATGGACTGCGCGAGAACAAGAGCGAGTATGTGGTGTTTACCGATGCTAACACCATGCTGAACGCCGACGCCATTCGCGAGATTATGCGACAGTTTATGAAGAAAAACGTCAGCTGCGTGTCGGGCGAGAAACGCGTAAAAGCACGCCACGAGGGACAGGCTGCCGCCGAGGGCGAAGGACTCTACTGGAAATACGAGAGCACCTTGAAGCAATGGGACAACGACCTCTATTCGGCCATGGGAGCAGCCGGAGAGCTGTTTGCCGTGCGCATGAGCCACTACCGCGAGGCACCCAGCAACGCCCTGCTCGACGACTTCATGATGTCGATGCTCATTCTGAAAGACGGACACCGCATAGCGTATACCCACGAGGCCTACGCCATGGAGTACGGATCGGCAGACACCACCGAGGAGTCGAAGCGCAAGCGACGCATCGCTGCAGGAGGACTGCAGAGCATCTGGTGGCTGCGCTCGCTGATGAACCCCTTTGCCTACCCCAAAGTAGCCTTCCAGTTTGTGTCGCACCGTGTGCTGCGATGGAGCATCACCCCTGTGGCCATGGTGGCTCTCATCCCTCTCAACATCCTGCTTATCATCCTGGGCGCCAACTGGTTATACAGCGTTATCGGCATCCTGCAACTGCTGTTCTACCTCGCCGCCCTCGCTGGCTATCTGCTGGAACGTGCAGGCCACCGCAACAAGCTGCTCTACGTGCCCTATTACTTCCTGTTTATGAACCTCAACGTCTTTCTGGGCGTGAGGTATCTGATGACCCACCACACCAGCGGAACATGGGAAAAAGCACGTCGAGGATAAAAATTTTATAAAGTTTTTGAGTTTTTATTCGGTCGAACGATTTTTTTTTATTAATTTTGCAACCTGTAATGCATGCTTAGCAAGAATGAGTCTAGACGAGAAAGAAATATTATCGAAGAAACTAGCTGAAGTTACTCAGGAACTTGAGTTGGCCAACAAGCAGTTGCAGCAGGCCAACCAGAAGTTAAAGGAATACGAGGAAAAGGCGGCTAAAGCAGAAAAAGCCAGCCAGATGAAGTCGTTGTTCCTTGCTAACATGTCGCATGAAATTCGTACCCCGCTGAATGCTATCGAAGGTTTCTCGAGAGTGATGGCTGAGACCGACTCTCAGGAGGAGCGACTCAACTACATGGAAATCATCGAAAGCAACAACAGCCGACTGCTGAGCCTCGTCAACGAGATTCTCGACCTGTCAAGAGTAGAGTCAGGCGAAATCGTCATCAAGAAGAACCCCACCGACCTCAACACGCTGATGAACAGCATCAAGCAGCTGTTTAAGTTCCGCTGCCCAGAAACGGTGGCGCTCACCTGGCAGAAGCCAGAGGTGTCGGCTGTCATGGATACCGACGAGAACCGCATCACGCAGGTATTCTCGAACCTCATCTCGAACGCACTCAAGCATACGCCCAAGGGTTCCATCACCTTTGGCTATCGACTCATTAACGATACCGAAGAAATTGAGTTCTTTGTTTCTGACACTGGCTCAGGCATCGACCCCAACTTCATAGACCATATCTTCGACACTTACGCTTCGAAAGACGCTGAGCAGCAGCGAGGCTTCGGACTGGGTCTAGCTCTTTGTCGCATCATCGTAGAGAAGATGGGCGGTAACATCAAGGTTGACTCGAAGGTGGGCGAAGGCTCTAACTTCGTATTCACCCTGCCATTCTCAGGCAATGTGGGCGGTCTGGCCATCAGCAACCGCTTCGGCAACAACATGCGCACGCTGCGTGTGAGCCATAACCTGGATCAGAACAACATGAAGACCGTGCTGGTGGCAGAAGACGAGGAGAGCAACTACGAGCTGGTACGCATCGTGCTGCAGAAGCGCTACAACCTGATTCGCGCCCACAACGGCATCGAGGCCGTCACCATGTTCGAAGAAGAAAAGCCCGACCTCATCCTGATGGATATCCGCATGCCAGAGATGGATGGTCTCGACGCCACACGTATTATTAAAGAGGTGAATCAGGAAGTTCCCGTCATCGCACTCAGCGCCTATGCCTTCCCTGAGAACATCCGCGAAGCCAAGGCTGCAGGATGTGACGAGTTCATGGCCAAGCCTTTCAAGGTGGAAGACCTCATTGAGCTTATCAGGCATTACATAGGAGCATAATCCACTTACGGCTATGGGTAAGCAATGCGTATATAAGTATATCTCTTTTATGTTTCTGCTTATCAGTACGCTGATAGCAATCTTCACCATTTTCGGACTCTTCGGCGGATGCGTCGACCCTGCCACAGGCACAGCAATGGCTATGCTGGTCTATGTGCTGCCATTCCTCATTGCCGGCAACGTCATCATGGCTATCTGCTGGATAGTACGCCGACGCTGGCATTGGCTCGCCATTCCTGGCGTCACCCTGCTTTGCTGCATCCCCTACATGGGCACAGTCTATCAGACAGGATGGTTCAACAGCGGCGAGACGAGTCGTTCGGGCATCAAGATTGCCACCTATAACGTGGCTGCCTTCGACCGCGAGACGTCGGGCTTCAAGGCGCAGGACATCCTTGCCGAGATGAAGAAAGAGGGCGTTGACATCCTCTGCATGCAGGAATACCTCGACACCAGCGGCGACAAGCTCAACTCTGACAGCTATAAGGAATACTTCACCGCACATTGCTACGGACGCAGCGATATGATTATCTACAGCCGATTCCCCATTGAGCGCTACGAGACTATCGACTTCGGAGACACCAACAATAGCGGCATGTGGGCAGACATCGACGTCAACGGACGCATACTCCGCGTCTTCAACGTTCACCTCGAGACAACAGGATTCAACCGTACCCTGCACCATTTCGCTAAGATGGAGGCAAAGGGACAGACTGCAGAGGAGAACACCATCGTCAGCACCATCTACGGCAACTATACCAGAGGTATGGCCGTCAGAGCACGTCAGGCTGACCTTGTGGCCAGCGAGATACAGCAATCGGAATATCCCGCCATCGTCTGTGGCGACTTCAACGATGTGCCCTACTCCTATGTCTACAACACCATGCTGGGCGACCTCGTCGATGGTTTCAAGGAGTGTGGCGAAGGGCTCATGTACACCTTTACAGGCAAGAAGATTGTTCGCATCGACTACATCTTCCACGATGAGTCATTGGAGGGCGAGACATACTACAAGAAAGATTTCGCCTACTCCGATCACTATCCCGTATTTATGAAGATTGCCTTCTGATTTAACAGTAAAGCAATCACAATTAAGCTTTAGTTTTATTTTTGCCTACAGTCTCAGTTTCTCTAAGCGAGAACGGAGTTGCGAGGCCTCACTATGTCGGATAGAGAGGGTTATCTCGCAGGTATTGTCGTAGGTCTGACTGATGATGCGGGGCTGCATATCCTTCACCACACGCATCACATCGTTCATCATCTCGTAAGGGAACTTGAAAACAATGCGCTCCTCTACCTGACGGGTCTCGATGGTGGCGTGGGCTATGGCATCGGCAGCTGCCTCACGATAGGCAATGATGAGTCCGCTGGTGCCCAAGTTGACACCGCCGTAATAACGCACAACAACGATGAGGATATCAGTCAGTTCTTTGCTGTTGATTTGTCCGAGGATGGGTTTGCCAGCGGTGCTGGAAGGCTCACCGTCATCATTGGCGCGAAACTCTTCCCTACTCGCCCCCAGCATATAGGCGTAGCAGACGTGACGAGCATCGTAGTACTTCTTGCGATACTGAGCAAGGAGTTCCTTGATTTCGTCGACAGTCTCTACATGATGTGCAAAAGCGAGGAATTTACTCCGCTTCTCAGAGTAAAATCCCTCGCTAGTAGTTGCTATGGTTTTGAATTCGTCGTTTATCATCGTTATGACGTTATAACGTGATAACGTTATTACGACAATTTGTGAATGACCAATCCTGAGCGCAGCTTCGGCTCGAACCAGGTAGCCTTCGGCGGCATAATCTTACCGCTGTCGGCAATATCCATAATCTGCTGCATAGACACGGGATAGAGCGCCAGAGCAGCACGCATCTCGCCAGAGTCCACACGGCGCTTCAGCTCTTTAAGTCCACGCAATCCGCCAACAAAGTCGATACGCTGCGAAGAACGCAGGTCGCCGATGTTGAGAATCTCGTCGAGAATCAGACGACTGGAGATATCTACGTCAAGCACACCGATGGGGTCGCTGTTGTCGTAGGTGCCTTCCTTGGCCTTCAGGCTGTACCAATGCTGGTCGAGATAGAGTGAGAACTCATGGAGCTGCTGGGGCTTGTAAATCTCAGTTCCCTTATCCTCAACCACGAAGTTCTTGGCCAATGCCTTCAGGAAATCCTCTGATGAGAGGCCGTTGAGGTCCTTCACCACGCGGTTGTAGTCGAGAATGGTGAGCTGAGAAGCCTGGAAGCATACTGCCATGAAGAAGTTGTACTCCTCGTCGCCCTTGTGGTTGGGGTTCTGCTTCTGCTTTTCGGCGCCAACCAGAGCAGCGGCAGCGCTGCGGTGGTGTCCGTCGGCGATATACATCGACGGCATCTTGGCAAACTCAGCCGTAATGGTCTCGGTATCCTTAGCATCGTTGATCACCCAGAACTGATGACGGAAGCCATCGATAGGTGCGAAGAAGTCGTACTCGGGCTTGGTGGCAGCATAGCGCATGATGAGCTCGTTGAGCACGGCATTGTCAGGATAGGCAAAGAACACAGGCTCGATGTTGGCATTGTTCACACGAACATGCTTCATGCGGTCCTCTTCCTTATCGCGACGGGTCAACTCGTGCTTCTTGATGCGGCCAGCCATATAGTCGTCGGTATGAGCACATACCACCAGACCATACTGGGTCTTGCCATTCATCGTCTGAGCATAGATATAATAGTGCTCCTGCTCGTCCTGAACCAGCCAGCCCTTGTCCTGGAACTTCTGGAAGTTCTCGGCGGCCTTCTCATAGACACGTGGGTCATACTCCGAGGTGCCAACGGGGAAGTCAATCTCTGGCTTGATGATATGATAAAGACTCATCTCATTGTCGCCAGCCTCGGCACGAGCCTCTTCGCTGTCGAGCACGTCGTAAGGACGGCTCTCCACTTTCTCCACCAACTCTTTCGGCGGACGGATACCCTTAAATGGTTTTACGATTGCCATATTACTTCTATATTCATCAAAACAAAAGTACACAAAAGGGACGGTTGACTTTCCCCTATGGGGCGTCGAGCTAAACCTTCCTTTTGTGTACTTTCTATAGTTATCTTACTTGTTCACCTGGAATTTTGTATCTCCATCCTTGAAGAAGGCGTTGATCTGCTTGGCAGCAGCGATACCAGCGTTGATGTTGGCCTCGGCTGTCTGAGCACCCATCTTCTTAGGAGTAGAGAAGTAACGACCCTCGAACTTAGCAAACTCGTCGTTGGCATCGGGCATGATGTCGGTAACGAACTTCAGGTCCTCACGCTCAGCCATCAGTTTGATAAGGCCAGCCTCGTCGATAACCTCCTTACGGGCGGTGTTGACGAGAATGCCACCCTTCTTCATCTTACCAACCAGTGCAGCGTTGATGCTCTGCTTGGTCTCAGGAGTAGCGGGGATATGGAGTGATACAACGTCGCAGGTCTCGAACAGGGCGTCCTGATTGGCAACGGCGTGAACACCGGCCTTCTCGATAACCTCTGCAGGGCAGAAAGCATCGTAAGCATAAACATCCATACCGAAGCCCTTAGCGATGCGGGCCACGTTGCGACCAACATTACCGAAAGCAAGGATACCCAGCTTCTTACCCAGCAGCTCTGAGCCGCTCTTGCCGTTGTAGAAACCACGAACAGCCATCACCAGCAGACCGAACACGAGCTCGGCTACGGCGTTAGCGTTCTGACCAGGAGTGTTCTCAGCAACTACGTTGTGAGCGGTAGCGGCAGCGAGGTCGATATTATCGTAACCAGCACCAGCGCGAACCACAATCTTCAACTGCTTGGCAGCGTCCAGCACCTCTGCGTCAACCTTATCCGAACGGATAATCATCGCGTCAGCATCCTTCACAGCGTCCAGCAACTGAGCCTTCTCAGTATATTTCTCGAGCAGCACCAGCTCATTGCCGGCTGCCTCAATCTCTGCCTTGATACCATTAACAGCTGCTGCTGCGAATGGCTTCTCTGTTGCAACTAATACTTTCATAATTTTCAATTTTCAATTGTCAATTATCAATTAGTTTAGTGATTTGCTTCGAATTCCTTCATGCAGGCAACGAGGGCGTTGCAACCTTCGATGGTCTGGGCGTTGTAGCAAGATGCGCGGAAACCACCAACAGAACGGTGACCCTTCACACCTACCATACCCTTCGATACTGCGAAGTCGAGGAAGTCCTTCTCCAGTTCCTGATACTCAGGAGCCATCACGAAGCAGAGGTTCATCAGTGAACGGTCCTCAGCCTTAGCGGTACCCTGGAACATCTTGTTACGGTCGATCTCGCCATAGACGATCTCAGCACGCTGCTTAGCCAGCTTGTCCATAGCCTCAACACCACCGTTCTTCTTGATCCAACGGAGAGTCTCAAGGGCGCTGTAGATGGGAACCACAGGAGGAGTATTGAACATAGAACCCTTGTCAACATGTGTGCGATAGTCGAGCATGGTAGGAATCTCACGAGGAGCCTTACCCAGTTTCTCGTCCTTCAAGATAACGATAGTCACACCAGCCATAGCCAGGTTCTTCTGAGCACCAGCATAGATAGCGTCGTACTTCTTCACGTCGATAGGACGGCTGAAGATATCAGAAGACATATCGGCAATCAGAGGCACATTGACATCGAGGTCCTTACGGATCTCAGTACCGTAGATAGTGTTGTTGGTAGTAATATGCAGATAGTCTGCATCGGCAGGTACACTCCAATCCTTGGGGATGAAGGTGTAGTTGGCATCGGCTGAAGAAGCCACCTCCACTACCTCACCGAAAAGCTTAGCTTCCTTCATGGCCTTCTTTGCCCAAACACCAGTGTTCAGGTAAGCAGCCTTCTTAATCAGGAAGTTATAAGGAATCATACAGAATTCCAGACTGGCACCACCGCCAAGGAAGATTACTGAATAGCCCTCGGGAACATCAAGGAGTTCCTTAACCAGAGCTACAGCCTCGTCAACAACGGGCTGGAAATCCTTTGCACGATGGCTGATCTCCATCAAAGAGAGACCAGAACCATTGAAGTCTAAACACTGTTTGGCGGTTGCCTCAATGACCTCGCGGGGAAGCATTGAAGGACCTGCATTAAAGTTGTACTTCTTCATAACTTTTTTGTAATTGTTTATTGGGTTTTTATACTAATTTCCAAATTTGCGTGCGAAATTACACTTTTTATTTGAATTGGGCAAATATTTTGGCATAAATTAATGAAAAACCATACATTTCCTTTCATAATGTCAAGTCAACGCGCCAATTTAATGACTATTGAACATCACCTAACCTCTTCTATGATAGTTTTGATGCCTTTGATCTTCTCGCCACGAGTGAGTCGGATGACCTGCTGCAGTTTTTCTCGCTTCACAGCGGCATAGGCATAGCGGTCTTTCACATCAATACGCCCTACCTCACCAGGCTCCAGTCCGCCTTTCTTGCAGAGGAAGCCCACAATATCGCCCTTCGAAATCTTATCCTTCTTGCCCTTGCCGATATATAGAGTAGCCATCTGGGGAAGGGCTGGCTCTGTAAGCTGAGGCACTGCCTCAGCATACGTAATCACGTCGTCCTCTACAAACTTAGGGACGTGCTCTTCTGGTCCAACAAGGAAAAAGGTCTTTCCCGTAGCATCCCACCGAGCCGTACGGCCCACACGATGCACCAGCGCCTCCTCGTTGGCAGGCAGGTGATAGTGGATGATATTGTCGATATGGGGAATATCCAAGCCTCGCGATGCCAAATCGGTAGACACCAACACGGTGGCAGAGCCGTTGGAGAACTTATAGAGAGCATCCTCACGCTGACGCTGTTCCAAGCCACCATGAAAGGCACTTGTCACAAAGCCCTGCTGACGCAGGAACTGATCGGTACGTTCAACCGAGTCACGATAGTTCAGGAAAACTATGCTCTGCGTCTCGCCCAGCGATATCAGCAACTGTGCCAATGTAGAGAGTTTATCCTTCTCGGGGCTTTTTACGCAGTAGACCTCCACCCTATCGTTGAGCGGCTCTTCTTCTACCAAATAGTCCAGACGGTCGGTACGCCCCATCTCCACAAAGCGAGGAATAAGGTCGGTATCGGTAGCCGACAGCAGGAAACGACGCTCCAGCAGGGGCAGTTTTCCCAGCAAACGAGACATCTCGTCTTGGAATCCCATCTCCAGACATTTGTCGAACTCGTCGATTACTATATATTTAATAAGGTGTGGATCGATGTTGCCTTTATCCAAATGATCGATAAGACGACCAGGCGTACCAAAGACCAACTGCGGACGGTTCTTCTTCATCACACGATGTTCGTCCATAGCCGTACGTCCGCCATAGCAAGCCTGTGAACGCAAACCAGAGCCCATAGACTTCATGACACCATCCGACTGCAGGGCCAGTTCTCGTCCAGGAACCACCACCAAGGCCTGTACAGCATCGCTCTGAACGTCGAGCATCTGTACCAATGGCAACAGGTAGGCCAACGTCTTTCCTGTACCTGTTGGGGACAGAACGACCACGTCGTTCCGTCCCCTCAAGATATGGTTCATGGCATCCTGCTGCATCGGGTTCAACTCACCGATGCCCAGCTTTGCCAATATTTCAGATAAGTTGTTTCCCACAGGCTACTCCTTGATATTGGGTTCTTCCAGACCTATGCCTTTCTTCTTGTCAACAACCTTCAGTACTAAGCCCAACAAGAGGGCTGCAACACCAAGACCAGCCAGCATAACCAGCGGCCAGGTATAGTCAAACTCCGTAGGATTCTCTACACCAGGATTGGTAGCGTCGAGCACTTTACCAATAAGCAAGGGGAACAGCCACAGACCTATATTCTGAATCCAGAAGATGAGTGCATAAGCTGAACCTATTACTTTAGCATCAACAAGCTTAGGTACTGAGGGCCAGAGAGATGCAGGCACAAGAGAGAAGCTACTACCAAGCACCAGAATAGTGGCATAAGCAATAATGATACCACCTACGGCTGAACCCTTGAAGAGAGGCAACACGAAGGCGAAAGTCAGGTGACAGGCAATGAGCAGCAGCGAGCCCAGAACCAACATCGAAGCAGCCTTACCCTTATGGTCAACGTAAGAACCAAGTATCGGAGTGATGAGCACAGCCAACAGGGGGAATACAGCGAAGATGGTCTCTGCCGACTGACGCATGTAACCCATGTAACAATAGGTTATGAGGGCGAGAACGGAGACGCCAAGCAAACCGTACTGGCGGCTCTTCACCTTCTGGAAATTGCTGGCAAAACCAGCTGCTGCCACCACAAGCATGATGATGTACTGAACGATGGTTACAGAGTCAGATGCCCAGAACGAGTCTTCTGCCGGTGGGGTCAGTGTGAGGTTGCATTGCAGCATGTTCACAGCATACTTCTGGAAGGGGAAGATAGCAGAATAATATAGCACGCAGAGCAGAGCCACGAGCCAGAAGCCGCTGGAGGTAAGTATCTGTCCTAAATCGCTGATCTTGAACGGATCGTCCTTTTCTTCTGATTCGCCTGTCTGAGAGTCGAGTTTCTTATCCATGAAGAAATAGACAATAAACATGATGAGGGCTATGCACAGCAGCACCACACCGAAGGCCACAGAGCGACTCACGCAGATGTCGCCGCCCAGCTTACAGAAGAAGGGCGAGAATATCATACAAGTGGCAACGCCAAGACGTGCCAATGCCATCTCGGAACCCATAGCCAAAGCCATCTCACGACCCTTGAACCACTTCACGATACCGCGACTGACAGTAATACCAGCCATCTCGCAACCACAACCAAAGATCATGAAGCCGCAGGCTGCAAACTTAGCAGAAGCAGGCATTCCCTCATAAAAAGGCGACACGCCCAGCTCATCAAACACAGGAATATAGTTCAGATTCTCGGTAAACCATGTGTCGAGTGAACTGCCGATGAACCCGTCGGTCATTGCATACCACTTTATAACGGCGCCTGTCAGCATCACAGCTCCAGAAAGAATGGCAGTGAAGCGTACTCCCATCTTGTCGAGGATAATGCCTGCGAAGATGAGGAAAAACACGAAGACATTGAGGAACACCTCTGAGCCTTGCATGGTGCCGAAGGCTGTTCCGTCCCAACCACGGGTGTCTTGCACCTCCTTGAAGATGGGAGAAAGGATATCCATGAATATGTAGCTGCAGAACATGGCCAGCGCCAAGAGCAGCAAGGCGGTCCACCGCATGGCGGCAGAATCGCGCAGAGTCTTTTGAATAACTTGTGACATATAATTGATTATTGTTTATAATTTTCGGGGTGCAAAGATAATAAAAAACTTCGTTTGGTGCAAATAATCACCTTAAAATTTGGGCAAATCAAGCGGCGGCTGTTAAATGGAGTTAAACCACAGCAGAGAATAGACGTAAACAGAAAAATCTTTGTACCTTTGCATCGCTTATCGAATAAACTATAAAATAAGGTATATGAAGAAACTTCTCTTTGCAGCCATGATGCTGATGCCACTGGCTGCCACAGCACAAGACAACACATGGGAGCAGACTGAGAAAAAGACCGCTGACGACACTCGCTATCTGGTAGGTGCCGTTCCTGAGGTTGATGGCCGCGTGGTGTTCGAGACCACCATCCAAGCTCCTGGCAAAAGTGCGTCGCAGATTTTCACCCTGCTGCGCGACGATATGCAGAAGATGACAAAGGAGCCCAACCAGATTGAGCAGTCACGCATCAGTTTTGAGGATGCCGACAAGGGCGAGGTTGTAGGCACCTATCAGGAGTGGCTCGTCTTCAAGAACAAGCCCTTGGTGCTCGACCGCACCCGTTTCTTCTACACCATTCAGGTAGAGTGCAAGGCTGGCGAGGCTAAGGTGAAGGTATCGCACATTCACTATCTGTACGAGGAAGAGCGCGACGCAATGGTTTATAAGGCTGAGGAGTGGATTACCGACCGCTATGGTCTGAACCGCAAACAGAACAAGCTGGCCCGTGTCAGCGGTAAGTTCCGTCGTAAGACCATCGATCGCATCGACTATATCTTCGCACGTTTTAACAAGCTGCTGAATAATGAGTAATAACGAATCGTTGCTCAGCCCAGAAGAGCGTGCACAAGTGCAGCATCCCAAGCGCCACAACCTGGAGCCCTTCCGCGACTCCAGCAAGACGCGCACCCTCCGGCTCTGGCTCAACATCATCTTCATGATAGGAGCCATAGTCGGACTCATCGTTTATTTCTACTACAGTCAACAGCTCTCCTTCTACATCCTCATCGGCGCTTCTGTGTTCAAGTTCGTGGAACTGGCATTGCGCATCCTTAAGATATGAAATTGCGCTTCACAACTCACATCTTATTTCTTACGTCATTTCTCTTTCTCGCAGGCAGCCAGACACTGTGTGCTCAGGGCATCCGTGAACAGAGTGATGACGGATTCAACGTGTCTGATACGCAATACGATCAAAGCCGCAACACATTCCGTCCCAACAAGAACGACTCCACCCGCGGCAGCAAGGAGATACCCAAGGGCATCAAGGTATGGACTGTGGACCGCAAGTTCGGCGACATCATCCCTGCCGAGGTTGACACAATGCCCCATCTCTTCCCCCAGAGCACGCTGGCCGCTGGGAAATACGGACAGTATAATACCATTGGCACAAACTATGCCGCACGCCAGAACCGCATCTTCATAGACCGCAGGGAGAAGTCGCAGTTTGGGTTCCTTGATGTTTATGACCAGGTGATGAAGACCCCCGATGAACGTCATTTCACGCAGACCCTCTCCCCTATCACCAACCTCACCTACGATAACTGTGGCGACAAACAGAATGGTGAAGACCATCTCGACGCCAAATTCGCCGTTAATGTCGGCAAACGCCTGGGCGTAGGCTTCGACGTGAACTATGCTTATGCCCGCGGTTACTACCAAAATCAGAGTGTGAGTCATTTCGGTGCTACCTTCTATGCAAGTTATAGGGGCGATCAATATCAGCTGCATGCCATCTACTCCACCTATCATCAGAAGGCTACGGAGAATGGCGGTATCACCAACGACAACTATATCACCCACCCCGAGCTCTCTGGTCAGTCGTTCAATGCTAACGAGATTCCCGTCTTCCTGCAACAACATTGGAACCGCAACGATAATGATCGCTTCTTCCTGACACATCGTTATGCCGTGGGATTCTATCGTCAGGTAAAGATGACTGAGGAAGAGATTGAGGCCAAAAAGTTCGCAATGGCTGCCGCTAAGGAAAAAGCCGCAGCAGAAGCAAAAGCCACTGCCAAAGCTAAGGCCGACAGTCTGGGCATTGACGTCTCAGAGGTTCTGGCTCAAGCATCTAACACCAACGACACGTTGATAACTGACAGTGCCGCTCTGTTCATGAAACGCGAATTCGTACCTGTCACCAGCTTCATCCATACTGCTGAGGCAGGCACCTACGATCGTCGTTATACGGCCTACGCCACTCCAAAGGACTATTTCGCCAACACCTACTACAACTACTACGACAACAGCTATGGTGGCGACTCCATCAACGATATCACCAAGCATCTCTACTTGAAGAATACGCTGGCCATTGCCCTGCTCGAAGGCTTCAACAAATACGTGCCTGCCGGTCTTAAGGTCTTTGCTACCCACGAGCTGCGACGCTTCGAGATGCCAGCCCTCACCAATGGCATCGCCCTTTTGGAGCGCACCACAGAACATAACATCAGTATTGGCGGACAGCTCATCCGCTCGCAGGGCCACACCCTCCACTACAACGCAAAGGCCGAGACGTGGATTATTGGCGAAGATTTAGGACAGTTGAAACTCGACGGAAGTGCCGATGTCAACTTCCCACTTTTTGGCGATACTGTCCGTCTGGCTGCCAAAGCCTACATCCATCGACTGAATCCCACCTTCTATGAACGTCATTACCACGCCAAACACTTCTGGTGGGACAATAGCATGAGTCATGAGACCCGTACCCGCATCGAGGGTGCCTTCACTTATGAGAAGACCAACACTACGCTGCGTGTGGGTATTGAGGAGATTCAGAACTACACCTACTACGGTATGTCGTACACTAGTGCTGACGAGAAGCACACCCTGATGCAAGCTGGTGTCCACCAGCATGGTGGCAACCTCAATGTAATGACAGCCCAGCTCGACCAGAAGTTCCGCTTGGGTCCGCTTCATTGGGATAACCTCCTTACCTATCAGAGTTCATCCAACGAGGATGTACTGCCGTTGCCTACACTCAACGTTTTCTCCAACCTCTATCTGGAGTTTATGGTTGCTAAGGTGCTAAGGGTTGAGCTGGGCGGCTCTGCCACATGGTTTACTGAATACAACGCTCCTGAGTTCTGCTCAGCCCTCAACCAGTTTGCCGTGCAGGAGAATACTGCCACACGCACCAAGATTGGCAACTTCCCCTTTGTCGATGTCTATGCTAACCTGCACTTGAAGCACGCACGATTCTTCCTGTTGATGCAGAACGCCACCAACTCTTCGTTCAATCGTGCTTACTTCCTCACGCCCCATTACCCCATGAACGCCTCTGTGCTGCATTTCGGTATCTCCTGGAACTTCTTCAATTAATTCCAACTCCATGTATTCGCTGCTGTTTACCCTATTGTCACTATTCTATTCCCCCTTTCCCCATCAATCCTCTTCAGAAATAGATGTGGTCATCTTGGGCGACTCGAACACATGGTTGGGAGGTGATGACTGTTCAAAGCCGAAAGGTTGGAACACATGGTTCAAAGAGGCGCTGAAACCACGCAGTTGTTGCAGTTACGCCAGAAGTGGAGCCACATGGACACATACCCCCAACACCCAACGAGACACTAAGGAAAACATCGGCACCTTGGGCGACAATAACGTTATCATGAATCAGATATGCCGACTGGAGGAGGCCATAAACGAGGGGAGCCAAGTAAAACCCAGCCTCATCCTCATAGCAGCCGGCACCAACGATGTTTGGTTTAAGAACAAACGTCCACATGCCTTCGAACCTACAGAGTTCAGCCTTGAGAGTCTGCAGGGTATCGTTGACTACTGCTGCCTTAAGCTTTTCCGTCTTTGCCCACAGGCTCAGGTCGTCCTCATCACCCCCATGCAGACCATCCAGGCCGATACAGCCGATATACATCGTGCTGGCGACATTATAGAAGCTCGGGGACAATATTTTCATATCCCAGTCATACGTCTGGATTACCACAGCGATGTGAAGAGCCAGAACGAGCAACAAGCATTTAAGTACACTTACGACGGCACCCACACCAGCGAACTTGGGGCCCGCAGCAATGGCTATTATATTGCCCAGCAGGTACGTGCCATCATCGAACAGAGTAAACACGAATAACGAATGGTATTCTCAGATCTTTTCTTCCTTTTCGCATTCATCCCCGCTTTTGCCATCTGCTATCTGCTGGCAGGCCTTTGGCGCGGCGGTCTAGGGGCCAGAAACATCATTCTGGTCATATTCTCACTTATCTTCTACGCCTGGGGCGAACCCGTCTATGTGCTCCTCATGCTGTTCAGCGTGCTGCTCAACTACCTGTCGGGACTCGCTATCGGCAAGACGCAAGGCACAGGCCGACGCTGGGCGCTGATTATGGGACTGGTATGCAATTTGCTGATACTGGGTACCTTCAAGTATCTGGGGTTCTTCGTCCAGACGCTGGCCTCCATCGGCATTAGTGTCAGCGCCCCCACCATCGCGCTACCCATCGGCATCAGCTTCTACACCTTCCAGTCTATCTCATATCTTATCGACGTCTATCGCAACGAGTCGCCTGTACAGAAGCGTTTCCGCGACCTGCTGCTTTACATATCCATGTTCCCGCAGCTCATTGCAGGACCTATTGTCCGCTATGGTACCATAGCTCACGAGATTCATAACCGCCAGGTCACCGCCAACGACTTGGCAGACGGCATTTATCGTTTTCTCAGGGGTTTAGGCAAGAAGGTAATTCTGGCCAACCAACTGTCAGATCTCTCATCGCAGTTTTTGGCCAACGAGCTCAACGACCTCACTACGACTGGTGCGTGGCTTGGCATTGTGGCCTTCACCCTTCAGATTTATTTCGACTTCTCGGGTTATAGCGATATGGCAATAGGACTGGGCCGTTGTCTGGGGTTCCATTTCAACGAGAACTTCCGTCATCCCTACTGCTGCAACTCCATTACCGACTTTTGGCGTCGCTGGCATATCTCGCTGGGCAGTTTCTTCCGCGATTATGTCTATATCCCTATGGGTGGCAACAGGAGTCATCAGGCATTGAATATTCTCGTGGTGTGGTTCCTCACTGGCATGTGGCACGGGGCTTCCTGGAACTTCATCATCTGGGGTGTGTACTTCGGCATCATCGTCATGCTTGAGAAATACACGATGCTCCGTATTATTAATAAGGTGCCTGCCGTGTTCCTGCATATCTACAGCTTGTTGTTGGTGGTTATTGGCTGGGGAATCTTCTATTTCGACGATTTCTCGCAGATGACCGTCTTCTTCCAGCGGTTCTTCGGACAGGCCGAGACATTCCATGATTTCCTAACCACCAGCGCCATTACCGACAACTTCTGGATGTGGGTGCTCGCCCTGCTGTTCTGCATGCCAGTCAGGTCAACCTCGGCCCGACTTCTGGCCCGCATCACCCATGAAGGCAGCAATCTGCATCAGACGCTTAAGTTCTCCGTACGCCTCGCCGTCTCGCTATTGATGCTCATCCTGAGTGTAGCCCTGCTGGTAGGCGCTACCAACAATGCCTTTATCTACACTCGATTCTGACGCCCATGATGAGAAGATCCATTATCACGATAGCCGTTATTCTGGTAGCCGTTCTGGCAGGCAACGCCCAGAATGTGAAGAAGGCTCGCAAGGGCATCATCGTTGTGAAGACCGACTCGACAGTCAGGGCGATGGAGCCATATGGCGGATGCTCTGACGACGGGGCGGCCTATGCCAGAGCCGTCAACGAGTTCAAGCGTCGCTATAGTCAGGCTAATGTCTATTGCATGATTATCCCCAATGCGGTGGCCATCTACTGTCCCGACTCTGTATCATCGTGGACTGCCGACGAGCAAACCTATATCAATAGGTTCTATAGCAAGCTCGATGACGACATTAAGGGCATTCAGTTGATTGACACACTCAATAACCACCGCGACGAATATATCTATCTGCGTACCGACCACCATTGGGCGCCGCTGGGAGCCTATTATGCTGCCCGCACCTTTGCCCAGTCTGCCGAAGTGCCTTTCAAGTCGTTGGAGGACTATACGCCACAGGTCATTCGCCATTTCGTGGGCACTATGCTCAAATTCTCTGGCGAGAAGTCGCTTAGCAACTATCCTGAGGACTTTGTCTATTACATTCCCAACGACGTGAACTACGAGGCTACGCAGATTAAGTACTACAACAGGACCTACCGCAAACGTCGCCGTAGATTTACAGTATTAACCGCCAAACCCAAGGAGAACGTCTCGTTCTTCCGCAGCTATGACGACGGTAGTGCTGCAGCCTATAGCACGTTTATGGGTGGCGACCTGAACACCACTATGGTGACTACTGATACCAACAACGGGCGCCGACTGCTCATCCTGAAGGATAGCTACGGCAACGCCCTTCCCCCTTTCCTGTTCGCATCGTTCGAGGAGATTCACGTGGTGGACTGCCGCTATTTCCTCGGCAATATCATCACCTACGCCAAGGACCATCAGATTACCGATGTGCTCTTTGCCAACAACCTGATACATGCGTCCACTCCTGCCATCAGTCAGAACTATATGCGATATATGACCCAATCCAGATAATACTCAGGACATGAAACTCAGCAAGATATACTTGATTATCATAGTGACGGTGGTTGCCGCTTTTGCCATCGTCTTCAACACATTCCCCCGCCCCACTTTCTCTGAGCTGGAGAAGCGCGAGCTAACCACCTTCCCCAAGTTCTCGTGGGAGAGTCTGGCCGACGGCTCCTTCACTCGCAACGTGTCGTCGTGGTTCAGCGACAGCGAGCCCTTCCGCGATGTGTTTATGCTGCTCAGCATGCATATCAACGACATGGAGAAGATATCGACTGGCGAGGAGGACATCACCTTCCACGCCTCAGCTCCTATGCCTACTGAAGAGACGACACCTATGGAGGACTTCGACGAAGAGGTCATTGAGGAAAACGACACCACAGACACCTATACCCCCGCCGACGAGAATGCGAAGATAGCCAACAACGGCATTCTGATTATTGGTCAGGGCGAAAACGTCAGGGCACTCATGGCCTATGGCGGCACAGGCTCAGGCTGTACGGGCTATGCCGAGGCTGCCAATAAATACAAGGAGACATTCCCCAATGTTAACGTCTATTGTATGGTCATCCCCACATCAGTCGAGTTCTACTGTCCTGAGAAGGCCCGCAAGCGCAGCAATCCTCAACGTCCTACCATCGACAACGTCATCAACCACCTGGAGGGCGGTGTCAAGTCTGTCGATATCTACTACACCCTTCGCGATCACGCTGCCGAGGATATTTATCTGCGCACAGACCACCATTGGGCACCGCTTGGAGCCTTCTATGCCGCCAAGAAGTTTGCCGAGGTGGCTGGTGTGCCTTTCCGCGATTTAGACGGATACGAACGTCGAGTGGTTCATGGCTATGTGGGCAGCATGTATGGATATTCGCAGGACATCTCTGTGAAGAATGCTCCAGAGGACTTCGTCTATTACGTGCCTACTGGTGTGGAATACACTACTACCTATATCAACTACACCATCGACGAGAATTATCACGTTATCGGCGAGGGCAAGCCCTACAAGAGCGTGTTCTTCTTTAAATATAAGGATGGCAGCGGTGGCGCCTACTGCACCTTCATGGGCGGAGACACCAAGCTCACGCATGTGGTCACCTCTAGCAAGAACGGCAGACGCCTCATCATCTTGAAAGACAGCTTCGGCAATGCCATTCCTGGCTATCTCTTCTATTCATTTGAGGAGATTCACGTCATCGACTCGCGCTATTTCACCAAGAATATGGTAGATTACGTCAACGAGAACCAGATTACCGATATTCTCTTTGCCAACAACATCTTCAAGGCCTACTCATCGTACACCTACCGCAACTACGTTCGCTTCCTCACCCAGAAGGCTGGCGTCCACGTGCCAGCTGAGAAGAAAGACTCCACCAACAACGTGTCGACAAGTCCTGAAAAAGCCCAAAACGACTCTGTTTCAGCCACTCCGACGGTAGTGAAAGAGGAAACAAAGGAAGCAACTGACAGCATCGACTAATAGTCGGCTGTGTACGCGTACATAAAGGAATAATCCCTATAGGGGTAAGTCCTATCTCCATGAGTGTTGGAGCCTATCCGAATGAATCAAAGATGCCATTTGCTAAAGAAAAAACCATTTTCCCTTTGGTTTTTGCTCACTTATTCGTACCTTTGTACCCATGAAATTGATAGAAAAATATTTCCCTGAGCTCACCCAAGAGCAAAAGGAGCAGTTTGCGGCACTCGATGCCCTGTATCACGAATGGAACGAGAAAATCAATGTCATCTCACGAAAGGACATTGACAACCTGTACGAGCACCACGTGCTGCACTCGCTTGCCATCGGCAAGTTTATCCACTTCAGGCCAGGCACCCACATCCTGGACTTTGGTACAGGAGGCGGTTTTCCTGGTGTGCCCCTGTCCATTCTGTTTCCGGAATGTGACTTCAAGCTGATTGACGGCACAGGCAAGAAGATTTGTGTGGCGCAGGAAGTGTGCAAGGCCATAGGACTGAAAAACTGCCACCCAGAGCATCTTCGCGGCGAGGACGAGAAGGGCAAATACGAGTTTGTGGTAAGTAGGGCCGTGATGCCCCTACCCGACCTGATGAAGATTGTCAAGAAGAACATTTCGAAGGAACAGCAGAACGCTCATCCCAATGGTGTCATCTGTCTGAAAGGCGGCGACCTGCAGGCCGAAACGCAGCCCTACAGACGCATCGTCGAGACCGTCCAGCTTAGTAATTACTTCGAAGAAGAATGGTTCAAGGAAAAGTATTGCATTTATATCCCAACATAATGGTTATCAAGACATTCGAAGTTAATCCGCTGCAAGAGAATTGCTACGTGGTGAGCGATGATACAAAGGACTGCGTCATCATAGACTGCGGCGCCTATTACGATGCCGAACGACAGGCTATCACGAACTATATTCGCGGCAACAAACTGACCCCCAAACACCTGCTTTGCACCCACGGACACTTTGACCACAACTTTGGCAACGACACCATTTTCGACGAGTTTGGACTGAAGCCCGAGATACATGCCGACGACGAGGCATTGATCGCCGATGTGGCACATCAATGCGAAATGATGGGCATGGGACTGGCCTATTACCGTCAGTCGCCACCCATAGGTCATCGTCTGGAGGATGGTGAGACCATCACTTTCGGCACGCACAGCCTCAAGGTCATCCACACCCCAGGCCATTCGAAAGGCGGCGTCGTCTTCTATTGCGAAGCCGAGAAGACGCTGTTTACTGGCGACACTCTGTTTCGCATGAGTGTAGGCCGCACCGACCTCCCTGGCGGCTCGTGGGGCGAGCTAATGGACTCGCTCGAGGAGAAGATTGCTACACTCCCCAAAGATACAGTGGCTTATCCCGGACACGGTCCGAAGACGCTGCTTAGCGACGAGTTTTCCATGAATCCATACTTCAGATAAAACACAAAAGTGCATGCAAAAGGCAATAAAATGATGATTTTTATCTAAAGATAAGTTGTAATTCATAGATTTTTTGTAATTTTGCAGGCAAATAGCAATAACATCTCATTTTAGGAAGAAAGAATTTTGATAGAGAAGCATATTGTTTTGGAGGATATTGACCCCGTAATGTTCTACGGGGTTGGCAATGCACATCTACAGATGCTGCGTGCACTCTACCCCAAGTTGCGCATCGTGGCCCGTGACAACGTCATGCGGATTATGGGCGACGAAGAGCAGATGGCAGCCTTTGAGGAGAGCTCGGAAAAGATGCGCCAGCACGTGCTGAAATTCAATGCCCTCACAGAAGAAGATATCATCGACATAGTCAAAGGCAAGCGCACTCGCGAGGAAGTGCCCGACGATGTGGTGGTCTACGCTATCAGCGGACGCCCCATCAAGGCCCGCAGCGAGAATCAGCAGCGACTGATCAACGCCTACCACGACAACGATATGGTGTTTGCCGTAGGTCCGGCAGGAACGGGTAAGACCTATCTGTCGATAGCCCTCGCCGTCAAGGCCTTGAAGGAAAAGACCGCCAAAAAGATTATCCTGAGTCGTCCCGCCGTAGAAGCTGGCGAGAAGCTTGGTTTCCTGCCTGGCGATATGAAGGACAAGATAGACCCCTATCTGCAGCCCCTTTACGACGCGCTGGAAGACATGATTCCGCAGGTAAAACTGCAGGACATGATGGAGAAGCACGTCATTCAGATAGCGCCGCTGGCCTTTATGCGAGGCAGAACGCTGAGCGATGCCGTCGTCATTCTAGATGAAGCACAGAACACCACTCCCGCCCAGATTCGCATGTTTCTGACCCGCATGGGTTGGAACACAAAGATGATCATTACAGGCGACATGACCCAGATTGACCTCCCCCACTCGCAGAAGAGCGGACTCATCGAGGCGCTGCATATATTAAATAATGTGGAAGGTATCGGCGTGGTGAACCTCAACGGAAAGGACATAGTGCGCCACAAGTTGGTGACGCGTATCGTCAACGCTTACGAGAATTTTGATAAAGAACGAAATAACAATGAAAGCATTAACAAAGACGGACTTTAAGTTCGAAGGACAGAAGAGCGTGTACCACGGAAAGGTACGCGATGTGTACAACATCAACGACGACCTGATGGTGATGGTTGCCACCGACCGCATCTCGGCATTCGACGTAGTGCTGCCGAAAGGCATTCCCTTCAAGGGTCAGGTGCTCAACCAGATTGCAGCACAGTTCCTGGATGCCACTACCGACATCTGTCCCAACTGGAAGCTGGCTACTCCCGACCCAATGGTAACTGTGGGTCTGAAGTGCGAGGGATTCCGCGTGGAGATGATTATCCGCAGCATCCTGACGGGCTCAGCCTGGCGTGAGTATAAGAACGGCTGCCGCGAGCTGTGTGGTGTGAAGCTGCCCGACGGTATGAAGGAGAACGAGCGTTTCCCCGAGCCCATCATCACTCCTACGACGAAAGCCGACGAGGGTCACGACATGAATATCTCGAAGGAAGAAATCATCGCACAGGGCATCGTCTCTGCTGAAGACTACGCCATCATGGAGGACTACACCCGCAAGATCTTTGCCCGTGGACAGGAGATTGCCGCCAAGCGCGGATTGATTCTCGTCGACACCAAGTACGAGTTCGGCAAGCGCGACGGTAAGGTCTATCTCATCGACGAGATCCACACCCCCGACTCCAGCCGTTACTTCTATGCCGAGGGCTATGAGGAGAAGCTGGCTAAGGGCGAGCCCCAGAAGCAGTTGTCGAAGGAGTTCGTGCGCCAGTGGCTCATCGAGCACAACTTCATGAACGAGCCCGGACAGGTGATGCCTGAGATTACTGACGAGTATGCCGAGAGCGTATCAGAGCGCTACATCGAGCTCTACGAGCACATCACTGGCAGCAAGTTTGACAAGGCCACCGAGACTGGCGACATCGCCGCCCGCATTGAAAAGAATGTGAGCGAGTGGCTGAAAAACCGTTAATAATATTTTGACCCATCACCCCCATTAGTCCCATGACATACAAGCAGGAAGAGATTAATCCCTATCACGAAGGCGAGAAGGCGCAGCAGGTGGAGCAGATGTTCGACAACATCGCTCCCACCTACGACACGCTGAACCATCGCCTGTCGTGGGACATAGACCGCAGATGGCGCAGGAAAGCCATTCAGCAGCTGGCACCCTATAAGCCGCAGACGATGCTCGACATCGCTACGGGTACTGGCGACTTTGCCATTATGGCGGCACAGATGCTGAAGCCCCAGCAGCTTGTTGGGGCCGACATCAGCGAAGGGATGATGGATATTGGACGGAAGAAGGTTAAAGCGCAAGGACTCGACAAAATCATCTCCTTTGCAAAGGAAAACTGTCTGGCCCTAAGCTATGATGACGCTTCATTCGATGCTGTGACAGCCGCCTTCGGCATCCGCAACTTTGCCGACCTGGACAAAGGGCTCAGCGAGATGTGCCGCGTGCTGAAGCCTGGCGGCCACCTGAGCATCGTCGAGCTGACCACACCAGTCAGCTTCCCCATGAAACAGCTCTTCCACATCTACTCTCACACGGTGCTGCCCGTCTACGGACGACTCATCTCTAAGGACACCAGCGCCTACTCTTATCTGACCAAGACCATTGAGGCCTTTCCGCAAGGTGAACGCATGCAGGACATTCTGCGGCGGGCTGGCTTCAAGGATGCCTCTTTCAAACGGCTCACCTTTGGTATATGCACCATGTATTTCGCCACTAAATAATCAACTGTTATGGACAAGTACGGACTTATTGGTTATCCCTTAGGGCATTCGTTCTCCATCACCTACCACAATCAGCGGTTTGCCGATGAAGGTATTAATGCCAAGTACTTTAATTACGAGATTCCGAGCATCGACAACCTGACCGAAGTGCTCGACTCAAACCCCGAGCTGAAGGGGCTCAACGTCACCATTCCCTACAAGCAGAAGGTGATGGAGTATCTGGACTACATCAGTCCTGAGGCCCGCGCTATTGGTGCCGTCAACGTGATTCGCGTGATTCACGAAGGCAAGAACACCATTTTGAAGGGCTACAACTCCGATGTGATTGGCTTCACACAAAGCATAGAGCCCATGTTGGAGGAATATCACAAAAAAGCGCTGATACTCGGAACGGGCGGAGCTTCAAAGGCCATCAACTACGGCTTGAAGTCGCTCGGACTGGAAACGATATTCGTCAGTCGCTATCGCAGACCAGGCACCATCTGCTACGAAGACATCACACCAGAGGTCGTCAAGGAGTATAACGTCATTGTGAACTGCACGCCGCTGGGCATGTATCCCAAGACAGAAGAGTGTCCTTTCCTGCCCTATGAGGCAATGGATGAAAAGAATATCCTGTATGACCTGATATACAATCCCGACGAGACTCTGTTCATGAAGAAAGGAGCAGAACACGGCGCCAACGTGAAGAACGGTCTGGAGATGCTGTTGTTACAGGCCTTCGCTTCGTGGGAGTTCTGGAACGGCAAAGAGAAATAATCATCAACAAGCAATATGGAACTACCGTTTACCAATTTCAAACTCACAGGATTCAGCGGATGTCTGCTGTCGATACCTGCTTTGCTGTTTGTAGGCATTGCAGGCGTTATTGGTCAGCAGTTCTACGATGAGATATCGCCCTATATCATTATTGTCGCCACGCTGGCGGTTCTCGGCGTTATCATCTCTTACGGCAAAAGCGCCAACAAGACCCATGCTGACGATATAAAAAACTATAAGGACTTGCAGGAAGAGCTGAAGCATATCACGGTGAAATACAATGCCAACATTTCCGAACTGGAAACCAGCTATAAGAACGAGATCAAAGGACTGTCAAATATTTCAAAACTCACTCAGAAGTCCACTATCCGCTCTAACTATAGCTCGAAATACACGGCTACCCGCAAAGCCTACGAAAAGGAGCGCGACCAGTACCAGATGGTTTGGAAGGCCACACATGGCGGCATCAAACTGAAGAACATCTGGCAGATGCTCTTCTTCATTGGTTTCGTACTCATTCTCGGAGCATGCAGCTTCTCTATGGGCGTCACAATGGAACCCGAAGAGCCTGCTACTGAGATTACTGCCCTGATGCAGTCTCGCACTTGGAGTGCCGACAACATTCCCATGCCCCACATGACTGACGGCTCGCTGTATGTGTCTAATCCCGACAGCATCCTCTCGCAGAACGTTGTCGACAGCATCAACGTCGTGCTGCGTCAGATGGATGAGCAGTTCGACATCGAGTCGGCCATGATTATCGTTGGACATATTGAGAACGACGACCCCATCGCTATGGTGCGTGGCGTCTATCAGAAATATGGTGTAGGCAAGAACAATCGCGGTCTGGTAATCGTAGTGGGTTATCTGGATCACAGCTACTTCATTGCTCCAGGACGAGCTCTCGAGGGTGACCTCACTGACTTGGAGAGCGACCAGCTGGCACGTACCTATCTTATTCCCAGCATGAAAGCCGAGCTGCCCGACAGCGGTATGCTCTATTTGGCTCGCGGCACCTATGCCCTGTTTGCAGAGAAGGATATGCCTGTCATGTCATCACTAACAAATACCTATAATGGTCAGGAAGATGAAGAGGATACAGAGAGTATGATTATCATGCTGATCTTCACAGTACTGCTGGGGGGATGGGCATATTATGCCAACAGCATGTCGCGCAAACTGGGCTTCAACTCAACAAGCCAGACACGTCTGCGTGCTAACCCCTTCATCGACTACACTACGGCGGCAATAGCAGCCGGCAGCGTCCTCGGCAGTTCACGTTCATCGTCACATTCGTCTGGCGGCTGGGGCGGTGGCAGTTCTCACATCGGAGGCGGCTACGGTGGCGGCAGCTGGGGTGGCGGCGGTGCCGGAGGACGATGGTAACATTAGACATTAAAGAATAAAGAATAAAACAACAAACCTCAAAAAAATTACAATCATGAGCAACAATGCAAGCAAGAGTGGTTTCTCAAAGAACACCCTCATTATCGGAGCAGTATTGGCAGTCATCGTTATCTGGGCTATCAGCGCCTACAACGAAATGGTGAAGGTAGAAGAACAGGCTACCACAGAGTGGGCCAAGGTGCAGTCGGCCTATCAGCGTCGCGCTGACCTCATCCCCAACTTGGTGAATGTGGTGAAGGGCTATGCCTCTCACGAGAAAGAGACGTTGGAGGGTGTAGTCAATGCACGTGCCAAGGCAACAAGCATCACCGTTGATGCCGACGACCTAACTCCCGAGAAGCTGGAGCAGTTCCAGCAGGCTCAGAGTGAACTCTCTCAGGCACTTGGTAAGCTGCTGGCTGTACAGGAGAACTATCCCGACCTGAAGGCTAACGAGAACTTTATGGACCTGCAGAAGCAGCTAGAAGGAACGGAGAACCGCATCAACGAAGCCCGTAACAGCTTCAATACCGCCGTTCAGGAGTATAACCTGAAAATCCGTAAGTTCCCCAACACCCTCCTCGCTGGTATCTTTGGTTTCGACAAGATGGCAAAATTCGAGGCTGATGCCGCAGCTCAAAAAGCTCCTGAAGTACAGTTCTAATAATATATGAGTGACAATCGTTATATGATGCGTGGCGTTTCGGCCGCAAAAGAAGACGTCCACGCAGCTATCAAGAACATAGACAAGGGTATCTTCCCACAGGCATTCTGTAAGATTATCCCCGACATCCTTGGCGGCGATCCTGAGTATTGCAACATCATGCATGCTGACGGCGCCGGCACCAAGTCGAGTCTCGCCTACATGTATTGGAAAGAGACTGGCGACCTGAGTGTGTGGAAGGGTATTGCCCAGGATGCCATCGTGATGAATACCGACGACCTGCTGTGCGTGGGTGCTGTGGACAACATCCTCGTGAGCAGCACCATCGGCCGTAATAAGATGCTAGTACCAGGCGAAGTAATCTCTGCCATTATCAACGGTACCGACGAGCTGCTGGCCGAACTGCGTGAGATGGGTATCGGCATCTACCCGACTGGTGGTGAGACAGCCGACGTGGGCGACCTCGTTCGCACCATCATCGTCGACTCAACGGTTACGTGCCGCATGAAGCGTAGCGACGTCATCAACAATGCCAATATCCGTCCGGGCGACGTGATTGTTGGTCTCTCGTCAACAGGTCAGGCCACCTACGAGAAGCGTTACAACGGCGGTATGGGTTCTAACGGACTCACCTCAGCCCGCCACGATGTCTTCGCCAAGTATCTGGCAGAGAAATATCCTGAGAGTTTCGACCATGCTGTGCCCAACGATTTGGTATATAGCGGCAAATATAAACTGACCGACGCTGTCGAGGGGTCTCCCGTCGATGCTGGCCAGTTGGTTTTATCACCAACTCGCACCTACGCCCCCGTCATTAAGAAGTTGCTCGACGAGCTGCGTCCCGAGATTCACGGTATGGTGCATTGCACGGGCGGCGCCCAGACCAAGGTATTGCATTTTGTAAACGACAACTGCCGCGTCGTCAAGGACAACATGTTCCCTGTTCCCCCACTCTTCCACGCCATCCACGATTGTTCTGGCACCGACTGGAAGGAGATGTATCAGGTGTTCAACATGGGCCACCGCATGGAAATCTATGTACGTCCAGAAGTGGCCGAGCAGGTTATCGCCATCAGCAAGTCGTTTAACATCGATGCCCAGGTGGTGGGCCACATCGAGGAAGGAAAGAAGAGCCTGACTATCGAAAGCGAGTTTGGTACATTTAACTATTAATTAAATAGGAAGTAGTGGGAAATGACAGACAAAGTACAGATTATAGCAGGTCCCTGCGTTATCGAGTCAGCAGAGCTGTTGGATACGGTTGCCGCCACGTTGGTTGACATCAACCAGCGTCTGGGAACTGATATCATATTCAAGGCCTCGTTCGACAAGGCCAATCGCACTTCTATTCACTCGTTCAGAGGTCCCGGCTTAGAAAAGGGACTTCAGATGCTGAGTGATGTGAAGAGTAAATACGGACTGCGGCTGTTGACCGATATCCACGAAGCCTGGCAGGCAGAGCCTACCGGACAAGTGGTTGACGTCATTCAGATTCCCGCCTTCCTCTGCAGGCAGACTGACCTGCTAGTGGCAGCCGCCAAGACGGGCAAGACTGTCAACATCAAGAAGGCACAGTTCCTAGCTGGGCGTGACATGCGCTATCCAGTAGAGAAAGCCCGAGAGGCTGGTGCCAAGGATATCTGGCTCACCGAGCGCGGCAACATGATGGGCTACGGCAATCTGGTGGTCGACTTCCGCAACATCAGCGATATGCTCGACATCGTGCCTACAGTGGTGATGGACTGCACCCATTCTGTACAGCGTCCCGATGCCCAGGGTGGTAAAACTGGCGGCGACCGCCGTTTTGTTCCTTCAATGGCATTGGCAGCAAAGGCCTTCGGCGCCACAGGTTATTTCTTTGAGGTGCACCCCACCCCAGACCAAGGACTGAGTGACGCCGCCAATATGCTGGAATTGGACAAATTAGAGAACCTTGTTAAGCAACTCATCGCATGACTACAAGAGAATACGGCATACAAGCCATCAAGGACGAGGCAGAGGCTCTGCTGGACTTGATTCCGAAAATGGACAAGAACTTTGACACAGCCGTCAACCTGATTCTTCAATGTAAGGGAAAGGTTGTTGTCACCGGCGTTGGCAAAAGCGGACATATCGGTGCCAAGATTGCCGCCACCTTCTCGTCGACAGGCACCCCATCGTTCTTCATCAACCCCCTTGACGTCTATCATGGCGACTTAGGCGTGATGACCCACGACGATGTGGTGATAGCCATCTCTAACTCCGGTCAAACCGACGAGTTGCTGCGCTTCATCCCGATGGTGCTCCACATGGAGATACCTATTATCGGCATGAGCGGCAATCCCCGATCGCTGCTGGCAAAATACTCCACTTGCCACCTGAATGTTGGTGTCAAGAAAGAAGCCTGTCCGCTGAACCTAGCTCCCACCAGTAGCACTACAGCTGCTTTGGCTATGGGTGATGCTTTGGCCATAGCACTTATGCAGGAACGCGACTTCCGTCCTCAGGACTTTGCCCATTTTCATCCTGGCGGTGAGTTGGGCAAGCGCCTGCTTACAACAGCCCAGGATGTGATGCGTTCTAACGACCTGCCCGTCTTCCCGCCCGAAACCCGTCTCGGCACAGCTATCATGCTGGTCAGCGAAGGCAAACTTGGTTTAGGTGTAGCCGAAGTGGACGGCAAGATCAACGGCCTCATCACCGATGGTGACATCCGTCGTGCTATAGAGCGCTGGCAGGCCGATTTCTTCAATCACACGGTCAGCGACATCATGACACGTACGCCGAAAACCGTCAAGCCAGAAACAAAGATTACAGAGATACAGAACATCATGCAGCAATACAAGATTCACTCTGTGTTGGTAGTCAGCAATGACAACAAGCTTTTGGGTGTTGTAGACCACTACTCATGCATGATCTGAGAAACGAGAACCGAATAATGAGAGTAATGAGGAATAAGACGATGAAGACGTTTAAGACGATACTGCTTGCGCTGATGTTGCTGCTGCCCCTGACGGCATCGGCCGAACACCTGTTCAAGATTCTTGATGCCCGCCGAGGACTCACATCTAGTCAGGTCAACTGCATCATGAAGGACTCAAGAGGATTCATGTGGTTCGGCACACCGGCAGGACTATACCGCTACGACGGCTATATCTTCAAGCATTTCCAAAGTGACTCACAAGATGGCTCTTCACTTCCCGACAGCTATATCGAAAGTATTCAGGAGGTGAATGGAGACCTTTGGATAAAGACGAATTCAGGTTACTGTATCTACCATCCGCAAACTGAGACCTTTGAGCGCGACATGCGACTGGTGTTCTCAAAAATTGGTATGAAGGATGTACCCGACATTATCTATATTGACAAGCACAAGAACCTGTGGGGATTCATTCCAGGCAGAGGCGCCATTTGTTATAACACGCAGCAGCAACTGCACTTCGAGTTTGGCTACAACAGCGATGCCAACGCCATTCCTCAGGGCAATATCTGTTCTATCGGCGAATGTAAGGATGGAACGTTGCTGGTCTATGAAGACGGCCGCATCATCTGCTGCGATGTCATTCCTCAGCAGCATATTGTATGGAGGAATCTGGACATCGCCCAGCAGAAACTCAGACACACCAAGACACTTCGCATCTTTGCCGACCAGATGGACAACCTTTGGCTTTATGGTCAGGGTACACTGTTCCTTTACAACAAGAAGGCACATCTTTGGGATACTCATATAGGCGACAAACTTGGACTGCAGGGCATCTCCGTTGACTATGCCGTCAACTCGATGGGAGGCGACCGCAGCGGCAACGTGTGGTTGGGAACCAGTCGTCACGGCCTGGTTAGCATGAATGTCAACACCCACGAGATGTCGTTTGTAGAACTGAAGAGCATGACTCCCTACAGTAGGGCCAGAAACAATATCGGCGTTCAGAGCATCTATGTTGACGACACCGACCTGCTGTGGGTGGGAACAGCTAAGTCGGGTATCGCCTATTCCGGACAGAACATCTACAAATTCGAATCTGACATTCTGGGAGACATCACGGCTCTGGCACAAGACAGCACAGGAACCATCTGGTACGGAACCAGCGACAACGGCATCATCGGTTTTGAAGGCAAACTGGCCAGCCTGAAAGTGTCGGCCATTGCCTGCACAAAAGACGGCAGCATTTGGGTTGGTTCAACGCAAAACGGTCTGACTCGCATCAAAGACGGACAGTCGAAGGTCTATTCCGCTGCTATGGACAGCACCCGCCGCGTGATGATTGACGATCATATCAATGCGCTGACATCCGACAAGATGGGCAACCTCTGGGTGGCCACCGAGGGCGGTCTGCAGGTCTATAACCCCCGCACAGACCAGTTCTCAAACTATACCAAGGAGAACGGCAAGATTCGTGTCAACAACATTACGTCGCTCCATTACACCAAGAACAACAAGATGCTTATCGGCACCTCCGAGGGCATCATCATCCTCAACATCTCGACCTCCGAGATGAAATACCTGACGGGTAATTCCACCAACCTCCGCAAGTTCTCCAACAACTACGTCACTCAGGTCTATGAAGACTCACGAGGCCTCATCTGGGTCGGAACTCGCGAGGGCGTCAACGTCTATAACCCCGAGAACGACATGCTAGACTACCTGAACGAGAAGAACGGACTCTGCAATAACAACATCTGCGGCATTGCCGAAGATAAGCGCACTAACATCTGGCTGACAACGAGTAATGGTGTCAGCCGCATCGTTACACAGCGAAACCACGAGGACGGCTCGTATAACTATGGTATCCACAACTACTCTCACAACGACGGATTGCAGAGTGATGAGTTCAACCCGGGCTCCATCCTGTTGAAACAAGACGGCGAGGTGCTGATGGGCGGACTTAATGGTACCAACTGGGTACGAAAGAGGTCGGCCGACGAGTCCGAAGGTCTACCACGAGTCATGCTCACCCAACTGTTTATCGGCGAAGAGGAGATTCTTGTGGGTCACTCATATAATGGTAACGTACCTCTGCCCCAGGCTCTCAACGAGAGTAACCATATCGGACTGAACAGCGATCAGAACACTTTCACCATCAAGTTTGCAGCAGGCAACTACAACCAGAGCGAGGGTTTGCAGTTCATGTATCAGATGGAGGGATTGGACAAGGAATGGCACGACGGCGACGCCATGAAGCATAGCGTCACCTTCACCGACCTGTCCTCAGGCTCCTACAAGCTGCATGTCAAGGCCCTCAGCGCCGAAGGTGCCGTGAGCAACCAGGAACGTATCATCGAGATAGTGGTTGGCAAGCCCTGGTTCCTGCAATGGTGGATGCTAGTTGTCTACGCCATCATCATTATTATCTGCGTCTATCTCTGGAAACGCGGTATGGACCAGGTTCGCGGTCTCTGGAAGAGAAAGAACGCCATCATCGGCGAGCTGACCCGTCAGAAGGAGGAAATCAAGGCTGCCAGCGACGAACTGCGCCAGCCTATGTCACGCATGACATCCATCATCATGAACCTGTCGGAGAAAGAAACCACACTCGAGGAGCGCGAACAGCTCAACGCCCTTCACTCGCAGATGCTGCAGGTCATCACTCGCGTCAGCGATATGCAGATGGCTCTTGAGAATCCAGAAGACAAGGCCCGCAAGAACGTTCATAAGTTCTACGAGCTGAACAGCAAGGGCGAAATGAACATGCCTGAAATATTGACCGACGAGCTCACCTCCGAGATTCGTCCCTATCAGGGTCAGTTGCCCACGCAGAAGTTCCGCGTGGTGTTCATCGACAGCAATCAGGAGTTCACCCAGTTCATCTACTCGCGCCTCAGATATGTCTACGAGTTCCATCCCTACGACAACATCCGCAAGGCAGCCACCGACATCGAGACCATGATACCCGACCTAGTTATCTGTAAGCAGGATATGCCCGACTTCACCGGTAGCGAGCTGTGCAATAACATCAAGATGCACCCCACCCTCAACAAGATTAAGTTCGTGCTGATGACCGACACCAAACTGTCGGCCAAGGAGATGATGAACCAGAATATCACGATGGCTGCCGACGACTATCTGGCCAAGCCATTTAACCTGCAGGAAGCATCGATACGATTCAACAAACTGCTCGGAATCGGTCCTGTAGAGATGGACACCAACCTCATCGAGGGTGCTGAGACACGACGCCTCGAGGAGCGCAACTCTAGCATGACCACAGCCACCGAGAGCATGGATCTTGCCACGATAGACCCCACCACCGCGGCTATCGAGGAAGACGAGATGCTCAAGGCCGTCTCGCTCCAGAACATCAAAGTGCAGGCATCCAGCCTCAATCCGCAACTTTCAACCATCGAGATGCAAGAGCAGTTCAGCATGTCCGACACCATCGACCAGCAGCTGCTCACCAGCATTGAGCAGTATGTTCAGCAGAACATGAACCGAGGTACTATCAACCTCGACGATATGGCATCGGCTATGGGTATGAGCATGAAGCCCTTCTTCCAGAAGGTGCGCGAGATTACTGGCAAAACCCCTGCCGAGGTGGTGCGCGATCTGCGCCTCAAGCACGCCTGCATCCTGCTGCAGCGCACCAATATCAACATGAGCGAGCTGGCCACCCACGTAGGCTTTGCCACCGGCGAGCACTTCATCAACATGTTCAAGGAACGCTTCGGCATCTCGCCATCGGAATACAGACTGAAATATCGCAAATGAACGCATCTCTTCATACAAAGGCGTGGTGCGCACTTGTCGCCCTCGCCCTTACTGTGCCTACCTCTTCTTTAGCCCATACAGTGCCCGCTGATTCTATCAGCGGGGCAACCTCCCAAATCGCAGCTCAGCCCGTCAGGTCCGATTCGCTCATTAGAAGCCAGTTAGAGGACTATGGAATTCGCTTCACCGCCAACAATAGCTGCGCCCTGCTCATGTCCGGACAGGAAAAGTTCGACGATATGTTCCAGGCCATCCGTCAGGCCCACCACAGCGTTCATCTAGAGTATTTCAATTTCCGCAACGACTCCATCGCTATGCTCCTCTTCGATATTCTCCGCGAGAAACGCCGCGAGGGTGTCGAGATAAGAGCTATGTTCGACGGTTTCGGCAACGACTCGAACAACCAACCCCTCAAGAAGCATCATCTCCAGAAACTACGTGCCGACAGCATCGACATCGTCGAGTTCGACCCCATCCGCTTCCCCTGGGTCAATCATATCTGGCCGCGCGATCATCGTAAGATTGTCGTCATCGACGGCAAGGTGGCCTATACAGGCGGCATGAATGTGGCCGACTATTACATCAAAGGCACAGAGCAGGTAGGCGCCTGGCGCGACATGCATTGCCGTCTCGAAGGTGGCGTTGTCGACGACCTGCAGCTCATTTTCGCCCGCATCTGGCAAAAGGCCACAGGCGAAGACCTCCTCTGTCAGCCCCAGTATTTCCGTTCGTATGATGCCGTAGATATGGAAGCCCTGAAGCCCGACACCACCGCTTCAGCGGGAAACAAGCTTGTTGGCATCATTAACCGCGAACCCCACACCACCAACGATGTGATGCGCTATTTCTACGTCAACGCCATCGATGATGCACAGGACTCTATCCATATCATCAACCCCTACTTCACCCTCATCCCATCGGTCAACAAAGCCATCAAGCGTGCCCTCAAACGAGGCATCAAGGTAGACATTATGCTCTCCGCCAAGAGCGACATCCCTTTGACTCCTGACTGCGCCTTCTACAACGCCCATAAGCTCATGAAGCGCGGTGCCAACGTGTGGCTCTATCAACCGGGCTTCCACCACTCTAAAATCATGATGGTCGATGGTCGTTTCTGCACCGTTGGCAGCACCAATCTCGATGCCCGCAGCATGCGTTTCGACTACGAGGAGAATGCCGTCATCATCGACAGCTGCACAACTCGCGAACTCGATGATATGTTTGAGCGCGACAAGCACGAGAGCGTCTATCTCACGCCTGAAACATGGAAGCAATTCCGCACACCCTGGCAACGTTTCCGTGGTTGGTTTGCCCATTTGCTCCGTCCCTTCCTGTAATAATCAACAAAAAGCATTCCGATAATCCGATTAACAAAACTGACAGTATTGCCTGTGCCCTCATCGGCACAGGATACTGTCTGATCAATAACAATAAACCAAGATACTAACCTATCAATATTTCTTAGGCTTCAGAAATATTGGTGCAAAGGTAGTCAATAAGAGGAAAGGATGTTTCTTACTACGTCTCATAGGGATATTGTCTGTTACCATGGGACAAAACAAGGTTGAAAAAGGGACAAATGCAAAAAAGCCTGTTTGCGGAGTACAGACAGGCTTTTTGGGGATATGTGTGGGCCTTTATTGATGCTGTTTTATATACTCTGTGGGCGACATGCCGAAATGTTTCTTAAACACGGTGGAGAAGGTGCTGATGTAGGAGAAACCAACAGAATAAGCCACCTGCGAGATATTCTGCTTCTGCTCGGTGAGCAAGCGTGCTGCCTGCTCCATGCGCACGTTCTGGATGAAGTCGCTGATGGGCAGTCCGGTGAGCTCCTTCATCTTGCGATGCAGATGCGAGCGGCTGATGCCCACCTCCTGACAGATGAGCTGCGAGTCAAGCTGGTCGTCGCTGAAATGGTCGTTGATGCACTTCATAATACGCTCCAGCAGCAGTTCGTCGCTACCTTTTATCTCAACATTATCAATATAGTCTTCAGGACGCTTGGCTTTAGAGTACTTGCCCTCAAGGAGTCGGTTACGGTCGATGATATTATCGATGGTGAGACGCAGCTCCGACAGGTTGAAGGGCTTGGTGAGATAAGCGTCAGCACCTTTCTCCAGACCTTCGAGACGGTTACCCACATCGGTCTTAGAGGTAAGCATGATGACGGGGATGTGACTGACATTGGGGTTGGTTTTGATAAGACGAAGCATTGTGAAACCGTCCATCTCAGGCATCATTACGTCGCTGACCACCAGAGAATAGGCGTTCACGGCATTAGCCTCGTCCTGCTTGGACAGCAGCTCTTTGAGGCCCTCACGACCATTACTGCAAATGGTGATGTGATAATAAGCCGACAACTCCTGGCCAATGTAGCGAGCCAGCTCCTCGTCGTCGTCAACAATAAGCACACGGTGGTTAGACTTAGGCTTAGAGGTATTGGCCAGACTGACGGTGCCGGGCTTCTCAGCCATATTATCAAACTCGTCGGCAGCCAGATGGGCCTTACCCTGAGGCAGGCGCACAGAGAACACGCTGCCCTGCGGACCGTCTGTACGGTTGTGGGCAGAGATGGTACCATGATGCATATCGACTATCATCTTACATAGGTTCAGGCCGATGCCCGTACCTTCGACATGCGATGATTTGGCACTCTTGCCTTGATAGAAACGATCGAAGAGGTGCTTCAGCGTGTCTTCACGCATGCCTGTACCATTATCAGTAACGGTGAGCTCTACATAGTCACGCAGCGGTCCGCGAGCCTTATCGTCATGACCTGTGGTGAGTGCCACATCGATATTGCCCTGGTCGAAACTGTACTTAAACGCGTTGGAAAGCAGGTTTGACACCACCTTATCGAACTGCACGCGGTCAATCCACGCCTTCACCGGCTCCTCTGGGGCGCTGAAGGTAAAGCTGATATTGCGCTGCTGAGCATTGAACTCGAAGAAGGTGCAGATGTCTTTCACAAACTTCGACATATCAGTCTCGCGGCATTGTAGGCGCATCTGCTGCTTGTCTATCTTACGGATATCGAGAATCTGGTTCACCAGGTTCATGATGCGGTGAGCGTTGCTGTCGATGACCTGCAGCGAAGGCTGAAGAACAGAAGTGTTATATGACTGAATATCTTCAGGAGTCTTTAATTTCTCAATATCATGATTCTTCAACTTCTCGATGGGCGACATGATGAGTGTCAGTGGAGAGCGGATGTCGTGAGTGGCATTGATAAGGAACTTCATCTTGTCCTCGTCGAGCTGCTGGCGCAGATTACGACGCCATACCCACCCTACCAAACCAACGAGGCCCAGCAGTATAGAGATATAAATAATGTACGCGAGTGAAGAGCGATACCAAGGGGCGGCGATAGTGATGAAGAACGTGCGCGAGGGCGAGGCGGTTCCCGACACGATGGCCCTAACTTCCAGATGATAGTCCCCGCTGGGCAGGTGGTTGAAACTGATGGTGTTCTGTCCCTCGCTGTTGCGCATCCACTCGCCATTACTGTCCATACGGTATTCAAACACGGTGTTGGCAGCATCGAGGAAGTTCATCAGCGAGAACTGCAGCGAGATGACGTTGTCGATATAAGGTAGCGTGAAGTGGTCGTTCTCGGCATAGGTGCTCACCTGCTGTCCGCCCCACGACATGTTGGTCAGTCGGATCTCGCCCAGTTCGTTGACCACATCCTGCACCTGATGAGGTTGGAAGACAGTAATGCCGTCGCTAGTGGGGAAATAGATGATGTTGTCCTCAGCATCGTAGAGGCCTGCCTGCGCCACATATTCCTTCACCGCCAGTCCCGAGCCGCTGATATAGCTAATCCATTTCTGGTCAGACTCGCGATAGTGCCAGATACCCATCGATGTAGAGCACCAGATGTCACCGTCCTGGTCTTGCACAATATAGGCTATGTTGATGCCTTTGAGCGATTCCGAGTGAGGCAGAATCTCCAGAGTGCCAGTACTTCTGCGCCAAATGTAGATGCCCTCGATGGTACCTATGAGCATATCTCCCTGTTTCGTCTCACACAAACACTCGCAGCGATTGCCTTCAAGCAGAGACTCCCACCCAAAGGGTTTAAAACTGCCTGTGACATCGTCGTAGCAGCATACACCGTTAGAGGTGGCCATCCACAAACGTCCATTACGGTCGGTAGTCATCGCCATCACCCAGTTGTTAAGTAGTCGGCCTGTGGTGGTATTAAGGCTGTCGGTCTGGGCAAACAAGCGTGTCTGTCCAGTCTTCTGGTCGTAGCGCATCATGCCCTTGCCAAAAACCGAGAAATAGAGGTGACCTTGTCCGTCGTCGGCCATCACATTAAACTTCTCTGACATGAATTCCACAATCTGGTGAGTATGGCCTGTCAGCGGGTCATATTCGTAAACACGACTACCAGTGCCCAGATAATAGTTGCCCTGACGGTCGCGCTCTATAAACTCCACATCCTTCGGCGAGGCAGGGTTGGCCACCAACTGGCCCTCGGCATTGAAGCCAAAGACGCCCTCGTTCTGAACAGTACACCAGACGATGCCGCCATCGCCTTTGCATACAGACGAGACATAGCTACCGATATCCTTTTTCTGAATTGAGAAGCTCCAAGTGGTAAACTGGGCCTTGCGGCTTGGCAGCAACAATAGTCCCTTATGATGACAACTTAACCAGATATTGCCCTGGCGGTCTTCCATAATGTTGCGGATATTGCTGGTAGACATGTTGATGCCTGGCACGTTGACCACATAACGCTGCACCTTTCGTGAGCCGCGTGGAATCCAAAGCAGACCATTGCCGCGAGTGCCTATATAGACATTGCCCTGATGGTCGCGCATAGCCGACCAGAACTGCATCTGCGATGAGGGCAGCTCCGATAGGTCGAAATAGTCTGACAAGAAGTTGCCATTGTCATAGACTATCAGGGCGTCGCGCGTCAGCATCAGAATCTTACCTTCTATATCGACATAAGCCGTAGGCGTTTCGCTCAGCATTGTAAACATCTCCGGACGCTTGTCGGGCTTTTTCACGCTGAAGCCAGAGAAGGCGCTATGCCACAGGCCGCCGTCGGAATCAAGGAGCAGGCGTCCGAAATAATTATCATCGTCGGTGGCCTTATAGCTGTCCTGAGGCGTCAACGTACGTTCCTCTACATTGATACTAAACAGGCCGTAGCCTGCTGTACCCACCAGTACCTTGCCGTCAGGCAGTTGACAGATGTCGCTCACACGAGGACGCCGATTCTCTGGAAAGGAGTATGTCAGGAACCGGTCGGTCATATAGTCATAACGCTGAAGGCCCGTATTGGTACCTACCCACAAGTTGCCCTTGCTGTCGCAAAACACCTTGCTGATGATGTTGAACATCAGCGACGTAGAGTCCTGAGGATTGTTTTTATAAACGGTGAAGGTGTAACCGTCGAAACGGTTCAAGCCATACTCTGTACCTATCCAGATATAGCCCGTTTTATCCTGACAGATACTTGTGACAATGGTACTCGACAGCTTGTCGCTGGTGAAATACAGACCACTCTGAGCCATCAGGGAGGTAGTCGTTATACAGAGTAGAAATGCAAAAGCAATTATTTTCTTCATAATACTTCAATTAATGTGCTATGGCATTGAGCATCAGCTGAATCTCCACATCGTTAATCTGGTGTTGAAGCAGCAGGTCGTGTTCAGTCACCATAAACTCCGTCTCCATGTTGAAATGTTCATCGTCCTTTGCCATCATGAACTGCTGGAAGGCAATGACGGCATTGGCAATATCGCCAGAAAACCACAGGCAGTAGCCGTAGTCGAGGAGATCGACAGGTACAGGATGTTCTACAGCCAATAGCTGCGTATAGAGTTTCTGAGCCTGTTCAAGCTTGTTCTGAAGGGTGAGCACCCAGGCCAACGCACGGTTCACCTGCGTATCGTCAGCATACAGATAATTCAGCTTATACAAATATTTCTCTGCCTCTTCGTATCGATTCAGGTTACTCAGGCAGATGGCCAAGTTCAACGTATAGTTTCGGCTGTCGGGTTGCATCTCCAACAGCTGTTGATAGACATCGGCAGCCGTCTGGTAACGACCCGCGCCGAATGACACACGGGCAAAAGCCGCCATCGCCTTATGGTCATCAGGCTTCATATCCATCGCCTTGCGATACATCTCCATGCATGTAGCAATAGGACTGTATGGCAGATGTTGCAGCATGCTGCCTGTCACCATATAATACTGATAATCCCAGCAACGTTCAGGAACATGGGCTATCACCTTCTCCACATCCTCGTAGTGATGACGTTTCATCAGAAACGAGGCTATCTGCATCAGACGGTCTTCCATCGGCGTACCGTCAAAGAGGCTGCTAGCAAGGAAGAGATACCGCTCGCGCTTGTCAAAAGGAACAAGAAACTCCCTTCGCATGGAGAACAGCCGATAGAAACGATACATGTCCTGCAGATAGAGGCGGCGAGCCAACGCTGGTGAATGACGGTCTTCGGCATTTTCACTCTCGGACAAGAACATAAACGACGCCTCACCGTCTTCTATCATCTTCAATATAGTCTCTGGCAAATGGTTCTGCACCTTCTCAAACGTCAGTGTAAACGAGTATTTGTCGCTGTCGCACAGATTCTCCATCTGGATAATCATACTAAGCATACGGCGGCTCTTAAACTTCTGCCATATTGGACTGATAAGCGGATGTCTGGGCATGAAAGGTGCAAACCAGTTAGAGACATCGTTGAAGAAAGGATAACGCTTCATCTGCGAGAATCCGCTGAAGTAGATATCCGTACCTTGCTTCTGCATGTCGTGCATGCGTTTCATGCCTTCTTCCACCTGTTCCATACTACGCTCAGCCTCCTCCGGATGAAGTATATCCTCCAACGTGTCTTCATCCATTTCCAACAGTCCATGTTGCTTCATCTGAAGACGGCCGGCATTGATGATTCCAGGCATTATCTCTTCATCTATCTTCTTACGGTCGCTTTCAGTATCAATGCAATAAAATATCTGCATCTGCAACTCAGTCAACTCGTTACAGCATGTTTCATCCTGACAAATCTGACGTATTATCTGACTCATCTCAGGATAGAGCCTACACTTGCTGTCGTCCATCACCAGCGCCCAACCTACAAGTGCGCGCTGTCGCAGTCTGACATCCGTGGTCTTTCGATAAACGTCTGTCAGCACCTTGAACTTATTGAAGTCGAAAGCATTCATAGCCGATAGCATGATGGCACTCACAATCATCAGTTGGTCGTTGATGTCGATTGTGGGTGACAGGAGGATATCCGAGAAAGCGTCATAAAGCAACTCGTTCCACAGGCGTGAGGTCAGGATATAATCAAAGAGGTCTTGAATCAGCTGCTGATGCTGCTTGTCCAGCTCATCCTGCTTGGCCTGGCGGGTATGCTCCGGCTCAAGACCCAGCATGGCCGAATCGGCAACATATGCTTCAAGCTGACTCTTCACCGACGATAGCGACCAGTCACGGCGTATCTGTCTAGGACGCTGATAAACGCCCATCATATAGGCGCTGGACCGCAGTTGCTCATGAATCAGCACATTGGTGGTAAGCATATAGATACGATGCAACAGCTGATTGTACACCTGAAGGCGCTGAGGATCGTCGAACCCCCGCTGCCAGTAGTCTGACATCAGCTGATAGTCGTTCTTGATAGCCACCAACTTCTCCATATCACTCTGCTTAGGGTTCGACAGCAGGAGATTCTCCAACGCATCGATACTGCTGCCTAGGCGACACTGGCAGATATCTAAGATGATTTGATTCAGTAGCTCGGTTCTCTGCATAGACTATCAGTATTGCATGTTCAGCCATTTCACAGCCCTGTCCACATCCTGCTGGAAAGGCTGATGCGCTGGAGTGAATTGAATATCCGAAGGCAGGGAGTCAACAACGGCAGGTGTCACTCTGCAGCGCTTCATAATGATGTCGCGATAACGCTTCAGCCCCAACTCGTTCAATGAGTCACAGGCCTCGTTATAGGCATTGAGGAACGCCTCGCGCTGACTTTTACGCAACGTAGCGTCGGCAATGGTGGTATCGTTCATCACAACCACACCCATCGACACATTGTTCCAACGGGTGTCGTAAAGCACTGGCGACTCCATATTACGTGCCACCGTAGCCTGAGGTTCTGGCAACAGCAAGAGGTCCATCACCTGGGTCTCCAGCATGCTGAGACGCACGAAGATGCTGTTCACCTGAATGCGAAACACATGTTCATTGACAACACCAGAGGTGTCAACCAACTCGTCTGCCAGCATCGCCGTTGCCGAATAACGGGTCATAGCCACCATTTTATCTTCCATCTGCGAGAGACGTTTCACACGTGAGGAGCGAGAAGAGAGCAGCTGCCAGTTCAAGTCGGTAGCCGTCAGATAATCAAGATTCATACCCTGCTCCTTCAGTCGTTCTGCACGCACCAAGTCGGTAGCCATCGCCCCTACCCAACCGCCCTTGAAGGCGGTGTCGCAGTCCATCTGTGCGTCATAAGTATAAAGGCTCACGCTAGCTCCATGACGTTCGAACATACCATGATCGGCTGCCACATAGATAGGCAGACAGTCCAACGTAGGCATCACCGCCATTTTCACCAGCGCCGTGTCGGCAGACCATTGCGCATAGAAATCATTGTTATTCGCTGCGCTGTCATCATCACCGCCACAGGCGTTCAGCAAACATGCCAACAGCGTTATCGAGAGTATATAGTAGATTTTCCTCATTTTTATGTTGTCTGTTAAAATAACCGTATTGAGATTGCAAAATTACGAAAAAGTTTTGTAACAACGAAAATTATTCGTAATTTTGTGCCATAAAACACGTCACGATGGCAAAAGACAAAACAGCATATGTCTGCGAGAACTGCGGACAGGAGTCACCCAAATGGATTGGCAAATGTCCGGCTTGTGGACAGTGGAACACTTTCAAGGAGATTAAGATTGCTGGCGACAACGCACGACAGACAGCTACATCGGCAGCTGCCAAGACGGGCATGGCGCTTCGTACCAACCGCACTATGCGTTTGCGCGACATCAGCAGCAAGGACGAGGTTCGTATCGACATGAACGATGCCGAGCTGAACCGCGTGCTGGGTGGCGGCTTGGTGCCAGGAAGCATTATCCTGCTGGGCGGCGAACCAGGTATTGGAAAATCCACATTGACGCTACAGACGATGCTCAACCTGCCTGACAAGCGTATTCTTTATATTAGCGGGGAGGAAAGTGCCCATCAGCTTAAGATGCGTGCCGAGCGTCTGCTCTCTGGAACCAAGACTTCTGGATTATCCGGCTCTGACTTCGACAATCTGCTCATCCTCTGCGAGAACTCGCTGGAGCAAATCTACGAGCAGATTCGTGAGGAGAAACCCGAGTTGGTGGTCATCGACTCCATTCAGACCATCTCTACCGAGGATGTGGAGTCGTCAGCAGGCTCCATAGCTCAGGTACGCGAGTGTGCCTCGTCCCTACTCCGTTTTGCTAAGACCAGTGGAGTGCCCGTCATCCTGATTGGTCATATCACCAAGGAAGGCACCCTGGCAGGACCTAAGATTCTGGAACATATCGTCGATACGGTGATTCAGTTCGAGGGCGACCAGCACCATCTGTATCGCATCTTGCGAAGCATTAAGAATCGATTCGGAAGCACCAGTGAATTAGGCATTTACGAAATGCAGAACACTGGACTCAGACAAGTATCGAACCCATCCGAGTTGTTACTCACGCAAGACCATGAAGGACTCTCAGGAGTGGCCATCTCAAGTGCCATCGAAGGTGTACGACCTTTCTTGGTTGAGACACAGGCATTGGTATCTACAGCCGCCTACGGCACCCCTCAGCGCTCGGCCACAGGTTTCGACCAGCGTCGTCTGAACATGTTGTTGGCTGTGTTGGAAAAACGTGTAGGATTCAAACTGATGCAGAAAGACGTGTTCGTCAATATTGCTGGTGGTCTGCGAGTCACCGACTTGGCCATCGACCTCAGCGTCATTGCAGCGGTGCTGTCGTCCAATGTCGATACGCCTATAGAAAGTGGCTGGTGCATGGCTGGCGAGGTGGGTCTCAGCGGTGAGGTACGCCCTGTGAACCGCATAGAACAGCGTATCGCCGAAGCCGAGAAATTAGGCTTTCAGCATATCATCATTCCAAAATACAACCTTCAAGGACTGAACACCAAGAAGTTCAGCATCGAAATACATCCAGTTAGAAAGGTGGAGGAAGCCTTAAGAGCATTATTCGGCTAAAAGCCCACTTTCCTCTTTCCACTTTCCTCTTTCCACTTTCCTCTTTCCACTATTATTCCTCGTAATCCGTCGGATCAACGATACCTGCTTCGGCCAATGCCTCCTTGCGTTCTACGCAGGTACCGCATTTGCCGCAATGCTTCTCGCCACCCTTATAGCACGACCATGTCTCAGCATAGTTGATGCCCAGCTCGCGACCACGAGCGGCTATCTGTCCTTTGGTGATATTGGTATAGGGCGACACCAGTCTTACGCCGTTATACGTGCCAGCATGAGCTGCTGCGTCGAAAGCCTCAACAAACTCAGGACGGCAATCAGGATAGATGGTGTGGTCGCCACCGTGATTAGCCATCATCACGTACTGCAGCTCCCTACTCTCTGCCATTCCCACCGCCACACTCAGCATAATGCCATTACGGAAGGGCACCACCGTCGACTTCATGTTCTCGTCGGCATAGTGACCCTCTGGAATAGCCTCAGCGCCCTGCAGCAGCGAGCTGTTGAAGTACTGCGCCATAAACTGCAAAGGGATGACAATATGCTCAATGCCCAGCCGTTCGCAATGCAGACGGGCAAAAGGTATCTCACGTGCATTATGGTTTGAGCCATAATCAAACGATATGGCCAACGCAATGCGGTCCTGATAGTCATAGAGCAGCGTGACGCTGTCCATACCGCCACTCAAAATAAGTATTGTGTCTTTTTTTGCTTCCATGGGTGCAAAGTTACGAATAAACGAGTGAAATGCAAAAGAAAGAACTAAAAAAAACGTAATACATCATTCGTTATTCGTATTTATTTCGTATTTTTGCACCCATGAACACCAAGAGTCTACTGATTGTGTTGCTGCTGATGCCGCTGTCGATGATGGCGTGGCACAGTATCAAGATGCCCAACATCAAGAGCCTGCAGGTCATTGCCAACGATGACTTTGAGGCGTTGCCCGTCATTAAACTGAGAAGTGCCGACCGCCTGCATATCAGTTTCGATGAGCTGTCGCACGACTATCATCGCTTTACTTGTCATCTGGAACCCTGCAACCCCGACTGGACTCCCAACGACGACCTCTTCGAGAGCGAATGGCTGGAGGGTATCAACGACCTGCCCATCGAGGACTACGAGAACTCGCTCAACACCACGATGCTCTATACCCACTACACTTTCAGCTTCCCTAACCGTCAGACCAATGTTCGCAAGAGCGGCAACTATCGCCTCCATATCATCGACGACGACACACAGGAAGATGCTGCCATTGTGGAAATCAGAGTGGTGGAGCCGCTGATGAGCGTCAGCATGGATGTCAGCGCCAATACCGATATCGACATCAACGACAGTCACCAACAGGTTTCGATGAAGGTCTCGTTCAATGGCATCACCGTGACCCGTCCCGATGACCAGATTCAGACCTTCGTCATGCAGAACGGACGCGAGGACAATATGAAGGTGAACATACCGCCAACGGGACGAACGCCCCAGAACCTGCAATGGGTTCATTGCCGACAGATGATATTCGATGCTGGCAACGAGTATCATAAGTTCGAGCTATTAGACCCTACTCACACCACTTTGGGACTGGCCTCTGTGCGATGGGACGAGGCCACTCGCACCTGGCACGCTTGGCCTATGCCTTGTGAACCTCGGCCTAACTACCTCTACGACCAGGATGCCGATGGTGCCTTCCTGCTGCGCAACAGCGATAACTACGAGGCTGAACGTACGTCAGACTATGTCTATGTGCACTACCGCCTTCAGCCCATCCGCTATTACGACTATGCCCACGTCACAGTCAACGGACAATGGACCACAGAGTCGGCCGACACCTACCGCATGACCTACGACGAGCTTGACGAGGCCTATACGCTTACCATTCTTCAGAAGTTAGGATACTACAACTATCAATTGCTGATGACCGATCTTGATGGCACCACCCATCCACTACCCGATGAGGGGTCGTTCTATCAGACAGAAAACCGCTATCAGACCTTTATTTACTATAAAGGCACCACCGACCGAGCCTGGCGACTGACAGGCTTCGAGGATGTGATATTCAAACCCTGAAGATATTATTTCTTTTCTTTCTCCCTATACTCCTGCGGGGTCATCTTATACTTGTGGAAGAAAGTACCCATGAAATAGTTGGGTGTGTGGAAGCCGCATTCGTTGGCTATCGTCTCCACGTTCTTATCCGTATTCTGCAACATCTGGGCACCCTGCTGCAATCTGTAGGTCAGCACCAGGTCACGAGGACTCTTGTAGATATCTGCCATCACGATGCCGTAGAACTTCACCACATCCATGTTGGCCACGCTGCTCAGCTGACTCATGGTCAACTCGCCACGCATGTGATTACGAACATAAGGAGCCACCTTCAACATGGTGTCGACAAACTCGCGGCTCAATTTCATATTGTTCTCCTCTGACACCTGATGGAAGTCCTCAATAGCAGGCGATAACGGCTTCGTAAGACAGGACTCACAACGCTGTACGAACTGACGAATCTTGCGGATGATATCACCCTCCTGATGGTTTCTACGCAGGCGCAGACGGTCGTTGCGCAGATAGAAGCCCAGATTGACTGACGCCATCATCATCAGGATGATGCCAACAGCCCAGTACATACCCGTGGTGCGCCACCAAGGTTCGTTTACGTGGATATACCACTCAAAGGGCGTACCATCCCACTGGTCAGGATACAACGACGCCTGAATCTCCAGCGTATAGTCGCCAGGCTTCAGACCCAGAATGGGGAAATGCAGCAAGCCCTGACGGTCCACCTTTCCCACAGTAGAGAAGAACGAGTACTCCTGCCACTCCTCATAGTCGGGCAGACCTTTGATTCTCACTCTGTAGTAAGTCTGCAGTGGCCTGTAGTAGTTCAGCGCAGAGAAGGTGATTGACACGGTGGTCTGGTCGCTGTTCAGGCTGATATCCCTTACCTGCGAGATGGCGCGGTCTATAATCACGTTATCGTCCATCGGCACATTAGGTTCTGCATAGTTGCCGTTTACCAGCAGACGAGCCATTTTGGGGAATAGCTTCGACTTATGCGGTGTGCTTATCTCGTAAAGGTCCTCGGGATTGAACTCTATCACGTGGTCAATGGCTTTCATGATGATGTGGCCATTGTTCAGCATCATCGCCTTACAGTTGTCAAACGACTCTGCTGGCACACCGTCATTCTGGTTGAAGCTGTTCACAAAGAGCACCTCGTTGTCTGCATCGAAGAGGATGCACGAAATGCCGTTCGATGTGGCCACCCAGATCTGGTGATTACGGTCTTCAATGACGGAGTGTATCACGTTGTTAAACAGGCCGTTACTCTTTGCAAATACCACAGGCTTCTCCTTGGCTTTCTTAAACAGATAGAGGCCCGTCATCGTGCCAATCCACATCCATCCGCGACTGTCGCGATACTGGCAGTTGGCACGCTGACCCTGAAATTCTGTGATGTTCTGCGTGATGTCTGCCATCATGTCGTCATAGACCAACGACTGCGGGTTCGTCCAGGGATAACATTTGAAGGCAGGTTTCGTGGGACGTCCATAGAGCACACCTCTATTCTCAGTACCAATCCAGATGCCGCCCTGTTGGTCAAAGGCAATCATGTTACAGTCCGTCTCCACTTTCGTGCCATCGGCCATTGTGAGCTCTTTCACCCACTCCAACTCCTTGCTCTTGATGTCGTACACCCAGAAGCCATACTCCGAGGCCATATAAATCTTGTCCTCATGGAGAGCCAAGTTATTAATATGGTATGTGAACTCTGACACGGTGGTCCAGCTATGCTTTCGTGCATCAAACCACATCATGATAGATTCCTTCTGTCCGTTTCTCACCTGGAACAAACCGTCGCCATAGGGAAGAATCACTGACGAGTTGGTATATTTCTTGGCAGCATTGCTGTCATAGGCCTGCGTGCGATGTACCGTTTTACCCGTCGTGATATCCTGGCCCACCACTTCTCCGTTATCGTAGAAAGTCAGCAGGACACTATCCTTCACATCTAGATCCTGGAGGTTTCGTCCACTCAGCACCTCATAGGTCATCTTGCTTTCCACATTATATAGGCCTTTCGAGACGAGCATCCAGATATTGCCTTGAGAGTCAACAAAGACATCCTGCATGTGCTCGTCGCACCCCATGCTCTTCACCACGCTGTCCACATTCTGCACAAACTGTTCCTGAAACATGTCAACGCAGGTCACCATGTAGGTGTTTTTCAGCCAGAGATGATGATGACGGTCGAAATACAGATGATAGTTTCCGCTATATGCAGGCAACTGATACTGATATTCCTCACGGGTGCCGATATGCGAGAAGTTGATACCATCGTAGAAATTCAGGTTGCCCAGCGTAGAAATCACCATACGTCCCGAACGGGTACAAACCACCTGCTGAGCGCTATTGTCAGACAGTCCGTTGACGGCGTTAATCACCCTATACGTCCTCTCTTCCATACCGTTAGCATGGAGGCAGGCCAGTAGTAGCAGTAGGAGTAATATGTTTGTTTTAAGTATTCTACCCATAGTTTTATGGAAATTCATTCGCCATAAATGGTGATTTACACGCTACAAAGATAGTAAAAAAAATACTTTCAGCAAATAATTAGCAAGAAAAATGTGCAATAATAGCAAAAAAAGAGCCATCTCATGTCTGAGATGACCCTATTTTCATGCTTTGTCGAGGTGACAGGACTCGAACCTGCGACAGCCTGGTCCCAAACCAGGAACGCTACCAACTGCGCTACACCTCGTTTTGCGGGTGCAAAGGTAGTAATTTTTTTGCACCCACACAAATTATTTCGCAATTATTTGATAATTCCTTGCTCAACAAAGATTTTCTTCAGGATGCCAACCGAACGCTCTACCTGCTCCTCGGTGTGAGTAGCCATGAGGGCGTAGCGTACCAGTGTGTCCTGAGGAGCACATGCGGGAGGAATAACCGGATTGATAAACACACCAGCATTGAAGGCCAGCGCTGTTACCAGGAAGGTCTTATCCACATCGCGCACATACAGGGGAATGATAGGACTCTCGGTCTCACCAATCTCGAAGCCCTCTTCGCGGAAGCGCTTCAGTGCGTAGCGCGTTACTTTCCACAGTTTCTCAATGCGCTCGGGCTCCTCCTGCAGAATGTGCAGGGCCTCCATAGCGGCAGCAGTAGCTGCAGGCGTGTTCGATGCCGAGAAGATATAGGTGCGACAGGTGTGACGCAGCCAGTTGATGGTGTCCTTGTCAGCAGCGATGAAACCGCCGATGCTGGCCAGCGACTTCGAGAAGGTACCCATAATCAGGTCAACCTCGTCAGTCAGTCCGAAATGGTCGCAAACACCGCGTCCCTGCTTGCCGAACACACCAATGCCGTGGGCTTCGTCAACCATCACCGAGCAGTTGTACTTATGCTTCAGCTCAATAATCTCAGGCAGCTTGGCCAGGTCGCCCTCCATAGAGAACACACCGTCAACCACAATCAGCTTGATAGCCTCCTGAGGCAGCTTCTGCAGCACGCGCTCCAGATCTTCCATGTCGTTGTGCTTGTAGTGCAGCTGCTTGGCAAAAGCCAAACGGCGTCCGTCCACGATACTGGCGTGGTCACGGTCATCACAAATCACGTAGTCATCCTTGCTCAGCAGTGAGGGGATGACACCCTGGTTTACGCTAAAACCTGTTGACAGACACAGACAATCGTCTTTGCCGATGAACTTGGCAATCTCTTTCTCCAACTGTACGTGGAGGTCGAGTGTACCATTCAGAAAACGGCTACCAGCGCAACCGGAACCATACTTATCAAGTGCTGCCTTAGCTTTGTCTATAATGCGCTGATCACCGGTAAGGCCCGTATAGGCGTTAGAACCGAACATCAACACTTTATGGCCTCCCATCTCTACTTCAGTGCCCTGTTTGCCAGTAATGGCACGGAAATAAGGATATACCCCTTTTGCCATAAATTCCTGGGGTAAACGATACGATTTGTATCTTTCTTGTAGTTGTCCCATATTTGTTTTTATAGGTTTCTCTAATTTCAGGCTGCAAAGTTACACAAAATTCCGTAAAACGTGCACATTTTTTTTAATAAATGTTCTTTTTTTGTATTTTTTCCTGACCTACAGGCTGTTTTTTGCTATAAATGTCGTACATTTGCACTATGCAAAACGAAAAAAAGACGATAGTTTTCATTGTCAACCCCATCTCGGGAACCAAGTCGAAGGCACAACTGCCCCAACTCATCGACCAGTGCATCGACCTCAGTCGATTCAGCAGCCGCATCGTTCAAACGGAGTATGCGGGTCATGCTGCAGAGATTGCCAAGCAATGCGTTGCTGACGGCATCGACATCTGCGTCGCAGTAGGTGGCGACGGCACCGTCAACGAGGTGGCTCGCTCGCTGGTTCATAGCGAAACCGCCCTTGGCATCGTGCCCTGCGGCTCTGGCAACGGCCTGGCGCGTCATCTCTGTCTGCCCATGAACATGAAGAAAGCCCTCGACATCATCAATCTGGGACAGACCGACCATTTCGACTTCGGTGTCATCAACGACCAGCCGTTCTTCTGCACCTGCGGCATGGGCTTCGACGCCTTTGTATCGCTGAAGTTTGCTGAGGCAGGCAAGCGCGGCCTCACCACCTATGTCGAAAATGTGCTCAAGGAAGGACTCACCTATAAGCCCGACACCTACACCGTTGAGGATGAATCGGGCACCCACCAGTACAAAGCCTTCCTCATTGCCTGTGCCAACGCTGCGCAGTATGGCAACAACGCCTACATCGCTCCTGGCGCTTCGATGCAGGATGGTGTGATGGATGTCATCGTCATGGAGCCCTTCAACGTCATCGAGGCCCCTACCCTCGCTGTCGACCTCTTTGCTAAGACGCTGGGCAACAACTCCCACATCAAGACCTTCCAGGCGCGTAGCATCCACATTCATCGTGAGCGCGAGGGTGCCGTTCACTTCGACGGCGACCCCATCAGGATGGGCACCGACATCGACGTCCACATGGAGCACCTTGGTCTGAAGTGCATCATCAACCCCGATGCCGTAGAGGACGAGGCACGCCCCAACCGCATGGTCAACGCCATCAGCAGTCTCATGGACAAGATCATCGTATAATATAAATAAGGTGTACCCTCTATTCGTTGCCGTTACTATGCAGTTAGCCCTCGTCATTACCATCCTTGTGCTGTGCGCCGCCTACGTTGGCTGGCGTCTCTACCGCAACCTCACGACTCCTGCCGACCCCTGTGCTGGCTGCGAGGGTTGCGAATTAAAGGACAGGATGTGCCAAAAACAGAAAAAAGGATGCTGCTGCAGCAAAAATTCGTAAAATTATTTGGCAATATCAAAATTTAGTAGTACCTTTGCACCCGCAAAAACCGAAATGGTGCGTTGACCAACAGTCAGAATCGGTGCCTTGGATGAGTGGCTTAGTCAACGGTCTGCAAAACCGTCTACGGCGGTTCGAATCCGCCAGGCACCTCAGAGCAAAGTCCTGAAACCTCGATAAACAAAGGGTTTCAGGATTTTTCTTTTTCCCAGGAAGTTAAGAAATGCTGCGCAATTTGTTTCAATTATTTTCATAAGATAGTTTTTTAATTTAAGATAATCTTTGGTAGTTAGCGGAAAAATGCCTACCTTTGCACCCGCAAACATTTATTCATCAACAAATTAAGTAGAAAGAAATGAAAGCATTTGTATTCCCTGGACAGGGAGCACAGTTCGTAGGAATGGGCAAGGACCTCTACGACAACAACGCAACAGCAAAGGAACTTTTTGAGAAAGCTAACGAGATTCTGGGCTACAGAATCACTGATATTATGTTCGAGGGCACGGACGACGACCTGAAGCAGACCAAGGTCACCCAGCCCGCCGTATTCCTGCACAGCGTGATCAGCGCTATCTGCATGGGCGACGCCTTCGACCCAAAGATGACTGCCGGACACTCGCTGGGTGAGTTCTCAGCATTGGTAGCTGCCGGCGCCCTGAGCTTTGAGGATGGTCTGCGTCTGGTCTATGCACGTGCTACGGCCATGCAGAAGGCTTGCGAGGCTGCTCCCTCGACAATGGCTGCCATCATTGGTTTGCCCGATGCTCAGGTGGAGGAGATCTGCGCTGGCATCAACCGCGAGGGTAACGTGGTGGTTTGCGCTAACTATAACAACCCCGGACAGCTGGTTATCTCGGGTAATGTGGATGCTATCAACGAGGCCTGCGAGCAGCTGAAGGCTGCTGGTGCCAAGCGTGCCCTGCCCCTAAAGGTGGGTGGTGCCTTCCACAGCCCCCTGATGCAGCCTGCCAAGGACGAGCTGCAGGCCGCCATCGAGAAGACTGAGTTCAAGACGCCTAAGTGCCCCGTTTACCAGAACGTGGACGGAAAGCCTCACACCGAGCCTGCTGAGATCAAGCAGAACCTCATCGCTCAGCTGACCTCTTCAGTACGCTGGACTCAGTGTGTGCAGAACATGATTGCCGACGGTGCCGACGACTTCACAGAGTGTGGTCCTGGTAAGGCTCTGCAGGGCATGATTGCCAAGATCAACAAGGAAGTGAGTGCTCACGGAATTGAATAAGGTGAAAGGTGAAAGGTGAAAGGTGAAAGGTGAAGGGACCCCGAAGGGGTCAAATAACCTAGCGTAGGGGCTTGCCCCTATGATAACCAAAAGTGAAAGTTAAAATATAATGAAAGGTTCGAAAATTATTATCTACCAAATCTTTACGCGTCTGTATGGCAACCGCTGTCAGACGCGTAAACCTTTTGGAACCATCGAAGAGAACGGCTGCGGCAAACTGAACGACTTCACGCCTACGGTGCTGAAGCAGATCAGGGATATGGGCGTCAGTCATGTGTGGTACACAGGTGTGATTCGTCACGCTACGATGACGGACTACAGCAAGTATGGCATTCCCCGTCAGCACCCCGCCGTGGTGAAGGGAAGGGCTGGCTCGCCTTACGCCATTACCGACTATTACGACATTGACCCCGACCTGGCCGTCGATGTGACGAAGCGAATGGAGGAGTTCGAGAAGCTGGTGAGCCGTACGCACAAGGCTGGCTTGAAGGTGATTATCGACTTCGTGCCCAACCACGTGGCACGCCAGTATAAGAGTATCTGCAAGCCCGCAGGCGTGAAGGACCTGGGCGAGGACGACGATACCAACGTGGGATTCGACCCTAAGAAGAATAACTTCTACTACTGTCCTGGCGAGCAGTTCAGCCCCTACTTCGACCTCTACCACGGTGAGAAGGAGCCCTACACGGAGATTCCTGCCAAGGCCACGGGTAACGACTGTTTCCACAACGCCCCTGGCATGAACGACTGGTACGAGACGGTGAAGTTGAACTACGGCAAGGACTACAACGGCACGTGGTCGATGCTCACCGAGCAATGCTCTACATGGCATAAGATGCTCGACATCCTGCTGTTCTGGGCTGGCAAGGGCGTGGATGCCTTCCGCTGCGACATGGCCGAGATGGTGCCTGCCGAGTTCTGGGCATGGGCCACAGCCAAGGTGCGCCAGCAGTATCCTGACATCCGCTTCATTGGCGAGGTGTATAACCCCAACGAGTATCGCCGCTATATCGCCTCGGGCTTCGACTACCTGTACGACAAGGTGGGTATGTACGACGCCATGCGTGACGTCGTCTGCCATCGTCGCAACACCGACGCCATCACGTGGGCCTGGCAGCAGACGGACGATATTCGCGACCACATGCTCTACTTCCTGGAGAACCACGACGAGCAGCGCATTGCCAGCGACTTCTTTGCTGGCAACGGCGAGAAAGGCGTGCCTGCACTGGTGGTGAACGCCCTGATGCAGAAGAACCCGTTTATGGTCTATGCAGGACAGGAATGGGGCGAGCGCGGCATGGACAAGGAGGGATTCAGCGGATGCGACGGACGTACCACCATCTTCGACTACTGGTCGTTTGAGAAGCATTTCGACCCCCTCACCCTTATATATAATAAGGTGTTGGGCATAGCACGTACGGAGAAAGCCGTGGCCGAGGGTCAGATGTTCGACGTGATGTACGCCAACAAGCAGTACTACCGTCAGTATGCCTTCCTGCGCAAGGCTGGCAAGGACATCCTGCTGGTGGTGGCCAACTTCGACGATGCGCCGCTGACCATGCAGCTGACCATTCCCGATCATGCCTTCAACTACCTGGAGATGATGGAGAAAGCCTACGATGCTGTGGACCTGATGACTGGCACAGCCCGCAAACTGGTGCTGATGCGAGATCAGGCTATTCAGGTAGCACTTCCTGCCCGTGGGGCAGTCGTATTTAAGGTGAAGGGAGGATAGATATGATTCTGAACGAGCATAACAAAGAGGAGTTTCCGCCTGCCCATACGGCAGAGCATCTGCTGAACCAGACGATGATTCGGCTGTTTGGATGCGGACGTAGCTATAATGCCCATGTGGAAAGGAAGAAGAGCAAGATGAGTTTCCACCTGGACCACAAGCCCACACGACAGGAGGAGAAGGAGATAGAGCGTAGGATGAACGAGCTGATAGAGGAGGACCTGCCCGTGACGTTCGAGTTCGTCACCCGCGAAAACATCCCCGAGGGCGTGATGCTGGACCGTCTGCCTGACGATGCCAGCGAGACCATCCGCCTGGTGCGCATTGGCGACTACGACGTCTGTCCCTGTATTGGCAAACATGTGCGAAGCACTAGTCAGATAGGGCGTTTCGAGATGCTGGGCACCAACTGGGACGAGATAGAGAAGTCGTTCCGAGTGCGTTTCAAAATTGTATAAGAAAACAAGAGGCTGTGTCAATCAACACAGCCTCTTTTCTTTTTGACCTCCAGTCTATCCTCCCTTCACCTTTGACCTTCGGTCTAGTCTGCTCACGCTCGGCATAGCTCAAACAATTTCTTGCGTCCCTTCGGTAGCAAGCGGTATAACCGAGCGGGCTTTGCTCTCGCTTACTCGCAGCCTTCACCTTTCACCTTTCACCTTTCACCTTTCACCTTTCACCTCGTGAAAACGAAATCATGGAGTGTGCAGAGTGACTTTTCTTTCGTCGACGACTTGAACTTGAAGAAGATGGCGTGCTTATACTCCAACTTGGCAAGGTCGGGCAGCACGGCATTCAACTCCGTTGGCTCCTGCCTCATGCCAGCCTTCAGCTCGATCTTACCCAGCAACATACCTTGCTGAGAAGCCCAGGGGCGATCGGCCCATATCTCGATGGTGCCGTCAACGCCCAGCGGCGTGAGGTTCAGCAGCAGTTTGGCCTCCTTGCCCTTGAACAGAGGAGTGCCAGAAGCCAAATCGGTGAAGTTGAAGTACTTATAGCCCACGATAGAGCCATCGGTATTGTTCACCACATCGTTGGTGTTGTTCTTCAGGTCATAGGGGGCCTCGTAGTTGCTGTCGGTACCATAGCCAGCGGCCACATACGAGCCATAGAACGTGTTGTTGGGCCATTCGTGGGTGGCAGGCTTAGGACCAGTGAGCCAGCAGGCGATGCCAGCAGAGTGGCGCTCCAGGGGGTCAAGACCATCGGTGGCAAAGCCCTCAGACGTATATTCTCCCTCGCTGATCAGCACTCGCCCACCCTCGCCTTCTTCAACGTTGACGGTGATAGGAGCCACCATAGCCTGACGGGCATACTCGTTGGTGCCTGTCTGACGATGATAGAACACCCACCACTTGCCGTTGATCTCGCAGATAGAGCCGTGGGTGTTGCCATCAGGCACGGCAGAGGCGATGACATGTCCCTGTTCGTCCAGCTCGCGGCCTCGTCCGTCGATGATGGTACCACCATAGGTCCAAGGGCCTAAGGGATGGTCGCCATAGCAGTAGGCCAGCGTGTAGTTGCTGGTAGGCAGACCGAACTCACCGTCCTCAGTAAAGCGGCTGTAGATAAACACATACTTATCCTTGATTTTACGGATGCTGGAGGCCTCGAAGAACTTGAACTGTCCCTCCTGGTTGCGACCAGAGATCATGTCCTCCACAATCTTCGTGCCAGGCTTCACCGTAGCCATCGTGGCGGGGTCGAACTCAGCAGCATAGCTGCGCTCAAAGCCCCAGTAGCCATAGACGCGGCCATCGTCATCGACAAACACAGCGGGGTCAAACTGCAGCACGCCGTCCACCATGTTGGGGTTGTCCTTACTCCAGTTGCACACCTCGAAAGGTCCGTCAGGACGGTCGCTCTTGGCAATGAGTCCGTTGCGATAGCCCGTCTGGTCGTTGGGGAAGAGATAATAGGTCTTCTTGCCAGTGCTGTCAGTCACCAGCGTCACGTCAGGCGCATAGAGCACATCGGCAGTACCAGCAGAGTCGAACTTCTCACCATCGCGGTTCTTGTCGACCACCAGAATCACGCCGTCGTAGCGCCACTGGCTCAGGTCTTCTACTGGTGCCGACCACACCACCTGGTCGCGTCCGCAATAGGCATCGATGAGGTCGTCGTGCGAACCATAGACATAGACGCGCTGCTTGCCAGGGTTGTCGGGGTCTTCAAACACATAGGGCTCGCCATCAGGAATATGTTCCCAAAGGGGCATGTAAGGATTACCAACGGTGGTCAGTTTCGTTTGCTCAGCCACGGGTTTGTTGGAACACGACGTTCCCATCGTCAGGCCGCAAACTACTGCTGTTGCCATAGTTACAATGTTGCTTAGTTTCATGTTCATATTTTTAGGTGTTAATGCTCTTGTAGAATTTCGTTGCAAAAGTAACAAAAAAAAACTATATAACCCAATAATATGACATCTTTTAAGTTAAATCGCTTTGAGGAATAAAAAAGAATTAGTAACTTTGCACCCGCTAAGGTGAAAGTGTAAAAAATACCCGCAATACATTATTCCAACCAATAAAGAGAACAAAAATGAAAAGAGACAACACCATTTTCGAGTTGATCGAGAAAGAGCATCAGCGCCAGTTGAAAGGCATTGAGCTGATTGCCAGTGAGAACTTCGTCAGCGACCAGGTTATGGAGGCTATGGGATCCTACCTCACCAACAAGTATGCAGAGGGTTATCCTGGTCATCGCTACTATGGCGGCTGTCAGGTAGTTGACGAGGTAGAGCAGCTGGCCATCGACCGTGTGTGCAAGCTGTTTGGTGCCGAGTATGCCAACGTGCAGCCACACTCTGGCGCACAGGCCAACGCTGCCGTACTGCTGGCAGTACTGAAGCCCGGCGACACCTTCATGGGTATGAACCTCGATCACGGTGGCCACCTCTCTCATGGATCACTGGTCAACACCAGCGGTATCTACTACAAGCCCGTGGGTTACAACCTGAACAAGGAGACGGGTCGTGTGGACTATGACGAGATGGAGCGCCTGGCATTGGAGCACAAGCCCAAGCTGATTATCGGTGGTGGCTCGGCCTACAGCCGCGAGTGGGACTACAAGCGTATGCGTGAGATTGCCGACAAGGTAGGCGCTCTGCTGATGATCGATATGGCCCACCCCGCTGGTCTGATTGCCGCAGGTCTCTTGGACAACCCCGTGAAATATGCTCACATCGTGACCTCTACCACTCACAAGACCCTGCGCGGTCCCCGTGGCGGTATCATCCTGATGGGTAAGGACTTCGAGAACCCCTGGGGATACAAGACGCCAAAGGGTCAGGTGAAGATGATGTCACAGCTGCTGAACAGCGCCGTATTCCCCGGACAGCAGGGCGGTCCGCTGGAGCACGTCATCGCTGCCAAGGCTGTGGCCTTCGGCGAGGCTCTGCAGCCTGAGTTCAAGGAGTGGGCTAAGCAGGTGCAGAAGAATGCTGCCGTGCTGGCCGACGAGCTCATCAAGCGTGGCTTCACCATCGTCAGCGGTGGTACCGACAACCACTCTATGCTGGTTGACCTGCGCTCAAAGTATCCTGAGCTGACTGGTAAGGTAGCCGAGAACGCTCTCGTTGCTGCTGACATCACCGTGAACAAGAACATGGTGCCCTTCGACTCTCGTAGCGCCTTCCAGACCTCTGGTATCCGTCTGGGCACTCCCGCCATCACCACACGTGGTGCCAAGGAAGACCTGATGGTTCAGATTGCCGCCTGGATTGAGGAAGTGCTGAACGATCCTGAGAACGAGCAGGTCATCGCTAAGGTGCGCGGCGAGGTGAACGAGAAGATGAAGGCATACCCTCTCTTTGCTTATTAAGCATCTGAATACAATATACTGCACTGGTGGCTCCTAACCGTATGGAGCGCCAGCGCAGTTTTTCATAAATAACCAATAACAAAACGATGAACTTAAAACGAATCCTCTGTGCAGCAGCATGGCTCATGGTAACCTCTTTGGCTACTGCCCAAACCTGGAGTGACGTCACCAACCGTTTTATCACCAATCCGGCTTTCGACAATAACAGCAACGAAGGCTGGACATGGGAAAGTAATGCCAGCACGCAAGAAGTCAGGGTAAACTGCATCAGCTTCTATGCTGGCAATTTCGACCTGCATCAAACGTTGAGCGGACTGCCTAAAGGCACCTACAGACTCAGCGTACAGGGCTTTTATCGCACCACCGATAATAATAGTGCGTATAATGCCTACATCAACGGACAAGAAAATATCACGGCCTTCCTCTATGCAGGCCAGAACAGTCAGCCGCTGGCGAGCCTATACTCGGCATCGATTGACTATAACGCCAACGGACGCTGCTACACGCCCGACGACGTTCACTACTACCCCGACGGCAAGGAGGCTGCGCTGGCTGCCTTTGCTGAGGGACTGTATTACAACACGCTGGAGTTTGAGGCTCAGGGTGAGATTACCATTGGCGTGAGATGTAGCGAATATCAAGGCAGCAACTACTGCGTGCTCGACAACTTCATGCTGGAATACCAGAGTCCCATAGGACCTGACGGCAAAGCGTGGATTGACATCACCAGTCAGGTGCTGCAAAACGCCACCTTCGACAACAACAGTCAGGACGGCTGGCAGTGGGAAAGCGAGGCTTGGTCACAAACGGCTCGTGTGGAGTGCATGGAGTTCTGGAACGGCACATTCGACATTCATCAGGATGTCAACTACAACCACAACGGCAAGTATCGTCTCTCGGTGCAGACATTCTATCGCGTTGGCGACAACAACCAAGGCTATCGCAACTATCAGAACGGCACGGAAGATATCCCCGCCGTGATGTATGCTGGCGACACACAGCAGAAGCTGGTAAGCGTGTATTCCGAGCCATCCAACGACTGGGTTGATGGTGCCTGGAATTCGTGGAATAGTCCCTATTTCCCCAACACGATGGAGTCGGCCCGTGTGTGGTTCGACAAAGGAAAATACTGGAACACCATGGAGTTTGAGGCCGACGGCAACTTCCGCATAGGCCTGAAGACCGACAGCTATGAAGGCAACAACTGGTGTATCTTCGATAACTTCAAACTGGAATACTACGGCGACTACGTGAAGGTGACAGATGTCAGCGTCAGCCTGCCCAGCACCTCGCTGACTGTTGGCGAGACGGTACAGGCCAGTGTCATCGTGTCGCCTGCCAACGCCACCATCAGCAATGTGGAGTGGTCGTCGAGCAATAATAATGTGGCTACCGTCACGCAGAGCGGACTCATCACGGCATTGAAGGCTGGCACCGCCACCATCTATGCCAAAGCACTCGACGGCACTGACGTCAAAGGCTCGGTAACCATAACCATTGAGCATAACCCTGCCAAGCCTGGCTCTGTCATCATCAACGAGGTGATGGCTGCCAACGTGGACGAGATAATGAGTCCCACCCTGAACTTCGACGGATGGATAGAACTGTATAACCCCACGGAGAAACCTGTGGAGGTGAACGGACTGAAGATTAGCAACGGCAATGAGGCGTGGACCATGCCTGCCGACATGGGGGCAATACCTGCTAAGGGCTATTTCGTCGTTTGGTTCGACTCTGCCGACCTGAATCCTCACAACGCACCCATCAAACTCGATGTGGATGGCGCTACCATCACCATCAGCGACGCACAGGGAAAAGTGATTGACGAGCAGACATACCCCTCGGCACTGGAGCGCATCAGCTATGCTCGTGCTACTGACGGCACAGGCAACTGGGGCTACACCGCCACAGCCACACCAGGACAGTCGAACAACGGCATCACGCTGCTGACACAGCAGATTGATGCGCCTGTGGTTGACCAACCCTCGCAGCTGTTTATGGGTAATCTCAGCGTCAACGTCACCATCCCTACAGGCTGCACACTGCGCTATACCACCGACGGCACGCTGCCCACGATGAGTAATGGCGACACCAGCACCACGGGACAGTTCTCTGTAAGCAGCACCAGCAGCTTCCGTTTCCGTCTGTTTGCCAATGACAGGCTGCCGTCACGCGTCACCACCCGCTCGTATATCGAGCGCGACAGGGACTACTACCTGCCTGTGGTGTCGGTGGTCACTGATCCCGACTTCCTTTACAACAAGGAGATTGGCGTGATGACAAAAGGTCCCAACGGACGTCCTGGCAACGGACAGAGCGACAAGTGCAACTGGAACATGAACTGGGAGCGCCCCGTCAACTTCTCATACCTCGACGAGAATGGTGAGATGGTGCTCAACCAGGACGTGAACCTGGAGATGTGTGGCGGATGGAGCCGTGCGTGGACACCACATTCTTTCAAGCTGAAAGGCACCAAGGAGATGGGTGGCGACAAGAACCTGCCCTACCCCTTCTTCACACAGAAGCCCTATATCCGAAACCGCACCCTGCAGATTCGTAATGGCGGCAACGACAACAACTGCCGCTTCAAGGACGCCTCGCTGGCATATATCGTACAGACCTCGGGCCTCGACGTCGATGTGCAGTCATACCAGCCTGTGCACGAGTTCATCAATGGTGAATATATCGGTGTGCTCAACGTGCGCGAACCTAATAATAAGCATTATGTCTATGCCAACTACGGATGGGATGACGACGAGATTGACCAGTGGGAGATGTCACCCGACTCTGGCTACGTGCAGAAATGCGGCACACCTGATGCCTATCTGGAACTGGTTGATGAACTGTCGCCCAATGCGGCTGACGCCAACACCTATGCAGAGATCTGCCGTCTGCTCGACATCGACGAGTTCACAAACTATATGGCTGTGCAGTTCTACTATGGCGGTAGCGACTGGCCCCGCAACAACGTGAAGTGCTTCCGCTATCGCGATGGCGGTAAGTTCCGCTTCGTGCTGTTCGACGTTGACGCTGCCTTCGACTACGGCTCCGATGTGTTCGACCAGTTTATGTGGAAAGAAACATGGACCTTCGACCAGCTCTATCCACGCGAGCTGGGTCGCATCACGGCACAGATACGCATGGTGACACTGTTTAAGAACCTCATCAAGAACGAGAGCTATCGTCGTAAGTTCATCGACACCTACTGCATCGTGGCAGGCAGCGTGTTCGAGACGGAACGCGCACAGCAAATTCTCGACGACCTCTACAGCTTTGTAGATCCTGCCATGAGTCTTGAGGGACGCTCGGCCTACAGCACCTACAATACTGTTCGCAATAGAGTGAGCAACCGCATGAGCAATGTGGTCAACTCGGTGAAGAACTTCTCCGACTTCGAGATGTGGGACGCTAAGACACATACGGTACGACTCTCCTCGGCTGTCGAGGGAGCCACCATCCTGGTTAACGGCGTACCCTTGCCCACGGGACAATTTAGCGGCACGCTCTTCGCACCTGCAAAGATCAAGGTCATCCCACCAGTAGGATACAACTTCCAGTCGTGGAAGAAGAACGGCACCTCGTTCTTTGATTCTCACGAGGAGATTGACCTGCCTGACACCGACATCAATCTCGTGGCTACCTTCACAGCCATGAACAAGGCTAGGAAGGAAAAGCTGAACATCACGCCTGTACGTATCAACGAGGTGAGCGGCTCGAACAACAGCTTCATCGACGAATACAGTAAGAAGGGCGACTGGCTGGAGCTCTACAACACCACTGACGAAGAGATTGACGTTGAGGGTATGTACCTGACTGATAACCTGGAGAAGCCCATGAAGTATCAGATTACCAAGGGCAACACCCATGCCAACACCAAGATTCCAGCTCATGGCTACCTGATTATCTGGTGCGACAACAAACGTGCCACCACCGATCAGGGCTTGCACGCCTCATTCAAGATTGACGGCGATGGCGGTCAGCTTTGCCTCATGGCAGCCGACAAGAGCTGGAAGGATATCATCAACTACGAAGCCCACGATGCCAACACCACCGTTGGACGCTTCCCTGACGGCTCGTCCGACGTCTATGCCATGAACGTAGCCACCATCGGCAAACAGAACATCATGTCGTCGTATATGACCGCTGTAGACCAGTCTGTCATCACCTCTGCCAAGACGCCTGCTATTGCTGCCGCCAATGGTCTGCGCATCATCTACGGCAACAAGCAGCTGATTATGAAGAGCGAGGAAGACGGTCCTATGACAGTAACCATCTGTCGCGCCAACGGTATGATGGTCGAGCAGACCACTGTAGCTGCCAAGGGCGGCAAGGCTCGTGTGGATGTCACCCAGCTGGAGCCTGGCTTCTACGTGGCTCAGGCCACTGACGCCAACGGCACTCGCGTCAGCTGTAAGTTCATGAAATAAGCATCTGTAACCATAAAAACAAAGGGGAGAGCAGCCGCTGTAAGGCTACCCTCCCCTTTTACTTATCTCTTTGCTTATTTACTTCACCTCAACTTTTCTCTTGGCTTAATTATTTCACTTCAACCTTCAGCGGCTGGCGGAGGTTACGCATGGTCCAGTCGATGCGCTGCTGCCACTCGGCCTGCGTGCGAACATCGAACTTTGACCAGGCTGAACCGAAATAGTAGGTGTAAGGATTACCAGCATAGTCGTCGAGAATACCGAGGGCATGACCCACAGCACCGTCAACCACCTTCTTGAACTGTTTAATGGTGGTCTCGGTGATGCCATTGGGGAAGAGCGTAGCCACAAACAACTGGCAGTTGTTTACAGGCACATTGTCGGTGGGGTCGGCATAATGCACAAAGTCACGGGCCAGCACCACACTGTTGCGGTCTTCCTGATGAACGGCAACACCTGTGGCCAACTCAACGGGCGAGGTGAAGCCGTCGTACCACACCGTCATCTTATTGAAGTTAGAGCCCTTGTCGAGGGTGATGATGCGATGCTCGGTCAGGCTGTCGCCATTGACTACTGTGGTGTTATAGTTCAGCTGAACAGAGAAACGCAGCGGACCAGACTCCAATACTTGATAGTCCTTGAAGCAATAGGGATAGACCAGCTCGTCGTCAACCAACAAGGCGGGAGTGCCACATCCCAGCGTAGCCCCTACCCTATAGAGGTCTGAGCCGCGTCCGTGATCATGATGATAGGAATTCAGACGATAGAGCGAGTCGCCACGCTGACGGTTCTGCTTGCGCAACTTCTCAACAGCGGGCATCATCACCACATCCTCAATCCAATAGCGCTGGTCGAGCACCAGCTCTGGCGTGTTCTTCGACCACACATCAATGCCATAGCTCTTCTCGCCTGTCTTCTGCAAGGCTGGACCATAGACACGATAGGCACCACGGTCGTTCTCCCAGGCAAAGTCATCCTTACGCTCAGGGTAGATGCGTCCGTAACATACCGTCTTATAGGCTTTGGGCTGACCGCGGCGAATGGTAAAAGTCTGCTTACCCTTAGGACCTACGCCGGCCTCGATGAGCACCTTTCCGTCAGGAGAAATCTGATATGGCACCTCCAAACCGGCAACATCATAGACAATAAACTGTCGGCCACCCTCTATCTTCAGACGTTTGAAGATGGTGTCGCCAGGCAGCTCAACAATCTGCTCACGATATTCGTTGGCGGCGTTTTCGATGGTCACCTTGACCGTAGAACCCTTGCCGGCAGCGTTGGTTTCATAGCGCAGATGTTCGCAGGCAGCCAACAGGAATGCTCCCACGCCAAAGTTGGCTTCGTTCTTCTCTGAGAGCTGCTGACCAGGGATGGCACGCTCACCGATGGGTTGCACAAAACCTACGGCACCATTGGGCTGCAGGGCCTTTTGCGTCAGATAATCCCAAGCACGTTGCATCGTAGGCTCATACTGACTACGGGAAAGGAGGCCGTTGTTCATGCCCCACAGCAATCCGTAGCAGAAGAAGGCTGTGCCGCTGGTCTCAGGACCTTCGGCATGATCCTTATCGAGCATGGAGCGTGTCCAGTAACCCTCGGGCTGCTGACAGTCGGCCACAGCTGCTGCCAGCTGGCGGAAGCGGTTCTCGAAGAAAGGACGGTCTTTATAGTCGCGAGGCATATCGGTAAGCACCTTGGCCAGTCCTGCCAGCACCCAGCCGTCGCCACGGGCCCAGAAATCCTTGCCGCCATTACGCGTCTTTGCCTTGGGATAGATGTATTTGGCATCGCGGAAATAGAGGTGCTGCTCGGGGTCGAACATCAATGAGTCTGACCACTTATAGTTGGCGGTCAGCTTGTCCAGATACTTCACGTCGCCCGTGGCCTTATAGAGCTTGGTGAACACAGGCATCACCATATACAGGGCGTCGGCCCACCACCAGAAGTCGTTCTGGGGCTGGTTCACCTCATAGTCCATCACCTCCAAGGCACGTGCTATCTTATAGTCGTCAGGCTGCATCTCGTAGATGTCGAGATAGGTCTGGAAACATATCTGCCAGTCGCCAAAGAGCACATAATCGTTCCCCTCACCATAGTTCTGATACTTCCATTTCGAGGGGTCTTTCTCGCGGGCGCCCTGCCACAGGTTATAGTTTGCCCATACGTTGCTATAGTCCAGCCAACGGGCCACACCCAGCAGCTTATAGGCCTCCATATTACCTGTATGATACGCAGCCTCGTCCCAGAACGAGCGCACCTGGGGCTGATGGTTCTGCTGCCAGTAGTCATTCACCATCGTGATAATCTCAATAGTGGTGGGCGGCGGCACTACCTCGGGCTCCACTTTCTTCTTTTTCCTGGCGTCGGCCGTGAAGCATACGGCGAGCGCAATGAGTAGTAGGGTTAGTTTTTTCATATAGTTGGTTTTATTTAAGATTCTCGTTGAAGAAGTTCACGCACTGGCGGAACAGGTGATTGCGGGTGTTGCCGCCACTGATGCCGTGGTTGCGGTTGGTATAGACCAGCTGACGGAAGTCCTTGTCGGCCTGCACCAATGCCTCCACATACTCTGCGGTGTTCTGATAGTGCACGTTGTCATCGGCCAGACCATGACACAGCAGCAGGGCGCCATGCAGCTTCGAGGCACGGGCAATGGGGTTCACCTCGTCGTAGCCAGAAGCATTCTCCTTGGGAGTACGCATAAAACGCTCGGTATAGACGGTATCGTAGAAACGCCAGCTGGTGGGAGGTGCGATGGCGATGCCACAGCAGAACACAGGGCGACCCTCTGACATCGACATCAGCGTATTCCAGCCACCATAGCTCCAGCCCCAGATGGCAATATGGTCCTTGTCGACATACGACTGCTGACCCAGCCACAGGGCGGCCTCCACCTGGTCGCGGGCCTCAAGTTCACCCAGACGCAGGTAGGTGCATTTCTCGAACTCAGCACCACGGCCTCCCGTGCCGCGATTGTCCACACAGACGCAGATATAGCCCTGCTGACAGAGGTACTGCTCCATCAAGGCGCCCTGACCACTCATGCCAATGTTCCAGGTATTCTTCACCTGCTGAGAACCCGGGCCGCCATACTGGAACATGATGACAGGATACTTCTTCTGCGGGTTGAAGTTCTTGGGCTTCACCATATAGCCAACCAGCTTGGTGTCGGGAGTAGTCATGATGAAAAACTCCTTAGTGCCCATGTCGTAAGAGTCGTACTTCTGCTTCAGCTCCTTGTTGTCAATAAGGGTGGCGAGCTTCTTGCCGTTATTGCTACAAAGGGTATAAACGGCAGGATTGTTGATGTCAGACCAAGTATTAACAAAGTATTTAAAGTTACTTGAAAAAACTGCTGAGTTCCAACCGTTTACATCGGTGATACACTCCGTCTTTCCATCCTTGTGCGACACGTAGATTTTCTGTTCCGTAGGACCTTCGTTCTGGGCTGCGAAGTAGATGTCGCCCGTCAGTTCGTCATAGCCATAGACAGCGTTAACGATGGTGTGGGCCGTGCCACCCAGACGGGTGCCGGGCTTCTCCATATCGCCTACGCTGCGCACCAGCTGTCCGTTGAGGGTATACAGATAAATGTGGTTATAGCCGTCGCGCTCGCTGGTCAGCACCAGGTGTTTGTCGGTAATGTCGAGATTGGCAAAGACATTCTCGTTGACGTACTTGTCAACCTTGTCCTCGATAATCTGCTGACAGAGCGTTGACATAGGATTGGCCATAAACACTCTCAAAACATCCTGATGACGGTTCAGCGTGAAGACCGCAATCTTAGTAGGATCACTCGTAGCCTTGATGCGGGGGATATAGCCGTCGGCATCGAGGGGCAGCTGGATGGTACGTGTCTGATGACTCTTGATGTCATAGCTCAGAAGACTCACTTTCGAGTTATCCTCGCCAGCCTTCGGATATTTATAGGTGTAGAAGCCAGGATAGGTGGCATACTCCTCACGCTCGGGCTTCGAGCCCTTGAACAGCTGCATGCTGTACTGCTTCACCCTACTCTCGTCGTAGCGCACCCAGACAATCTGCTTGGAGTCGGCCGTAAACACCATCGCCGAGTTAAACGAGAACTCCTCCTCGTTCACCCAGTCGGGCAGACCGTTGATAATCTCGTTCACCTTACCATCTTTGGTCACCTGACTCTCAGCGTTGTTATACAACAGCTTCACCAGATAGATGTTATTATCACGAACAAAAGCCACCTGGTTGCCGTCAGGACTCCACACAGGGGTCTGCTGAGGGCCACCATCGCTCAGGGGCTCCAGTTTGTTGTTCTGAACACTATATATATAATAGGTGGCGGTAAACGAATGACGGTAGATAGACTTCGTCTGCGTCTGAATCAGCAGGCGCTGACCGTCGGGACTCATCACATAGCCATCCACCTTCTCCACCTTCGGGCCACGAGCCGTCTGAGCATCGAATATCACACCCGTCTGTTTACCAGTCTTAAACGAATACTTCACGATCTGCTTGCCATCACTCGATATCTGAGCATAGCTCTCGCCGTCCTGTAGAGGCTCCACAGCCACCATCGTCTCAGCACGAAGAGTGCCGCCAGTCACATCTTTCAGACTCAGCTGCTGGGCTGCAAGAACCGTCGAGGCAGCTGTTAACAAGACTGCACACATCACTATTATTTTTTTCATCTTTGTTCGTTCATTATTTATTCTTTGCAAAATTAGAGAAAAATCCGCACTTTCGCAAATAATTCCTCGTTTTTTTAGTTTTTCATACGAAATGAGGACATAAAAAACCTCAGTCTGCGAAATGCTGACTGAGGTTTCTTTGATTTTGGGAGAAGGACTACTGTTCGAGCTTCAGGGGCGTGAGAGTTAAATACTCAGCACGGGCATCGAAACAGGGACAGGCCTTCTTGACCCAGGGAAGGTCGCGATGGCCAAGGATCTTGGCATCGGGGTAGTCGACCTTCAGGGAGCGGAGCAACGCCACGAGAGTATGCTTCTGGGCTGGGGTGCGGGTGTCGCTGGGCTCGCCATTGGCATCGAGACCACCCTCATAGCAGATGCCGATGGAATGGGCGTTATAACGACGGGCGTGGGCACCAATCATCTCCTCGGGGCGGCACTGGTGCAGTTGGCCGTCCTTGGTGATGTAGTAATGGTAGCCCGTGGTCTTATAGCCCCTACCCTTGTGGCAGGCCTCGAGGTCCTCGGGGGAAAAGTCTTGGGTGACTTTCGTGGCGGAGCAATGGATAATAATCAGGTCTATTCTTCTCATTTCACACAGATTTTTAAAGGTCACACAGAGATTAATTTTTATTATCTCACACAGAAATCTTGCGTCCCGATGGTAGCAAGCGACCAGAGGTCGAGCGCACAGATAGCACAGATTTTTTTCTGGGTCTCGCAGATAGCGCAGAAAACGCAGAAATTAAAACCAGTGAGGAGTACAGGACTGGACGGCGAGTGTGCCGACGACGGTGGTGATGATGGTGCCGATGACCTTCAGCACCTTGAATACTTTCTGCCAATTGATTTTCATTTCACACAAAATAATATCGAAAGAAATACGTTTAATTAAAGGTCACACAGATTACACAGATTACACAGATTTTTATTTTTTTTCAGATGACAGTCTCTTACAAGACTGCTTTATTCTTGAATAAAGGTTTATATTTTGTCTGAAGCATCTTGAAAACGAGTTTTGAGTTCCTCGAACCGCTTCGCGACTCGGCATAGTTCAAACGAGTTTGACTCTGCTCTCGCTGCTTTACGTTTTCAAAGTGCCTCATATAAAATAGAAACTCATCATCTGAAAAAATAATTTTACCACATATTATCTGTGAGATCTGTGAGATCCGTGTGACAATAAATAAAAGAGCTCAGTGAGAAGTTTGAGGGCGATGCGCAGATTGCATTCAAGGCTGTGTTTTGGACGTTGTTCCTGCGCTTAGGGCAGACTGGGTAGCCTTTGCGTTATCCCGGACACATCAGCCCTCAGACATCATACATCAGTTCATGTTGTCATCATCATCTCCTGATCCGCCGCCGGAGTTGCCACCGGTGTTGTCACCTCCAGTTCCAGAGGTTCCGGAGTTTCCACCGGTGTTGGAGCCACTATTCGTGCCATTCGAGGGATTCGTGTTCGAACCACTGCTGCTACTGCCTACGCTAATCAGGTTCTCGTGGAGCTCCTCGAAGGCCACATCCTTGATCAGGGTCTTGGTGTTGACATACTTCTGCACCACCTTGCCATCCTTCTCTGCGGAACCAGTGACGATGCGCTCGGTCTCAGGCTGGAACAGGACGCGGCGCGAGGTGATGGTCGATGCCGTGCAGTCCTCCGCCTTCGTCACGCCGATGCTGGAGAAGCCGACCTTGAAGATGCCGATACCTGCCAGGCGGATCTTCTGACCCATGCCCAGGAAGTGCTTCATGGCGGCACCCAGCTCGTCGAGGGCAGCCTTGATGTCACTGCGCTTCAGCGTGGCCTGCGTCTGGATGAAGTCGGCAATCTCGTCGGTCTCGATGAACTTCTCGTCATACACGGGCTTGGCGTAATACTTGCCGTACGTCTTCGCATTGTGCGAATTGTTGTTCTTTGACTTGATGTACTTCTGACTCATAAACTTTTAAAATTAAACATTAAACATTGTCGCGGCTTGTGAAAGGTATGTCACTTTGGGGGCGTCCGGGACGTTTCTTTCACCCGAGGGAGCGTCACTTTGCGGTCGTAGATGCGATACTTTACCCCCCTAAAGTATCATCGGAACGGGTCGCAGATGACGTCGGAACGGATGGAAACAAACATCGGAACGGGTCGTAGGTGACGTTCCTTCGGCTCACTTGCCAGGTACAAGTGAAGTGCAAGGCGAACGCAGAGCCGAGCTCGCTCGAGCTATGCTGAGCCGCAGCCTTCACTCGCGATGCATCTCAAATGCATTGCAAAGATACTACATTTCAAAGAGCCATTGTCTGCAGAATCCTCCAGTGTCTGCACTGTCTGCCATGCGAACATTCTTTTAACATCTTTTCAGTCTATACAGAGCCAGTATTTGATTCTCTCCACCATGGCTGCCGTGAACCCGGAGTCGCCGGTATGGTAGTGCAGACGCTTGAGGTCGTGCTGCAGTCCCGGACAGGTCGCTATCTCGCGCCACAGCTTCTTCATGCGTGACTTTGGCTTGATGTTGCAGGCATACATGGCGTCGGCCAGCTCCTGCTTGGAATAGTCTTTTACTTCTAACATAATTCTCTTTTTATAATTATCTTTTGTGGACAGTGGACAGTAAAGACAGTAAAATATAAGGAAAAGTTTCCTGCGTACGTATATGCATGCACGTACGCAGGAGAGTTTTTGTGAAAACTACTGTCCTTACTGTCCACTGTCCACGTCATCGTCATAATCATAATCATTCACCATAGTACGTTGCAGCCGCTGTATCTCCTCGCCAGTACGCAGCTCTACGACATAGCCGCGCTGGCCGCATGACTTCACACGGCGGAATCCCTGTTCCATGAAGGCACGGCCCAGATGCACGGCACTGAGCTTCTGCGAGATGTTGGAACTGACTATCTGCAGGGCACGTGCCACGCTCATGAAGATACCACTCTCCACGCCCACCGGCTTGCGGAAATACAGCTGCACCAGCTCGCTCTCCAGTCGTGGGGTCTCAAACTGGCGGTTATGTTCCGACAGCTTGATGATCTCCTCACGCGAGAACCAGAACTGGAAGCCCTGGCGGTAGAGGGCGTAGGCCTGCGAGTAGATGCCCGTGTAGTCGAAGGGATGGTCGCGAGGCGAGTCGATGGACTCTATCTCGAAGGGCAGCCAGCGGCGGTTGCCCGTGGGGTCGCTGAGGAACTGCATGTTGTTGCCCGTGCCGCAGAACGAGGCGATGTGCTGGCGGTGCTCATGATAGTGGGCGTAGGCCGCTCGCTCGTCGATGCTGGGCATGGTCACCGCCGCCTTCAGCTGGTTGAGCTCCGAGGGTCGCATGGTGTCCAGCTCCTCGCAGCACACCAGCCCATACTGCGCCAGCGTCAGCAGGTCGTCACGCCCCATACGGTTGGAGTTCGTCTTCGTGTAGAAGTACGGTCGCAGCTCGGGCGGCAGCAGGTGGTTGAACCATGTGGTCTTGTACGACCCCTGCTCGCCTATCAGCACCAGGATGACGTTGTTCACCACGTTGGCATCCACCCACCCCGCCACCATGCCCACCAGCCATTTCTTCAGGTACTGCGCAAAGAGCATTTGCTCCTCCACCTCGCCCTTCACCGTCACGCTGACCGACATGCCCAGGATGTAGTCGTCGCCGTCCCACGGCGGCAGGTGCTCCAGGTAGAAGGTGAAGGGGTTGTACTCCGGCACGAAGTCCGACTCTATCACCCTGTACATATCCTGCGTCCGTACCACCTTCGTGGCCGACAGCTCCGCCCAGAGGGAGTTCACGACGCGGTCGGAGATAGGAGCCCACCCCCCAGAGTCTGCACATGTCTCTGTTCCCCCTCCCCTATGCAGGGGAGGATGGGAGGGGTCTCTGTACTCTGCCCGCCCCGTGATCACGTTATGTCTGAGCAGTATGCGGTCCATCAGGAAGTTCTGTATGTCCTCCACCGATGCCGTGTACTCCTTCCAGTTAGGCTTCCGCTCCCTCTGTCCGGAGCCCTCTTTCTTCTTCGTTTCTTTCTTCATATACAGAAATTTTACGATGGCAAAGATACAAAACAGCAGAAACATTTACCTGCTACATGGCTGCTACATGAAGCGGCTACATTCCATATTCTGGTCTTTCTTATAGGTGATTTGACAGAAAAACAGCAAAAAGTTTTGTTATATGAGATAATAGTCGTATATTTGCAGCCGAAATGCAGAAATAATCAGTTAGTGATTAGTTACGCATGTAGATTGCATATTTTATGAGGTTATGGCAGAAGTTAATAATTTGCAAGACTGGGTTACCAGTGAGATGCTGAGAGGGCGGTACATCTTCACAAAAGAAGATGTCTTAGGCCTGCATTTATTGATTTCAGATCAAGCTCTGCAGAATAGCTTGAAGCGGTTGACAAATCGTGGCATTATCATGTCGCCCTGGCAAAACTTCTATGTCATCATCCCTACTGAATATAAGTTGCGAGGAATCGTTCCCCCTTCGTTCTACATTGACAGGCTGATGAAATTTTTGGGGCGTGACTATTATGTGTCATTATTGTCAGCAGCAGAACTGAACGGTGCCACGCATCAGAAGGCAATGGTATTCCAGACAACAGTCAACGGCAGTGCTATCCGCTCTGGTCTTAAGAACGGTACAAGACTTGAATTCACGCTCAGACAAGACCTTCCACTCGACTATACTAAGAAGGTGAAGACACAGATGGGATACATGAACGTAGCAAGTGCAGAACTGACGGCCCTTGACATCGTGGCTGAAGAACAGAAAATTGGCGGACTGAGTCGGGCGGCAGAGATCCTTCTTGAACTATGCGAGACAATGCAGTGGGATGAACCAAAGTTGCCCCTGTTGGCGTATTTCAGTAGTGCTACCATACAACGTTTGGGCTATCTGCTTGAATTGATTGAAGAGACGGAGCAGGCTGACAACCTCTATTCTTTATTCAAGCAAACGTGTAAGACCATGCGTCGGACACCGTTAAAACAGTCTGTAGCCACCAGCAAGGACATGGCGATAGACAATCGATGGAAGATAATTGTTAATTATGAAATAGATACAGACGAAATATGATTCCCCAATATTCCATACAAGAGTGGCATGAACAGGTGCCTTGGATTACGGATGCCATGGTAGAGCAGGACCTGATTATCTGTCGTGCCCTGATAAGCATTTTCAGCGATGATTTCTTGGCTTCTCAATTAGCCTTCCGTGGAGGTACGGCACTACATAAACTCTATCTACAGCCACAGCCTCGATATAGTGAGGATATAGACTTAGTCCAGATTACGCCAGGCCCTATCAAACCCATTATGTTCCGATTAGGTGAAGTCTTGGGCTGGCTACCCAATAGGAGTACAGCACAGAAGAAACACAGCAATAAGATGTTCTTTCGTTTTGAATCCGAGACGCCACCTGTACAACAATTACGTATCAAGATTGAGATTAACTGCTTTGAACATTTCAGTGTAATGGGACTGACAAAAGTTCCTTTTAAGGTAGAAAACAGTTGGTTTACAGGTGAGGCAGCATTAACGACCTATCAGTTTGAGGAATTGATGGGAACAAAACTGCGTGCACTGTATCAACGTAAGAAAGGACGCGACCTCTTTGATTTGCATAAAGGACTTACGGCTCGTGAGTGTAACGTTGAAAAGATGTTGGAATGTTACAATAAGTACATGGAGTTTGTCGTTGGCCGCGCTCCCTCATACAAGGAGTTTGTGCAGAATATGAATGAGAAGATGCTGGACGAGGAGTTTTTGACTGACGTAGAACCACTCTTAAGACCTGAAGTGGCCTTCAATCCACAAGAGGCTTATCAATTTCTATATGACAAAGTAATAGAAAAAATGATTGTACCCGCTACATAATTGGTATTCTGTAGTGGGTACAAAACAAACAACTCAACGGAACAGTTTCTTGATTTCGTCTTGAAATGTCAACGATTGCTGAAGGTTTAGGGCTTTGTAATAATCACGGTACATATTCTTCCTATTCCACAGCCCCTCAAACACCTTCCACTTCTCCTTGATGCTCAGCCGGTCCGCCATGGTGTCGGCCAGGAGTGCCGCCTGGGTGCGGGAGATCAGCGGCTGAAAGTTCTCGTCAACATAGCCCGCCTCCTGCGCTTTCTTCCAAAGCGCCATCGCCTTGTCGGTGGTGAGTTCGTTAGGTAGGTCCCCTGCGCTCTTCTCCCTCCCTAAGCAGGGAGGGTCGGGGTGGGTCTTCCCGATATTGATTTGGTTATCTATGTGCTGGCTTCCCTTTCCATAGATGTTAAATACGATGCTGCCTTGGCTGATGTGATTCTTCTGGTGCAGCAGCTCCAGCAGTTCATCCAACTTCTTCAGGACATCGGCGGGCAGCATGTCGCCGAGTCCTCCCAGAGATTCTGGGACTTCTTCATTCTGATTCATATTCACGTTTCCCGTTAATTTTCTGATAATAAACACATATAATACGCCGAGAGGCGAGAGAGAGAAAAAGAAACGGAGGACGTGGGTGGGTTTGGTGTTACAACATTGTCTCTCGGGTATTTAGCTACAACCCATGAACGATTTGTTGATACTGCCAAATGCCCACGCCTCCGTAGAGGGATGCGTGAGCAGGCAGCCATCTTGCTTCGTTCATGTCTTGAGTAGCTAATTCGAGAGACTAACAAAAGCTGCGGTTGCTTCGTCTTTTATGTATTCGGATGCAAAGATAACAGAAATTATTTACGCATCCAAATGATTTGCTATTTATTTATGGACTCATACCATTTCCCGGATTAATATTATACATTAGAGATTTATTTCATTCAAATTATAGGGGCTAAAGAACTGTTTCTCGGATCCTATAATTGCTTGTCATTTTAAATAGCGAAAGCATGGTTACAAACATATTCTCTTTTCTCCAAATAATCGCTTCAAAAATTAATCAGGAGAGACCCCTTGATTCTCTTGGGCTAAATCCTCAACCTTGGGAACCTTCACTCTATTTGAGACATTGAGTACTTTCTAAGCATATCAGGATCCAAATCCTCCACATTATAGCATTTCTCAGTGGATTTCAGCTCTCCCTTTGTCTTGTTAATGTAAGTACGGAAGTCCTGAAGGAAATGCACAATATAACATTGATTCTTATACTTAATATCGAACACGCCAGCGTAGATCGTAGGAGGATTGGATATCAGAGCACATTTTAGGTTCTCCATTTTTACCACTACGGAATCGTTTGTCTGCTTGTCCACCACGTATGCTTTGCTCCATTCCGCCTTTATGTTCTTGGTGTCGAAACTAAAATCAATGAGGTAGAATAATTTATAACGGTCGTTTAGGTCCAAATATCCCGAGTATCCGCTATAAGTGCCATAGCCAGGATATTTCAACATCGACTGATCAACAGCCGTCTTTTTTGTTCCACAAGAAATGAACAACAAGGATAATAGAAAAATAATAATCTTTTTCATCTCACATACAATTAGAATGATTTAACTGTGAATCAGCGGTGTCGGTTCTTTCAGTCGCTACGCTTAGTGAAAGCGGCAGAGCCGAGCGCTTCTGATCATTTAATCAAAACCTACTTTAGAATATGACACCAAACGAGAATACGAAGCATTGTTTATACGGGCCATTCTCTTTGTCCTTCGTTATTTTGGAGAGACTCGAATTATAGCGAAGTTCTAATTGGAACTTATCGTCAAAAGTGAAAGCGACACCCCCGACGAAATCAGTACACGTCGACTTATACTCATCGCCCATGCCCAGCAGGAAGTCTTCCTCTATGCCAGCCTTTAACGTCAGGCGGTCGTTGGGCAATGGATGCACATTGACTATCAGCGGGACTCCCAAGGACTTCACCCTCACCTCGCCCTCTTTGTTCTTGTTACTTACAAGAGAGTAAGCAGCCCCCGTTTGGTATTCTGATGTCTTGACACCCTGCACCATATAATTGACTCCCAACGAGACACCTATGACTTCATGGAACCGATATTCCGTCTCAATGCCTAAACCATACTGGAAATTGTATTTTGAATAAACGTCATTGTTGTTCAGATCCTTGAGGCTATACGGGTTATAAGTCAGCATTATGGAGGGAACAATCCGAAACTTCCCAACAGCTTCCAGCCGTTCGTTCGTCTGAGCCTGGGCGCCGCATAAACCCAGCAACAACAATAAAATAGAAACTATTCTTTTCATATATCAATCTTTTGACTTATCTCGAATTATCCTTTTATCATTACTTCTTTCTTGCCCATTCCCACGGAAATTTCAGTTTACCATTCTCCCATTCTTTTAGGGTATACATTGCATCACTTCGATAAATGCCATTAGAATCATCATTCTGAACCTCCTTTAGAACTCTTTCTGCTCTAATTTTATCAACAGAAAGCAATGCAAATGCAGCCCATAGACGTACACCAACATGCGGATGTTCCAAGAAAGGCTCCAATAATTGAAGTTGCTGACTGTCGTAAAGATATAGGATGCATGCAACAATAATATCGTGATGCCTATTTCCTGTTTTATAATCTCCTGTCTCTGATGCTTCGGAATGTCTTATAGAACTTTCCTCAAAGAGTCTTAAGGCCTCATCATTACTTTTTATCTTTCTCATAATCCAAAACTATTTAATGGCGCAAAGATATGATCAGCGGGGTCGGTTCTTTCAGTCGCTACGCTTAGTGAAAGCGGCAGAGCCGAGCGCTTCTGATTATTTTTCACTTCACCACCTTCTTTCCGTTCTTTATATACACCCCGTGCTTTGGCTCCGCATTCAGGCGACGGCCCTGGAGGTCGAAAAGTCTTTCGTTGGGAGAGTCATTTCTCTTTAGAGTATTCACCTTATCTGCTGGCACAGCTAGCCAGTCTTGATTAAAGACACATGTTTCACCCTTCCAACACGTGCCAACATGTATCCGTGGGACGAGTTTCACTTCATCAACAAACAACTCACATGAGAAAGGATTAGCAAGAGAACCCACACCTTCTACCCATGTACCATAAACGTAGCTATAACTCACCTTCTCTTCCTTTACTGCACATAGTGTAAATTCCAGCTGTCCTGTAGGACTTCCCGATATACGTTTTCCTCCAATTCTTGCATATTGCCGATCAGGGCGTGAGAAATAGAGAATATTCTTAGGACTGTTGAAATCACATATCAGCTTCTCTTCTTGTGTTTCCGACTCAACAAAAAACACTTGATAGGATTCTTCCCTGACGGCGCAATAGTAGTGTGCGTTCTTGTCGCCATAATATTGCTCATACTCACAGAACACTTTCTTATAGGCCCGTTCGCATATTACTGTATCTCCACAAATGGTGAAAATACAATCGCCAGGCTTGTTATAAATATCATTATTTGCGAAGGTATAGCAGTTCCACACCTTTCCTTCTTCTACAAATGGAACATACTTGTGGTCCCAATCCTGTGCCAACACATTCATTACTCCAAGAAACCACATTAGGACTACTGGAATAAAGACGGATTTACTCTTTTGACAATTTAAAACTGGTTTCATGACTTCATCATTCGTTATTACTTCAATCAAACATTACCAATTTCAAAAACAATTAGAGTCCCCATGATTTCCGACAAAGACTTTAAACGGCTTTGAATATATAATTATTCCATTTTTAGGAATATATATGTACTTTTTATATGCTGATTTGTTTCTATCATCATAAATAAGAAAACTACATAGGAAATGAGCCCGTAAATTATTCAAGCCTGTAAAAAAGAACTCTGGTCTAATGCATACTTTTACATTCTTCATATATTGACTATGGGGCAATATCACAGTATCACCTATCCCTTGGCAAATACAAGTATCGTACACATCTCCAAAGGTTTCATATTCACTATAACGTTCCAGTATTATTCTTTGTAAAGAATCTATCGCCACCGGTTTGTCCGTTGGATTAGAAACCACAAAAGATATCATAACAGAATCACCACATGCTACACTGTCTTTTTCCAATTTGACATCCAATGCTAAACCTTTGTTGCTTAGAGGTTGAATAGTTCTTTTCGTCATGCAACAGCAACATAGGATGCATAAAACACATAATACTAAATTCTTTACCATCGTCTCGGTATTTTATAAATAAAGTGCCACCACGGGCGATATCCATATGTATATTTTAAAAGATCAGCGGTGTCGGTTCTTTCAGTCGCTACGCTTAGTGAAAGCGGCAGAGCCGAGCGCTTCTGATCATTTTTCACTTCACCACCTTCTTTCCGTTCTTTATATACACCCCGTGCTTGGGCTCTGCATTGAGGCGACGGCCCTGGAGGTCAATGTTTGGAGCAACGTCAGGTGCAGCAGTGACCTCGCGGATATCTTGGGGTTGCTCTGGTGACGGGAGCGGATAGAACGTGCCGCCAAAGATAGACTGGTATCTTTCAACCTCAGACGGAAGAACGTAAATCTTGGTGTTCGGGCTTATACCGCTAAACAAACTTCCTGCTCCATAATCCTTGTAAACATATGCGGAGTCAATGACACCACGGATATACAAATCAGTCAGTTGAGTTCCATTGAAAGCATACGTGTCAATCCTTGTAACACTCTCGGGTATGTCAAGCGTTTTCAGGGACGAGCACTTTTCAAAAGCACCATAGCCAATAGATTTCAAGCCAGAAGGCAATTCTATTGATGTTAAGTTGGAGCAGTTCCAAAAAGAACGGAGAGCCAATGTCTTTACGCCGTCTGGCACTTTATAGGCCTTCTTGCTCAGACCTGCAGGATAAGCCCAAAGCGTTGTCTTTTTCTTGTCAAATAGCACGCCGCCAATGGACTGTGCAACAGCATTTCCCTCCTCAACCTCTATTGTCTCTAATGCTAAGCAGTTAAAGAAATTATTCGCGGCGATGTCATCATTAGCTTGATAAGGAACGTCTAAATCCTTGATGGTTGAGGGGATTATGAGTTTCGTAAGATTTGTATTACCTTGAAAATCGAAAGCATAACAATAGATGCTATTTACTGTATATTTCTGCTCTTGATATGTAATCTCAGAAGGTATGCGGGTTTCACTTTGCCAAGCAGAACTGCCACGTTTCAACATCGCCTGTCCGAAGTTTTTCTTCAACTCATATCTACAACCATCGATATTGACATCCTGCGTAACATTCTCAAGAACCAGTGGTTCGCCCTCCGTCAACTCTACCAGTCCGTCAAACCACCAACAAGTCAGATAGAACGTGTTCGATTCCAAGCCTTGCAACTTGAATGACACATTATATGGGCAGGAACAATCATATTTACGAGGGATATAGGGCACTATCTTTACTGTCACAGAGTCAGAATATGAAGCCCCTTTCCAACCATCTAACAGTTCTGCTGTTATATCATATCTCCATGTACCACAATTATTCCAGATATTCTGTAGCTCAACAGACAAGATATCCCCTTCTTTCTTCAGCACTATCGTTGGCAGGTTTGAGTTCTGAGCCTCTGATCCACGAGCATACGACAGGCATCCGCTCTTTTGAATATCAGAAACTGTCAGAGTCCGTTCCGACTCCTGTGCCTGTATTGTCAGCTTACATAGCAATAAAAGAAACAAAATAACTGCTTTTTTCATAACTTTCACTTTTTTATAGTATCTCGATTTCGATGCAAAGATAATAAAATTCTCAATACGTTGTTCTCTTTCAAATGACTTTTTTATTATTTAATATTTAGCGCTCCTCCTGATTCTACACGAAAGCCTCCATCTAACAGAACCCCTCCAGTACCTAATATAAAGCACTCATGATGCTCAGCAGAATTGTAAATACTAATTTTTTCATAATTAAACAGATAAAAACACACTGCAAAATTATGAAAATAGTAGCAAGGCGCTTTATTATTTTTGTTCACAGATTTCACACTTGCTGTGTATCAGGCAGTTAGAGTACGTCACCTGATGATATCTCTTGTATCTTTTCGTCGAAAAGAGATGAACTTCCATCAATGCCGAACATTCTTTTTAGCAAGCGTTTGCGATTATTCGATAGGGCCTGACTACTGATATGCAAGAGAGAACTGATTTCTGATGGAGCGAATTTCAATTTTAACAACATGCAGATACAGATATCTCTTGGCTGAAGGTGATAGTCAATTGATTGAAGTGATTCTGAGAATTCTGGCAAATAAATGTTTACTGCTCTTCGCAATTCATGTAATTCTCTTTCTGTTGCAACTTGGCCTTTCCTTCCTTTAGCTTTCAAATTTACAATAGTTTGGTTTTTGAGCAAATAATCCTCAATACCCAATCCGTTGTTATCGCCATATTGCTTCCGTGTCTCAACAATACTATTTCTAAAAGAGGCCAAATCATCTTTTGCCTGTCTAACAAGATGTTCGTTTATAACTTTTTGTTTTTCCAAGTGGTAAAGTTTCTCTTTCGTTGCAATATAACCTAATATATCGGTGGTATACTTGTTATATAATTTCAAGCGGAATAATTTATGGCGATTCCAAAGATTAATTAAAACAATTATCAGAATGGCCAACAAAACCGTAGAGATAAGAATAATAACAAGTAAACGAAGATTAGCATGACTCGCCTCAATTGTTTTTTGCTGAGCAGTAGCTTTAAAACGGTTATAATCGTAAAGGTGTTGCATACTAAGCAAAGACATGGAAATATCCTGTTTGTTGCTTTCATTGCTGGCATCACCATATAACAAACCATACTTACTGGCTGAATCCGGTTGATTTATTTTGGCATAGGTCTGGCTTAAACCACGATAAGTAAGAATCCTGTTATTGATATTGTTTGATGCCAGGAGGGACTTATTGTAATAATATAGCGCAGAATCATACTGCTCTAATCCTTGATAAAGGAACCCTTTATAAACGAAAAGCAACTTATAGTTATCATATAGATTCAATGTTTGTTCGTTGATGAGTGAATGATATTCATAACAATCCAAATATTCTTTGGCCTTAGCGAAATCTCCTCTTTGAACAAACAGATATGACAAAGGACCTTTAAACGAATTTGCATAGATTGTATCACTACATTCCAAAAGCATTTTAATAGCATTTTCCATGATATATGCTGAGCTATCTGGAAGAGAGAGGTCATAATAGCATCTACTCTTTTGTGCATAAAACAGAGAAGCAGATCTTTCTTCATTTGCTCGTTTGGAAAAAGAATATGCCCTTTGGTATGCCAATAGTGCATTCTTTGGTAAATAATCACGGTAAAGAAGTTCACCCATATGGCCGTAAATCCGACTGAGCCAGTGATTGCTGAGACTATCTAGACAGGTGGTGTCTGCAAGGGCGGCAGCATTCTGGTATTCTTCAAGGGCCCGAGGCGCCTGCCCTAAGTCAGTCCAAGTGCGAGCCAGAAGATAATGGGCCTCGAGTTGTTCGTTCTGTGTGCCGTTATCATCAAAATAGGCAGCAAGAGCAATGGCCGTCGCCGTATCATTAAGTATGGAGTCGGCCTGATTGCGGGCCTGCAGCTCGTTGAGCTGGCGGCGCATCTCCTCCCCGTTGTTGCTGCAGGCAACAACGGAAGCCAGGACAAGGGCGAGGCAAACAGCGAAGTGTAGATGTCTGATGGCTCTCATAGATGCCTGCAAAGGTACGAATAAGCGAGAAGAAAACCAAAAGAATTTTGAGTTTTCTCGAGCGGAAGTACCTTCGAGCGAAGCTCAGAGGTACGAATAAGCGAGAAGAAAACCAAAAGAATTTTGAGTTTTCTCGAGCGGAAGTACCTTCGAGCGAAGCTCAGAGGTACAAACATATTCTCTTATCACCAAATATTCATGGGAGAAATGAACAGGAGACTCTATGAGCAGGAGGATGTGTGAGACTAAATTTCATTTATCTAACATCATATCCTAATCATCTATTATACAGAGCATTATCCTCAACTTGACATTATGACATTAAAAAAGAGAAAATTTTTGCAAGAACAAATTATCAGAACAAGCCCCTATAATCGCTTGGTTAGAAACCTATAATCTGAATCTTGGAATTCCTGAACCCTACAGCAATGAAAAAAAACTTCAAATGCTTGTAGGTATCACCAAATTATATTATCTTTGCAACCAAAATAAATACATTACTATTATGACAGCAATAGAGTTACGTGCGGAATTGTTCCGCGAGATGAGTCCCCTTCTTGACAATGAGTCGGCAATGACGAAGATGCTGGCTTTTGTGAAGTCGTTGGTTCCTGCGAAAAAGACAAAGGCTGAAGCAGAATGGGCAAACCGCTTCGTAGGTGCTTGGAAAGATAACCGTTCGGCTGAAGAAATAATCAGTGACATCCGCGAGAGTTAGTCTGTTCTCTACGACCAAATACTACACCCCATCCCTTTCCCCCTCACGGAGGAAAGGGATGGTTCGTTATAGAGATTCAGGTGTCAGTCCTAATCATTTTCACTTCACCACCTTCTTTCCGTTCTTTATATACACCCCGTGCTTAGGTTCTGCATTGAGGCGGCGGCCCTGGAGGTCGAAGAGAACAAAAGTATCATGCGTTAAATTGACGCAAGAGATACCAGTCTGTTCGCCTATAAAAAGACAGGCAGATTCAAATTCCACAGTGCTACCCAAACGTGCATAAAGATAGGCACGGAATGGTCCAACACGTGGAAGTACCTTCGAGCGAAGCTCAGAGGTACAAACATATTCTCTTATCACCAAATATTCAAGTCAAAAAATAATCAGGAGCGCTCGGCTCTGCCGCTTTCACTAAGCGTAGCGACTTATCCTTACTCGAGTTTATACAAAAGCCCACAATTGATTGTTTTTGATTATATCTTTCCCAAGTTCTACGCAATAAGCATGAAGTTGCAGGAACGAGAAGAAGTTATCTGCGACAACTTCTGCATCTTCATGGATATCTTCGTTGCAATATACAAATTTTCCTTTATCTTCACCTTGAAGGATAACGGAGATAGTAGAATCCTCTATCACAGTACTCTCCATGATAAACAAATGATTCTCCCATGGGGCAAGGCTGTCTGGCTGTGTTCCCAATTCGACGAACCATGCATCTTCAGACTCGTTATCCAGTGTCTTGAATGATAACATGAATTTCAAAAGGTCTGGATCCAGCATGGCCAAGTCTCCCGTTACTTTATCTGCAGAACTTGCAGATGTCGACGGTTCCAATATCCAACCATGTTTTATGAGCGTGTCCAAATAGCGCTTCATAAACACCTCTTTCTCTTCTTCTGTTTGAGGTAATGGGATGCGCTCCACTGGTTGCCTCTTATCAGCAGGGTTGCCAAATATTTTTTTGAAAAAGCTTGTCATCTTTCTTTGCAATTATCTGTTTGACGTAATTAATCTCTATCCAAGATATTCAATATTAATTGTGGAATCTGCAACAATTCCATACTCTTTCATCAGTTTTTCTGTTTTTAATCCTATTATGATAAGAAAAAATTTTCTACATTTATCACCAGAAAACTCCTTGGATCGCTGAATAAAATTGTCATCTTCTGTCAGTTCGTATTTACTATAAATAGTATGTGGCCCACCGAACCATCTATACTTTCCACAGTGGCTACAGGGTTCACCACTGTGCTCAAAGATAGTATTTTCCTCATCTACGGGAAACGTGGTTTGAGGTTCAAAATAATAATGACCAGGAGATTTCTTTAATGGAATAAAAGTCAAGTCATTAAATCCTTGCTCTTCACAAAAAAACTTAAATCTTTCACTCACGATATAAAAGCCATCATCAGTGCAAACAATATCTTTTCTTGTTCGTGTCCTGAATTCCAAATTGGGGACTTTCTCAATAGTATTATGACAATATGGGCATAGTCCAGGAAAATCGTCTGTTTCATACATAGACCTATTAAGGTCTTCACAAAAGAAAACCTTTGCCACAACAGTTCCTACAGGGTCATTGATTTCCACGTGCAACCGAGTCGGCTTTTCCTTAAAAGAATTAATAAAATTCTCTATAGCATCAATTATCTTCATTTGTTTGCAAAGATAATAATAATTAATATTTCTTATCTGCTAAATCAATACCGTAAGAGTGTATCTGTCCCTTAACAGCGTCATCTATCCACTTGGCAAAACTTCCATTTCCGCTACGGTCAGTAAAGAATTTGCTTGACAACAAAATGGTATGTTGTGTCAGTGCTTCTTCCGGCCGGGTGACGATATCGTCCCACAGGAAGATACCACAAGTTGGTATGCTGTCCTGAAGCTGTTTCACAAACTTCTTCAGATTCTGCTGTTGCACGTCACCGTCGGCTCTGGTGGGCTTGTCGTTTCGCTTTGCATCGAAATAGGTTTGCACATTGGCCAGTGCCTCATCCCGCACCGAGCAGCCATACAGAATCTTAACTCTATCATTGTGGTCCCTGTGCAGAGACAGAAGGCAGTCAAGGATAATGTTGTCTGAAACAATTCGTTTGGCTATTTCTGTAGGTGTTTTCCATACATGCTCAGCCACATATTTCCAATCTTTATAAATGCCCAAAGAGCCATCGACGCAGACAGTGACATTATTTGTGTTCGGGAAATGTGCGATAACATCTTCTGCAAGTATCGAAGCACCCCACCCTCCTGCGCTATATCCACATACCAGCAATGCCTCTGGTTTACCTAGGTAAGGTAATACTTTGCTTAATGCCCCGGAATAGTTTGTGTATCCGTGATGATGCAGAACCTTCTGTCCACCCTCCAAAGAGGTGTAGGAGAAGTCGCCTGTACCGCAATGCAAATCACCACAGCCGTATGGGATGGCAAGAACAGACCAGTCTTTAAAGGGATTCCTTTCATCCTGTGAGCCAATGCCCCATGTGGCCACGTAGTCCTGATACATGACATTGTCAGAATAGAACCCGCCCTCTGCAACAACGGATCTGCCTCGGGCTGCAGTATATTCATCGACACTTACACCTCCACCGAAGAAATAGACCATGAATTTATTGGCTGAGCCCTTCCTAAAGAATGCCCGCCAAGGAGAGCCGTCGGCAGATACGGCGCCTTCGGGCGCCACCTCATACCATTTCCCCGTTTTGGGTTTCCCCTGAAGTTCTGGGAATTCCTGAAGGAAAGTCTTTTTCAGGACTATATAGCCACCAATGGCCAAAACAACTAAGACAGCCAAAATAGCTAGAAATGTTTTCTTTAGTTTATTCATAGTCCTTTTCTTTTGATGTTCGTCCATCTATCTGTATTTTTCAGAATCTCTGCTGCGTCACCTACAAAAGCTCTACCGGCGGTACTGTCGCCTTTCAAAAAATAAGAGAACCATGCCGTCATGTAGGCATCACCTTCTCCTCCCATCTCCTCATGATCTTTGCTGGTATGGCGTGCAGCAAGCACGGGGAAAAATCCTGTTGTTTCATCGAAGTTCGCCTGAAAAGCCTCTTCGGGACTGATGATCTTTGAATCCCAGTCTCCTGTTCCTGCCAACATCAGCAGTGGGGCTGTAATCTTAGTAAAGTCTGTTGTTCCCCACTTGAAGTTTATGCCAAGCTGCTTCTGCGGACAGCTGCATAGATAGACTGCTTTGTATAGGTGACTGTTAGGGTATGCCGTTGCCGCCATAACCGCGCCGTATGCACCTTGAGAATAACCGGCAATGGCTATCTTTGTCGTATCAATCTTGCCATAGAACTGATTATCATGCTGTGCAACCAAGCCAAGGAATTCATCTAACGTCTGTGAAATAGATAAACCAGAACCTGTCTGTTTATCCATATTCCCAATAACAACATATCCCCAAGAGGCCAAATGTTCCATTGCTTCTATCAGGTCATAAGCAGTCGTGTTTGACGCATTACCGATGTTCACAAGAGGAAATGCCTGGTTGGACTGAAGCATGGACTGGGGATAGACTATAATGATCTTTCCTATAGTCGGATTATCGCAGTCGAATTCAACCTTAGCGACCTGTTTACTGCCCTTTTCCTTATATTTGCTTTCAATGGGCATTTTCGTATTTATTTCTCCTTTATAGAACCCGCCTTTTTTCGTGTTCTGGCAGTTGACATTGCCAACTGATAAAGTCAGCAAAAGTATATAGAGGAGTATCTTCTTTGAAAATTGTTTCATTTCTTTAGTTGTTTAATACGTTATTGACAGAATATTTTGTTGTGTCTTTTATCCTCAGCGGCATACTGGTTACAACTGTTTCTGCGTCCTCGCAGATTTCTACCATATAGGTCCCAGCGATAGTTTTCTAGGCAGAGTCTTCGAGATAGAATGTTGCCAAGTCGTAATTGGAGAAATCCATCGTCAGCTTTTCGCTCTGGCCAGGTTGCAGGAGGTCGGTTTTAGCAAATGATCAGCGGGTGATCTAAAAAAACAGACCCGACAGCTTGACGAATCAGAGGCTGCCGGGAATCAACGGTGCAAAGATAGTGCTTTTTATTGAATCGAGCAAACTTTTTTGATGGGAAATTGTTTTTTGAGCGTCGATTTTGTTGTTTTTCTATCTCTTATGAAAGAGCTGTGTTTTCATTTGCGGGCTCTTAGCATAGGGTATTGATGGGGACATCTGTCGTACTACTCATAGTGTAGCCATACTCTACCTATACTCTACCCATACTGAATGAGTAAGCCTAGAGTATGGCTAGAGTATGCCTAGAAGCAGCCTAGAGTATGGCTAGAGTATGGCTAGAGTATGCTTAGAGTATGGCTAGAAGCTGTATAACAACAAAAAGAAGCCCTGAATCATTGCTGACTCAGGGCTTCGCTTCAAAAAGATGGCGGCCTCCTACTCTCCCGCATTGCA
>NZ_CAMJOS010000016.1 GCF_946407605.1 uncultured Prevotella sp.
CATACTTGAATGCCTCGATGATGGAGGTCATCGGGTTGGCCATAATCAGTGTGCGCAAGGGACCTTCTTCCACCATACTGAGTGGATAGACAATAGGCGTAGCATACATCCAGAGCTGGACAACAAAAGTGAATAGTATCGTAAAGTCACGATACTTCGTGGTAAGCGAGGAGATCAGAATGCCAAAGCCAAGACCCAGTCCTGCCAACATCACGACCAAAAGGGGCGTAAGCAGAATAGCCCAATTGGGGGATATCGGAGCACCATTCACAAAGAAATAGAGATAGAGTATGACAAAGAGCCCTACCTGAATGACAAATCGCAACAAATTGGATATCACCACAGCGATGGGCACCACTAGACGGGGGAAATAGACCTTGCCAAACATATTCTGATTGGCTATGAAAGTGTTTGACGACTGGTTCAGACAGTTGGAGAAATAGAACCAGCAGATGTTGCCAGCCATGTAAAACAGAGCCTGGGGCATACCGTCAGTACTCATTTTGGCAATATTTCCAAACACCACCATATTCATGATGACGGTCAAAATGGGTTGTATCAGATACCAGAGCGGACCCAGGATGGTCTGCTTATACTGCACCACGATATTGCGCCTGACGAACAGTTCTATCAGGTCGCGATAACGCCAGATCTCGCCCAGATCGATATGCCACAGCTTTTCGTGTGGGCGGATCCGCATGGTCCAATATTGGTTTGAGATTTCTTCTGTCATTACAGTTTTTGAAATGGATGGCGCAAAATTACAAAAAAGAAATGAATTGAAAACACTTTTATGCGCTAAAAAAATCTAAAGCTTCACATAAAAGTGAATTTTCTATATAGAAAATCACTATCGTCCACGAAAATCCATTAACCCGCATTGCAGTTGCAAAAAAAACAAAGTTAAACTATGTTATAGAATTGACTTCAAATGGCAGCTTCCGGCTAATTTTCTGCCCGTTATTAGCTAAAAAAATCACAAAACGCCCAGCTCCGTCTGAGAAACAAGCAAAAAGGTACACCCAAAAGCACCTCTTCGCTCCATGCCTCGAAATGGAGTTTGATGTATTGACGAAGAAGCATGACTATGGCTACAAGGACCACGTCAAGGCTTCCACAGCTCTGACCTATCTTGTCTATAACATCTTCAGATACGAACGGCTCTGTTGATGCCAGCCTGCTCTCGTGAAGAAGGCTTTGGCCAACATACAGGGATAACTGTGTCCATACATGTCAAATCGTCTAAATCAATAAGCTAATGAGCGGATAAACGAACTTTTTGTAGCCGTAATAATCAAAAATGGCAAAGCGTATGAAGCTTCCAGGACTCGCTATAGAGCGGCTTTTTGTCGCAAATCACTGTCAAATTAGTGGCACAATAATGGCACAGAGCACCGTAACTCGTTAGTACTCAGTATGTGCTTTATACTTCAACGAGGATGAGTATTGAAAAAAAACGGACGCTCAGTGGCGTCCGTTTCCTTTTTTGTTTCCTTTATAGTGCGTTGAGCACTTGTTCTTTGATTTGCTCCAGTTCGTCTTTCATCTGCACGACGATGTTCTGCATCTCGGCCTGATTGGACTTGGAACCAGTGGTGTTGATTTCGCGTCCCATCTCCTGAGCGATGAAGCCCAGTTTCTTACCCTGTCCGTGGCCATCGCGCATGGTCTCACGGAAGTATTTGAGGTGGTTAGCCAGTCGCTGCTTCTCCTCACTGATGTCGAGTTTCTCGATATAGTAGATGAGCTCCTGTTCCAGACGGTTCTTGTCGTACTCCACATCAGGAATCTGCTGAAGACCATCGACGATACGCTGGCGAATCTTTTCCACGCGGCTCTTCTCGTAGGGCTCAATCTCGGCCATGAGGCGTTCGATATTGTCAATCTTCTCTGCAAATTTCTTCTCAAGAGCTGCACCTTCCTGAATGCGGAAGTCAACCAGGGCCTTGATGGCACCCTCAACAGCCTGACGGGCTGCTGCCCACTCCTCGTCGGAGAGCACCTCCTGATCGGTCTTAGTCAGCACATCAGGCATACGGGTGAGGGTGTAAAGCCAGTCTTGTGGCTCTGCGATGCCCACTTTGTGGGCAATATCCTTAAGCTGATGGTAGTAGTTCTCTACCAAGGCGACATTGACGGGAGTGGCATCTACGCCAGTGTCTTTCTCAATCCAGAGGCTGAAGTCAACCTTGCCGCGTTCGAGCGCTGCTGCCACCATTTGTCGGATTTCCATCTCTTTTTCACGATAAAGGGGCGCGATGCGTGTCTGCAGGTCAAGCTGCTTGGAGTTAAGTGACTTGATTTCTGCGCTGATTTTCTTGTCTTTAAACACTACGACCACCTTGCCGTAGCCTGTCATTGATTGTATCATTTGCTTTCTATGTTTTTTCTTATGGGGTGCAAAGTTACACAAAAAAGTGGAGATAACACAGACAAAATGATAATTTTTCTAAAATGCAGTTGATGTTTGCGGAAAAATGCGTACCTTTGCATCTCATATTTATGATATTATAATAAGAACATGTCATGTATCCTACATATTGAGACCAGCACTCAGGTGTGCTCGGTGGCCGTCTCGGAGGACTCTCAGGTCATCTTTCAGCAGGAAGATCATAGCGGTCCGAACCATGCCGAGCGTCTGGGGTCAATGGTAGACGAGGCTCTCTCGTTTACCGACAACCATGCCATACCGTTCGATGCTGTGGCTGTTAGTTGTGGCCCAGGCTCGTATACGGGTCTGCGCATAGGCGTTTCGATGGCTAAGGGCATCTGTTATGGTCGCAACCTGCAACTCATTGCCGTGCCTACGCTGGAACTGATGTGTGTTCCCGTGTTGCTGCGAGAAGCGGTGGTAGAGGATGATGCCTTGTTATGTCCGATGATTGATGCCCGTCGCATGGAGGTTTATGCAGGTATCTATGATCGTGCGCTGAAACCTGTGCGCCCTGTGGGTGCCGATGTGGTGGATGGTGAGACGTACAAGCAGTGGCTGGATGAGCATCCTGTCTATTTCCTGGGTAATGGTGCAGCCAAATGTATGGAGGCAATCAATCATCCCAATGCTCATCTGATAGAGGGCATCGAGCCGTTGGCTAAGTGGATGCAGCCCCTGGCTGAGCGTCGTCTGCTGAACGGACAAACGGAGGATGTGGCCTATTTTGAGCCGTTCTACCTGAAGGATTATGTGGCGAAAATGCCAAAGAAAATGATTTGAAATATGGAGATCAAAGGATTGGACTATAACACAAAGCGCGAAAAGCTGCTGATGCCTGAATATGGTCGTGAGATTCAGAAGATGGTCGATGTGGCCGTAGCTCTGCCCACCAAGGAAGAACGCTTGCGTTGTGCTAAGAGCATCGTGAGACTGATGGAGACGAAGGTGCCCCAGATACGTGAGAATTCCGACTACGAGCAGACCCTTTGGGATCATCTGTTTCTGATGAGCGATAAACAGCTGGATATTGACTGGCCCTTTGACGTGAGTGGTGCTGAGAAGTTCCATAATAAACCTGCACCAATGCCGTTGCCGCAGGGTGATATCAGACTGCGTCACTATGGCAAGCTGGTGTGTGAGTTGTTGGAACGATTGAAGACCATGCCTGATGGTGCCGAGCGTGATGAGCTGATACGTCTGACTGCCAACCAGATGAAGCGTGACCTGATACAATGGGGACATGGCTCTATGGACGATGAGAAGGTGGCTGACGATATGGCTCGTCTGACTGATGGTGCTGTACAACTGGACCTGCACCACTTTACCTTTGAGCTTTTCAATCCTCAGACAGCATCTGCATCACAGCAGTCTTCCAAGCGTAAGAAAAAGAAATAAAGCTAACCTAATATGGCATCATTCATCATTGAGGGAGGTCATTCTTTGAGTGGCACTATAGAACCGCAGGGCGCCAAGAACGAGGCTTTGCAGGTCATCTGTGCTACCCTGCTGACTAATGAGGCGGTGACCATCCATAACATTCCGCAAATCAGGGACGTGATGAACCTCATCCAGTTGTTGAAGGATGTGGGCGTCAAAGTAGAGGCTGAGGGGACTTCCTATACCTTCCAGGCTGATGATTTGAATCTGGACTACCTGCAGAGCTATGAGTTTGTGCAGAAGTGTGCTGAGTTGCGTGGATCTGTCATGATGATTGGTCCATTGCTGGCACGTATGGGCAAGGCCGTCATAGCCAAGCCTGGTGGCGACAAGATAGGACGTCGCCGTCTGGACACACATTTCCTGGGCTTTGAGCGTCTGGGTGCCCATTTCCACCATGTGGCAGAGCGTGATGTCTATGAGATATCGGCCCATCATCTGAAGGGCTGTTATATGCTGCTTGACGAGGCATCAGTGACAGGTACTGCCAATATTGTGATGGCTGCCGTGATGGCCAAGGGCACTACCACTATCTATAATGCTGCCTGCGAGCCTTATTTGCAGCAGCTGTGTAAGATGCTGAACCAGATGGGCGCACGCATCAGCGGCATTGCCTCGAACCTGCTTACCATAGAAGGCGTGGATCATTTATGTGGTACAGAACATACCATCCTGCCTGATATGATTGAGGTGGGCTCGTTTATCGGCATGGCCGCTATGGTGGGCAATGGCATACGTATCAAAAATGTTTCCATAAAGAATCTGGGACTTATTCCCAATACGTTCCGTCGTATGGGTATCACCATCAAAGAAGATGGCGATGATCTCTACATACCTCAGATGCGCCATTACGAGATACAGTCGTTTATCGACGGTACCATCATGACGCTGGCTGATGCCCCATGGCCAGGACTGACCCCCGACTTGCTGAGTGTGCTGATAACAGTAGCCACCCAGGCTCGTGGCTCGGTGCTGTTTCACCAGAAAATGTTTGAGAGTCGTTTGTTTTTTGTGGACAAGCTGATTGACATGGGTGCACAGATTATACTCTGCGACCCACACCGTGCTGTGGTGGTGGGCCATGACCGCAAGCTGCAACTGAGGGGTGGACGCATGTCCAGTCCTGATATTCGTGCAGGTATTGCTTTGCTTATTGCCGCCATGAGTGCCAAAGGTCCCAGTCGTATTGACAACATAGAACAGATAGATCGTGGCTACGAACATATCGAGACACGACTGAACGCTCTGGGCGCTCAGATAACAAGACTCGCATAAGCTTTATAAGACTCATTTTCTCATGATAAAGAAAGAGACGGTATATAAGATAGGATGCATAGGCAAGGCGCATGGCGTGAAAGGCGAGGTGTCGTTCATGTTCGACGATGATGTATTCGACCGTGTTGATGCCGACTATCTCGTGCTGGAGCTCGATGGCATCCTGGTGCCTTTCTTCATGGAGGAATACCGATTCCGTAGCGACAGTACCGCACTGGTGAAGTTCGAGGATATAGACACCCAGGACCGTGCCCGCGAGCTTACCAACTGCGACGTGTACTTCCCTCGTCAGCTGGCTGATGATGATGACGAGGAACTGTCGTGGACCTTCCTCGTAGGCTTCGACATCGTCGAAGCAAAGACTGACAAAAAGGTTGGTGTTATTGCCAGCATTGACGACAGCACCGCTAACATCCTCTTTGAATTGGAGGACGGCAGGCTGATACCTGCCAGCGAGGAGCTGATAACTGATATTGACAAGGATAAGAAAACGATAACTATCAATTTGCCTGAGGGCATCTTAGATTTATGAAAAGACAAATAGCCATTCTCGGCTCAACGGGAAGCATAGGTACACAGGCCCTCGAAGTGATAGAGGAGCATAGCGACCTCTACGAGGTGTATTGCCTGACAGCCAACAACAAGGTGGAGCTGCTGGCAGAGCAGGCCCACAAGTTCAAGCCTGCTGCCATCGTCATTGCCAACGAGGCACGTTACGACGAGTTGAAGGCGCTGATGAGCGATATGCCTGACGTGAAGGTGTATGCAGGAGCACGTGCCCTCGACGAGATTGTTGAGGCAGGGCCTATTGATATGGTGCTTACTGCAATGGTGGGCTTCGCAGGCCTCTCTCCAACCATCCATGCCATCAAGGCCCACAAGACCATCTGTCTGGCCAACAAGGAGACACTGGTCGTTGCTGGTGAACTGATCTGTCAGCTGGCATTGGAGAACAGAGCATCCATCCTGCCTGTGGACAGTGAGCATTCGGCTATCTTCCAGAGTCTGGTAGGTGAGGACGAGAACCCCATCGACAAGATACTGCTTACCGCCAGTGGCGGTCCCTTCCGTACCAAGAGCATGGAAGAGATAGCCCATGTGACCAAGGCCGACGCCCTGCGTCATCCCACATGGGACATGGGAGCCAAGATTACCATCGACTCGGCTTCGATGATGAACAAAGGTTTCGAGGTCATAGAGGCCAAGTGGCTCTTTGGTGTCGATGCCGAGCAGATTCAGGTGCTGGTACATCCGCAGAGCATCGTGCATAGCGCTGTGCAGTTTGTGGACGGCTCAGTGAAGGCCCAGTTGGGTGTGCCCGATATGCGTCTGCCTATCCAGTATGCGTTCTCGTTCCCCAAGAGGTTGCCACTCAGTGGCAATAGACTGGACCTTTTCAAGGCCCATGACTTGGAGTTCTTCGAGCCTGATTTGAAGAAGTTCCGTTGTCTGGCTATGGCCTATGAGGCCCTGCATCAAGGTGGCAATATGCCTTGTATCGTCAATGCAGCCAACGAGATTGTGAACCGTGCCTTCCTTGAGGACCGTTGTGGCTTCTTGCAGATGGGCGATATCATCGAGGCTACCATGCAGCGTGCTACCTTCATTCAGAAGCCCTCCTACGAGGACTATCTTCAGAGTGATGCTGAGGCTCGTCGCATAGCCAGTGCACTGTTGAAAGGGTAAAATAGAAATAAGGTAAAAAAGTAAAAGGATAATGGAAGTATTTTTGATAAAGACATTGCAGTTCCTGCTGGCTATCAGCCTGCTGGTGCTGCTTCATGAGCTGGGACACTTCACCTTCGCCAAACTGTTTAAGGTGCGTGTCTCACGCTTCTATCTCTTCTTTAATCCTAAGTTCCATATTATGAGTACTTACGACACCTGGGTGCGCCGTCTGTTAAGACTGAAGCCAGAGGTGGTACCCACGACGAAGGACGAGGACGGCAATGAGAAGAAGGAGTATGTAGGTACAGAGTACGGACTAGGCTGGCTGCCTCTTGGAGGCTATTGCGCCATCGATGGTATGATAGACGAGACCAACCAGAAACTCAGTGAGGTGGCGCAGCCTTGGGAATTCCGCACCAAACCCACATGGCAGCGACTGCTCATCATGATTGGTGGCGTGTTGGTTAACTTCCTTCTGGCATTGTTCATCTATTCGATGGTGCTCTTCACTTGGGGTGAGACCTATACCCCGTTGCAGAGCATGACGCAGGGTATGGAGTTTAACGAGGAAGCAAAAGCCATTGGCTTCCAGGATGGTGATATCTTGATATCTACTGACCAAAAGGAGTTCAAGAATGTGGGCGTTGACATGTATCGCATGATTTGCAACGCCAAGCAGGTTAATGTGCTTCGTAATGGTCAGCCCAAGACCATCAACATCCCTCAGGAAGAAAAGAAATTCTTGTTCTTTACCTATGAAACCTCAACGCTTAGCCTCGTGGATATGGCTCAGAGTGTGCCTATCTTCGTACGCCCCATGGTTCCTGCTGTGATTGATAGCGTTATTCCTGACTCACCTGCAGCAGCCCTTGGCCTGCAGAAGGGTGATAAGATCCTGGCAGCCAACAATAAGCAGGTTAATTCGTTCTATGGCTTTACTGATGAGCTGTCGCGCATCAACGACGTGCTGGCATCGGCCAAGACAGAGGCTGACAGTTTGAAGGCTCTGCAGATAACACTGGTTTATCAGCGTGGCGAGGCCATCGATACCGTTAATACCACACTGACCAAGGACCTCAAGCTGGGCTTCGCTCCTGTTCAGGCCTACGAACCCACCACGTTTGAATATGGCTTCCTGGAAAGCTTCCCTGCAGGTATTAGTTACGGCTGGAACACGCTGTGCAGCTATGTCAACGACATGAAGTATCTCTTCTCGTCTGACGGTGTGAAGCAGATGGGTGGCTTTGGTGCCATCGGCAGTCTGTTCCCCTCAGCATGGGATTGGCATCAGTTCTGGCTGATGACGGCCTTCTTGAGCATCGTCCTCGCCTTCATGAACATCTTGCCCATCCCTGCCTTGGATGGAGGACATGTGCTGTTCCTGCTTTACGAGATGATTACGCGTCGCAAGCCGTCAGAGAACTTCATGATTAAGGCAGAATACATAGGATTCGGCCTCCTCATCCTGTTGATGGTGGTTGCTAATCTGAACGATATCCTGCGCTATCTGCACATCATGTATTAGGCGCAAGGCGTCGCACAATAGCGTAGATACACAGCATAGCGATATAGAAAAGTCCAATCTGGACTGTTGACGGATGCAGTCCGTCGATACTGGCATAAGGCACTTGAGATAACCACTCAAGTGCTTTATTTAATAATGCCACCACCCAAAGTAATGCAGGGGCAAGCATGGGCAGGATAAGCACCAGCAGCGTGCCATAGAGGATGATGGTGGCCAGTGGGACGACAAGGAAGTTGGTGAAGAGAAAATAGGTGGAGAAACGTCCGAAGTGATAGGCAATGATAGGTGCTACACCTATCTGTGCTGCCACCGACATGCCCACCATATTAATAATAAAGCCCTTGAAAGGATGACTATCGAGATAGTGCTCTGGCAGAAAATGCTCTATCAGTGGCATCCAGAGCAGGATAGACAGCACGGCAGCAAACGATAGTTGGAAACCAATATCATCAATGGATGCAGGATTAACCAATAACATGATGATAGCCGTGAAACACAGCAGGTTGACAGGCGAGCGATGACGGCCTGCTACGGCAAACAGCGCATAGATGCTAATCATCGTGGCAGAGCGTACTACGCTGGTGGACAGACCTGTTAGGAACGCAAAGGCCCAGATACACAGTACAATGAGCGTCTGCGACAGCCAGAAACGCCGCCTGCCTAATGTCAGACGGTAAAGCAGCAGGTAGATGATGCCCAGATGCAGTCCGCTGAGTGCCAAGATATGTGATGCACCAGTGATGGAATAGGTCTCACGAAGCTCCTGTGTCAATGCCGACTTGTCGCCCAGCGTCATAGCAGCGAGGATGGCATACTGCTCGTCATCAGCCTGTAGAGTCTTATAGCGCTGAAGCAGGCCATGACGCAGATGCAAGAACCATAGTCGGCAACGGTCCACGCGTGAGAGCTTCGATAAGCCGTTGCCGCCCACCTGCCAGTCATTACTGCGTACAAAACCCTGGTCTGCGTGTCTCACCACCACGTTCTGTCCCAATGCCAGCTGCTGGCTCCGCTCGTCTTTCCACAGGTAGCAACGCACCTGCTGGTGGTGGTCAGGCAACAGGAGGTCAACGGCGATGGTCTTAGGCTTCTCTGCAGGCTCTGACATCACCACAGCTTCTGCGAATCCGTCTCCTATAGGTACTTGGGTGACGCGCTGCCCAACAATCATGCCCAGCCAAAAGAAGCATGAAAGGATGCCGAGGCTCTGCCAAACGGGTTTTCGCCTGAGCATCCAACTGACGAGGACGCTGATGGAGAAAACCACGAAAAGTACTATCAGGTTAGTATAGAGCGATGCCGCCACCAGTCCCATGATGAGACTGATGGCAGGCAACAATAATGGTACCGTAGAGAAATACGGTGTTTTTATATTATCATTAGTAGGCCTGTTCATGTACACCTTTGACGGCGCGACCACTGGGTTCGTTTAATCCCTTGAACGCAGCATCCCATTCCAGGGCGATGGCAGTGCTACATGCCACGCTGGCTTCAGAGGGCACGCTCTTGGCTGCGCTGTCGCTGGGGAAGTGCTCAGCAAAGATGCTGCGATAGTAGTATTCTTCCTTGTTTCTAGGCGTGTTGATGGGGAAACGCTCTGCGGCGTGAGCCATCTGTTCGTCGGACACCGCTGCCGTCGTTATGGCCTTTAAGGTGTCAATCCAGCTATAGCCCACACCATCGCTGAACTGCTCTTTCTGTCGCCAAGCCACCTCTTCTGGCAGCAGGTCGGCAAAGGCCTCGCGCACAATCTTCTTTTCAATGGTATTGCCAGGACACATCTTGGCCTCTGGGTTGGTGCGCATAGCCACATCCAGGAACTCTTTGTCGAGGAAGGGCACACGACCCTCTACACCCCAGGCCGAGAGACTCTTGTTGGCACGCAGACAGTCGTACATATAGAGCTTTCCGAGTTTGCGTACGGTCTCCTCGTGGAAGTCCTTGGCCGTAGGAGCTTTGTGGAAGTAGAGGTAGCCACCGAAAATTTCGTCGGCACCTTCACCGCTGAGTACCATCTTAATACCCATCGACTTGATGACACGCGCCAGCAGGTACATAGGTGTAGAGGCACGTACGGTGGTCACGTCGTAGGTCTCGATGAAGTAGATCACGTCGCGGATGGCATCCAAGCCCTCCTGAATGGTATAGTTAATCTCGTGGTGTACGGTGCCGATATGATCAGCCACCAGCTTAGCCTTAGCCAGGTCGGGGGCGCCCTTCAGTCCAACGGCAAACGAGTGCAGACGTGGCCAGTAGGCCTTGGTCTTCGAGTCGTCCTCAATACGATGCTCGCTGAACTTCTCTGCAATGGCAGAGATGACGCTCGAGTCGAGACCGCCAGAGAGCAGTACGCCATAGGGCACATCACTCATTAACTGACGCTTCACGGCATCTGTCAGCGAATCGTGGATATCCTGAACGCTGGCAGGGTTGTCCTTCACAGCATCATACTGCATCCAGTCGCGACGATAGTACCACTTCATGCCTGGGTCAACACTCCAATAGTAATGACCTGGCAGGAATGGCTCGTAGCGCTCACATTGGCCTTCGAGGGCTTTCAGCTCGCTGGCTACATAAACCGTGCCGTCGCTGTCGTAACCAATATAAAGAGGAATCACGCCAATAGGGTCGCGGGCAATGAGAAACTCGTTCTTCTCTTCGTCGTAGAGCACAAAGGCAAAGATGCCGCTGAGGTCTTCCAGGAAGTTGATGCCCTTCTCACGATAGAGGGCCAGGATGACCTCGCAGTCCGAGCCTGTCTGGAACTCGTACTGACCAGCATAGCGACGACGAATCTCTTGGTGGTTATATATCTCTCCATTGACAGCCAGCACCTGTTTGTGGTCTGGCGAGAAGAGAGGCTGTCCGCCTGATTCTGGGTCCACGATGCTCAGTCGTTCGTGGGCGAGGATGGCAGAGCCGCCACAGTAGATACCACTCCAGTCAGGTCCGCGATGGCGAATCTTCTGACTCATCTTCAATGCTTTGTCACGAAGAGCCTGTGTCTGCTCCTTAACGTCTAATATGGCTATGATTCCACACATAATCTTTTGATTTTATTATTGTTTCTTTTGTTTGTTGTCAATATAGTTCACGAAAGCCTGGTTGCAGAGACGGATGCCGCCAGGGGTGGGGTAGTGGCCTGTAAAGTACCAGTCGCCAGGGTGGTTGGGACAGGCCTCGTGCAGTCCTTCGATGCTCTGGAACACCAGCTCTATGGGCGCCTGCATGTCAGCAGGACGCAGCATCTCCACTATCTTATTGTTAATCTCATCGACAGTAAATGGTGCATACAGGGTGCGCACGCAATTTTGCATCTCCTCCTTAGGCTTCTCCAACTCCCGCTTGCAGGCCAGGTAGGTGTCGTTCACCAACTGCCACATGCCGCGCTCCTCTATCAGGGCCATCGTGGCACGGAAGGCGCAGAACTCCTCCAGACGGGCCATATCGATGCCGTAGTAGTCTGGGTAACGAATCTGCGGTGAGCTGCTCACCATCACAATCTTCTTGGGATGCAAACGGTCCAGAATCTTAAAGATGCTCTCCTTCAGGGTGGTGCCGCGCACGATGCTGTCGTCGATAATCACGAGGTTGTCCATGTAGGGCTTCAGACTGCCGTAGCTGATGTCATAGACGTGAGCTGCCAGGTCGTTGCGCTCGCTATTGTCGGCGATAAAGGTGCGCATCTTGATATCCTTCCACACCACCTTTTCTGTACGTACGTTATAGCCCCCTTGACGGAAGCCGTCAGTCATGCCGTAGTAAGCTACCTCGGCAGTGTTGGGGATATACGAGAATACCGTATTCTCTACATCGCCATCAATAGCTTTCAGGATGGCAGGCGTGAGTTGCTCACCCAGACGTTTGCGCTCCTGGTAGATGTCGCAGTCCGACCCACGACTGAAGTAGATTCTTTCGAAGGAACAGGCGCTGAGCTGTTGGGCGGGCATGATCTGCTCCAGACGACTATCGCCGCTCTTGCGTACAATGAGTGCCTGACCAGGTTTCAGTTCACAGATGTCCTCAGCTTTCAAGTCGAAGGTGGTCTGTAAGACAGGACGTTCGCTCGCCACGGCAACGATCTCGTCGTCACGATAATAGAAGGCGGGACGAATGCCCCAGGGGTCGCGCACGCTGAACATCTCGCCGCTGCCTGTCAGTCCGCACATCACGTAACCACCATCGTAATGTTTCATCGTGGTCTTCAACACGTTGGCCATCTCTATATGGTCATCAATATGTTGTGTGATGTCAAGACCTTCCAGTCCCTTTTTCTTGGCTTCATCATACAGTCGCTCCACCTCGCGGTCCAGTCTGTGGCCCATCAGCTCCAGCGTGATATACGAGTCGCCATAGATACGTGGGCTCTGTCCCTGTGTTGTCAGAAACTCAAAGACCTCGTCGATATTGGTCATGTTGAAGTTGCCACACAGACACAGGTTCTTGGCGCGCCAGTTGTTGCGACGCAGAAAGGGATGAACGAATGTCAGGCCGCTCTTGCCAGTAGTAGAATAGCGCAGATGACCCATCAGCAGCTCGCCCTTCATCTCCTCAGTCACTCTCGAGAAAATCTCGGTGATGGCGTTCTTGCCCTCGGCCTTCTCGCGGAACATATACTCCGTACCAGGTTTGTTGTTCAGGTTCACCGAGGCAATGCCAGCGCCCTCCTGTCCACGGTTGTGCTGCTTCTCCATCATCAGGTACAGTTTGTTGAAGCCGTAGGCCCAGGTGCCGTATTTCTTCTCGTAGTAATCCAGTGGTTTCAGCAGACGAATCATCGCCACGCCGCATTCATGTTTTAACTGTTCCATCTCTTGCTTTCTCTTTTGGGCTACAAAATTAAAAAAACTCTGCCAATCTCCTGCATCATCACCCTTCTTTCAATCTACGTTTCGGCACAAAATAACAATTTGCAATCAAAAACCATATTCTACTTGCAAATTATTAGTGGTATGATGTGGATAATTCGGTAATAATCGTTACCTTTGCAGCCGATAAACCCAAAAACTACTTTATGAACAAATTACTTATTACAATGACACTTGCAGCTGTTTGCATGACAGTTGCGGCCCAAGGGCCTCGCCGAGGCTTTCAGCGCGAAGCCTTTACTACTGAAACACCGATGGTACACGACCCCGTGATGGCCAAGGAGGGTGACACGTATTATATCTACGCCACAGGCATGGGCATCCAGCAGATGACCTCGCGCGACCGTAAGACCTGGACCGTACTGCCACAGCCTGTTATGACCGTGATTCCTGGCTGGACTACAGATTCTGTGCCAGGCTTCAGCAACCATGTGTGGGCACCCGATGTCATTCAGTGGCACGGGCAGTGGTGGCTTGCCTACAGCTGCTCTACATTTGGCAAGAACGGCTCAGCCATTGGTCTGCTCAGCAGTCGCTCTCTGCGCTCTAATATGTGGAAGGACGAGGGCTGCATTGTGACCTCGCGCGAGAAACGCGACAACTGGAACGCCATCGACCCAAACTTCGTCATCGACGATAACGACACGCCCTGGCTCGTGTGGGGCTCGTTCTGGGACGGCATCCAGATAGCTCGCCTCGACTCAACGATGCACATAGCAAAACCTCAAACCTCAAATCTCAAGCCTCAAATCAAGACCGTCGCCCGTCGCTACGACCCCAGCTACAAGCCATCAGAGCCGAACCCCACGTCGAAATATGCTGGCACCAACGCCATCGAAGCGCCGTTTATCTTTAAGCACGGCGGCTATTACTATCTCTTTGTGTCATGGGACTACTGCTGTCGCGGCGCCAAAAGCAACTACCGCGTAGCCGTTGGTCGCAGCAAGACTGTCGACGGACCTTATTTGGACCGTACAGGCAAGGATATGGCTAATGGCGGTGGCACGCTCGTCATTGAGGGCGACAAAAAGGAATGGGAGGCTGCTGGCCACTGTTCTGCCTATACCTTTGATGACGAGGATATCTTCGTCTGTCACGGCTACAGCGTCACGCAGAACGGTGCCGCCATGCTCATCCAGCGTCCTATCTCGTGGACTGCCGATGGATGGCCGGAATTGAAATAGTAGAGATACAGACAGAAAAGTAATGGAGCCCGTTAGGACTCCATTGCTGCTTTTATAAAGCTCATGAACAGAGGGTGCGGATGCAGTACTGTCGATGAGTATTCAGGATGGAACTGCGTGCCGATGTACCAGCGCTTCTCTGGAATCTCCACAATCTCCACCAGGTTGGCGGCAGGGTTGATACCCACGCACTTCATACCCTTGGCCTCGTACTCCTCCTGATATTTATTGTTGAACTCGTAGCGGTGGCGGTGACGCTCGCTGATAAGTGCCTCCTCACCATAGGCTTCGTAGGTCTTGCTGCCCTTCACCAGCTCACACTCGTAGGCGCCCAGTCGCATGGTACCGCCCATCTCGGTGATGTTCTTCTGCTCCTCCATGATGTCGATGACGTTGTGGGGTGTCTTGTCGTCCATCTCTGCGCTGTTGGCATCCTTGTAGCCCAGCACGTTACGGGCAAACTCGATGACCATCATCTGCATGCCCAGACAGATGCCGAACGTTGGGATATCGTGCGTCCGGGTGTATTCTGCAGCAATGATCTTGCCTTCGATGCCACGCTGACCGAAGCCCGGACAAATCAGCACGCCCTGCATGCCCTTCAGTTTCTCTGCGATATTCTCCTTTGTCACTTCCTCACTGCTGATGAAGTGGATCTTCGCCTTCACATTATTATATATACCAGCCAGATTCAGACTCTCGCGAATGCTCTTATAGGCATCCTGCAGGTCGTACTTGCCAACGAGACCGATGTGTACCTCCTTCGCGGCGTTGCGCTGCTTGTCGAGGAAGTCGTGCCAGGGTTTCATCGCAGGTGTCTCACCCACGGGGATGCCAATCTTACGCAGGATGGCGGCATCCAGTCCTTGATGCTGCATGCTGACGGGCACCTCATAGATAGAGGGCATATCCTCGCTCTGCACCACGCACTCCAGATCCACGTTACAGAACGATGCCACCTTCATTCTCATGCCATCGTCCAGATGACGCTCTGTGCGCAGCACCAGAATATCGGGCTGGATACCCATGCCCTGCAGTTCCTTGACAGAGTGCTGTGTGGGCTTGGTCTTCAACTCATCGGCAGCCTTCAGATAGGGCACGTAGGTCAGGTGCACACAAACGGCGTTCCTGCCCAACTGCCAACGCAACTGTCGGATGGCCTCCATAAAAGGTGCACTCTCAATATCACCAATGGTGCCGCCCACCTCGGTAATCACGAAGTCAAGTTGTTCGCCCTCTTCGTCCTCTCGCAACATTCTGCGCTTAATCTCATCCGTGATATGAGGCACCACCTGAATGGTCTTGCCCAGATAATCACCACGGCGCTCGCGGTCTATCACCGTCTTATAGATACGTCCGGTGGTAATAGAGTTGTGACGTGTGGTGTGAATACCCGTGAAGCGCTCATAGTGGCCCAGATCCAGGTCGGTCTCCATACCGTCGGCCGTCACATAGCACTCGCCATGCTCATAGGGGTTCAGCGTACCTGGGTCGATGTTGATGTACGGGTCAAACTTCTGGATGGTTACCTTATAGCCGCGTGACTGCAGCAATTTTCCAATGGAGGCGGAGATGATGCCTTTTCCCAACGAGGAAACGACACCGCCTGTAACAAAGATATATTTTGTGTCCATAAAACGAATGTATTTTATGGACTGCAAATTTACGCATTATTCCGCTTTCGAGCCGAAAAACGCCCCATTTTTCAATCTACATTTTCGCCAGAAATAACAATCTGCAAGAAAAGGAATGTATTTTCTAGCAGATTACTATCGGTTTTTCAAAAATACGCGTCCATTTATTACAAACTGTCAAAGACAAGCAAAAGCGTTGGATAATCAAAAGAATCTTTGTATCTTTGCAGGCAAAAAAAAGAAGAGGCGATTACGTTAAAGAACCTTAAACATCAATGATGATGCGTTATGTTTTGCGGCGTTGATTGTTATATAGGCAAAAACCATACGTAAAACGTTTATGCAAGAAGCACTATTCACAGATGTAGTTACCCGCCTGCGCCCACAACTCATGAGTCTTGCACGCGGCATCCTCCACGACGACGAGGAGGCGGCAGATGCCGTACAGGATGCACTTGTCTCGCTATGGCGCATGGGCGACAGGGCACAGCAGGCCACAGAGGCCGAACGACTGGCGATGCGTATCACACGTAACGTCAGCCTGAACAAGCAGAAACGCCGGTCTTTTGTCATTGCCGCCCTGGACAACATGCCCAGCGACACGGTTCGTCCGCTGACAGCCCGACAGGACAATCCGCATGAAAGCATGGAGCGACAGGAAACTGAACGCCAGGTCAACGATGCCATTGCTGCCCTGCCTAAGAATCAGCAGGCAGTCATTCTGCTGCATCACATGGACGGTCTGTCCTATCAGCAGATTGCGGCTATACAGGGAAGCACAGAGAGTGCTGTCCGCATGACTGCCAGTCGCGCCAAGGCAAACCTTATGACTAGTTTAAAACAACCAAAACAAGAAGCATCATGAATACGAATCACAACATACCCACCGACGAACAGCTATGGAACGAGGTGCTGGACGTCCTGCATGATAACCGTCGTGAACTGACTGACGAGGAAATCGAAAAGCTCACGAACGAACCCAAGCCATCACGCCGTTGGATGCGCATAGCGGCCTCATTTATTGCCGTCGCCCTGCTCAGCGGACTGGCCTACGCTGCCTATCATTTCCTTTCTCCGCAGTCAACAGAACCGTCAACGGGAACATCAATAGCCGAGTCAAAGACAGACGATGCCAGTTCTGCCGATGATGCCCTCGTGCGTTTTGCGGATATCCGTTTGGACAGCATCCTCACGGTGGTGGGCAGCCATTACCGCCATCAGGTGTGCTTCCAGGAAGAGGCGCTGCGTGATCTCCGTTTCACCATCGCCTGGGATAGCGTACAGCCGTTAGGCATCTTCCTCGACAACGTGAATGAGTTTGAGGGACTGCGCCTTTCTGACGAGCGCGATACCATCTTTGTTCATGCAGAGAAGGAGGTAGAGCCATGAAGCGCATCACCTTATTATTAATAATGGTGGGCATCGTCATGAGTGCTTCGGCACAAACACTTTCTTTGGCTGACGCATTGGCCCGACTGAACCAACAGCAGGATGACTACGAGATTTCCTTCATCCACAACGACTTGGAGCACCTGCAGGTGGTAGCCAACACACAGGGACTGAGTGTGCCTAAGGCCGTCAAGCAAATGACGAAAGACCAACCCGTGCGTGTCGTCACCAAAGGAAAGCAGATATATGTGCAATACAAGCCGAAGTCCGACAAGCGCTATATGGTACTTGAAGGCAAGGTGAAGGACTACGTGACACACCTTGACCTGCCCCACGCTGCCGTCAGACTGCTCAATGCCGATGGGGTCTGCATTGATTCCTGCGAGGCCATCTCTTATTTGCAATATGGCAACAATACGCCCATAGAACTGGCAAACTTTGCTTTCAGAGTGCCTGCACGACCCACGAAATATACGATTCAAGCCAGCTATGTGGGTTTTAAGCCTACCGAAATGCCCTATGAGCTGAGTAATATCTACCGTCGTGAACAACGTCGCGATCTGCCTCCCGTCTATATGAAGCGCGAATCAAAGATGCTGAAGGAGGTGGTTGTCACTTCTACCAAAGTGCAGTTCTACTATAAGGGCGACACGCTGGTGTTCAATGCCGATGCATTTGAACTGGCCGAGGGTTCTATGCTCGATGCATTGGTAAAGCAGTTGCCTGGCATCGAACTGAAAGAGGGTGGACGCATCTATCACAACGGCAAGTATGTGGATGCGCTGCTCCTTAACGGCAAGGACTTTTTCCGTGGCGACCACACCATCATGCTCGACAACCTGCCGGCCTATACGGTGAAGAACATCCAGATATATGATAAATGGGGAGACAAGAGTGAGTTTCTGGGGCAGCAAGTGGCTGGAGACAACCGCTATGTGATGGATGTAAAACTCAAGAAGGAATACAGCATCGGCACACTGGCCAACGCAGAAGCAGGTGGCGGAACGGAGGAGCGCTGGCTGGCCAGACTCTTTGCCCTGCGCTTCTCGGACCACTCGCGCCTGGCAGTCTATGCCACCGCCAACAACCTGAATGGAGACACCAAACCTGGCGAAACGGGCAGTTGGAACCCTCAGCGCATCAAGGACGGAGGACAAATGAGACAGAAACAAGCCGGCATCGACTATAACGTAGAGGACCGCAACAGCAAGTGGAAAGCCGATGGCAACCTGCAGGTGACTCATACCGACCTGAATCGCGAGGCCAACACCAATCGCCAGAACTACCTGGCCACGGGCGATACTTACGAACGCATGACTAATGTCAACAGGAACAAGAACCTGAGGTTGAATACCAGTCACCATTATTATCGGGATTTCAAGATGTGGAACATCGATATTAGCCCTTCACTCAACTATCAGAAGTTCGACAATACTGACCGTAGTATCGCCTCGGCTTTCTATCAGAACGACAGTCTCATCCACCGCAATCTGCAACGGGGTATTGCCGAGGGGCACGCTCTCGATGGAGAACTACGTCTCAGCAGTACGTTGAAGTTTCACCACAGTCCCGACTGGGCTTCACTTGACGCCGAGGCCAGTTTCACCGACCAGCAGGAGGACCGCTATCATCGGCAGTCTATTGAATATGGTGCTGTGTCACAGAACCCTTCAGAATGCCTCAACCGCTACTACCGCAACCACCCCAACCGCTCATGGAAAGCCAAGGCACGTGGCACCTATCAGATCAATTTCACCCCTCAGATTCGTCTGCAATTGAATGCGGAATACACCCACAACGACCGCCTGCGTGAGTCGTCGCTCTTCGACATCGACACAACCTACGCCATCGGCCAATTACCATCAACTCACGAATATGAGCAGTACATTGATCGTCGCAACAGTTATACAAGCCACTTCACAGAGGACATCTACGACTTCAGTCCACGCTTCTTCTACAACTGGAACAAAGGAAAGGAGAAGAAAGTATGGGCGCAACTCGGCTTCCCTGTCACACTCGTTCGTCAACAGCTAAGCTACCAGCGCGGCAGCATTGACACACTCGTGACGCGCAACACTATGCCCATCAACATCTGGGACTGCTTTATCCAGTACACAACCATCAATGCAGAGACGGGAAATGCCCAGAAGCTGCACCTACAGTATATGGCCCAGACCTCAACACCTGATTTGCTGAACCTCGTGGACATGCGCGATGATACTGACCCACTGAACATCCGTCTGGGTAATAACAGTCTGCGCAATGCCGTTAACCACGAGTTCTCGTTCAGTCACCAATGGGGAAAAGCGAAAAGTAAAGAGACAAGCCATCAGTACCGTCTCAGTTACACGATCATCCAAAATGCCCTTGCGATGGGTTATCGTTACGACCGCACCACAGGCGTCCGCACCTGGCAGGCCGACAACGTGAATGGCAACTGGAATGCCAGCGCGGACTACCGTTTCAACACAGTCATTGGCAAGAAGCACCCTCTCCGCCTCAATGTCAGTCCGAGTGTCAGTTACCTGCACAGCGTGGACCTGATAGACCAAGCGCGTAGCACCGTCAACACGCTTTCTTTCAACAACACGCTGAATCTCTCCTATAAGATTGGACAGCACGCACTCACCTTCAAGAGTACCACGCTTTGGCAGCGTTTCAGCAGTCAGCGCACGGACTTTGAGACGCAGCAGCCCTTGACGCTTACCAATGGGATGACAGCAATCGTAAAACTGCCTTGGAACTTGGAACTGAGTAGCGACATGACGCTCTACAGCCGTACGGGCTATGCCGACTCACAACTCAACACCAACGACCTGGTGTGGAATGCTCGCTTTGCGCGCCCATTCCTCAAGGGAAGGCTGGTGGTGATGCTCGACGGCTTCGACATCCTTGGTCAACTGGACAACGTAACCCGCAACGTCAATGCGCAAGGCCGTACAGAAACCTATACCAATGTCATGCCTCGCTACGCCTTACTCCACGTAACATACAGATTCAACAGGCTGCCCAAAAAGAGATAACTCGTTATCCAAAACAAAAATCACGCCGTGATTAAACAAAATCATGGCGTGATTTTTTATTTTCACGACGTGATTTTATATTTTCACGTCGTGATTTTAATAATTCATCGTGATAATCCTAAGAAAAACTCGTGAAGGCGGGTGTCTTCGTCCAGCTGAAGATGCCACTGCCCACAGTCTTAGCTCAAAGATTTGGTCGTTTCGATAAGAATAGTTACCTTTGCAAGCAAAACAAGGAGATATGAAGAATATAAAGAATATAGCCTTTGACCTGGGAGGCGTGGTGCTGGCGCTGAGTCTTGAGGGGGCCATCAGGACATTCGAGAAGATGGGACTTGTGGATGCCCGCGAGCGATTGGATGCCTTTCAGCAGAGGGGCGTGTTTGCCGACCTGGAGTCAGGACGCATCGGCAAAGAGGAGTTCCGACAGGAGATGTGCCGACTGATAGGCCATGAGGTCACCATGCAGGAGTGCTACGATGCCTGGCACGGCTATGTGGACCACGTACCGCAGCGGAACCTCGATATGCTGCTGCGCCTGCGACAGAAGGGTTATAAGGTGTGCCTGCTGTCAAATACCAATCCCTTTATGACCATGTGGACGGAAAGTCCTGCCTTCGACGGCCACGGCCATCCCATGAGTCATTACTTCGACCACCTGTACCTGAGCTACGAATGTGGTGTGATGAAACCCTCGCCCGCCATCTTCCACATGATGCTCGAAGGTCAGGATGCCCTGCCCGAAGAGACGCTCTTCATCGACGACAGTCCCACGAACGTCCAGACGGCCCAGACCATTGGCATACATACACTCTGCCCCCAGAACAACGAGGACTGGACGCTGTTTCCCGAGATTCAAGAGCTGAAAAGATGATGTCTCTAACGGCGGAACTGACGACGGAAGAGGGACGAGGAGATGATTTTTCGAATGATTATTTGGTGACATGGAATTTTGTTAGTACCTTTGCAGTCCAAAGAAAGAATGAGGCATGAAGTTATATTCTGACGAAGAGCTGGCAGAGATACTGGACCAGGAGATTTTCCATCAAATCAGCGAGGCAGCCGACAGGCTGGGGCTGGAATGCTATGTCGTGGGCGGTTATGTGCGCGACATCTTCTTGGAACGTCCCTCTGACGACATCGACGTGGTGGTGGTGGGTAGCGGCATCGCAGTGGCCAAAGAGTTGAAGCGGATGCTGGGACACAAAGCCCATCTGGCTGTGTTCAAGAACTTCGGTACGGCACAAGTTAAATTATTGAGGAAAGAGGAAAGTGGAAAGAGGAAAGAGGATAGTGAAAAGTGGATGGAAGTAGAGTTCGTGGGTGCCAGGAAGGAGAGCTATAGTCATGACTCGCGCAAGCCTATTGTTGAAAATGGTACGCTAGAAGACGACCAGAACCGTCGCGACTTTACTATCAACGCGATGGCTATCTGTCTGAATAAGAACAGGTTCGGTGAGTTGGTGGACCCCTTCAACGGACTGGCCGATCTGGATGACGGCATCATAGCCACACCCTTGGAGCCAGGCATCACCTTCAGCGACGACCCGCTGCGCATGATGCGCTGCATACGCTTTGCCACCCAGCTGAACTTCGAGATAGAATCTGAGACCTTCGAGGCGCTGGAACGCATGGCCGACCGCATCAAGATAGTGAGTGGTGAGCGTATTGAGGTGGAACTGAATAAAATCATGATGGCACCGCACCCCAGCAAGGGTTTTGTAGACCTGCAGCGCTGCGGTCTGCTGAATATCATCCTGCCAGAACTGGCTGCCCTCGACATTGTGGAACAGAAGAACGGCAGGGCACACAAGAACAATTTCTACCATACGCTCGAAGTGCTGGAAAACGTCTGTGCGAAGGACAATGGAAATCTCTGGCTGCGTTGGGCATCGCTGCTCCACGACATAGGAAAGACGAAGACCAAGCGCTGGGACCCTGCCATAGGCTGGACTTTCCATAACCATAATTATATTGGGGCGAAGATGGTGCCCGAGATTTTCAGGCGACTGAAACTGCCGCTGGGCAGCGAGATGAAATACGTGCAGAAGCTGGTGGACCTGCACATGAGGCCGCAGGTGATTGCCGACAGCGAGGTGACCGACTCGGCCGTGCGCCGTCTGCTGAACGATGCTGGCGATGATATCAACGACCTGATGACGCTCTGCGAGGCTGATATCACCTCGAAGAACGAAGGACGCAAAAAAATGTTCCTGGAGAACTTTCGCATGGTGCGCGAAAAGCTGGCCGACCTGCAGGAGAAGGACTATAAGCGACTGCTGCAGCCCGTAATCGATGGTAATGAGATAATGGAGATGTTCCACCTGAAGCCCTCGCGCGAGGTGGGTGCCCTGAAGCAGTACCTGAAGGATGCGGTACTGGACAATAAGGTGGAGAACGAACGCGAACCCCTGATGCAACTGCTGATGGAAAAAGCAAAGCAGATGGGGCTTGTCAAAATTGAGAATTGGGAATTGAGAATTGAAAATTGAGAATATATGGAGAATCAAACACCGTTTTACAAGCAGATTTGGTTTCTGGGTGGCGTGGCTGCCCTCGTCATTTTCGTGTTGTGCTTTCTGGGCATCAACTATGTGAGTCAGCCTGACAGTGATGAAGGGCCCGATGTGGAGGAGGAGCAGATTGCTACCCTCGAGAGCAACGAACCCCTGATTATGATTGCCCGTGCGCAGGGCTGGATAGAGCCCGACGCTACGGAGATGACCAGCATCGACGCTGCTGCCGTGGACAGCTTGGGCGAGGCTTTCGTGAAGAGTAACATCAAGAGCTTCAAGGAGTTTCGCTATTTCGTGGGGCTAAAGGAAATCAAGAGTGGCGCCTTTGCCCATGCTGATCAGTTAATGGAAATAGTGATTCCATCGCAGGTGGTGACCATCGAGGATGGCGCCCTGGCCTATTGTCCTGCCTTGGAGTCGATAGCTGTGGATACCGCCAACGCACACTATGACTCACGTGGCGACTGCAATGGCATTGTATGCACCTGGAAAGGCAAGCTGATGCTGGTGGCTGGTTGTAAGAACACCAAGATGAGCGACAACATGCGCTACATTGCTCCGCAGGCCTTCAAGGGATGTACGTCGCTGACGAAAATAGTGTTCCCAGAGCGTATGGAATCTATTGGTGCTGAGGCCTTTATGGACTGCACGGCCCTGAAGGAGGTGGAGATTCCGCAGGGTGTGCGCTTCGTGGAAGAGGGCACCTTTATGGGCTGTAAGTCGCTGACCCAGGTGACGCTGCCCAAGAGCATAGAGCGTCTGCATCAGGATGCTTTCAAGGGCTGCTCTTCGCTGGTCACGATCATTTGTCCTAAGAAATACACGCCCGTCATTGAGAATGCCTTTGACAACTATAACGCCACGGTGAGAGTGCCTAAAGGGTTGGAGAATAAATACTTCTCTGACAAATACTGGAAGTATTTCAAGGACGTCAGAGAGATGGAATAATATTAATAAACTGTAAAAAAGAGGTGGAAGTAAGGTGACTTTCACCTCTTTTTTGTATCTTTGCAGTCAGAAAACCGGGCAAGCGTACTTGGTTTTCAGCATAGAATGAAATTTATATATAAATTTAAGTTTTGAAATATGAAGAAAAAATCAATGCTTTTGGTTGCATTTGTTGCAACCGTGCTGATGTCGTGCGGTGGAGGCGGTGGCCGTCCTACCTTTGGCGACAATGAGTATCCTGTGGAGGCTGTAGCCACTCAGAGCGCAGCCCTGCAGAGCACGTATCCTGCCACTATCAATGGTATTCAGGATGTGGAGATACGTCCGAAAGTACAGGGATTCCTGACACAGATTAACGTGACTGAGGGTCAGACTGTCAGCGCAGGTCAGGTGCTCTTCGTGATTGACAACGAGACCTATCAGGCTCAGGTGCGTCAGGCTCAGGCTGCCGTGAATACGGCACAGAGCGCCGTGAACACCGCCAAGCTGACGTTTGAGAACACCAAGCAGTTGCACGAGAACCGCGTGGTGGGTGACTATGAGCTGCAGACTGCAGAGAACAGCTACCTCAGCGCTCAGGCACAGCTGGCTCAGGCACAGGCTGCCCTGGCTTCTGCCAAGGAGGCGCTGAGCTTCTGCTATGTGAAGAGTCCTGCCGCTGGTGTTGTGGGCACGCTGCCTTTTAAGAAGGGTGCGCTGGTGAGCGCCTCTAACGTGCTGACCCATGTGTCGGATATCAGCAAGATGGAGGTGTACTTCTCGATGACCGAGAAGGACATGCTGACCATGTCGCAGAACGAAGGTGGTCTGCGTGGTGCCATCGACGCCTTCCCCGCTGTGAAGCTGGAACTGGCAGACGGCAGTATCTATGCCCACGAAGGTAAGGTTGTGGCCATGAGTGGTGTGATAGACCGTTCTACCGGCTCTGTACAGCTGAAGGCTCACTTCCCCAACCCCGAGAAGCTGCTGAAGAGCGGCGGCTCTGGTACTATTATCATTCCGCGTTCTGCCGATGCCGTTATCGTTATCCCGCAGCGTGTGGTGATGGAGGTGCAGAACAAGAAGTTCGTCTATGTGCTGAAGGACAGCAACAGGGTGGCCTACACAGAGATTACTGTTAATCCCCAGAACGATGGCGTGAACTACATCGTGACCAGTGGCCTGAATGTTGGCGACAAGTATGTGACTAACGGCATCACCAAGTTGAGCGACAACATGGAGATTGTGCCTATCACACCCCAGCGCTATCAGGAGAAGATTGATGAGCAGGCCAAGTCAATGACTGCCAGCGATATCGTGAATGCGATGAAATAACAGAAAAAGAAACAGTAAAAAGGTAAAATATGACTTTTACGAATTTTATCAAGCGCCCAGTGCTGTCGACGGTGATCTCTATCCTCATCGTCATCCTGGGTGTCATCGGACTGTTCAGCCTGCCTATTGAGCAGTATCCCGATATAGCACCGCCTACTGTTGTGGTGTGGACCAGCTATCCTGGTGCCGATGCCGAGACGGTGAAGAACTCGGTCATCACGCCGCTGGAAGAGAGTATCAACGGTGTGGAAGGCATGGACTATATCTCGTCAACGGCAGGTGCCGGCTCGGCTCAGATCAGTATCCTGTTCCGTCAGGGCATGAATGCCGATATGTGTGCTGTGAACGTTCAGAACCGTGTGCAGCAGGCACTGGCTTTGCTGCCTGCCGAGGTAACACGTATCGGTGTGACGGTGATGAAGCGTCAGACCTCACAGGTGCTGATGTTCACTCTGACCTCTGACGGCCGCTACGATGATGAGTTCCTGACAAACTACAACAACATCAATATCATCCCTGCCATCAAGCGTATTCAGGGTGTGGGTGATGTGCAGAGCCCTGGTTTGAAAACCTATGCCATGCGTATCTGGCTCAAGCCTGATGTGATGAAGCAGTACAACCTGATGCCTTCAGACATCAGCGCTGTGCTGGCCGAGCAGAATATCGAGGCTGCTCCTGGTAACTTTGGTGAGCAGAGTGATGTGGCTTATGAGTATGCCATGCGCTATACCGGTCGTCTGAAGTCAGCTGAGGAGTTTGGCAATATCATCATCAGCAGCAATGCTGACGGTCAGACCCTCAAGCTGAAGGATGTTGCAGACATCGAACTGGGCGGACAGCAGTACACCGTGTCGATGAAGAACAACAACTTGCCCTCTGTGCTGGGTATGGTGCAGCAGATTGCGGGTTCTAACGCCAACGAGATTGCCAAGCAGGTGAAAGCCGAACTGAAAGAGCAGGCAAAGTTGTTCCCCCCGGGCATGACCTATAAAATTAACTACGACGTTACCGAGTTCCTGTATGCCTCTATCGAGGAGGTTATCTTCACGCTGTTCTTCACCTTGATTCTGGTGTTCATCGTGATCTACGTATTCCTGCAGGACTGGCGTTCTACGCTTATCCCGTTGATTGCCGTGCCGGTGTCACTTATCGGTACGTTCTTCTTCCTCAGCGTGATGGGCTTCTCCATCAACCTGCTGACGCTATCGGCATTGCTGCTGGCCATCGCCATTGTGGTGGACGATGCCATCGTGGTGGTGGAGGCCGTACATGCGAAGTTGGACCAGGGCTATAAGAGCGCATTGACAGCCTCTATCGATGCCATGAATGAGATCTCGGGTGCTATCATCTCCATCACACTCGTGATGGCTTCGGTGTTCATCCCCGTGTCGTTCATCGGTGGCACCAGCGGTACGTTCTACCGTGAGTTCGGTGTGACGATGGCTGTCTCTATCTTTATCTCGGCACTGAACGCCTTGACGCTGTCTCCTGCCCTTTGTGCCATCTTCCTGAAGCCGCATCATAAGGACGGTGAGAAGCCGCTGAGTCGTATAGACCGTATGCACTTGGCTTTCAACACCTCTTATAATAAGATACTGGGAAAGTACAAGAACAGTATTGAGAAGACTGTTCGTAAGCCTCTGGTAATCCTGTTGGCAGTGATTATTGGTATCTCGGCTTTGGTAGGTACGATGCTTACCACCAAGACTGGTCTGGTGCCCAGCGAGGATACCGGAACCATCTTCTGTACCATCTCGATGCCGCCTGCCACCTCTGTGGCCCGCACCCGTCAGATTATCAATCAGGTGGACTCTATTCTGGCTGCCGACCCCGCAATACAGAGCCGTGAGCAGATTCAGGGTTATAACTTCATTGCAGGTTCGGGCTCTGACCAGGCTACCTTCATCATCAAGCTGAAGCCCTTCTCAGAGCGTCAGAAAGGATTCTGGTGGAAGCTCTCCGGTCTGTGGGAAGGCGATGGTATCTATCGCTTCCTCATCAACCCACTGGATGCCAACATGGTGATTGCACAGATCTTTATCAAGACGGCTCACATCAAGGATGCCTCTATCCTGGCCTTCTCGCCCCCAATGATTCCTGGTTTCTCTGCCAGCAGCGGTATCTCGCTGGTGATGCAGGACCGTACTGGTGGTGACCTGAACCGTTTCTTCGGTATTGTGACGGACTATATCGCAGAACTGAACAAACGTCCTGAGATTCAGATGGCACAGACCTCCTACAACCCGTCATATCCGCAGTATATGATTCATGTCGATGTGCCTAAGTGTAAGCAGGTAGGTGTTTCTCCTTCTACGATACTTAGCACCCTGCAGGGTTATTATGGTGGCTTGTATGCCTCTAACTTCAATGCCTACGGAAAACTGTTCCGTGTGATGATTCAGGGTTCGCCTGATACACGTATGACTGAGGAGTCGCTCAACAGCATCTTCGTACGTACGCCGGCTGGCATGTCGCCAGTGAAGGAGTTCTGCCACTTGGAGCGTGTCTATGGTCCTTCGAACATCAACCGCTTCAACCTGTTCACATCTATTAATGTGACGGCTACGGTGGCCGATGGCTACTCGTCTGGTGAGGCTATTGCAGCTTGTCAGGAAGTGGCTTCTGCCATACTGCCCACAGGTTATACCTACGACTATCAAGGTCTGACACGTGAGGAGGCCAAGGCCAGCAACACCACATGGATTATCTTCCTGTTGTGTTTCATCTTCATCTATCTGATTCTGTCGGCACAGTATGAGTCGTACATTCTGCCGTTGTGTGTGGTACTCTCAGTACCCTTCGGATTGGCAGGCTGCTTCGGATTCACGGCATTGTTCGGACACTCGAACGATATCTACATGCAGATCTCGCTCATCATGCTGATTGGTCTGTTGGCCAAGAACGCCATCCTGATTGTACAGTTCGCACTGGAGCGCCGCCAGACAGGTATGGCAGTCTCATGGTCGGCTGTGTTGGGTGCCGCAGCTCGTCTGCGTCCTATCCTCATGACGTCACTGGCCATGGTTGTAGGTCTGCTGCCAATGATGTTTGCCTCTGGTGTTGGTAAGAATGGTAACCAGACGCTGGGTGCCGCTGCCGTTGGTGGTATGTTGATTGGTACGCTGTGCCAGATCTTCGTAGTGCCTGCTCTGTTTGTCATGTTCCAGAGTCTGCAGGAGAAGTTCCGTCCTATGAAGTTCGAGGGCGACGAGGAGAATCCTGATGTGACTACAGAGTTGCAGCAATATGCAAAGCGTCCCGTAGAATATGAATTGGAAAAATAAGGATATGAAGAAGATTATGACTATAGCCGTATGCTCGCTGATGTTGGCGAGCTGCGGCCTCTACAACAAATACGAGCGTCCTGATGTGAACACTCAGGGACTGGTGCGCGACATCCAGAACGATGGCGACACCCTGGCTGTGAACACTGACGAGAACTTCGGTAACCTGCCTTGGCGCGAGGTGTTCACAGACCCCCAGCTGCAGGCACTTATCGAGCAGGCTCTTGAAAACAATGTCGACCTGCGTAATGCTGCCCTCAACGTGAAGATGATGGAGACGGCACTGACTTGTGCTAAGCTGGCTTTCCTGCCCTCTGTGGCTTTTGCCCCTCAGGGTACTATCAGTCAGGTGCAGATGGATGGAGCCTCTGTATCACGTACCTATCAGTTGCCCATCGCTGCCACATGGAACGTTGACCTCTTTGGCAACCTGCTCTCGCAGAAGCGCTCTGCACAGATGAAGCTGCTGGCCACCAAGGATTATCAGGTGGTGGTGCAGACCAATATCATCTGTGGCGTGGCAAACCTCTATTACACGCTGATGATGCTCGACGAGCAACTGGCTATCGTTACCGATATGGAGCAGCTGACCAAGGAGACATGGGAGATGATGCAGTTGCAGATGCAGCTGGGTCGTGCCCGTTCTACCAGTGTGCAGACGGCTGAGGCTAACTATTACAGCGTGCAAGCCAAGAAGGCTGATTTGAAGCGTCAGATTCGCGAGATGGAGAACTCTATGTCGCTGCTGCTCAACGAGCCTGGTCATCAGATTGCTCGTGGCCAGTTCTACAACCAGAACCTGCCCACGGAGTTCTCTACTGGCGTAGGCATCCAGCTGCTCTCGAACCGTGCTGATGTACATGCTGCTGAGATGGCGCTGGCTCAGTGCTACTATAACACAGAGACCGCCCGTTCGCAGTTCTATCCGAATGTTAAGATTACTGGTACTGCTACGTTTACCAACTCGCTTGGCGGTTCTATTGTCAACCCTGGCAAGTGGATCCTCTCGGCAGTAGGCTCGCTCACACAGCCCATCTTCCAGCATGGTCAGATTGTGGCTGGCCTGAAGGTGGCTAAGGCTCAGCAGGAGCAGGCTCTCAACACCTTCCAGAACACCATTCTGAAGGCTGGCAATGAGGTGAGCAACGCCCTTCTGGCTTACAACACTTGCGATGAGAAGAGCAAGCTCGACGAGAAGCAGGTGGATATCTACAAGCAGACCGTCGAGGATACCAAGCTGCTCTACACCTCGAAAGGCTCTACCTATTTGGAGGTGATCCAGGCTCAGAATGGTTTACTTAATGCACGCATCTCAAAGGTCACCGATGACTTCAATAAGATGCAGGCCGTGGTGAACCTCTATCAAGCCTTGGGTGGCGGCTCTAAATAATTAGGAGTTAAGCGCTCGGCTATGCCGCTTTTACAAAGGCGGAACGCCGACTAAAAGAATTAAGAGTTAAGAATTATGGCAAGCGAAATTAGTCCAAAGGCCGAAATCAGCCCCAAGGCGAAAATCGGCGACAACTGTAAGATATTCCCCTTCGTGTATATCGAGGACGACGTGGTAATTGGTGACAACTGCATCATCTTCCCCTTCGTCAGTATATTAAGTGGTACGCGTATGGGCAGTAATAATAAGGTGCACCAAGGCGCTGTCCTTGGTGCGCTGCCACAGGACTTTGACTTCCGTGGTGAGAAGTCGGAGTGCATCATTGGCAACAATAACATCATCCGCGAGAATGTGGTCATCAACCGTGCCACCCATACTGGTGGACAGACCATGATTGGCGATGAGAACGTGCTGATGGAGGGCGCCCATATCTCTCACGACACGAAGGTGGGCAACCGCTGCGTGTTTGGCTATGGTACCAAGATTGCTGGCGACTGCGAGATTCACGATGGTGTCATCTTCTCGTCGTCAGTCATCGAGAATGCCAAGACCCGTGTGGGCCGTGGCGCCATGATTCAGGCAGGTACTACCTTCTCAAAGGATGTACCTCCCTTTATCATATGCACCAAAAAGGCAGAATATGGCGGTGTGAACTTCACCATGGCACGTGCCAATGGCATTGACGAGAAAGTGCTGAAGCATATCGCCAACGCCTATCGTCTGGTGTTCCACGGAAAGTCATCGCTCTTCGATGATATCATCCAGATTGAAGAGCAGGTGCCTGATAGTCCTGAGGTACGGAGTATTCTTGAATTCCTCCGCGCCACACAACTGGGCATCATCGCAAAGATTTAGTGAATTATTTATACAGGTGGAAGATGCGCTCCATGGGCCGCCATTTCTCATCGCTGCGGGCCTCGGAGCTGCATCCCTGGAACTTCGACACGAAAGCTTCCCATTCCGCCTGTCGTGGCAGGGTAGCTAGTCGGTTCATAGCCGCTTGCCAGTCAAGGTCGGCAGGCGCATCGACAATCATCGTCAGGTGATTACCTAGGAGGTAGATCTCCATTTCCAGGATACCTACCTCGCGGATACCGTCACGAATCTCCTTCCAGTGGTACTCTTCCGAGTGCCACTTTTTGTATTGCGTCAAAAGTTCTGGGTCGTCGCTAATCGCCAGATACTGCACATATCTCTTGATCTTTCCTTCAGATATGGTTTGAATATATCCCTCCATAAACGTCAAACCTTAATCCTCGAAATTCACAAGAATACGGAATACCTTACCAGGGTTCTCACTCCACCAGCGCATGGTGTTGAAAGCCTCTTCGGGCTTGATGACTTTCGTAATCAGCGTATCGATGGGACAGTCGTTGGTCTCAAGATAGTGAATCACGGCACGGAAATCAGAGGGCAGGGCATTGCGTGAGCCGCGGATATCGAGCTCCTTCTGTACGAAGTATTTCGTCTGCAGCGATACTTCGCTCTTGGCATAGCCAATGCAGGCCACACGACCCGTGAAGGCCACCTCGTTGATGGCCATCTGATAGGTGGGTACGCTGCCCACGGCCTCGATAACCACATCAGGCCCACAGCCGTTGGTCAACTCCTGCAGACGCTGGTGGGCATCCTCCGTCTTGGTGTTAATGGCATAGGCGGCTCCCATCTTCTTGGCCAGTGCCAGCTTCTCGTCGTCGATGTCGGCAGCGATGACGGTGGCACCACGCAGGGCAGAGCGTACGATAGCACCCATGCCCACCATGCCGCAGCCAATCACCATCACCACATCTATGTCTGTCACCTCAGCACGACTCACAGCGTGGAAGCCCACACTCATTGGCTCTACCAGTGCGCAGACCTTCGGCGCCAGACTGCCCGCTGGAATCACCTTCTCCCAAGGCAGGGTGATATACTCCATCATGGCACCATTGCGCTGAACGCCCAGCGTCTCGTTGTGCTGACAGGCGTTTACGCGACGGTTACGGCACGAAGGACAGTTGCCGCAGTTAGTGTAGGGGTTGCAGGTCACCACCATACCTTTCTTCAGATTCTCGGGCACGCCTGCACCTACGGCTTCAATTACGGCACCTACCTCATGACCAGGAATCACGGGGTTCAGCGCCATCGTGTTTCTTCCCATGAAGGTGTTGATGTCAGAGCCGCAGAAACCAACGTAGCTCAGTTTTAAGAGTACCTCGCCCTGACCAGGGGTCTGAGGCTTTTCTATATCAATAATGTTCAGTTCTTGTGTGTGTGTAATCTGAATAGCTTTCATTTCTTTATTGATTTTAATTGCATGTATGAACGATAACCATAGATGATGATGATGATGAAGCACACCAACGGCAGTATGAACGACATGTTCACTGCTGGCATTCCAAAGATGGTGCCCTGGTCAATCATCAGACCCTGCAACGGCGGCATGAGTGCTCCACCAACGATGGCCATAACCAGGAAAGCGGCTCCCAGATGGGTGTCTTTCGAGTCAACGTTCTCCAGGGCGATGCCATAGATAGAGGGGAACATGATTGACATGAAGAGGCTGATGGCCACAAGACTGTATAATCCCCAAATGCCTTCTATGCAGATGGCACCCATCGTACAGATGGATGCTCCCACACCAAAGATGGTGAGCAGGCGTCGAGAGTTGACATAGCGCATGATAAACGTGCCAATGAAACGTCCGCTGAGGTTGAGTGACATCGCCACAATATTATATATCTGAGCCGTAGCCTTATTGATGCCCAGATGGTCGGCATACTGTATGATGAAGGTCCATACCATAATCTGTGCAGCTACATAGCAAACCTGTGCAAAGACACCCTCACGGTAGATAGTGTTATGCCAAAGGTTCGACAGCGTTACCTTAACGGTGTGCGTCTCTCCTGCAGCCTTCTGTTCCTCGCTCTCGGTCTTAGGCATCTTGGTCAGGGCGATAATCACCAGTACTGCCACCACCACCAATCCTATGGCAACGTAAGGATTGCGGATGACGGCGAGGTCGTGAAGACGGATGCCTGCTTTCTCAGCCTCCGACAGCATGGGGAAGATAATCTTTCCTGCTGCGTCGCGCTCGTCAGACAACAGATGAGGCAGTACGATGAATGAAGCCACAGCCATGCCGCTCAGTGAGCCAACAGGGTTGAAGGCCTGAGCAAGGTTCAGTCGGCGTGTAGAGGTCTCCTTGTTACCCAGCGAGAGAATAAAGGGGTTGGCCGTCGTCTCAAGAAAAGCGAGACCAAACGTAAGGATATAAAGCGACAGGCAGAAGAACGAGAACTCCTGCCACTCGGCTGCTGGTATAAACAGGAAGGCGCCAATGGCATAGAGCGCTAATCCCAGGAGGATACCGCTTTTATAGGAATACCTGCGTATGAACAGGGCGGCAGGGATAGCCATTGTGGCATAGCCGCCATAGAATGCAAACTGAATCAGCGAGGCCTTGGCAGCAGACAGTTCCATGACAGTCTGGAATGCAGCCACCATCGGGTTCGTGATGTCGTTGGCAAAGCCCCAGAGGGCAAACAACGACGTGATAAGGATAAACGTAAACAAGTATTTCCTTGGAACTAATGGCTTTTTCATATCTATTCTGACATATTTTTAATGTAAGGTAATTCAGGAAGGTTCTTGAAACCATAAAAGCGCTGAGCATTCTGACCTAAGAAGGCGCCCTTCTCTGCATCGCTCAGCTCTGAGCTTTTCTCTACGAAGTCATAAGACATACGGTAGGTGATGGCGGTGATGGTACGAGGATAGTCCGAACCCCACATCAGTCGCTCCATACCTACCCAGTCGGCAGCCTCAAGGATGCGGCGAACGGCAGTGGGGTAGGGATAGAACTCAGGGTTGTAGAGCCAAGTGATGCCACCACTCTCAATCATCACGTTGTCACCCTGACGAGCCAGCATCACCTGACTCTTGAACGAGGGCGTGGTAGGCATGCCGAAATGGCCGATGGCCACCTTCAGCTTTGGACACTCCTGTATCACCTCGGCCATTTGGGCTATCTGAGCCTCGTCGTCGCCTAAGCACATTGACAGTATCATACCTTTCTCCTCCATGAATTTGAATACTGGCATCAGCGTCTGCAACGGTTCGTGCATGCGGTGGCCTGGAAAGGCGATGCCCTTCAGTCCTGCCTCATATACGGCTTTTGCCTCGTCGAGGTTCCACGCCATGCCCATACAGAAGAATCGGTCTGGGTATTGCTGCTGTACCTGGGTGAGGTATTCGTTCTGGTTGCCATCGATGACTTCCTGCACCACAACGGCAGCACCCACCTGGGCATAGTTCATGTTTGAAAGGAACACCTCGGCAGAGTTCACGCTGTCAATCATAAACGGTGGCACCATCTGCACTTCCTCATCCATGAAGATGCTGCGTCCGTTCTTGAGCGACAGGATGCGCTTACCATCGACGGTGGTGTCCTGTTTCAGCCAGAGGTGGCTGTGTGCGTCAATCCTAATCATCGTTATTTGGCTATTCGTAATACGGGAGCAATCTGATTGCAAGGCTTCGGCAGCTGCACCTCCAATCCCTCTGCGGTCTGGCGTGTCTTAATCTTACCATAACCTAAGAGGTGCACGCTGCTGATGCCCTTCTGAAAATCTTTATTGCCTTTGGCCAGCGACTTGATGACGAGTCGTCCGTCCTCAGGCCAGCCCATAGCTGTTACATATAAGTATTTCTTTGTCTGATTGAAACGGATGTCGCGATAGTCCATGCCGTTATATTGTCCTTCGTTGAAGCCCTGAGCATTGATCTTGATGTCTTTCTCGGCCACAGGACCCTCGCCAAACTTCACCCAGGGACGGGTGCCGAAGATGCTCTCGCCATTCTGCGTCATCCAGGCTTCCAACTCGTCGAGGAAGGCAGAGGCTTTCTCATCGTAGGTGCCGTCAGCACGCAAGGGGATGTTCAGCAGCAGACATCCGTTCTTAGAAACGATGTCCACCAGCTGCTTCACGATATTGGTGGCTGTGCGATAGCCACGCTGGTAGGTGCCAGTGTTATAGTGCCAGTCGCCAATGCAGTTACATGTCTGCCAAGGCTCCTCCACCATCTGGTTAGGAGCTCCACGCTCCACGTCCCATGTCAGCGCCTTCTTCTGGTCGTCATTCAGAATCTTGCCAAACACCACGCCACGTGGGTTCTTATTATAAAGATGTGTGGCAATCTTCAGTCCGCAGTCGCTCAAGGGATAGAACGGCAACACGGTGACGTCGAAGTAAATCAAATCGGGGTTATAGCGATTGATGGCGTCGATGGTGCGATCAAAGAAGTTGGTGACAAACTCCTGAGACGGCGGACAGGCGCCGTTGTCCCATCCCCATTGGCTGTGGATGGCACCGTTGTCCCACGAGCCCTTGCTCATGGGGTGGTTCTGCTGATACAGCATCTGTGGGTCCAGTCCTTCCCACCATTTGCCCTTACCGTCTTCCTTGGTCAGGTTGCCGTCATAGTAGATGCCTGCCTTGTCGCCCTTTAGGTCGTAGCGCTGCGAGGGCTCGAACCAGGTCCATGCATGATCGGCATGGAACGAGATACCCAGTGGCAGTCCCACCTTCTTTGCGGCCTTGGACCATTCGTCCAGGATATCGCGCTTGGGGCCAATGTTCTTCGAGTTCCAAGGCTGGTATTTTGAATCCCATAGGTCGTAGTTGTCATGATGGTTGCCCAACACGAAGAAATATTGTGCACCACAACGCTTGTAGCGTTCAACCAATGCCTCAGGGTCCCACTTCTCAGCCTTGAAAAGTGGCAGGATGTCTTTATAGCCAAACTCCGAGGGGTGGCCGTAGTGCTCACGGTGGTAGTTATACTGTCCACCTCCCTCGAGATACAGTCCGCGAGCCATCCAGTCGCCTGAGCCCTCTACACACTGGGCACCCCAGTGGGCCCAGATGCCGAACTTGGCATCACGAAACCATTCAGGCGTCTCGTGGGTCTCCAGTGACTCCCATGTGGGTTCGTACTGTCCCGTCTGCATCTGCTCGTGAATCTCCTGAACGGGAATCCTGTATTGCTGTGCTCCTGCCGTCATGACGAAGAGCAGCAGACCTGCCATCATCGATAGTCTCTTCATGCGTCCTCTTAACTTCTTTAACTTCCAAACTCCTACGAATTTGCCCATGTCACACGCTCCTGGTCGCCAATAATCTCCTTCACCTCGCATACCAGGTTCCAGTCGGGCTCTTCGTTGGCCCACTCAATGTTACGACGCACATTGGCAGGATTGGCTGAAGAGAACAGGGTTGAAGCAATACGGGGGAAACTTACGGAATACTGCACAGCCAACTTCTCAATGGGGTAGCCTTTGGCCTTGCAGTGCTCGGCAGCCTTCTGACAGGCAGCCACCAACTCTTTAGGAGCTGGATGCCAGGCTGGTACGCCACGCTCTGACAGCAAGCCCATGCTCAGCGGTGAGGCGTTGATCACACCCACACCTTTCTGCTCGAAGAAGCCCACATAGTCAGCCAGCGCATCATCGTTCAGGGTGAAATGACAGAAGTTCAGGATGCTTTCCAGCTTCCACTTCCCGTTTTCCTTCTGCATCTTCTCCTCGAACTTCTCCACCACCCATTTCAGGTTCTGCAACTGCAGGTCGGTGATGCCCACATGGCTCACCAGTCCCTTGTCCTTCAACTCGAACAGGGCAGGAAGTGTTTCGTCCACCACCTTCTGTAGTCCACCTGGCAGAGCGGCCTGGAATTCTATATCGTGTACATTAATCAAGTCAATATGGTCGATGCCTAAACGCTCCATGCTCTCATAAACGCTGTCCGTCACCCGCTTGGCTGAGTAGTCCCAGGTGTTTACGCCGTCCTTACCATAGCGGCCCACCTTCGTACTCAGATAATATTTATCGCGGGGGATATTTCTCAGCGCCTTGCCCAGCACCGTCTCTGCCTTATAGTGTCCGTAGTAGGGACTCACGTCGATGAAGTTGATGCCTCCCTCGATGGCGGCCTCCACGGCCTCGAAGCTATCCTTTTCGTTCGTCTCATGAAACACGCTTCCCAGCGACGATGCACCAAAGCTCAGGTGCGAAATCATCATGCCCGTATGGCCTAATTCTCTGTATTGCATTTCCTTTGTTTTTGTTGTGTAATATTTCGGGGGCAAAGGTACAAATAATCTTTTATCTCTCGTGTCACCATATTGACATATAATAGGACTAAATTGACATTCTTGCTAAATCAGCAAAATGGTTACTCCCTTCATGTATGGATATAAGAAGCGGACGAAAGTGCAATGAAGCAACTTTCGCCCGCTTGGTATTTAGGTTCGTTTGCTAGTCTTACCAGTCCTTACGGAAGTTCCACTTCGAGTTATCGCTGTTGAAGTCGTACTCGGCAAGAGTGGGGGTAGAGTCACCTGCGGAGTAGAGGCAGTACTTCTTGTTCTTGCCCTCCTGTCCAGGGATGACGTAAGGCATCACACGGAAGGTGCCGTCTGTGAGCTGCTCAATACGCCAGAGCTGCTCGTCGAGGTTGGTAAACTCCTTGGTGGTGAGCTCCAGGTCGGCCGTAGCGGTTAGAGCGCGGTTGGTACCTTCAATCTTGATGGTGTAGAGCGGTCCGGCGATGGTGCCTTTGTCTGTGGGCTGCAGCTGCCATTTCTGCCAGGGGCGGAACATATAGTCGCTGCAACGCACGTCGATGTCGCCAGCAGGCCATTTGCTCTGTACCTGCTCCAGCGTCTGCTCAGCCACGGGCTGGGGAGGAGCGGCGTTAGCCTGCTGTCCACCACCGAAGCCACCAAAGCCACCAGCACGAGCCACATTCATGCGGACGAAGTCGACAGCCAGCTCCAGAGAGTAGCCGCGGCGCTCGCTCAGGATGCAGTAGGTTCCTGCCTTTAGCTGGTCGCCAGCATAGGGCCAGTCATTCTTCCACAGCAGGGGACGGATGGCCAGTGTGGAGCGTCCACCCTGGTCGAAGTCGGCCTCCCAGTGGAACGACATAATCTCAACACCCTCGTCGAGGATGGTACGTCCGAAGTGACCTGCGCCAGTCTTGCGGTCGCCAGCAGCGATGACCATGCGGCCACCACCGTGGAACATATCACGACCTACATTGTCGATATACGGGCCTTCAACGCTCTTAGAGCGGCCCACTACAATATTATAGGTAGAGTTCACACCGTCGCAGCAGGTGCCGTGGGTGCCCAGCAGGTAGTACCAGCCGTTGCGATAGATGAGGTCGGTGGCCTCACAGTCGATGGCGATATCCTTCTCCTTGTTGCCGCTCACACGGTAGCCAGTGTTTGGATCGATCTCGATGAGGCGGATGGTGCCGAAGTAGGTACCGTAGCTGACCCACATACGACCTGTGGTGGGGTCGAGCAGTACACCTGGGTCGATGGCATCCTGATCCTCCATACCGTCGCTAGAGCAGACCTCGACAGCGGTAGACCACTTGAAGTCAGGACTCTTGGGGTCGAGGGTCTTGTTCCACATGGTGAGGATACGGCCACTGTGACCGCCTCCGAGGCCACCACCAGTGGCTCCATAGATGCAGAGGTAACGGTCGCCGACCTTAATCATATCGGGGGCAGCACCGCCACCAGGACGCTCGGCGCCGCTGTGCCAGCTCCAGCCGTCTTCAGAGATGAGGCCGCCGCCACCGGTGCCGAAGGTATAGTACTTGCCATCGCACTCGGCGATGGTCGAGGGGTCGTGGATAAATGGTTGTCCAATTTGGGCGTTAGCGGCTGTGGCAATGGCCAGTGCCGCAAGTAATGTATGTAGGCGTTGCATAATTATTTACTGTTGATGATGGTATAGTTAGTTACAGGGTTACCTTTCTCGTCGAGGAAGCGCACGCAGAAGTCGCTCATGCCAGGGCCGTTGATAATGGCACCACGCAGGATGTTGCGGCCCTTCTTCAGGGTGATGCGGCGCGACATGCAGTCGTCCTTCACCATACGGCGGTCGCCGCTCATCAGCAGCACCTCTTCACCGTTGAGCCACCACATAGAGGCTGAGTTAGAACCTACAGCCAAGCGGATGTTCTCGATATCCTCGGGACAGTCGATGATGGTAACGCCCCAGAAGAGCACGCCATAGACCTTCTCGCCCCATTTCTCAGCGAAACGGAACAGCTTCACGTTGAAGCGGTCGCTATCGAGGGCATGCCAGGTGAGTGTCTGCTTCACGGTCTTCACTTCGGGCTGAGCAGGAGCCTGCTGCATGCCGCGGCCGAAGCCTGCAGGAGCCTGTTCCTGCTGGAACTCAGCCTTCACCTTCTGTCCGTCCTTTGGCACGATGGTCTGCTGGTCCTTGAAGTATGTGCGGTTGAAGTGTTCGCGCAGATAAGAGTCGGTGAACACGGTGTTGCCGCTGTTGGGCTTGTCGATAGGCTCAAGGAGCAGCCAACGACGGATGAAGCCTTCCTCATCAGGCTTGGCAGGAGTGGCTGTAGCAGGTGTGAAGTACTTGGGACGGTTCTTGAACTGTACCCAGTCAACACCCAGGGCACCATCACCTTCGTTGGTGATGACGAGGTCGGTAACACCGCTGGGCTTATAATCCAAGGCTACAGTCTGGGTGAGCCACTGGTTGCGGTTGTCACGACGGAAACGGCTCATCATGCCGCCACCCTGACCACCTGCGGGAGGCTCTGGGGGACGTACTGCCAGCTTGATGCGGGCGATGACCTTACCCTTGGCATTACCCTCACGGACACAGAACTCAGTGTCGTCGCTGGCCTTGACATTGATAATCATATAGCCATCGGTCATATTGCTGAAGTCAACATCGGCATAGCGCATCCAGCTGCCTTTCTTAGGCAGTTCGGCATAGTCGCCGCTGAAAGCACGGGTGGTGTCAACATGAGCGGTGGTCACATCGCTTGAAGCCTCGCTGTAGCGGTCAATCTGAATCTTCTCGGTGGCCTTGTTGATACCTACGCCACGCATGGTCTCCTTCACCTCCTGGATGGTGCCGTCAGCATTGAAGGCCAGCTTCTCGATACATACCGAGCGGCGCTTGTCATCATTTGGCGAGAAGAAATTGGTGTGGTAGAAGATATACCACTGACCCTTGTAGTTCACAATGCTGTGGTGGTTGGTCCAGCAACCATTGGGATGCTCGGCCATGATGAGACCCTTATACTCGTAAGGACCCATTGGATTCTTACTCATGGCATAACCCAGTACCTCGGTGTTCTCACGGACATAAGGATAGGTTAGATAGTACCAGCCGTTAGCCTCGAAAGCGAACGGACCCTCGGCCTGACGGCTAGGCAGACCCTCGAGACAGTTGACGCCAGTCATCTCTATCTCGCGGTTACCAAACTTAACTGTCGACTTGGGGTTGTCCTCGGCCAGCTCCTTCATGTTGGGCTTCAGTTTGGCGCAACGGCCATTGCCCCAGAAGATATAGGCATTGCCGTCAGAGGCCTGAAGCACGCAGGGGTCGATGCCGTTGATACCCTTGATGGGCTCTGGCTCGGGGATGAACGGACCCTCGGGACTGTCGGCAATAGCTACGCCAACTGCGAAGCCGCCACGACCCTCAGCAGGTGCAGAGGGGAAATAGAAATAGTACTTTCCATTACGCTCCACGCAGTCGGGAGCCCACATAGAGTAAGAGTCTTTTCTCACCCAGGGTACTTTGTTCTGGGTGACAATCACGCCATGGTCAGTCCAGTCGGTAAGGTTTTCTGACGAGAAGACATGATAGTCTTCCATGCAGAACCAGTCCTGACGCTGTCCCTGAGGGGGCATGATGTCGTGTGAAGGGTACAGATACACCTTGTTGTTAAACACACGAGCTGTAGGGTCAGCCGAGAACAGGTCTCGGATGACGGGGTTCTGGGCTGTTGCCATCATGGGCAAAGCTAGCAGAACACAGGCTATGGTTTTTTTCATAAACAATTAATTGGGGTTTGTTAGTTATTAATGATGCTTTTATTTCTTGTTAGCGAATTGTCCGAAATACTCCAAACAAACATCGCGCCACAGACGGGCATCCTGTTGCTGAAAAGCCATGAGGTCGGCCACCTCCTGCCAGCGTTGCTCGTCGATATAGGGCTTGACCTGCTGCCATACGGCGGCAAAGTCGTCAACCTCAGCCACTCCGCGGTTATAATGCCATTGCAGCTCCTCCCACAAGGTGCGACCGCTGTTCATGCGGCGTGTCCAGGGTACTCGATGGAACCACAGCAGGAAACGCTCTGGACAGGTATTCACATCATCGTAGAGCGAGCAGTAGGGCTCGGGATACTGTGCAGTGGCGTTCGAACCCGTGTGACTTCTGTCGAAACCGATGCTATCGGCATTGGCACGGTGGTAGTACACAGGACACCACTCAATAGGATAGCTGCGGATAAAGCCGCCAGGCTGGGGACCCATGTGGTGGTCGAACTTGAAGATATGGTGCAGACCCAGTGGCATCATATAGTCCACACAGGCCTCGCGACTGCGGAGCATCACGGATACAAGTTGAGATTTGAGATTTTGAGATTTATTGCTACTCTCATCATCAAAGGTCTGAGCAAGCCACTCTTCTGCAATCTTCTTCGACGACAGCATGGGGTTCCACGCCAGTCGGCCGAAGGCATACCAGTTGGCCTGCGAGAAGTGATGTCCGCACCAGTTGGTGTCGAGGCCAATGTTAGCCACGCCTGCAATGCCCACCAGTTGCTGGGGACTGACATAGGAGAAGAACTCCTTCCACATGGGAGCCAGATAGACCAGGTGCTTGCTCTGGCCCAGATATTCCTGGGTAATCTGCAGCTCAGCCATCTGCGGGGTCTTCTTCATCTGATGGAAGATGGGAGCGTAGGGCTCTCGGGGTTGGAAGTCCAGCGGACCGTTCTTTGACTGCAGGATGACATTGTCGCGGAACTGTCCGTCGAGTTCGGCAAACTCCGAAACGGCCTGCTTCACGCGATCTTCTCCCTTATGCTTGGCACCATAGACAAACGAACGCCACATGACGATGCCGCCATAGGGTTTCAGCGCGTCGGCCAGCATATTGGCGCCGTCGGCATGGGTGCGACCATAGTCGAACGGACCAGGCTGTCCCTCGCTATTGGCCTTGACCAGGAAACCACCAAAGTCGGGGATGACAGCGTAGATCTCCTTCACCTTCTTCTGCCACCACTGTCGAACCTTCGGGTCAAGCGGGTCGGCAGTCGTCAGGTCGCCTAATGCCTTGGGCGAGCCGAAGTTGACGGAGATATAAACCCTGATGCCCCAGGGACGCAGGATGTCGGCCACCTCTTTCACCTTATTAATATATATAGAGGTGAGCATCTTCGGCGAGGCGTTCACATTATTGAGCACCGTGCCGTTGATGCCTATCGAGGCGTTGGCCTCGGCATATTTCTCTATCAGGCTGTGGTCTATCTCCAAGCGGTTGTTCCAGAATATGCTCTTGCCAGCGTAGCCGCGCTCGATGCTACCATCGATATTGTCCCAATGGTTCAGGATGCGCAACTTGTAGTAGGGGTGCGACTCACCCTGCTCGCCACGCAACAGGGCATAGCGGCCATAGAGCAGTCCCATCTCGGTGCGGGCTGTAACAGTACGTCCGCTGATGCGGTAGCCGTCATCATCGGGCATCGTAGGGTCAATCTTCTGCGTGATATCCTTCGGCATCTCGCCGCGCAGCCACAGACGACTGCCGTCCTCTGCCCAGACTACGGTAGTCAGGCAGAGGACCAACAGGGTGATGATTGTTCTTGATTTACTCATTGATAACGGTCTGAATGGTTCCATCTTCGTTGTAGAACAGACGCTGTACCTTCAGAGAACGCAGATGTGTGATGTCGTTAGAAGGCACGCAGTCGTGATACAGCAAATACCACTGACCTTTGAACTCCACAATACAGTGGTGGGTGGTCCAGCCTACGACGGGCTCGAGGATGACTCCCTGATAGGTGAAGGGACCGTAAGGGTTGTCACCAATGGCGTAGCACAGGAAATGGCTGTCGCCAGTAGAGTAGCTGAAGTAGTACTTGCCATTGTACTTATGCATCCAGCTTGCCTCGAAGAAACGATGCGGGTCACTGGCCTTCAGGGGATGTCCGTTTTTGTCGAGGATAACCACGGGACGTGGAGCCTCTGTAAACTGCAGCACGTCGTCGCTCATCTTCACCACATAGCTCGACAGGGCAGGAGCATCGGCAGGTGCCCACAGTTCGGTCTTCTTGTCAGAAGCATGACCAATGTCGACATAGCCGGCAGGAGCGGCCTGGGTGTCGGGCTGCTGGATGGGCTTTACACTCAGAGGTACATGCCACTGAAGCTGTCCGCCCCACAGTCCACCATAGTAGCAGTAGATGGTGCCGTCATCGTCCTTGAACACACAGGGGTCGATGCTGTAAGCGCCGCGGATGGGGTGCTCCTGAGGGATGAACGGACCCTCGGGCTTGTCGGCGATAGCTACGCCGAGGTGGAACTCACCATTATAGTCCTTGGCCGAATATACCAGATAGTACTTGCCGTTCTTCTCAACGACGTCGCTGTCCCACAACTGCTTCTCTACCCAGGCAATCTGATCCTGATCGAGAATCACGCCATGGTCTGTTACAGGACCGTTCTCAATATCGTCGAACGACAGCACGTGGTAGTCGCGCATCTGGAAGTGTCCGCCATCATCGTCAAACACATTGTCGCACTCACGGTCATGTGAAGGGTAGATGTACAACTTGCCGTTAAACACATGGGCCGCAGGGTCGGCCATATAATCACTGGGGAAAAGATACCTAGGTTTCATAATGCTTGTTTTTTTAGTTATTATTGTTACGTTAATTCGTTATCACGTCATCACGACTCACTGATAGAGCTTGATGATTTCGTTGATGACAGGTTTCTCCTTATACTGACGGTCGAAGAGCAGCGGATAGTTGGTGCGCCCCTTCACAGGCCAGCCGTTAAGCCAGGAACCACCGTCGCTGACACCCCACAGGTTGATGCGGGCAATCTGAGAGCGGTGCTTGTAGTAGATGTTGAAGAGGTCGAGCCAGCGCTTGTCCACTTCCTTCTGCTTGGCAGCAGGCAATCCAGCGGTGTAGGGGTTGTACTTCTGCTGCAATTCGAAGTTCTGGGCGATATCGGCACCACCGAAACCCTCGGGGTTGGGTAGCACGTTCAAGTCTAGTTCGGTAATCATCACCTTCACACCACAGGCGGCAAAGGCGTCGATGCTCTTCTCGTACTCAGCAAGGTTGGGGTAGTCCAGACCGTTATGGCTTTGCATACCTACACCATCGATGCGCAAGCCTTTGGCTTTCAGGTTCTTCACCAGACGACAAACAGCTTCGCGCTTCTTCTCGCCTGCCATCGAATAGTCGTTGTAGTACAACTCGGCATCAGGGTCGGCTTCATGGGCCGTGCGGAAGGCAATCTCGATAAACTCCTCGCCCAACAGGTTGTAATAGGGTGACTTACGGAAGGAACCGTCGTCCTCGATGGCTTCGTTCACCACATCCCAACCGTGTACCTGACCTTTATAATGGCCTACCACCGTCTTGATATGTTTGATGAGACGGGCCTTCACCACTTCCTTCGAAGCAGGTGAGGCTGCATAACCATTGGTGAACCACCAGTCGGGAGCCTGAGAGTGCCATACCAGACAGTGGCCTATGACCTTCAGCTTGTGCTGTTCGCAGTAGCTCACGAACTTGTCGGCCACACGGAAGTCGAAGATGCCTTCTGCAGGAGCCAGCGACTCGGGTTTCATACAGTTCTCGGCCACGGCGCAGTTGAAGTGCTTGTCAGTGATAGCGTCAGCCTCAGGCACCTGTCCGTCGCTCTGCCACTGGTTGATGGCAGCGCCAATGAGGCAGTACTTGCCTATGGCATCCTTCAGTCCCTGCTGGGCCATTGATGCCAGCGGCATCATGGCCAGACAGAGAGCAAGTGTCTTTATGTTTTTATTCATTTGTTGCGTGCTTCAATTTCTTGGTTAATCTCATCCAGTCTCTCATCGGTAAGCGGATACTTGTAGATGAGGTATCCTACAACGACAAGGAGGGCGGCGGGAATGATGCAGGTGAATATCAGAATGGCATTCTGTGCAATCTCAGAATAGTTGGCCAACTTTGTATAGTAAGCATTTACTGGTGCGCTGATGAAAGATGCCAGGAACACCACCACAAAGATGCTCAGCACCAACTGGAGACACTTGTTGGCCTTGAATTCCTGCCACATCTCACCGAATGATACGGGTTTCTCGGGTGTTGTCGTGATATTCTCCTTGCTGCCCATGAAGCAAAGCATCAAGAGGATGAAGCCTACGAGGGCAAACACACAGGTGACTGTAAACCACGCACTGGGCTCGATGGGCAGAGCTGACTCCTCGCTGGCAAAGTTGAAGCCAATCCATCCCATCACCAGCGGTGTAATCCAACCGGCGATAGAGAAGCCTGCCTTGAAAGCCACACCGGCAAGGGCGTTGACGGTGGCTGCAGGTCTGTTGCCAGTACGATACTCTGCCTCGGTGATGACCTCAGGCACCAAGGCCCACATCAGTGAACCTACCAGCAGTCCTACACCTGTCATAACCTTTGCAATCTGGACAACCGTATTGAGGCTCTCTACATCAAAGAATTTACCGATAGTGAACAGGATGGCAAATCCTATGAGACCAATAGAGAGAAGGGTATAGTAAAGACCTTTCTTACCCAGCCATTTCTTCAGTACTGGCAGCATAGGCAGGATGACGAAGGCGGGAATGGTTCCGATGGCCATGAAGGTAGCCTGATTCCAGTCGATGGCGGTATGGACACACATGGCGAGTCCGATGGGGAAACCAGCCTGAACGACAATCTGACCGATATTGGCACATACCATTCGTGTAGAGGTGAGAATGAGTACCTCGTCGTTGTCACGTGTCATACTGGCCATGATCGAGCCATAGGGGATGTTTACCACTGAGTAGATCATGCTCAGCACGGTGTAGCTCACCGTGGCATAGATAATCTTTGCAGTGGTGCCCCATTCTGCAGCCTGAGGCAGCATCAGCAGACAGGCGGCAACGGTAAGGGGGATACCACCATAGAGGAGGTAAGCACGATACTTGCCTAACTTAGGATTGCGGTTGTCAATATAACGTCCTACTACGGGACTCCAGAAACAGTCTATGAGGCGAACGGCGAGAATCAGTCCGCTGACAAAGGCTGGGTTCAGTTTCAATACCGTAGTCAGGTAAATCATCAGGTAGCATGCTACCGTCTGAAAAATCAAGTTTTGCGCCAGGTCACCCGAACCGAAGCCGATGCGCTGGAGCCACGAAAGTTTGTAGAATCCTTTTGATTCCTGATTAATAGTAACTGTTGACATAATTATTGATTGTTGTTGTGTATTTTGCTTGCAAAGGTACTCGTTTTTTTTCGATAATGTCTTTTCTTATGTTTCATAATGCTATTCTAATTGTTTCATTTGTCTTAAAAAGTCTTTTGCTTTCTGCATAATAAGGCGGGAAATGTGTATTTTTGCACTGTTATGAAAAAGACTATCACTATGCTATGGACACTCGTGCTGAGTGTCACTCTGTGTCATGCCGAGGTGCGCTTGCCACAGATTTTCCAGTCGGGAATGGTGCTTCAGAGAGGTACAGAGATTCCTGTGTGGGGACAGGCCAGTCCTCAGGAAACGGTTATCGTTACCCTGAATAAAAAGCGTGCTACCGCTGTGGCTGATGCCAGCGGACGGTGGCGCGTTGACTTGCCTGCGATGAAGGCTGGCGGCCCTTATGTGTTAGAGATAAAGGGTCAAGGGGCTGAGACCAAGACACTCACCGATGTTTGGATTGGCGATGTGTGGCTCTGCTCGGGCCAGTCGAACATGGAGACCACGTTAGAGCGTGTGTCGCCGCAGTATCCCGATGAACTGAACGATAGTAATAATATGGTGCGGCTGTTTCATGTGCAGTATCAGACCGACACCCGTCAGCCCTCGGCCGACCTGCGCCCTACATCGTGGCAGCCTCTGAATCGTAAGAACGCATGGACCTTCTCTTCTATTGGCTATTTCCTGGGCAAACAACTGCAGCGTGAGAAAGGTGTGGCACAGGGTATCATCGAGAGTGCCTGGGGTGGCACACCCATCGAGGCATGGATTTCTGCCGACACCTTGGCAAAATACTATCCGGTGATGCACCGTCAGACACAACTCTATCAGGAAGATACTTTCATCCAGGCTCAGCGTAGGGCCGGCACGCTGGCCGACCAGCGTTGGCAGGCTATTCTGAACCAGGGCGACCCGGGCTTGGTGCCTGTGGAAGGTTCAAAGGGCGCACTGTGGACGCAATTGTCGTTCGACGATGCTTCGTGGGCCGAGGTAGACCAGTATGACTTGACGGCCCAGCCTTCACCAATGGCAGGCCGTCGTAGCTGGATTGGCAGTCTGTGGTTGCGTCAGCATATCCATATTAGTAAAGAACATGCGGGTAAGGCGGCTCAACTGCTGCTGGGCACGCTCTACGACAGCGATGTTACTTATATTAATGGTGTTCAGGTGGGCAGCACAGGCTATCAGTATCCGCCACGCCGCTATCAGGTGCCGGAAGGCTTGCTGCGTGAGGGCGATAATGTCATCACCATTCGTTTTGTCAACAAGGGCGGCATGCCTTATTTCGTCAAGGAGAAACCCTATCGCTTGGTCTTTGCTACTGATGATATCCAGCCGCTGGGACAACGTTGGAAGATACAGACAGGACTGGAGATGCCAAACCCCATAGGCGTTGGCATAAACCTACAGTATCAGCCATCGACACTCTTTAACGGTATGATTCATCCCATGGCGCCTTTCGCTGTAGCTGGCGTGGTGTGGTATCAGGGCGAGTCGAATGCTGATACGTCGCAGGCTCGAGAGTATGCCTCGCTGCTGCGTCTGATGATGGCCAACTGGCGTCAGACCTTCGAACGGCCAGAGATGCCGTTTGTCATCATCCAGCTGGCCAACTTCATGGAGCCGTCGGAACAGCCGCAGAATACGGGCTGGTCGATGGTGCGAGAGGCCCAGCGACTGGTGGCTAAGGAAGATACACGGGCCGAACTGGCTGTGACGATAGATAGGGGTGAGACAGTCGATATCCATCCACTGCGCAAGAAAGATGTGGCAGAGCGTGTGGCGTTGGCCTTCGAGCGTCTACTGTGGAATCCGAAGGTCCAGTTGTCGCCTGAAGTGGAAATGGCTGTTGCCGAGGGTGGTCAGGTGGTCTGCACACTTTCGCAACCCTTGCAGACCAATGGTCAGCTCTATGAGTTCGAGGTGGCTGGTAACGATGGACGTTATGTGAATGCTGTGGCTGAGGGTGCTGGTAGTACTATCGTCATCAAGTCGTCTGTGGCTAATCCTTCCTCTATTCGTTATGCCTGGAAGAACAATCCCATTCGTGCCAATGTCTATGGTAAGAATGGCTTGCCAATGAGTCCGTTCGAGATGAAGATAAAATAAAAAACATCGATGAAATCGGCATTTTCTAAACAATAAAAGAGGTCATTTGACCTCTTTTGTCGTGATCCGCTTGGGGTTGAATACCCCATAACGCTGGCGCGAGCCATCGTACAAACAAAAAAGACCCGAAGTTTGAAAGTAAACTTTCACTTCGAGTCTCTTTATTTGTGATCCGCTTGGGGTTCGAACCCAAGACCCCAACATTAAAAGTGTTGTGCTCTACCGACTGAGCTAGCGGATCTACCTTAGTGCTTTATTTGAAAAGCGGGTGCAAAATTACTAATAAATTATGAATTGACCAAATTTATTCGGATGATTTTTCCTTTTCGACCTCAATTTCGCCGTTTTCCTCGTTCTCTTTGGTGATATAACGCTGATAATAAGCCATTAAGAGGGTGGTGGCAGGCAGCGCGATGATGAGTCCGATGAAGCCCAGAAGTGCTCCCCATATTGACAGCGACAGCAGCAGGATGGCAGGGTTGAGGCGCATGGCTTTACCCATAATATAAGGTGTTACCACCAAGTCGATGATGACCTGGACTACTGCGAAGACCGCTACTGCCAAGGCGAAGATTACCCAGAAGTTCTGGCCTGTATCGGCAGCTTTGAGTAGTGCCAGCAGGGCTGTGGGTATCAGGGCGAAGGTATGCAGATAAGGTACCAAGTCGAGTATGCCGATGAGGATGCCCAGTCCGATGGCCATGGGGAAATCGATAATCGTGAAGCCAATACAGAAGAGGACGCCCATGATAAAGGCTACCATGCCTTGTCCGCGGATATAATTGCTCAACTCGCGTTCTGCATCTTTGGCCAACTCGCTCCAGAAAGGTCTGCTCTTCTTGGGGAATATCTTAATCCAGTTCTCCGTCAGGTATTCATAGTCCATCAGGATGAAGAACATATATAATAAGGTGATGAGCGAGGCGATGATGCTGATGATAATGCTGGCTGTCTGACCTACCACCGAGAACATCTGGGGCAGGGCCGCCCTGACGCCATCGGTGAAGTTGGCACTCAGCAGGTATTCCTCCAGCTCCTCATGGTGGGTCTTTGTCCATTCGCTTACAGCCTCGGGGATACTGTCGATGTTGGCCGCATTATATATATAAGTGGTGATCAGGTCGCCCAACTTACGGAACTGCTCAATCATGGATGGAATGATTAGCCAGCCGATGCCACACATCACCAAGGTGACAATGAATAGCGTGACGACGATACTGAGCACGCGGCCTGGCACATGAAGTTTGTACTGCACGAACTTGACGACAGGGTAGAGCAGGTAGGCCAGCAGCCATGCAACGGCAAAGGGCAGTAGCACGCTGCCGAGATAGTTGACAAGGTAGAGGACGACAACAGCCAGCAGACCGTAGCCCAGCCAGCGCACAAACTTGTCGAAGGTGATAGGTTTATCGTACATGATAGTTTACAGTTTACTGTTTGCGGTTGTCTTCTTGTAGGGTCTTCTGATAGCATTCGCGACATAGGGGCTCGTACTCCTGCGTTTCGCCCAACAGCACACGCTTGTCGTTTTGCACCTTACGGTGACTGACATAAGCCAGCGAGCCGCATTTCACGCAGATGGCATGAACCTTGGTCACCTCGTCGGCAATGGCACAAAGGGCAGGCATAGGGCCGAAGGGCACACCCTTAAAGTCCATGTCGAGGCCAGCTACGATGACTCGCACACCACGGTTTGCTAACTGGTTGCACACATCGACGATACCCTCGTCGAAGAACTGTGCCTCGTCGATTCCTACTACGTCTATATCGTTGGCTAACAGCAAGATGCTGGCCGACGAGTCGATGGGCGTTGACTGGATGTGCTTCTGGTCGTGGCTCACCACGTCTTCCTCAGAATAGCGCACATCAATGGCGGGCTTGAATATCTCAACCCGCTGCTTGGCAAACTGGGCGCGTCTCATGCGTCTGATGAGTTCCTCTGTCTTGCCCGAGAACATCGAGCCGCACACTACTTCGATTCTTCCTGGGCGGTGTGTCTCGCCCGTTGCTGGATACGTAATCATGGTGCAAAGATAATAAAAAGTTTATAGTTCGTAGTTCATAGTTCATAGTTTTTTTTAGTAAAATGTTGTTAATTTGCGACAATAATGAATTATGAACTATGAACTATGAACTAAAAACACTAACTTTGCACCCGAAATGGGAATATTGTATATTGTACCGACCCCTGTGGGGAATATGGAGGACATGACCCTGCGAGCTGTTCGCATCCTGAAGGAGGTGGACTTGGTGCTGGCAGAAGATACCCGTACCTCGGGCATCCTGCTGAAGCATTTCGACATCAAGAACCAACTGATGTCGCACCATAAGTTCAACGAACATGGTACCAGTGCTGGCATCGTCCAGCGACTGCAGGCAGGACAGGACGTAGCCCTGATTAGCGACGCAGGCACCCCAGGCATCAGCGACCCAGGCTTCTTCCTGGTTCGCGAGGCGGTGAGGGCTGGTATCGAGGTGCAGACGCTCCCTGGTCCTACGGCCTTCGTGCCTGCCTTGGTGAGCAGCGGCCTGCCCTGCGACCGTTTTGTGTTCGAGGGCTTCCTGCCTCAGAAGAAAGGCAGGAAGACGCGATTGGAGTCGCTCATCAACGAGGAGCGCACCATGATATTCTATGAGTCGCCCTATCGTCTGGTCAAGACGCTGGAGCAGTTTGCCGAGGTCTATGGTGCTGACCGTCAGGTGAGTGTCTGCCGAGAAATATCAAAGGTACACGAGGAAAGTGTGCGTGGCTCCTTGCAGGAGGTCATCGCCCATTTCAAAGAGACGGAACCTCGAGGGGAAATCGTCATCATTCTAGCTGGAAAAGAATAGTTTATGAACTTAAATGATATGAAGAAAGTTTTATTTTTTGCCGTATGCCTGCTGGCGCTGGCATCGTGCAAGGACAATGGTAACAACAAGGAACGCGCTGACTTGAATCAGAGAATAGACTCGCTGCAGCGTGTGAACGTCCAGAAGGACAATGAGATTAACGACATGCTCGAGACGCTGAACAGCATCGAGGATGGCTTCCGTGCCATCAACGAGGCTCAGGGTCGCGTGACTGTGGAGCGTCGCGGTGAGGGTGCTAATGCCAGTGCCCGCATTCGTGAGAATATGCAGTTCATCCAGGAAACGATGAACCAGAACAAAGAGCTCATCAACAAGCTGCGCATCCGTCTGCGTGACAGCAATACGGCTAGTGAGCAACTGCGTAAGACCATCGAGAACCTGACGGCTCAGATGGAGGAGAAGGAGAGTGAGATTGCAGTACTGCGTGAGGAGCTGGAGGCAAAGGATATCCATATTGCTGAGTTGGACCAGCAGGTATCGCAGCTGAGCGATGATGTGGTGATGCTGAAGGACGAGAATGCCCAGAAAGACGAGACCATCGGCACGCAGGACAAGGAGCTGAACACAGCTTGGTATGTCTTTGGCACCAAACGTGAGCTGAAAGAGCAGAACATCCTGAAGAGTGGCGAGGTGCTGCAGGGCAACTTCAACAAGAACTACTTTACGAAGATTGACATTCGTGTGGACAAAGAGATTAAGCTGATGTCGCGCGATGCCAAGCTCCTTACCAACCATCCTGCTGGCAGCTACACGCTGGAGCGTGATGCCAATAAGCAGTATGTGCTGCGTATCACCAACCCCCAGCAGTTCTGGAGCACCAGCAAGTATCTGGTTGTTCAGGTTAAGTAAGGTGAAAGGTGAAAAGTGAAAATTGAAAATTGAAGGGTGAAAGGTGAAATACCTTAGCGCTTCTGCTTAAAGAAATCTTGCATTAACTGGCGGCATTCTTCCTCAAGGATGCCGCCTTTGCATTCTGCCTTGGGGTGAAGCACACGAGGGGCATACTCCTGAAAGCCGCGCTTGGGGTCGGCCGCACCAAAGATGATGCGAGGCACCTGAGCCCAACCAATAGCGCCAGCACACATAGGACAGGGCTCTACAGTGACGTACAACGTGCAGTCAGTCAGGTACTTACCTCCAAGAGTGTTAGCCGCCATTGTGATGGCCTGCATCTCAGCATGAGCCGTAGGGTCGGTGAGGGTCTCCGTCAGATTATGGGCACGAGCCACGATGGTATCATGGCATACAATGACGCAGCCGATGGGTATCTCGTCCTTGGCAAAGGCCTTTTTGGCCTCGGATAGTGCCATCTGCATATACTTTTCGTCTTTATTTTTCTCTTCCATGATGCAAAGTTACGAGAAATCGAGTGCAGAACAAAAGATTTTAATCTTTTTTATGCCGAGATGCAGTAAGTTCGCCATCTAAGATGGCAAAGTTACGAAAAATATTTCGTACTTTTGCAACGTGGAATGGAAAATCATACATATTGACGAAACGGACTCCACCAACCGCTGGCTAAAAGACCACGGGGAAGAGCAAAAAGTCGCCGTTGTGGCTGAGTATCAGACGGCAGGTCGCGGCTGTGGCACCAACAAATGGGAGAGTGAACGTGGCAAGAACCTGCTGTTCTCGTTGCTTATTCATCCCACAGAACTGCCTGCCGCAAAGCAGTTTCATATCTCGATGGCCATCTCGCTGGCCATCTGTGAGGCGCTGGGACAGCATATCGGCGACCTCTCCATCAAATGGCCCAACGACATTTACTGGCGCAACGGCAAAATTGGCGGCATCTTGATAGAGAACCGTATTCAGGGCAGCACCATCAAGGACTGCATCATTGGTGTGGGACTGAATGTCAATCAGCGTGAGTTTCACAGCGATGCCCCCAATCCTGTGTCGCTGTGGCAGATATGTGAACACGAGTCTGATTGCAACCAACTGCTGCAGGATATCCTGGAGGCGTTCGAAAAGATGATGGGGTCAGTGATCAAGGATCGCTATATGCAGATGCTCTATCGTCGTAAGGGCTTTCATCCCTATGTCGACAAAGATGGCGCCTTCATGGCCCAGTTGGTAGATGTGGAGGACGATGGTCACCTGCAGCTCTGCGATGACAACGGCCAGCAGCGACGCTATGCCTTCAAGGAGGTTCAGTATGTGATTTAGGCCTCGAAATAACGAAATAACGTAATAACGAAATAAAACAAAAAACTATGGCAAGATTTAAAAGGATTCTATTGAAGCTGTCAGGCGAGAGCCTGATGGGAAAGCAGGGCTACGGCATCGACCCTGAGCGCTTGAGCGACTATGCCAAGCAGATTAAGGAGGTGGCCGAGATGGGCGTGCAGATTGGCATCGTCATTGGAGGCGGCAACATCTTCCGTGGCCTGAGTGGCTCGCAGAAGGGCTTCGATCGTGTGAAGGGCGACCAGATGGGCATGTGCGCCACAGTCATCAACTCGCTGGCGTTGAGTTCGGCTCTGGGCGCTATTGGCGTGAAGAACAAGGTGTTGACGGCTATCCGCATGGAGCCTATTGGTGAGTTCTACACCAAGTGGAAGGCCATTGAGGCGATGGAGGCAGGCTATGTGTGCATCTTCTCGGCAGGTACAGGCTCGCCCTATTTCACCACAGATACAGGCTCAAGCCTGCGTGGTATCGAGATTGAGGCTGACGTGATGCTGAAGGGCACTCGTGTGGACGGTATCTATACGGCCGACCCAGAGAAAGACCCCACAGCCACCAAGTTCGACAGTATTACATATAAAGAGGTACTAGCGCGAGGCCTGAAGGTGATGGACCTCACAGCTATCTGCATGTGCCAGGACAACAACCTGCCCATCTATGTGTTTAATATGGATGTTGTAGGAAATCTGAAGAAGGTAATGGCTGGCGAGGAAATAGGCACGTTAGTTCACAACTAACCTCTTTCCTCCTTCCACATTCCTCTTTCCACTAAAGTTTACTCTTCAGTAAACTCTACATATTCGCCCTCATCCTGGGCGAATATTTTTTTGTTCGACTGCGGCTGGCGCTCATCAACGATGGTGACGCCATCGGCAGTATGGATGGTGGTGCGAGTGGATTGCTGCTGCTGACGACGGAACGGCCCTTGCTGTTGCTGTCGGCCCTGCTGCTGTGTGCCAGAGCCCTTGAAGTAGTCGCTGTCGAAGTTTACTTTGTCTTTCTTCTTGTAGAAACGGTTCGACAGGCGCTCGAAGTCCTCCTCCGTCATCTCGCCCCTGGTCATCCGCTTCACAAACTTATAGCCCTTGCGCAGATAGTAAAAGCCTACCACCAGCCCCAAGGCGATGATGACAACAATGACGATAGCTATAGCACCCAGAATCTCCATGAGCTTTCACCTTTCAACTTTCACCTTTCATCTTTCACCTTTCACCCTTCACCCCTTCTTCTGTGTACAAGCAGACAGCACCACATACCATGCGATGATGGCAGCCAGACCGCTGACACCCAGTATCAGCAGCAAGGGGATGCAGGTCAGCAGGAAGATGAACTTCACCTCGTTGCCCTTCCAGCCCCAGGTCTTGAACTTCAGGGCGAACATGGGAATCTCGGCTATCAGCAGATAGCTGAACAGCAGCATCATGACGATGACACCATATATATAAATAGGTGACGACTGCAGCCAGTCGCCTGCTCCCACGATGAGTGAACCCCAGAACAGGGCGTTGGCAGGGGTAGGCAGGCCAATGAAGCCCATCGCCTGACGCTCGTCGAGGTTGAACTTCGCCAGTCTGAGGGCCGAGAAGGCAGCCATGATAAATGCCAGGAACGGCATGATGAAGGCAATGGGGTAGGGCAGTTCGTGGAAGCTGTAGCCACACAGCCAGTTGAAGATGATGGCTGAGGGCGCGAAGCCGAAGGTGATATCGTCGGCCAGCGAGTCTAGCTCCTTGCCTATGGGCGAGCTGACGTGCAGCAGACGAGCCGTCATGCCGTCGAAGAAGTCGAACACGGCTCCGATGATAATAAACAGCAACGCCAGCTTGTAGTCTCCTAGAAAGGCCCAATAAGTAGCGATGCATCCTGAAATCAGGTTGCAGCACGTAATCGTATTAGGGATGTGCTTCTTCATAAACCTCAAATCTCAAACCTCAAGCCAGCTTGGCGATGACTGTCTGGTCACCTGTGGTGGGCTGCTTCATCTTCACGCAGGGCTTAGAGCCGAGGGGCAGATAGACATCCACTCGCGAGCCCAGCTTGATGAATCCCAGGTGCTCGTCGATATAGCATTCCTCGTCGCCCTTGGCGTAGGTCACGATGCGTCGGGCCATAGCGCCTGCAATCTGGCGCACCAGCACCTCCTCGCTGTGAGGCGTCTCAATCATGATGTCAGCATGTTCGTTCTCCTCGCTGGCCTTGGGTAGCCAGGCCTTGTGGTAGTTGCCGTTGAAGTGCTTCACGAACTTTACCCTTCCGTCAACGGGGAACCAGTTGGCGTGGACGTTCAGCGGACTCATGAAGATGCTGATCATCAGGCGCTTATCGTGAAAGTAATCGTTCTCTTCCACCTCTTCTATCACCACGATCTTACCGTCGGCTGGCGCCACCACCACCTTGTCTGTGTCGCCGCTGAAGTAGCGGATAGGACAGCGATAGAAGTTGAGCATCAGCATCCAGGCGGTGCCGAAGATGAGTATGAAGATAATAAAAGGTATAGGTGTGTCGAAGAATCTCCAGAGCGCCACGCTTATGGCAATGATGATAAAGAGGCTGTAAAGCAGCTCTTCCGTGCCCTCGCGATGTATTCTGATTTTCTTCAGTTTCTTTATTCTTTCTCCCATGAGTTTGTTTTAAGCATTCGATTTTCGATGCAAAGGTAATGCTTTTTTATCAATTAACAAAGTTTTTGTCGATGAATCTTCTTTTTTTGTTCCTTAAAGGTTAATCAAAGCGAGTGAAAAGACTCATAATTCGACTCAAAATTTCACCCCAAAGAAATAATGTTTCTGCTTCATTCCGACATTGGAAACAAACCGTTTCTCTAGTGTCTGGTTAAATGCGAAATGTTAATATTTTTCATACGTCTCCAGTCCTACTCCATTTTTGCCACTTAACTAGAGAAAAATATCTCGCTAGTTAGGAAAAATTTTTTTCCTAGTTAGGGAAAAAGTTTTTTCTAGTTAGGGCGCAAATTTTATTAGTCTGAGAACACTAGTTTCCAATTAAAAATTTGTTGAGAAAATACAGGTTTTTCCGACATTCATTTTTTGGCTAACTTATATATGAGAAAGTACAAAGATACAAAAATTAATCAGAATTTATTTAGAATGCCATAACCTATTGATAATAAAGAATTTAGTCAATGTTGTAAAATTGTTAACCGGACACTAATGGATGAAAAAAATAATTTTTTTCTTTAGAAATTTAAAAAAGTTACTTAAAAACTTGTGAGTTTAAATATTTTTTAATATATTTGCAGCCTAAAGCCTAATTTGTGTCCGACACAAAAACCTAAAATGTGGTTAGCCACAAAGCCTAAAGCGAATTTTTATACAATTTATTAACAATAATATTAACTTAAAGCGATTAGTTATGAAAGTATTTACAAAGTACCTATTGACCTTGCTGTTGCTAGGCATCGCAAGCGTTGTAAATGCTCAAGAATCGGAGGCGTTATTAGCTGATGGTACCTATTACATTAAGAATGTTGCATCTGGCAACTTCTTTACTGGTGCAAACAATTGGGGTACTCAGGCTTCAGTAGCTCCTTCTGGTGCTCCCTTCGAAGTAACATTGTTGCCCGAGGGTGGTTATTCTTTGAAGTATTTGCTCTCTACTGTAGACAACACGCACCTGGGTTCTAACCTCTATGTTGACTCACAAACACCTGATGGTGGTTTTGCTATCGAGAAGAATGAGGATGATACCTTCGTTATCAAGCTCGATGGCAAGTATCTAGCTGAGGGTACGGAAACAGGTCCCACCAACGATGCAATTGTTGTTCAGACTGAAGAACTGACTGCTGCTGCCAAGTGGCAGTTCATAACTATTGATGAGGCTGTTGCTGCTATGAAGCAAACGGCTCCTGCTAATGCAACGTTCTTGATTAGCAATCCGAACTTCAACCGCAACACCAGCACCGCAGCTTGGACTGTAAGTGCTGATTGCACCAACAGGAACTTGGGCGGTGGTGGCACTGGCAACTTCTGTGCTGAGTCATACCATTCAACATTTACCATTTCTCAGGTTCTTGCCAACGCTCCTGCTGGTAGATATATGATGACTGCTCAGGGCTTCTATCGTCAGGATGATGATCTCAACGAGGATGCACCTGTATTTTTTGCCAATGACAAGTCTGTTGCTATTCCTGTCAAGACTGGTTCTGAGAATTCCATGACTGATGCTTCTAATTCATTCACAGCAGGAGCATACACCATTGAGCCTTTCGAGTTCACCGTATTCGAGGATGGTCAGTTGACCATTGGCGTAAAGGGAACGTCAACAAGTCAGTGGGTCATTTGGGATAACTTCCAGTTGACTTATCTGTCAAGCGAGGTTCCTGCCGATGAGTTCGAACCTGCATATCAGAACGCTCTGGCAGCTGCTATTGATGCTCTGGAGAATGAGGATTATTCAGTTGTTGATGGTATTGAAAGGGAAAACCTTGAGAATGCAATTAATATATATAGTGAAGTGGAAGGTTCTCAGGCTGCCTATGAGGAAGCCATCAAAGCTTTGGTTGCTGCAACCAATGCCTATGTGGCTGCCGCTCCTGCTTATCTGGCCTTTGGCGAGGCTCAGGCACAGTTGGCAGCTTGCCAGATCATGTATCCTTATGCTTCTGAAGAGAAGTTGGCCGCTGCTAAGCAGGTTGGCTTGATTACCATCGAGAATGCTGAGCAGGCCGAGGAGATGGCCGTTCGTCTGTTGATGCTTTGCCGTCAGGTGGCAGAGTCGAGTGCTCTGCTCGAAGGTGTTGAGGGTTCTCACGTCCTGACAGAACTCATCCAGAATCCTAATGCAGAATACGGAACCGATGGCTGGGAGTTCATCCTTGAAGATGGCACTAGCGGACGTGTTGATATTCTGAGCAATGAGCCACTTACCGATGGTGATGGCAACTCTGATTATCGTTACTTCGATGGCATTAACTGGAGTTCTGACTATTGGAATGGAAGTCTCCAGCAGATGATTACACTTCCTGCAGGTAGATATCTGCTCACCGTCAGCGGTCGTGCTTCATCAGATGTGATGATGTCCGTCTTTGCAGGCGAGGACAATGAAGAGATGATCTTCGGCGAAGGTGCTACTGGTGGTTTGTATGGAAGAGGCTGGAACGATGTTTCTGTAGAATTTGAACTGGACGAGGCTTCTAATATATATATAGGTGTAAGAGGTGAGGCTTCTACTATCCACCAGTGGATGTCGTTCACTCGCTTCCGCCTGGCTCAGTTTGAGGGTGATGCTGTACCTGTTGAAGATGATCCTGAGCTCGAGGCTCCTGAGGGTTGGACCAACTTGATTGCCAATGGTAACTTGGCTGGCGATAACGTAGAGAGCTTCATCTCTAAGGAGTGGCCTTCTGAGGAAATGGTTGGTGCACGCATTGTTGATGGCGCTGGTTTTAACGGCAGCCGCGGTATCTTGGTAAGCACACCTGACGAGACAGACTTTGGAGATGCTCAGAGCTGGGACAGCCAGTTCTGGATTAATCTGAACAAGGCTCTGCCAGCAGGTACTATCCTGCATGTTGAGTTTGACTATGCAGCTAGCGATTACTCTTGGGCTTCCACTCAGGCTCATGGTGAGCCAAGTGTGTACCAGCATTGGGTTTGCCTCGGTAACGTTGAATTCGCTCAGGAGTGGCAGCACTTCTCTACCGACATTGAAGTCAGCGAAGAAATGGCAAAGGGTGGTAACGGTGACGGTATTGGTCTGAAGAGCATTGCCTTCATGCTGAATGAAGATAAGAATGCTGTTGACTATTACTTCGATAACTTCGGCGTTTGGGCTCAGTTGCCTAATGTTGTTAAAATTCCTTCTGTTGTATTCACCTATCCAGAAGCATCTTCATTCAATGTTGATGGTGGCACAATGGAGTTCCATGTTAACTTCGATATGCCTGTTGACGCCGAGCAAATCCATGCTACACTCGACAATGAGGAACTCACTGTGATTGCTGATGGGTCGATTGTATGGCTGGCCCGTCAGGGTGACGTAGAAGACATGACTGATGGCGAGCACACCATCAAACTGTATAGTATCTATGCTGAAGGTTGGGAAGACGAGGATGCCTATACAAATTATGAATTCTCATTCGTCGTAGGTCCGATTAATCTTGATCCTGAAGCTAAGGCTGAAGTCATCCTGGCTGACAATCTGTGGGATGCTACTGAGGAGGGTGGAATTCCTGAAGGTTATCTTGTGAACTTCAATGGTGAGGAACGTAATTCTGAAAGTCAGTATAGTTCTGGTGCCCGTATGTTCGTCTTTGCAGAAGGTGGTGACTTCACTCATGGTCTCTACTTCCGCGAGGGCTATACCCAGTATGGAGGCTACGAAGACTATCCGCTTTACCTCGAGGCAGGCAAGAAGTACACCATTAACTTCAAGTCGGCTATGTGGAAAGATAGCGGAACTACAATGAATTTCCAGATTCTGTCTGCTGATGAAGATTATTTGGTATACGAAGAGGTTATTAAGAATAATCCTAACGTGAATGGTAGTAAGGCTGCCGTAACTGATGCTACGAACACTACCATCGCATTCACTCCTCAGGAAGATGGTAATTACATACTGCGCTGGGCAGTTGACGGCTTCAACGAGGTGCTGCTGGCTAATCCTACTGTGAAGTATATGACTGATGATGTCAACGAGAATGTTTTGGCATTCTTCGCTGCACTTGAGAACGCTAAGCAGGTGCGTGATGCCAATGCTGACTTTACAAATAATGGAGAATATGCTAATCTGGACGATGTCATTAACTGGTATGAGAGTGAGTACAAGTACTTCAATAATTTTGACCAGTTCTTGGAGGCAGCAAAAGATCTTGAGAATGTTGCCTATTATATGAAGGAGTATCGCAGACTGTATCAGGAATACTATCCGTTGGCAGAGACTATGCTGGCTCTGCGTCAGCAGTATGCAGACACCAAGTTTACTCAGAGCTATATTTATAACTATTATCTTATTAGGTGCATCGATAACTATGCTCCTTATGGTGAAATCCTTGATCAGTACAACCTCGGTAGCCTCTCAAATGCATATTCTGACATTAAGTATGCTGTGAATATGGTACAGGATATGTTCACAGAAGGTCCTTCGCAAGTCACGATGACTGGTTATGCTGTGCTGAAAGAGCGTGTCCGTCAGGGTGCTGAGACCATGCGTACGCTGGGTATCGATAATGAAGACCTGCTGTGGGATGCAGAGAATATTCTTGATGAGGAGGAATGGCTGGTCGATGAGATGAAGCAGAGCATCAAGAAGGATATCTATAAGAAGCTGAGCAAGGCTGACAACACCCTGTTCGATCCTATTATCGACGAGGCTACGCTTGAAGAGATTACTCCTGCTTACAACATGAATATCTTTGTAGAGAATCCAAACATCTACAAGTGGGGTTACTCTGATAAGGACTTCAGCGTTCCTGGTTGGTATGTTGAAAATGCAAATGTATCTACTGGTTGGGTTAACTATGACAGTTGGGAAGTTCCTGCCGACGCTATGTTCTCTAACTGGGGTAATTTCTTCGAAGTAGCTCAGAGTATTGGAGACCTGCCTGCAGGCACTTATACCGTGAAGTTCGCAGTTGGTGAGCGTCAGGAAGATACTTACACTGATTCTAAGGCTTATGTATATACCGGAAATGAAGAGTATTATGCTGACATCGACTACATTGGTCAGACCTTCCCAGAGTTCAGCGTTAACAATGGTATCGTTACTATCGAGAACGTGGTTGTAACTGATGGTTGGATGCAGTTTGGTGTCCTGGCAGAGTCTGGTTCTCACCTGTTCTTCAACGAAGTACAACTGCTGCTCACAGCTCCTGCTCCTGGCTACGACTACTATGATGAAAGCGAAGTGCTGGTGGGCGACGTGAACCTCGACGGCGAGGTGACCACCTCTGACGCTGTGGCTACCGTTGGTCTCGTACTCGATGATTGGCAGCCTAGCTACAGACAGTTCCGTGCTGCTGATGTGAACTACTCTTATAACATCACCGTTTCTGACGTGGTGGGCGTTGTGAATATCGCACTCAACGGCTATGAGTGGTATAGAGCACTGGCCCGCAGTCAGTCGATGGAGCAAGAGATTAACTACCTCACTCAGGACGCTAACAAGATTGGTCTGAACAACACCACCGAGTTTGTGGCATTCCAGATGGATGTAACGCTGGCTGATGGTGCTATGCTCAACGGCGTGAACCTGAACCAGCGTGCTAATGGTCTGAATATCAGATATAGCCACCTGGAGGGTAACACCTACCGTATCATGGCCTTCTCGATGAATATGGCTGCTATCACGGGCAATGAGGGTGAACTCCTCTCGCTCGATATTACTGGCAACCAGACCGTAACACTCAGCAACATCGAATTCACCGATACTGCTGCACGTGCTTATGCTCTCGGCGTGAACGACGCTACTGGCATCAACGGCATCATGGCTGGCGACGCCAATGCTGACTACTACACTGTTGACGGTGTGAAGAGCAACAAGATGCGTAAGGGCATGAATGTTGTGAAGACTGCCGACGGCAAGGTACGTAAGATGTTCGTGAAGTAAATTATTGATAATCTAAAAACTTAAACGATATGAAACACAAAGGTATTTTTAAGAGGTTGTCGCTATTGACCCTCTTGTTGATTGCCGGCTTCACGAGCGCTATGGCACAGTCGCTCTATATGGAAGGCTTTAAGATCAACGCCGGTGACACCAAGACCGTAACGGTTGCTCTGGCCACTGATGGCTACGACATCTATGGTCTGCAAACCGATATTGTGCTGAGTAATGGACTATACCTCGATGGCGACCCAGTCGCCGTCGAGGGGGCCATGGCAGACCCTAATCCCAGCATCAGCTGCAAGTGGATGGACAACAAAACCATCCGTGTGGTGATGTTATCGTTGAATGCCAAGGTCTTTATGCCTGGTAAAACAAACGTCATCCAGCTTAATGTGGGATGCACAGAGAATTTCGTTGGTGGAACTATTAAGCTGACGAATTCTCGTCTCACCATTAGTAATTATGGTGATGAGGTTTATGTTTCTAACTTCTCTGCCAAGATTACTACTGATCAAGAGGTTCAGATTCCTGAGGGCGTCTGGGGTGACATTCCTGAGCCACAGGGTCTGGAGTTTGTCGATGAGATTAGTTTCGATGGTTCTTGGTATTATCTCTACAACCCCGAAGGCAAAAGATTCTTCGCCAGCGGCAACGAGTGGAGTACTCGTGCCAGCCTGGCCCAGTTTGGCTATCCCGTTTGGTTCCAAGAGGCTACTGAGCCTGATGCTCCTGAAGGTTCTTACGAGTTCTGGGATGTGGTAGAACACCCTGACCGTTATCTGGGTGAGAATAATATTTTCACTGACTATGATGGTGGAACATGGGTGGACCATGGTTCACAGGACAACTACTCTTGGTTTGTGATACCTGTTGGCGATGGCTTCTATCGTCTGCAGAATGCTTCATTGATTCAGAGAGATGAAAACTATGAGGGCAGATACCTGGGATGGAACGGTACTGGTGATAACCGCCTGTATATGATTTATCCAGAGGAAGGTCATGCTGTTGACTGGAGGTTCGTAACCTATGACTCTTATCAGAATTTCATTAGTTCTGAAGAATATTATGAATATTCACAACTTGCAGAAAATGGCGCTCTTGGTCAAAGGTTGTATGAGCTTTTGGTTGATGCTAAAGAGTTGGACATCAATATTGTTAGGTGGCTGGAGGTTTATATGAATACTGATAGCAGCTATGGTGAACTACAGAGTGCTATCAGCGAGATTTCCACCTATATTAGTTATAAGATCCGCCTGAGAGATGCTGTCGAGATGGCTGCTGAAGTTCGCGTTGATGTTTCTGAGTATCAAGGCGTTTACGATAATCCTGAAGCAGAGTTGGAGGAGATGGAAAATGCCTATTATAATGTGCAGGATGCCATCGACGTCATGAATAACTTCTTGAATCTTGTTGAAAAGTCACGCGAAATGCTGACCATGCCTGACTTCCAGGGATTGGATGCGACTCAGGAGCTGGCCGATTATCTGAATGGCGAACTGGCAAAGTTGCTCGAAGCCACGATGACCCGTGAGGAGATCTATATGGCTACTGAGACAATCAAGAATCTGAGAGAGATCATGATCGAGGAGTCGAAGGGTGTGGTTTATGATGGTAAGGATGTGACCTACCTGATAGAGAACCCAGGATTCGATGATGATTGGAATATCGACTCTGGTTCTGCAGAAGGTTGGAATATTGACAACTATTCTGGAAGAACTCTGACTCGTGGTCCTCTCGGACAGAACAATAAGGACCTGATGGAGAATGCCCTTGGCTATATGAACTACTGCTTCGAGGCTTGGCACAACTACAACTGGGATGTATGGCAGGAGTTGACTAATCTGCCTGTTGGTATGTACGAGTTGCAGGTTCAGGGTTATGTACGTTGCGAGGTTCCTGGATATACCCGTGGTGATGATATCAATCCTAACTATCCTTCACCCGTATACCTCTATATGAATAACGCTCTGAGCTCATTCCCAAGTGTTTATTCTGAGAGCCCTGCCGACTATGGTAAGGAAATGGTTGAGGTTGAGTCTTGGTATCAGGAGGAAGTCAATGGCAACTTCTATCCCAACTCAATGGGTGCTGCTGCACAGTGCTTTGGCTGGGGTATGTATAAGACCACTGCCTATGGTTTGATAGCAAGAGAAGGTGATATCTTCCGTATTGGTGTGAAGATGAACAAGAATCAGGACTGGTGGTGTATCTTTGATAACTTCAAGTTGACATATCGCACCCCGACTGCTGAAATCGTACAGCCAATCCTTGAAACTGAACTGGCTAAGTTGGATCTTTCTCGTCCTATGGGTAAAGATATCTATGAGTTGATTTCAAATTTGAAGACTACTGCCCAGAATGCTATTGATGCACAGGATGGACAGGTTATGTTCAATGTCCTGACTCAGGCTTATGACTTGAATGCTGATTATTTGGAGTCGGTAGCTCTGTTTGTAGAACTGCAGCGTGCTGTTGATACCTTCGTTGAGGCTATTAATAGATCAGAGAATCAGGATGCTATTAATCAGGCAGACGCTCTGGCAGGTGAAATCTATAATGGTATTAATAACCATACCATCTATGACAATCAGGTTTATGAGTACATCGATCAGATGAACAACCTGTATACTGCTTTGGCTTTGCCTGCTGACTGGGCAAGTGCTTCTGACAAGAATCCTATCGATCTGACAGCTGTTATCAAGAATCCGAGTTTCGAGAACGAGTGGGGTGAGAGTACTGACGAGGGTTGGATGAATCCTGGTAATCTGGGTAACGACGACATTCAGCGTTCTGCTCTTGCTATGGAGTTCTGGGAGACAGATTACAATATGTATCAGGATATCCAGGGACTGCCCGAGGGTACCTACATGATAACTGTTGATGCTTGGGACCGTGTTGGTTACAATGAAAACAACTACTATTCTTGGCTTGAAGACAATCGCTACACTAATTCTTACCTTTATGGTATGAATGGCGATGGCAAAGTGTATAATGCTCGTATTGCCAACATGATGAAGGCCGCTCCAACAGAGGATCCTGGTATGGAAGGAATCTATGAGTATGAATTAGATGGCAATATCTACTACCTGCCAAATACTCTCGTTGGTGGTAAGGGCCTCATTGATTTGAATCCTGGTGCTTACACCAACAAGGTGATTGTGAATGTAGGTCCTGATGGATACCTGCGTATTGGTGCTTTGAGAAACGAATGGACTTCCGACGGCTGGACGGTTATGGATGACTTCAAGCTCTATTACTTCGGTAAGAACAGCTCTAGACAGCCTGGTGAGGTGATTGATATTGACTTGGCTTCTGTTATCAAAGAGGCTAACGACCTGCTCGGCATGTATATGCAGACTTCTCTGCAGACAGAACTGCAGCAGCTGGTTGACACCTATAAGGATGCTACTGATGCCGCTGAGATGGAAGAGGGTTATCAGTTGCTGACCAACTGTATTATCCGTGTTCGTGAGAATATCAACGCTTACGCTAACCTGGCTGAGGTAATCAACGCTGTGAAGCAGCGTCTGGCTAATGGTCAGAACATGGACGAGGACGTTGTAGCTGAGGCTACCGCTTTCGTAGCTACGGCTGAGGCTGCTTACGTGGCTCGCGAAATCAACACCAGAGTGGCTAATGAGTACGCTAACAGGCTGTATACCCTGTTAGACCAGCTCTATGCTGTATTCGCTACTGTAACGATCGAGATTCCTGGAACACTTGCCGATACATTATATAGTGTAGCTGGTGATCCTTGGAACCTGCAGGGTCTGAAGGTGAAGGGCGCGATGAACGAAGATGACCTCTACTTCATCAGTAACCTGTATAACCTGAGACTGCTCGACTTGGCTGGTACGAACCTGGAGAAGATGCCTAACTGGATCTTTGAGTATCGCGACAACCTGCAGAAGGTGGAACTGCCCGCTACGCTGTTGTTTATGGGATATGGCGCATTCGATGGCTGCTATAACCTGCAGTCTTTGACGCTCCATGCTGCTGTTCCTCCTTATGGAACCGACAGAGCTACATGGAGTTGGGGTTACAACCTCTATGTGCCTGCAGTCTCTGTTCAGGCTTACCAGAACAACGAATTATGGAATAACTGGAACATTCAGGGCATCGACGAGCTGCCTGAGAAGTACCACGCTATTACTAACTTCCAGGTAACATGGCCTGAGACTCAGATTAACGACTCTGTTCAGTACAAGCCCGATATGCGTATCGGTCAGTATAACCTGGGTGGAAACTATGATTACACTTACGGTGCTGTCATAGTAAATTCTGATAAGAACAATACGGTATCACTCGGACAGTTCACCATCGTTTATGATCCGAACGTAGAACTGAACCAGCGCTACTATTGGGGCTACAGTGACTACTCTGGCAACGGTTCGCTGCTGAACTATGCAGAAAACATGCGTGCCGACAACGTGACTGTTGACTACTGGGTACGTCGCGACAGATGGACATTCTTCTCACTGCCGTTCGATGCTCAGGTTTCTGAGATTGGACTGAACTTCGAGAACACACCGTTCGTTATCCGTAAGTATGATGCAGCTGCTCGTGCCGCTGGCAATATGAACGAGACTTGGGTGAACATGACTGCCGACAGCGTGCTGCATGCTGGTGAGGGTTACATCCTCCAGAGCACCGCAATGGACTATGATGAGGCTTATCGTGAATACAACGGATTCTTCTTCAAGGCCATGCAGACCACCAACAAGAACAATATCTTTGCTAGTGACGACGTAGAGGTGCCACTGAAGCAGTTCGCAAGTGAGTTCGCTCATAACCAGAACTGGAACCTCATTGGTAACCCATATCCTTGCTACTATAACATTCAGGGTATGCAGACCAATGCTCCTATCACCGTTTGGAACCAGGGATCTCAGAACTACGAGGCTTACTCGCCTCTGGATGATATCTATGTGCTGAATCCTGGTGAGGCATTCTTCGTACAGCGTCCTGTCAACGAGAGTTCTATCGTATTCATCGAGGAGGGCCGTCAGGCTCGCCGCGACCAGGTGAACTACGACCTCGTGGCTGGTGCACGTAGTGCCGTGAAGGCTGCCGATCGCTATGTGTTCAACATCACCATCAGTGATGGAGAGACTACCGACCGTACACGTATCGTGCTCAACGAAGAGGCTAAGGCTGGCTACGAGCAGGATAAGGATGCTTCGAAGTTCATGAGCTTGAGCGACGAGGTGGCTCAGATCTACTCTGTAGCTGATGCTAAGTATGCTATCAATGAGCGTCCGATGGCTAACGGTGAGGTGAAGCTGGGTGTACACTTCGGCAAGCAGGGTACCTATACCATCGCACTCAACACGAAGGTTGATGCCGAGGTAGTGCTGGTTGACCTGCTCACTGGCAAGGAGATTCGTCTCGACGGCTCTGAGGGTTATACCTTCGAGGCTAATGAGGGCGATACCGAGGACCGCTTCGTGGTTCGCTTCGCTGGTGGTCAGCTCACTGGTATCCAGACCATTGCCAATGGCAATTCTGATAATGAGAAGTATTACAACCTCAACGGTATGCAGATTGAGCAGCCGAAGAAGGGTCTCTACTTGAAGAACGGCAAGAAGGTCGTTGTGAAGTAAGGAAAATGTATTCTAGGACATAAAAAACAATGTCATTATGAATAGGTTATTAAGTATATTCGTGTTGTGGCTCTGCCAACTTGCGCTCTTTGCGCAAGCTGGCTCGGCCGACAGCATACCTGGGCCTGACCTGGGTACCTATGAGCTGACGCTGAAGTCGTCGCCTCAAGGTGTGGCGGGTTTCAACTATAGTAACAAGAGTCAGATTCTGGCAGGTAGTCGCATTTGGGTCTATGCCTATGTGCAGGACAACTTCGTGCTCGACTACTGGCTGATGAACAATGAACAGGTGCCTTCTGAAGGCTATGGAATTGAGTTCACCATGCCAGAGAATGACGTGACCCTGACAGCAGTATGTCACTATGATCCGATGAGCCCGGAAAATCCACAGGCTGTAGGAGAAAGGTATTGGGTGACACTGGAATCACAACCTAAGGGTGCCGGCTCGTTCAACTGGGCCGAAAAGACCAAGTGTGAGGAAGGAAAAATCTATACCGTCATTGCATACAACCGTTATGGCTTTGACTTCAAGGGATGGAAGAACTCTGAGGAACAGTGGATATCTTTTGACCAGTCTTATAAGTTCACCATGCCTTCACAGGCTATCACGCTGACGGCTGTCTATGAGTACAATCCGCAGAATCCTGGTAACCCCAGAAAGAACTATTTCAACGAGGAAACGGGTGAGGTCATTATCGATGACTTTAATCCTGGCGACCTGTGGAGTGCCTTCTGGGAAGTGACGCAGGGTAACTACGAGGGCGTTAAGTCTATTACAGTGGCTGGAATGGTGGAAGACTGGGACTGGTATATCGCTAATGAGTCTCGCAGTTGTACCACTTTGGACTTCAGTCGCACTAACGCTACCTTCATTCCTTCTTGGCAATTTGAAGGAAACGGCACTCTGGAGACCATCATGCTGCCTGCTTCACTGGAGAGTATAGAGTGGTGTGCGTTCTATAACTGCACAGCACTCTCGACAATCGGCTGTCATGCTGTGGTTCCACCCGTTGTTGACCCAACGGCATTCGATGGTGTTAACCCCGATATGGTGACGGTCTATGTGCCTTCTAAGTCGGTGTCTCTCTATCAGGCTGCTGATGTGTGGAAGGACTTCACGATTCTGCCTTTCCAGGAAGAAGTGAAGTCGCTGACGGTGGGTCTGCCCGAGGAAGAGGCTCCTTTATATAAAGATATGTATATAGAGCTGCTGAACCTGAAGAACGGACAGCGCATGCGTTATGTGATTACTGACCGTGTGGTCTATACGTTCTACAACCTGCTTCAGAACACTAGCTACAACGTTTATCTGAAGAATGCTCAAGACTTTGTGCTGGGTGAGATAGACAATGTAGAGATTGTTGATAAGGACAAGAGCGTGACGTTCGAGAACCTGCTGGTTCCACGTAAGGTGCTGGCTAAGGTGCTGACACCAGAAGGAGCTGATGTCACAGAGAAGGCCACTGTTATATGGTCTAGCGACAAGGGCGTATTCATGACTCGTGGTACAGAACTGGCCAACCAGTTGAGAGGTACAATGGTCAAGGTGAGCGTTCAGCTGTCGCAGGAGCTGGCCATGAAGTATCTCATGGTTCCCGATTCTCTCTATGAGGTGAGAGATGCGGCTGACAATGTCGTGAACATCACCCTTGAGGAGATCCCGCAACTGACCATTGGTGGTCTGGTACGTAATGTCAAGACTGAACAGCCATTGGCTGGAGCTACGATTTCTGTCAGTCAGATGCTCAACGGACTCTACTCACAGGCATTCACTACCAAGACCAATGAACAGGGCCAGTGGAGTCAGAAGGTATTTGCTGCTCCCACCGAGGTTACTGCTTCGAAGACCAACTTCGTGAGCCAGAGTCTGGCAATGCCGACACCGCTCGTGGAGGTGCCTACCTTTGATTTGAAGGACATCAACGGTACGATGATCTACCTGAACGTCACCTATACCGACGTTGATGGTAATACGAAGAACTCGTACGACGACATGTCTAATGTAACGTTCGCTGTCTATAATGAGGCTACTGGTGAGCAGTATACTGAGATGAATCTGCAGTTCCCGCAGATTGTGCTCATGGACTCTCACGCTCAGGGCACCCAACTGCGTGTCGTGGCTACCAGTAAGAACGAAAAGTTCATGCCTGTAGAGGTGGTGGGCACTGTAGGTGCCAACGACCGTGCCGATGTGACTGTTGCTATCAAGCAGCTTGGTGGCATCAAGGCTACGTACATCAGAACCGACAACCCGACAGTAGTAGGTATTCTTTATGACAGCAATGGACGTCTGGTTAAGAAGTATGACTATAGTGAGAAATCTCTTACTATCAGTGATCTGAAAGATGGTAACTACACGCTGGTGACGATGGCTGGTAGCCAATTCTTCAACAGTATCTATACCATTGGTCAATTCACGGAGTCTGGCCTGCGTCAGGGTGTTGACTACATGAAGAACAATGTGGCTGTTAAGAGTGGTAAGATGACCAATGTCGCTAATCAGATTATTCCTTATCTCGACGAGACCAAGTTGTATTACACCTCTGACAACACTTCGTTCTCTGTGAACAAGAACCAGATTACCGCTGGTCAGTATCTCACGGTGAGCGCTCATCTCGACTTCAAGTCGAAGTATGTAAGCGGTATCAGCGATGTGAAACTGATTGTCGGTCTGCCTGAGCAGAGCTCATTTGTGGATAATTCAGTGATGTATGGCAACGCTACAATTGGCTATACCTATGCCGACCATGTGGTTACTATTCCTCTGGATAGTTATGACGAGCGCATACGCTTCTGCTTCATTCCTCTGGCAGGTGGTGAATATAGTGCAGCTGCAGCTGTGCAGTTCACATTCGATGGACGCACCATCACTCAGCCTATTGGTAATGCCAGCTTCACGGTGAAGAACTTGTCGCTGACCGTGCCTGCAGTGGTGGCCAGCACAAAGGTGCCTGTGAGCGGAACAGCTATGAGCAAGGCAACCGTAAAGGTTTATGTTGATGACGTGATGCTGGGACAGACCGTGGCTCTGGCTAACGGTTCTTGGGCAACGACCGTCGAACTGGATAATCCTGAGAGTCCGTCAGTACACAATGTGTATGCAGTGGTGACCACTCAGCAGGGTGCAGAGATGGTTTCTGAGACCCAGCAGGTGAAGTACGATGAGGATGCTATCCAGGTGGAAGGCGTGACCATGTACTATACTAACCCAGAAGAGAACTGGTGGCAGGGTAAGAACTACGAGTTGCTGTTCAACTTCCTTACGCCGTCGGTAGTGCCTCTGCGTTATACCTATTATATATATAACCGTTCGTTCACCTTCGCTATCCGCTTCAACAATAATGATGCTTCAATCATTACCAAAGTGATTCTGGAAGTGAAGACTGGTGATGGTGTGTGGAATCCGTTGGAGGCCGTCTACAACGCTAATAAGGGTTGCTGGATTGCCTATGGCGAGTTCGGTAATATGTATGATGGTATTGTACCAGTCAATGTACGTGTAAGATACTGGATTGGAGGTTATGAGTACTTGGTTATCTATCCTGGACCGAACTGCGATGTGCCTATCGACCCGTCAGGCTATGTCTACGAGGCTGTAAGCACCAACCGTGTACAGGGTGTCACCGCTACTATCTATTATAAGGAGACGGTGGAAGACCAGTATGGCGACCTGCATGAGAATATCGTGCTCTGGAATGCTGAGGAGTATGCTCAGGAGAACCCGCTGTTCACTGATGAGAATGGTATGTATCGCTGGGATGTTCCTCAGGGATTATGGCAGGTGAAGTTCGAGAAGGAAGGTTATCAGACCGTCTACTCAGAATGGCTGCCCGTGCCTCCGCCACAGCTCGACGTGAACATTGCCATTATTCAGCTGATGCAGCCTCAGGTGCTGAAGGCCAGTGCTTCGAAGGATGGCGTGGAGATTGAGTTCGACAAGTTCATGGATATCGAGACACTGAATACCGATAACATCGAAGTAACATGCAACGGTGAGAAGGTTGAAGGTAAGATCGAACTCGTCAATGAGGAGAATGTCAGCGAGGATAGTGAGCAGACCTACGCTTCGAAGGTTCGCTTCGCACTACTTGATGACAAGGAACTGCTTCCTACCGACGAGGTAACCATCTCTGTCAAGAGCTTGGTGAAGAGCTATGCCGGCGTGACGATGCAGGATAACTTCTCTCAGGACTTCGAGGTCGTGAAGAAGGTACGTAGCATCTCTACTTCTGACAATGAGGTGAACGTGGCATTCGGTGGTCAGCGTACGCTGAAGGTGGCTGCATTGCCTGCTGACGCCTCAAAGGGTAAGAAACTCACTGTGAAGTCGCTCTCTGCTGCTATTGCCAAGACAACTGTCAACGAAATGACACTTGATGAAAATGGTGAGGCAGAGATCGTGATTACTGGTGAGATGCCTGGTCAGACTGTCCTGACCTTCAAGGTTGAGGGTGTGGACGATGTGGAAGGTCGTCTGACTGTCAATGTGAAGGATGAGGCTCGACTGATAACGATTGCTCCGAAGGCCTCACGTGTCTCTGGCACAGAAGTCTATCGCGGCACTCAGATTCATCTGAGCAGTGAGACAGAGAGCGCAGTCATTTATTATACACTCGATGGCTCTGAACCTACAGATCTGTCTATCAAGTATGATGACGAGGCTCCTATCACGATTGCTAATGACATCACAATCAAGGCTATTGCTAAGGGTCATGACCTGCTCGATAGTGAGGTGAAGACATTCACTTATACGTTGAAGCGTACAACCGTTGGTTATCAGATGCCAGAGGGTTGGTCGTGGATCTCACACAATCTGGAAGAGCCCGTGGCTGCCAATGCGTTCAAGGAGAATGCTGAGCGTATCATGAGTCAGACTCAGGAGTTGATCAATGATCCTGTGGCCGGTCTGGTGGGTAACCTTACTGAACTGCTGCCTACCGAGGCTTATAAGGTGAAGGTTTCTGCTCAGACAGTTAACAGCCTGCAGGGCTTTGAGTTCAACGCTACGACAAGCACTGTACCTGTAGAGATTGGTTGGAACTGGATTGGCTATCCTGTCAACCAGGTGATGACCATCGACGAGGTATTTGAGTTCTTCGGTGCTCAGGAAGGCGACTATGTGCTGGGTCAGGATGGCTTCGCAGAGTATGTGGATGGCCAGTGGAAGGGTACCCTCGAGGGCATGAAGCCTGGTCAGGGTTATCTCTACAAGTCATCGGTGAAGGGCGAGCTGCTGTTCAATACCACGATTGTATCTAATGCTGCAAGTCGTGTGGGTAAGTTCAACTACCTGATGAACAGCCCGTGGGCTCCCGCCAAGTACGCTTATCCTGATGTGATGCCGTTGACGGCTCACCTCTATGACGGTGGTGTGAAGGTAAATGCCGATGAGTATGTGGTTGGCGCATTCGCTGGTACCGAGTGCCGTGGCGTGGGCATCTGGAAGGATGACCGACTGCTGATGAGCATCTACGGACAACCTGGCGACGAGATCACCTTCGTGGCCATTCAGACCGCTACAGGTAACTGCTATGACCTGACAGAGCAGATGGGCTTCCAGGCTGACAATGTCGGCACATGGAGCATGCCGTCGACACTGACTATCGGTGGTCAGGTAACAGGTATTGAGAAGATGTACGACAAACTGACTGTGACACCTGCCGTGGCTCGCGATTATATCATCGTTTCTGCTGGCGGTCATGAGATCAGCAACCTCACTCTGACTAATATGAGTGGTAAGAACGTGCTGTCACTCTCTAACCTGGGAAAGAGCGCCACTGTTACTACAGGTCAGTTGCCGGCTGGTGTCTATATCGCCACTGTGCAGGCTAATGGCAAGTCGTACTACAAGAAGATTTTGAAAGTTAATAAATAAACGATTCCGACCATGACAAAGTTCATTGAAAAAATACTGGTATGTCTGATTATGGCACTGTGGGCTCCGGCCCTCAGTGCCCAGACGCACTTCACTTTTGATTACCGCCAGTACCAATACGATATGACAGTCTACTTCGTGTTGAAAAACAATAGTCAGCTTGTTGAAAGTCCAGCTGATAAATACGAGGTGGGTGCTATCGTAAACGATGAGTGTCGTGGCGTGGGTGAGTTTGTTGATACTCAAGACGCCAGCGGGCAGCCATTGAAGTACGGTTATCTGCGTGTTTACAGCAATGTGAAAGAAGGAGAATTTGTTATCTTCAAGTTATATGACAAGGCGACGGGAAAAGTGGCAGAGGTGACCGACGAGAGTTTCGCTTTCACACCTGATGCCGTTATCGGCATGCCATCTACCCCTCGTGTCTTTAACGTTGACAAAGCTGTAATCTATTGTACTGTTGAAGTGAATTCGGCTAACCCCGAAATGGGAACAGTGAAAGGTGGCGGTGTATGTGTTGAGGGCGTTCCTGTGACGCTGACCGCAAAACCTGTTGAGGGTCACGTATTCGTCAAATGGTCTGACGGATCAACTGACAACCCCTATGTATATGTTCCAACGGGTAATGCAGAATTGACTGCTACGTTTGCTATTGGAAAGTACACCATGACATTCGTGAAGGATAATGGTCAGGAAAATGAGGTGTTGGCAGACCTTGAGTATAACACACCTCTGGCTGCGCCGGCAAACTTCCGAAAGAAGGGTTTTACTTTCTTAGGATGGGAACCTGAAGTGCCAGAGACGGTACCAGGACAGGATATGATCTTCACGGCACAGTGGGAGCGTAACCACTATAAAGTGACGTGGGTGATTGAAGGTGAGAGCACCGAGGTGGACTATGCCTATGAGGATGTTCTCAACATCCCAGCAGTTCCTGCAAAGACTGGTTATAGTTTTGCCGGATGGTCGCCTGAAGTACCTGAGACCATGCCTGCTCAGGATGCTACCTATACAGCTCAGTATGCAATCAATCAGTATGCGATGACGTTCGTCCTTGACAACGGTGAAGAAAATCTCGTTATCAAGCAGGACTATAACTCTGTATTGACGGCTCCTGCCGACCCGGAGAAGGAAGGCTTCACGTTTGCTGGATGGGATATGGAGATTCCAGAAAATATCCCTGCTACAAACATGACGTTTACTGCCCAGTGGGAACGCAATAGCTATACCGTGACGTGGGTTGTTGACGGACAAAGCAAGAGCTCAACTCTGCTGTATGATACACCTATTGCCCAGCCGGCAGATCCTGAAAAGGAAGGTTATACCTTCAAGGGCTGGACACCTGTCGTGCCAGAGCGTATGCCAGCAGAGGATGTGATCTACACGGCCATGTTTGGTGTCAATACTTATGCCATTGTATATGTAATTAATGGTAAAGAAGAACATCGCGACTCGCTGAACTATGGACAGCTCATCAGTCTTTGGAATTATGTTCCTCAGAATGATGACATCTTCAATGGTTGGAAGTGTGATCAGGCTGAGTTGTATACCACAGTACCTGCGCACGACGTTTACTTCTGGGACGAATTGACACCTGTTTACACTATCACAGTGTCTTCGGCCGATGAAGAGAAGGGTACTGTGATTGGTGGCGGTAAGTATGCCAAAGGTACATTTGTTACGCTGACAGCAAAGCCCAATGAGGGATATCAGTTCGTTAGCTGGTCTAACGAAACTGCAGTGAATCCTTATGTCTTTGCTCCTACTCAAGACTCGACATTGACGGCTACTTTCGCACCGAAGTCCTATAACATGACATTCGTGCTGGATAATGGTTCGAATGATGTCGTCATACCACAGCTCTATAACACAGCGTTGACGGAACCTGATGACGTGAAGAAGGAAGGCTTTACCTTCAAAGGTTGGAATCCTGCTTTGCCAGAAAAGGTTCCTGCTACTGACATGACATTCACCGCCATTTGGGAGCGCAACAACTACAAGTTGACTTGGGTCGTTGACGGCGTTAGCACCGAGTCGACTGTGGCATACGATTCTTATATCACCCTGCCGGAAGACCCCGCGAAGGAAGGCTTTACTTTCACAGGATGGGATCCTACCGTTCCTGAGAAGATGCCAGCTGCAGACCAGACGTTCACTGCTAAATGGCAGCGTAACACCTACAAAGTGACGTGGATTGTTGATGGTGAGGCCACTGTAGTTGAGTATGACTATGAGGCTGATATTAACAAACCGACAGATCCAGAGAAGGAAGGCTTTACTTTCACAGGCTGGAGTCCTGAGGTGCCTGAGAAGACTCCCGCATCTGACCTGACATTTACCGCTCAGTGGCAGCGTAACAGCTACAAGCTGACGTGGGTGGTCGATACGGTGAGCACCGAGTCTGTGGTTCCGTTCGAATCCTTTATCATTAAGCCTGCTGATCCTGAGAAGGAAGGATTCACATTCACTGGATGGGATCCTGCCGTTCCAGAGCAGATGCCAGCATCAGACCAGACGTTTACTGCTCAGTGGTCACGTAACCATTATAAGGTGACGTGGATTATTGAGGGCGTGAGCACCGAGGTTGATTATGCTTATGAAGACAGCATCAAGAAGCCTGCTGATCCTGTAAAGGTTGGCTATACCTTCCTGGGTTGGTCACCTGAGGTGGCAGAGACGATGCCGGCACAGGATTTGAGATATACTGCACGTTTCGCTATCAACTCGTATGCGATGACCTTCGTACTCGGTAATGGTGAGGAGGATGTGGTTATCACTCAGGAGTATATGACACCGCTGACAGCTCCAGAGAATCCTACAAAGACTGGATGCACCTTCTTGGGCTGGAATCCTGAAGTGCCTGACAGCATTCCTGCATCTGACATGACATTCACTGCCCAATGGCAGCCCAATACCTATAAGGTGACATGGATTGTTGAAGGTCAGTCAACGGTGAAGGAAGTGGTCTATGGAACTCCTATAGAGAAACCGACAGACCCGACGAAGGAAGGTTATACTTTTACCGGTTGGACACCAGAGATACCTGATTCCATGCCTGCTAACGACCTGACATTCACAGCTCAGTTCTCGATTAACCAGTACAAGATGACGTTTGTCTTCGACAATGGTGCTGAGGATGTCGTGAAGACTCAGGATTATGGTACTGATTTGACGGCTCCTGCCGACCCGGAGAAGGTTGGCTTCACGTTCAAGGGTTGGAATCCTGCTGTACCTGCAACGGTACCTGCATCTGATATGACGTTCACTGCTCAGTGGGAACGTAATATCTATAAGGTGACATGGATTGTCGAAGGTCAGTCAACGGTGAAGGATGTTGCTTACGGTGCTCCCATCGAGAAACCGACAGATCCGACAAAGGAAGGTTATACCTTTATTGGTTGGACTCCAGAGGTGCCTGTGACGATGCCTGCTAACGACCTGACATTCACAGCTCAGTTCTCGATTAACCAGTACAAGATGACGTTTGTCTTCGACAATGGTGCTGAGGATGTCGTGAAGACTCAGGATTATGGTACTGATTTGACGGCTCCTGCCGCCCCGGAGAAGGTAGGCTTCACGTTCAAAGGCTGGGATCCAGCTGTTCCTGCCACAGTTCCTGCAAAGGATATGACATTCACCGCCCAGTGGGATCGTAATGTCTATGCTGTTATCTATATGGTACATGGCAAGGAATGGCAGCGTGATAGCTTGGCATACGAGGCTCCCATCCAGCTGCGTACTTATAGTGAGGACGGCTGGACCTTCAATGGCTGGGTAAGCGATGCTACCTATGTAACTATGCCTGCTCATGATGTGGTTTACACTGCAGATATTACGTCTGGCATTGCCACCATCCTTGCTGGCAAGTCGGAAGTGGATGTTTACACGCTTCAGGGCCGTCTGGTAGCTCGCAGAATGCCTGTGGCTCAGATTCGCAAGACCTTGCCTCGTGGTGTCTATATCATTGAAGGAACGAAGGTGGTCATCAGATGATTAAAGGTTCATGTAGACCATAAGGTCAGTCTACTGAATAAAGTGTTCAGACGGATGCAGAATATTTTTCCTGCATCCGTCTTGTTTGTTTAAGGAAAAATGATTAACTTTGCAGAAAAATTATTCGTAAGAGAAAAAGAATAGCAATCTGCGAGAGAGGAATGGAAGATTTCATACATTTACACGTACATACATATTATTCTATACTTGATGGACAGTCAAAGATTAAGAATCTAGTAGACAAGGCCATCAAGGACGGCATGCGCGGCATGGCCATTACCGACCATGGCGACATGTTCGGCATCAAAGAGTTTCATGACATCGTGAATGGTGTCAACAAAGACCGGAAGAAAGAGGGTCTGGAACCCTTTAAGCCGATTTTTGGCTGCGAGATGTATGTGTCGCGAAATGGTTCTAAGACGTTGCGACGAGGCAAGGAGGACCAAAGCGGCTATCACCTCATTGTGCTGGCAAAGAACTATCAGGGTTATAAGAACCTGATTAAGTTAGTGTCGAACTCATGGGTCGATGGCTATTATATGCGTCCCCGTACCGACCGTGAAGACTTGGAGAAATATCATGAAGGACTGATTGTTTGCTCTGCCTGTATTGCTGGTGAGGTGCCTAAGAAGATCCTGGATGGTAATATGGCTGGGGCTCGTGAGGCTATAGAATGGTATCATCGTGTGTTTGGTGATGACTACTATCTGGAACTGCAGCGCCATGAGGTGAAGGACCCGTCAGTTCGTGCCAATCGTGAGACGTTTCCTCTGCAGCAGCAGGCCAATAGGGTGCTCATAGAATTGGCACGTGAGTATGGAATCAAGCTCGTTTGTACCAATGACGTGCATTTCGTGGATAAAGAAAATGCCGAGGCTCATGATCATTTGCTTTGTCTTTCAACGGGTAAGGACCTGGATGATCCTACTCGTATGCTCTACTCTAAGCAGGAGTGGTTTAAGACTCAGGCAGAGATGAATGAGATATTCAGTGATGTTCCTGAGGCTTTGTCGAACACGTTGGAGATTCTTGATAAGGTAGAGATCTACAGCTTGGACCATGACCCCATCATGCCGTTCTTCCCCATTCCGGAGTCGTTTGGTACGGAAGACGAGTGGCGGAAGAAGTTCACGGAGGATGACCTGTATAAGGAGTTTACCAGTGATGAGAATGGCGAGAACCAGTTGGCACCAGAGGAAGGGGAGAAGAAGATTAAGAAGCTGGGTGGCTACGATAAGATTTACCGCATCAAGTTCGAGGCTGATTATCTGGCTAAACTGGCGTATGAAGGCGCTTATCGCCGTTATGGCGAGCCATTGCCGCAGGATGTGGAGGACCGTATCCGGTTTGAACTACACATCATGAAGACGATGGGCTTCCCGGGTTACTTCCTCATCGTGCAGGACTTTATCAACTCGGCACGTGATGAACTGGATGTCATGGTGGGGCCAGGACGTGGCTCCGCAGCTGGTAGTGTGGTGGCCTATTGTCTGGGAATTACGAAGATTGACCCGCTGAAGTATGATTTGCTGTTTGAGCGTTTCCTGAATCCCGACCGTATATCGTTGCCTGATATCGATACTGACTTCGATGATGACGGACGTGGTAAGGTGCTGAAATGGGTAGAAGATAAATATGGACATGAGAACTGTGCCCATATCATTACTTATGCTTCTATGGCCACGAAGAACTCTATTAAGGATGTGGCCCGTGTAGAGAAGGTGCCATTGGCTATCAGCAACGCCTTATGTAAAGCCATCCCCGACCGTCTGCCAGATGTTGACGGTAAGACGCCGAAGATGAATCTGGCCAATGCCATCAAGGCAGTGCCGGAATTGCGTGAGGCAGAGGCTTCTCCTGATCCTGCCCTGGCTAATACCATCAAATATGCTAAGATGCTTGAAGGTACCGTTCGTGGTACTGGCATTCATGCCTGTGGCTTTATCATCTGTCGTGATCCTATCAGTGACTGGGTTCCTGTGTCAACTGCCGATGACCCTGACTTTAAGGATACAAAGACCAACTGCACTCAGTATGACGGACATGTCATTGAGTCGACGGGACTGATTAAGATGGACTTCCTGGGATTGAAGACACTTTCGGAGTTGAAGGAGGCCTGTGCAAATATCAAACAGACGTTGGGTATAGATGTAGACCTTGACACCATACCTATTGATGATCCCAAGACTTATGAGCTCTATCAACAGGGACGTACCGTCGGAACCTTCCAGTTTGAGTCGGCAGGTATGCAGAAATATCTGCGAGAACTGAAACCTACCGTCTTCGAGGATCTCATCGCCATGAACGCCTTGTATCGTCCAGGCCCCATGAGTTATATTCCGCAGTTCATTCGCCGTAAGCATGGTGAGGAGCCTATTACCTATGATATCCCCATCATGGAGAAATATCTAAAGGATACTTATGGCATTACGGTTTATCAAGAGCAGGTGATGCTCCTGTCGCGTCTGTTGGCTGATTTCACCCGAGGTGAGAGCGATGCCCTGCGTAAGGCCATGGGTAAGAAGAAAAAGGATATCGTAGATGCGATGAAGCCGAAGTTCATTGAGGGCGGTAAGAAGAACGGACATGACCCGAAGGTGTTGGAGAAAATATGGGCCGACTGGGAAGCATTTGCATCTTATGCGTTTAATAAGTCGCATGCTGCCTGCTATTCATGGGTGGCTTACCAAACGGCTTATATGAAGGCAAACTATCCTGCCGAGTTCATGGCAGCCATCATGAGTCGTCGACGTGACCAGATAACGGAAATTACCAAGCTGATGGACGAATGTAAGGCAATGGGTATTGCCACGCTTGGTCCTGATGTGAATGAGTCGTACCAGAAGTTTGGTGTGAACAAGAAAGGTGAGATACGTTTTGGCTTGGCGGCAATTAAGGGTTTGGGCGACAGTGCTGCTCAGGCAATTATTGATGAGCGCGAGAAGAACGGTCCCTATAAGGATATCTATGACTTTGCACAGCGTGTGCCATTCTCCAGCGTCAACCGTAAGGCTTATGAGTCGTTGGCACTCAGCGGCGGCTTCGATAGCTTTGGCATACGCCGTGAGGCTTTCTTTGCCGAGAACAATAAAGGTGAGGCTTTCCTCGATACGTTGGTGCGCTATGGCCAGACTTATCAATTGGAAAAACAGCAGGCTGTCAACTCGTTATTTGGTGGCTTCGACGATGTGGAGATTGCTACGCCGCCAGTGCCTAAGACAGATGTGCGTTGGAGTGATATAGAACGTCTGAACAAGGAGCGTGACCTGGTGGGTATTTATCTGTCAGCCCATCCGCTTGATGAGTTCCGTATCATTCTTGATAATCTTTGTAATGCTCGTTGTGAAGAATTGGCTGATAGAGGGGCTGCATTGAAGGACCGTGAAGACATTACGTTGGGAGGTATTGTTACTGCTGTTCAAACTAAGACAGGCAGAGACAATAAACCTTGGGGGTTGGTAACCCTTGAGGATTTTAACGGGTCGGGTGAACTCGCTCTCTTTGGTGATGACTGGTTCAACCTCAACGGAAAGTTCTTTGTAGGAGCCGCAGTTTATATCACAGGTAAGATGAAGTCACGTTTCTATAATTCCGACGTTAAAGAACTGAAGGTCGTCAATGTGGAATTGTTGCAGTCGGTTAAGGAGAAGGCAATTGATCATATCACCATCACGGTAATTACCGATCAAATAGATGACAAGGTGGTCGAAGAACTGGATGAGATTATTGCGGAGCATCCTGGAAAGACACAATTGTTCTTCCGGTTGCATGACTCTTTGGGTAAGCATCATGTACTGTTGCATTCGAAAACTAAAATGGTTGACGTGAAGCACCAGCTCATCGATTTTATTGACTCGAAACCCGCATTGGACTATAAGATTAATTAGCTGCCCATCTTGGCATGGCATTTGCTGTTAGTGTATTGAGAGAATCATTTATGTATCATTTAAATTAATAGAGTTATGGAAGTACAGATCACAAACGAGAACTTTGAGGCCCTGAAAAATGGAGAACTGCCTTTGGTGTTGGATTTCTGGGCTACATGGTGTGGTCCTTGCCGCATGGTGTCACCCATCCTGTCTGAACTGGCAGAGAAATACGATGGAAAGATCATCGTAGGAAAGTGCGATGTAGAGGAAAATGAGGAACTGGCTGCCGAGTTCGGTATTCGTAATATTCCTACTATCCTGTTCTTTAAAGGTGGAGCGCAGGTCGACAAACTGGTCGGCGCTCAGTCGAAGGCAAAATTCGAAGAGAAAATAGAAGCATTACTCTAAGATGGCAAGTATTGACGAGGAGTTGCTGCAGGATATGGAGGAAACCCGCCGCGAGATAGCCTTTATCCGTGAGCAGTTGCCTACTGACCTGAAGGAACTGTATAGCGATGCCCAGCTGGAATGGATTATAGACACCATTGCCACCTATTTCTATGAGAGTGGTATTTTGGAGTCTAATGATGACGAGGTAGATGTGGATATCGATGAGGTGTCAGACTATCTGTGTCGTCAGGCTGTGGCTGAAGGTATGCCGAAATTGCAAGCTGATGAGGTACGCTTCGTCGTAGAGGCTGACCTTGATTTTCAGGAAGCGAATATCTGACTTGTTATCAGAAAGAAAGAGATGGGAGACTTTTTTGAGGTCTCCCATCTCTTGTTTTATACATGCCGTTCTGAGTCTGGTGGCAAGATATAATGCCTGATGTAAGCCCTGTGGCCGTAAATGGCTATCACAATAAAACAGATGAAGGGGACGATAAATGACAGGTTGGTGGAAGAGACACCGAACAGTGTGATGTCAGAGTCTATAATCAGAGCCTGAAGTGGCGGGAATACTGAACCGCCAAGGATAGCCATGATGAGACCTGCGCCAGCAAACTTGACATTGTCGCCTACGCTGCGTAGAGCTATTCCATAGATGGTCGGGAACATCAACGACATACAGGCCGATATGCCCACCAGACAATAGAGACCGTCGCGGCCGGTAAATAGGATGACGCCTGATACCAAAGCAATTGCAACAATGGCAAGGAGTGACAGTAGACGCCCTGCAGGGATGTATTTCAGGAACCATGTGCAGATGAACCTGCTTACGGTGAAGAATATCATAGCAATGATATTATATTTCTGCGAGAGAATCTCTGCGCTTTTCTCATCCATTCCCTCTTCCATGAAAACTCGCGTTCCATATTGTATGATAAAGGTCCAGCAAGTCACCTGGGCACCAACATAAAAGAACTGGGCAATGATACCCTCGCGATAGTTCTCTATCCTCAACAGTTCCCTAAAAGCGGAGGCAATGCTCTTGTTGGCTTTTGTCTCGCCGGCCTTCGGCATCTTATGGATTCTGATAAGCACTAATAATATCAAACAGGCGGCACCAAGACCTAGATAGGGACCAATCAGTACACTGAGATCGTTGTCTTTCAGATTATCAAATTGCAGGTCCGACAAGCTCATGCGTTGCTCTGTAGTCATCGGACTCATCTTGGCTTGTACGAACTGCATAGCTATGTACATACCCATCAATGCCCCGATAGGATTGAAAGCTTGCGCCAGATTGAGTCGTTGGGTGGCAGTCTCTTCGCTGCCCATACAGTAGATATAAGGATTACATGATGTCTCCAGAAACGACAAACCGCAAGTCAAGATAAAGTAGGCCAGCAGGAATGGATAGTACATGCCTGTCATCTTGGCAGGAAAAAACATAAATGAGCCTATGGCGAAGAGCGACAGTCCCACCAGCACACCCACTTTGAACGAATAACGCTGAATGAACATGGCGGCAGGGAAAGCCATTGCGAAGTAGCCTAGGTAGAAGGCAACTTGTACTAAGGCGCCCTCGGTGACGCTCATGCGGAAAATCTTTGAGAATGCCTTGACTATAGGGCCGGTCATGTCATTGGCAAATCCCCAAAGGGCAAAGCATGATGTGATAAGAATGAATGGTACCAGAAAGTTGATACCGTCTTTGGTCAGTATGCTCGGTTTCATTTCTTAGGTTGCTGTTTGGTTTGCTGTTAATTGTCGGCAAAATTACAATATTTTTTTCATAACAGAGGCTTTTCTTGTTGTTTTTTTGTATTTTTGCAGGCAAATAGCGAAAGGAAATGAAAAAACTTCTATCCCTGCCACCTAATCTGGTTAGAAAAGATGATGATGGCACAACAGTATTTCATCATATCACAGGCCTTTCTGCCGATGAGTTCTTTTGTACCTGCGACCCAGAAGGGCATCGTATAGGTAGCGGCGGTGGTACGGCCTGGCTGTTACAGCAGGCTTGCAAAGCTGAGCATGGCGCCTCGTTCGATAAATGGCTGGCCAGTGACAAGCGCATCTTGCTGCATGCCGGTGGACAGAGCAGACGTCTGCCGTCGTATGCGCCGTCAGGTAAAATCCTGACGCCGATACCAGTGTTCCGTTGGGAGCGTGGACAGCGACTATCTCAGGATTTGTTGTCTCTACAGTTGCCACTCTATGAGCAGATGATGGATAAGGCCCCCGATGATGTCCACACAATGGTTGTCAGTGGTGATGTGCTGGTCCGTACGTCTCAGCCTGTCGGTCCAGTGCCGCATGCCGATGTTATCTGCTATGGCCTATGGCTCGATGCCAGTGTAGCAAAGAATCATGGCGTCTTTGTTTCTGATCGTCGTACACCACAGGTTCTAAAGCAGATGCTTCAGAAGCCTAGTGTGGAAGAATTGCAGGCCTTGCAGCAACAGCATTTTTATCTCACCGATATTGGCGTATGGCTGCTTAGCGACAGAGCCGTGAAACTGTTGATGAAAAAATGTCTCAAAGAGAACCCCATAGGTCCCATGGACTCTATGAGTCCCATAACCTCTTACGACCTTTATTCAGAGTTCGGCCTTACGCTGGGTACCAATCCCGCCATTGACGATCCAGAACTTAATGCGCTGTCGGTGGCTATCGTACCATTGGCAGGTGGGGAGTTTTATCATTTCGGTACGTCGCGTGAGATGATCTCTTCAACGATGAAGCTGCAGAATGTGGTGTCTGACCAACGACTTATCATGCACAACGACCGCAAACCGCATCCTTCAATCTTTGTGCAGAATGCGATGATGGATATTGCTTTCTCTGCTGAGAATACCAATATTTGGATTGAAAACAGCTATATAGCAAAAGGTTGGCAACTAACGTCTGATCATATCGTGACGGGAGTGCCTAGGAATGAATGGCAGGTCTCTCTGCAACCTGGACAGTGTCTAGATGTTGTACCTATTGATTCTGATAAATATGTGGTACGCTGCTATCATATAGATGACCGCTTTGATGGCGCAGAACAGCAGCGGAAACAGTTCCCTGTGCTGAGGTTCGAAGATATTGAGGCTTATCTAAAGGGAGATATGTCTCATGTTTTGCGTCTGATGAGCGCTGAGGAGATATCGTCAGAGGCCAATCTCCAAAGGCTCTTCAAACAAAGAGCCGTCTTCCGCAGCCATGTGTGGCCGGCGTTGGCACTCAACTGGCAGCATAGCGTATTTTATCAGCTTGATCTTGATGATGCTGCCCGTGAGTTTGATGCGAATCATATTCCTATGCCCGAACCTCTTCCAGAGGAGGCTCCACTGATGACCCGCATCCATGATGCCATGTTCCGCGGTAACCGAGAACAGGCTTTCGGCTTGCTGCGTGAGGGACTTACTAGTCAGGTGTTGGCACAGCCACAGCAGCCTCGTCTCTCTGTCTATCGTGACCAGATAGTATGGGGACGTAGTCCTGTTCGCATAGATATCGCAGGTGGATGGACGGACACACCACCTTACTGTCTGTTGGAAGGTGGTAATGTTGTCAATCTGGCTATTGAGTTGAATGGTCAGCCGCCCTTGCAGGTCTATGTCAAACCGGCTAATGACCCCAAGATCATATTACGAAGCATCGACTTAGGAGCTTCCGAGGTGGTAGAAACCTACGAAGAGCTGCAACAATATAATAGGGTAGGGTCGCCATTCTCCATTCCTAAGGCTGCCCTGGCTTTGGCAGGCTTTGCACCTGCGTTCTCTGTGGAACGTTTCCCCTCGTTGAAGGCGCAACTGGAGGCTTTTGGTAGCGGCATCGAGTTGACATTGCTGTCTGCAGTACCTGCAGGTAGCGGCTTGGGCACCAGTTCCATTCTGGCTGCTACGGTGCTGGGTGCAGTAAGTGATTTCTGTGCATTGGCATGGGATAAGAATGAGATAGGTCGCCGTACGTTAGTGTTAGAACAGCTTCTCACTACAGGTGGCGGCTGGCAGGATCAGTTTGGTGGCGTTCTGGGCGGTGTCAAACTGCTGCAAACACAGAGCGGATTCATACAAGATCCCTTGGTGCGATGGTTGCCTTCAGATATCTATAACTCTCCGGAATATCGTCAGTGTCATTTGCTTTATTATACTGGTATTACCCGTACAGCCAAACAGATTCTTGCCGAGATAGTACGTCGTATGTTCCTGAATAATAGAGATGAGCTCGCTCTGTTGCGCCAGATGAAAGACCATGCCATGAATATGTATGAAGCCCTTCAGCGACAGGACTTCCAGCAGATGGGACAGTTGGTAAGGCAGACATGGGAGCAGAATCAGTTGCTGGATAGTGGTACTAATCCTGAAGCGGTGCGTCGCCAGACGGCATTAATCGACGACTTATGTCTGGGCTATAAACTGCCTGGCGCTGGGGGCGGCGGTTACCTTTATATGGTAGCGAAAGATCCGGAGGCGGCTGCTCGTATCAAAAAGATTCTCATGGAGAATAGAATTAACGACAATGCACGCTTTGTCGATATGTCGCTATCACATACTGGATTACAGATTAGTAGAAGTTGAATCGATGATGGAGTTTCGTACAGTTGTCAATATACCTAAGCCCGACTTTCAGATAGAACCTCTTGAGTCGATTCTCTTTGTGGGGTCATGCTTTGCCGACAAAATTGGTTATCGCTTTGAGGAAGAACGTTTTCCCGTCACGGTGAATCCTTTTGGCGTGATGTACAATCCCGCCTCCATCCTTCATACTGTTCAGCGGTGTGATGCGGCTCCTCGTATTGTGTTCTTTACGTTGGGCACCAATCACGTCTATCGTCTTAAGGAAACTGGCGAGATAGTGGATAACTGTCAGAAGCGTCCGCAGAACCTTTTTCAGGAGGAAGAGCTCACCATTGACCAGTGTGTCGATTATCTTTCGCAGGCAGCAGATGAATTGCATCGCCGTTGCCCGGATGTGCACATCGTCCTGACTGTCAGCCCTATCCGCTATGCTAAGTATGGCTATCAAGGTAGTCAGTTGTCGAAAGCAACCTTGTTGCTGGCAGCCCACCAGCTGACGAAAGAAAAGTCGTCCGTCTCGTATTTCCCTGCTTATGAGATAGTGCTCGATGAGTTGCGCGACTACCGTTTCTATCAGCCCGACATGCTTCACCCCTCTGATCAGGCGGTGGAGTATATATGGCAGCAATTTGTTGAAGTGTACTTTAGTCCTCGTGCTAAACAGTTCCTTCAGGAGTGGAAGCCTATCAAGGAGGCTTTGGCCCATCGTCCTTTCCATCCTGATAGCGATGCCTATCGTCAGTTTCTTGAAAAGACCCGGCATGACGAGAAGGAACTGCTTGCTCGCTATCAATAAGACCTCTTTTCTCTGTCTCTTTATATATATAAATAAGGTGTAAGTCATTTTGTGGTTTGACTTACATCAAGAGCGACAAAAAATTGTGTGCGATAACGAAATTTTTCTTG
>NZ_CAMJOS010000017.1 GCF_946407605.1 uncultured Prevotella sp.
CGAGGCCGTTCTTCTCGAAGTTGCTCGACCAGTCGCACTGGAACAGCGACAGTTCTTTGCCGTAGATACTGCGCAGGCAGTCGCGAATCTCGCTGACGTAAGGCTTGTCCTCGCCGTATGAGCCATATTCGTTCTCCACTTGAATCATAATGATGGGGCCGCCATTCTGGATAGTCAGTGGCTTCAGTTGCTCACCCACCTTCTCCTCGAAGATTTTCACGCGCTCCATGAAGTAGGGGTCGCGCTCACGAAGCTTGATGTCCTTCTTCTTCAGCAGCCACCAAGGCAGACCGCCCATCTCCCATTCTGCACAGACATAGGGACCAGGACGCACGATGACGTAGAGGCCGTTCTTCTGGGCCAGTCGGCAGAACTCAGCCACATCGTTATTACCCGTGAAGTCGAACTGGCCTTCACGCTGCTCGTGGATGTTCCAGAAGATATAGATACACACGGCATTCATGCCCAGCGCCTTACACATCTGGATGCGATGCTCCCAGTATGGACGCGGGATGCGGGGGTAGTGAACCTCGGCAGCCTTCACGATGAAGGGCTCGCCGTTAAGCAAGAATGTCTTGTTGCCTGTGGTAAACGTGCCAGGCTTTCCATTTGCTGCCATTGCCACGATGGGGGCGGTGAACAGCATGGCCGCGAGGGCCAGACGTTTGAATACTCTCATAGTCGTTTCGATTTAATGTATATAGTTAGTTATTCTTCTTTCTTGTAATACACGGGTTTGCCGTCATCGGTCAGTCCGGCAGCCGTCACCTTGATGCGTGTCTGCTTGCCGTTGTTATAGAACGTAGCCGTGAAGGTGCCGTCATCGTCGAGTCGGGCATTGGGGTTCCAGTAGAGCGTGCGACGGTAGTCCTTCACGCTGTCGGGCAGCGTACGGTGGCTATAGTCGGGATGATAGAACTCATCGGGCTCGTACATGCCGGGCAGGATGAGTCGGCGGTCACGGTAGGTATAGCGCTTACCCTCCTCGGGCATGAGGATGAAGTCGAGGGTGACGTCGGCAGCATTGGACTGCTGTTCTACGCGCTTATCCTCGTTGCGCAGCTCGAAGTCGGTATATATTCGGATGATATCCTGACGGTTCAACTTGATATCGCGGTTGATGACAAAGTCACTACGGAACTGGTCGAGTGGTATGCCCGGGTCGAAGTTGCGGTAATAGACATAGGGCACCAAAAAGCCGTCGTTGAGACGTGCCATGACGTGCATCTGCTGGTTGCTGTTATAGTTGCCCAACAATGCCATGCTCAGCTTAAAGGGGAAGTCGTAGGGATCATACATGCCAAACGACAGACCGCGGTCGGTGGCGAGGTTATACAGCTCCTGAGCATCATAGACACAGGCAGGCTTGCTGTAGTCTATACGACGGCGACCATGACGGCGCTTGCCCTTGACGTTGACGTTCTTCAGCTTAGAGTCCATCTTCGAGATACGCTCCACCTCGGGCAGGTCGGCATCGTCAATGGTGCTCATGGCGTCCTGCTCCTCTGGCTGGTGACACTGGTAGAAGTCATACTTCTTGGCAAAGACAGGGAAGAACAGGTCGCGCTTGACGTAATACTCTGGGATGGCCTCCTCGTCAAGCACGCCCTTATGGGTGATGCGTCGCAGCTTCTTGTCGCTGATGTCGGTGTCGTAGGCCTTGAGGAAGAGGATGGCTTCACCATAATAGGGAGGCACGTTAAACACGAAATGTCCGCCATTCTCGGTCTCCATCTTTACCGTTGCCACATCATCGTCGAACACCAGCTCACCCTCGAGTGTGACCTCATGCTTCAGCCCGCCACCAGCCTGATAGTATTGGCCGACAGACCAGGTGGGGTCCATCACATTGATAACCTCCATGGTCTTCTCCACCGTGGCAATCTCATCGCCGTGAGGCAGGTCTTCCTCATCTTCTGTCTGCATCTCTACACCCAGACGCCTATAGAAATCGTCCATGACGGACTTGGGCGCATCGAACGTGCCCTGACGGTTGGGGTTATAGCCAAAGATGCCCACGGGCCAGTAGCGCACTTCCTCAGGCTCGAACTCTCGGTTCTCGATGGTGGGATAGACCGACCCTTCCACCGTCATGCTCTGTTCCGGGGTGTAGCGCAGCGGCTGTCCGTTGGTCATCTCGTGATAATCGTAGCGGCGCCAGCCCTGCACCATGAGCAGCAGGTCGAGGTGCTGCCGGTGCTTGACATCATCGGCCTCGAAGTAATAGTCGGGATAGGCAATGAAACCCTTCAGCTCACTGCTGAGCAGCAGGTCGGTGAGCATGGTGCCAGTGTCGTAGGTAGGCTCGTCGGTGGCACCGTCGCGCACTGAGATAGAGAGGTGACGGGCATCGGCAGGGGCCTGGAAATGAAGCTCTATCTGTTCGAAGGGCTCGTAGATCTTCCTGCCTTCGTCAACGGTGATGGTCTGCTCAGCGTAGTCGTGATGATTGACAAAGAACAGGCGGTCGCAGAGCAACTGTCCCGTCTCGTCGAACACCAGCAGGTCGTTAACGCCGGTAGGCAGTGCCGCCTTGTCGATGGTAAGGACGGTACTACCCTTGATGGTCTGGAAATAATGCAGCGAACCACGACAGAGCACGGCAACGCCCAGCTCTGTGGAGTCGGGCAGTCCGCCCAGCTGCAGGTCGGCCTTCAGCTGTTCGCCCACGGCGTCGAGATGGAGGGCACAGCCGGCCTTCTCGGTCTTTGGCAGGTCGAAGGTATAGTCCTTGCCGCGCCATGGGAAGCGGGCCGATAGTCGTCCATTCTCAGGCACCTTGACGGTGAAGACGCCGCGTCCCTGATGGGTGGTGCTGATGGTGACTATACTATCCTTGACATGGGGTATGCGCAGTTGTCCCTTGACGTCTTGCTGCTCGCCATCCTCGTCCACCGCCTCAAAGGCCACCGTACATGTCTGTCCGGCAATGAGGTGTCCACCCTCAGGATAGAAATTGACGAAGAGCTTCTGCTTGAGTTCTTTCTCAAGACGTGTCTTCGGACGACTCACGATATACTTACCGGCATAGTCGCCAGGCTCCTGCGGCCGCTCATAGACGGGGAACACCCTGCTATAGACGGTCTCGAACTGTCGGAAGAAGTCCTGTGCCATCTGGCGGTTATAGAAGTTCTCATAATCCTTGTGGCCATAGTCATGCTCCGACACCTTGAAGTTCAGCATCCAGCGGGTGTAGGCACGCACCTCGTAATAACCCGAATAGATAGAGTCCTGCAGGGCAAAGTTACCATCGCTATAGCCATCGGGCGAGACGATGATGTTTTGTCGCTCTACTACCATGCCGTCGGGCGATACCAGCTCGACATAGAGTATGCGGCTCATGTTGGTAAAGGTCAGGTTGTCGGCGCGCACCACATAAGCCTTATACCAGATGGTGTCGCCTTTAAAATAGCATTGGTTGTCCAAATGCAGATAGACCTTCTCCTGTACGGGGGCTTGCTCCAGTATGTCCTTCACGGCCTCGAGTCCTGTCTGACCCTGGGCGGTGAGGCTGCCAAGCAGCAAAGAGAGAAGATACAATATCCGTTTCATTTTATGTCGATTAAATCTTTGTTTTTTCAACAAACGTGGTAACGCTTCTTGGCGTCAGCGTCGTAACACCGTCGCATGCATTTATCGGTTTCAGCGTCTCACCCTCCACATCGCTGGTGCGGTAAGGCTGCCACTGGCGGTTCTGCTTGTCGCCTACGGCAAAGGAGAACGGCTGTTCCTGCTCGCTGTAGTTGATGGCCACCACGACCCACGTGCCGTCAGCGTTCTTATAGGCAGAGACCATCACGCCGTAGGGGTCTTCCTTCTGTTTGGCGTCAACGTCGTAGCGCACGGCACCAGGACGTATAAAACGACTGTAGTTGCCCAGGGCCCAGAGCAGGCGGCTGTCGCGAGCCTTGGCTCCTTGCTGTACCTGCTCCTGAGACTGTCGGCGCGGCTGCCGCCTGCGTTGTTCAAACACACGGATCAGCCCGTCCTTATAGTTGCCGCCGCAGGCTCGCCACCACGACCAGCTCTCGGCATTGGCATAGCAGAGGTCATGATGGATGATACGTGCCACATAGAGTGCCGTCTTCATAGAGAAGTCATAGCCGCCACCGCCGCCAATCTCTTCGTCGTTGCTCATGATGCATATCTCCGACTGCCAGAACTTCACGCCGTATTTCTTCAACTCCTTACGCAGCTCCTGACGAATGCGCTTCATATAGTTCACGGGGGTGTTCGTCCAGTAGCTGTGGGCCAGCATCAGACGGGGCACGTTGGGCGTGTTGCCCAGATAGGTCTGTGTGCTGTCCTTCGACCAGAACGCCGCAATGGCGTTGCCCCGCTCCCATGAGGTCTTATAGATGCCTAAGAGGCAGCGCAGGTCGCTGGACTCGTTGACCATGATCTGTGTGGTGAGCCCTTTCTCAGCAAAGACCTTTCCCGTTCTGCGGGCCACCTCGGCAATCTCCCAGTTGGTGGCTGGTGAGCCTTCCTGTTTGGGACCTTGCCAGTTCCAATGGCCATCGGGCTCGTTTACAGGTGAGATATAGTCGATGTGGATGCCGTGTTCGCGCTCCAGTCCCTCCATGCACGATGCCATGAATTGCGCAAAGGCATTGTAGCATTCGTAGCGCAGGTTCAGCGTGCCGCCTCGGCCAGTGTTCGTGGCCAACTCGTTCTCCGTGAAATAGACGGGGGGCGAATTCAAGAAGGCGAGGATCTTCGGCACGCCACGTTCCTTCGCCATCTTCAGGAATTTCACCTGACCAGCCTGCCTACTCCAGTCGTAGGTGCCGTCAAACCTCAGGAAACACTCAGTACGTGTGTCTCTATTGATATATGAGGAGTCGCCCTGCTCGGCGCTACCTGCTCCCAGGTTGAAACGCCATAGCGAGAGGCCGATGCCTCGCGGCTGTCCGTTGTCATCGGTTTCCATGGAGAAGAGCCAGTCGGCAATCTGCTGCTGGGCCTCTTCCTCAGGCCACAGGCCGATGCTCTGCATAGACCATGCGTCAGAAGCTCCGAAATGCTCGATGGTCTGTTGCGGGCTTTTCGGATTAATCGTGTAAGTCTGTGCCTGCGCGGCAATGGCAACTGTCAGTAGTGCCAGAGTCAGTGCTTGTCTCATAAGTAAGTCTTGATGTTGGGTTGTGTCTGCAAAGATACAAAATAGCGAGGGAAATGCAAAATAAATTACGATATTTTTGTAAGACAAAATATACTTTCACCATCATGATGATGTCTTCCATGCTTTATGTAACTGACTTTTCACAGAACTCTAAATCCGTTGTGTACTCGCAAACTACAAATTATTTTTGAATACGCAAGGTTTTTTCCCACTTTTGTTTGTCAGTTCATAAAATCTTTGTATCTTTGTGGCGTCGTTTAAATCATATAGCGAACCAAGACATAAACCATGTACGAATATATAACCATCATCTTAGCCAGCATTTGGTTGACTATAAGCTTGATTTTTGGCACATTTTTGTGGATGAAGCGAAAAGAGGTGCCCGACTGTTCGCGTACCTATCTATCTGTTATTTACTTCATGATGGCTTTGGGTGTCTCGTCTTATATTGTCACGGCTATCAGACATGACCTGACTGAACAGTCAACCCAACTTTTGGTGCCTTTTCTGACAATTGGCGGACTTTGGGCCATATCTCTGATAATATGTTATCCGATAGAAGTGATACGCCCTCGTGAACTGCGTGGACGGTGGCTGGCGCTAATCTTCCTTCCCGCGTTGCTCGTTACGCTGCCACCGCTGTTCGGATTGCAGTTTCACGAACTGCATTCGTGGACTGATCTATGGGCACATATCGGTGATTTTGACGTACTGCTACGCCTGCTTTGCCTTGTTCTTCTGGCCATCTTTTCCCTGATAATGCTCTTCATCCCATACAACTGGCGTAAGTCGAGTGCCGACTACCAATGGATTCGTAGGACTACAATTCTCGCTCAAGGTATCGCCATTCTCTTCTATGCCAATGTGCTAACCAACCATCAGATATTCTATTACCTGCACATGCTGTGGGGTTTATGTGCTTCTATCTTCTTTTTCTATTTTGAGTTGGTCGTCAGACTTCTGCCTCCTGCCAAGAAAGAACCACAGCCCTCAGAGCCTTCATTGACTGATAAGGCTGACGGCAAGGCGGAAGATGAGGATGATTACTGGCCTCGCATCTGTCAGGTGATGGATGAATGGGAGGAGTGGCGCAATCCCAATACCACGGTTGAGACGGTGAGTCGTTCCGTAGGCACCAACCGTTACTATGTGGGCCGTATCATCCGTGAGCACACTGGCTTGACATTCAACGACTATATGAACCAGAAGCGCATCGACTTCGTTTCCGGACAGTTGCGCCTCAACCCTCAGCAAGACCATAAGACGCTCTATTTCGAGGCTGGTTTCCGCAGTCGTACTGCCGCCTATCGCAACTTCGTGAAGTTCATGGGCAGTTCTCCATCTGAATTTGTTGCCACTCTTTAGTATCTCATAAACTCTTCTTTTTCAGTGTTTTGCAGATTTGCAACACTGTTTCCCGATATTGCAACATCCCCTTATGCGCCCGTACTAATATTATTTAGTATCTTTGCACGCAAAATATCGCAGTAAATAAACAATAATCATTAATTCAACAATAGTTATGACAAAAATTATTCAATCACAACGGCCGCGCCATTGGTGTACCAGTTTGTTCTTGGTTGCCATTGCGCTATTTTTCGGTATGCCACAGGTGCATGCAGAAGATTTGTATGTTAATGGAGATATGCAGAATGCCATTACGTTTACCAACACGTCGCCTGGCGTGATTAAGATAAGGGTGGCCATCTGCTGCGATTATATGGACACAAATGGCCTGGCACATTGGAAGACCATCCAACTTGATGGCAGTAAATCAAACATCAGGTTAAAATACATTCCCAAGGGAAAGAGTGAGCCGGAGATGTGTAATTTCCTTGGTGTCTGGTCAAATAACACCGAGGGAGACTATCATGCCTATTATCAGTATTATTTGATAAATGCCCAAAATGAAGACCAGCATGGTAGTTCTCTGATGTTCTTGAGCACCAACGGGTCGCTGACCCAGATAAAAGGGTACCCTCCAATCAGACAACGTCAGTCGTTGACAGAAACCACATACGTGGAATTCGAGTGGTACTATCCTACTCACATGGTAGGCCAGGAGGTGACATTCTACTATAGTGGCAAAATGAGTTGCCATGATGGAAATAATAATTACTGGGACGAACAATATGGAGAAAAAGAGATTTGTACATTCACCATTGGTGACGATATAACGTTGGATGCCTACGACCCTGTTCCCTGTACGGAAGCGGGCGACGAGGGTAAGATGATGATTCCCGTAGTGAGTAGCAATACCATCGATAGCCTTAAGTTGTATAACAAGGCGGGCAAGCAGCTACTCGATTGTGTTTCCGACCAGCCTGGCAATTATATGATGCTCAAAGTCGATGCTACCACTTCTTACGACTCTCTCAAGTACGAGCCCACCATCCAGCTTTCTACTGTTTACAACGCACCGGTAAATAGCCCCACGACGGTGAGCGGACCATACACAAAAATGATTCCCGACTCTCTGCCCATGATTCATAAGCCTGATAATCTCAGTTCTGAACTTCAGGGCGGTTCTATCAAACTGACGTGGGATGTCAACAATCTAGAGTTCCGTGATCTGTTGCCAGGCGATATGTTCCAGATTCAGCGCAAGCTGCCAGGTCAAACTGATTACGAGGATCTTACAATGGTATCCTTTGACGATACGCTAGATACCTACGAATACTTTGACGATAAGGCCATCACTTCCATGGAATCTAAAGGCATAATAAAGTATCGCATATGCCGCGCTGGTACAGCCATGTGGGGATGGAAAAAGAACCCGACAGTGGATTCTATCAAAGTAGATGTTAGTAATGTCACGGGTTATGAACCGAAGAATCTGAAATCAAGTCAGACCAACCAGGATGACCGTAAGGTGACTATTACGTGGCAAGACAACGGCGGCATCTGGGACAGTCGCGGAGAATTATCGCTCATCACCTATATCTATAGTAAGGATAATAATTCTAATCCGAAAGATAGCCTGACGCAGACGGTTACTGACGAACAACGCCAGCAACGCAGCATTGAATTCACGCTGCCCCGTTCCTGCGTATATTATAAGTTTGCCTTGCGGTTAGACAGCATTACAACACCGTGGCTTCATAATAAATTAGTAGTTGAAAATACTGCTCCTCAATACTACGACGAAAGGGCATTAGGCCATATTAAAAAGGACGGCCTAAAGGCAACAACCTTGCATAGCTCTGTATTGTTAGGATGGGAATTGGAGAATAACACAAAGCCTGTAGATTATTTCGAGGTGTTCCGCTGCATCCAAGGTGCAACCGACTTCGAATGCATTGCCACCAACCTCACTGATATGCAGTATGAGGATAAGACTGTATCACCCATCAAGACCTATGACTATTTTGTGCGCTCGGTGACCAACTGTGAGACGCTAATACTAGACAGCACCCAAACCGTGTCTGGCTATTGCGATCAGTGGGGACGTCTAGAGGGCTACGTGCGTTTTGCTGACGGCACGGGCATACCCAATATCACGGTTGCCGTAGCACCTGCCGAGGCAGGCGTTTCCGGAGAGGTGACCACTAAGACCGACGCGAGCGGCTACTTTGAGGTGAAGAATCTGTCATACTACGGAGGCTCTACCGGCACGTACACCGTGTCTGTAATCGGTATTCCCAGCACTGATCTGCGCGACGACTGTGCCGGTGGTCTACCTGCCACTTTTACTCCCAATGCCGGTGGCAACGATGTGAGCGACTTGGTGTTCACCGTCACCAAGGGCTACCGCATTTCGGGCTATGTGATGTACGAGGGTACCAGCATTCCCGTGAAGGGTGTCGGCTTCACTGTGGACGGTAACGAAGTGCGTTCAGTACAAGGTGCTATAGAGACCGACTATGAGGGTAAGTTCTCTTTCTGGACGCTCCAGGGTCAGCATACCGTTAATGCCGTGAAGAAAGGTCACTCGTTTGGTAAAAAGGGCACCTATACGGCCAATATCACCCAAGACGTGGCAGGCCTCTACTTCTACGACCAGACGCGTGTAACGCTTATAGGCCGTGTGGCCGGTGGTAAGGACCAGGGCGACCTGCCGTTGGACAACTCCCTGTCGCGTAACAACCTGGGTGACAACCTGAAAATAGTGATGGAGCTGGAAGGCGACCACACCTCATGGCTGGTCTATGACAATACTCATCCTTCGTTGACCGAGCGCAATGAGGAGTTCAAACATCGTGATGGTCAGCAGGACAACCACAAGACCCGCATGTACACCACCCGTCATCGCATTGAGATACGGCCCGATGCTGAGACTGGTGAATATCGCGTGCAGTTGCCCCCTGTAGCCTGGAAGATTACACAGATTACGGCAGAGGGCTATGCCACTCTGTTCCAAGAGGGTAAGACGGGCGACGTGATAGACCTGACGGACTCGCTGACCGAGCATAAGGATACGGTAGCAGGCCCATATATTGACTGTGATGGCAAAACCATCATTAATCCCGTCACCAAGTATTACGCCCAGTACAATCGCATCTATCATGCTCCCGTGGAGCTGGCTTACAAACAGCTTCAGACTGTCAAGGATACGCTCGACTATTTTGGCGAGAAGAACTATATGGCTCAGAACCTAGCTGGTGATAAGGCAACAGTATCGTTGGTCTACAAGAAAAAAGATGGTACCACTTGCTATGCCTTTGGATACCCCGTGTTCAATATTGATCGCAGCTATACGCTGCAGCTTTCAGCCCAGGAGACCTATTATTGGAACAACGACCGCCAATCCGACAAGAGAGATGTGGTGTACCTTTCCGGCGGTAAAGTGACCATACAGAACCAGATGATCAGTGCCACCCATCGTGAGGAGGTGACGCTCAACGACCAGGGACAGGCCTATTACTCACTGCGAGCCGCACAGACACCCTATATGCTTACTGGCGAGCAGGCCCTGCGCACCGTCAGCTTTACATTAGCGCTGGACGGCACCACCTTCGAGGCCGAGCCGCTGCGGGCGTATGTGTTAAACGTGTCTTATAAGCCAGGTGCTCAGGATATTCTGAGTATCAATACTCCACGTCTCGTCGATATCCTGCGCGACCCGCCCGGTGCCACATCATCGGCTAAAATCAGTAGAGGTTCTACGCTGAAATATGCCTACACGATGGACCTGAAGTGGGCGGCAGGAGTTAGCCTTAATTTTACGTTTGGTTCTGGCTATACTGCTTATCAAGGTGCATGGGCCGGTTTTGGAGGAGGTATGACTTATACCTGGCCTATTTCTACGTTGAAGCAGTTCCCTATTAACTTGGATTTGGTGTTCTCAGGCAGCGGACAGCGTGCTTTCTCCTACGCCATTACCACCACCGAAGATATTGCCACCAGCAGTTTGCCGACGATGGTAGGTGCTGATGCTGACGTGTATATCGGCATGGAGACCAACATCTTTGCGAAACCTGCCGTAGCCATCCGAGCCTTGCCTGACAGTATGTTTAACCAACTGAAAGGTGAACTGGAGGCAGGCCGTATGGTGGAGATAGCCCGTGGTAAGGACCAGAACGACAGCATAGTGCATCTTGTGCGCGACGAGATTGTTGCATACGGTGACACCGTCACATCCGTGTTCCACCACTCGCAGCAGTACATCATCAAGCAGCTCATCCCTGAACTGGTGGAACAATGCCAGTCCATGCTGTTTACTGGTACGAAGGAAGAGGCTCAGGCTGCGGCAAATGCTAAAAACGAGCCAATCTATTGGTTGGAGGATTCTAATGTTCCGCAGGGCACCGATAGTTACCCTTATAAGATATTCTATCCCAGCAGCTGGGAGGAAAAGACTCCAGACAGACTATCGCAGCATCTTCAAGCCATCCTTACCTGGATGAGTTTTATTGCCCAAAATGAGCAGGAGAAACTGAATGCCACCGAACTAGTGAAGAATTTCGACGTGGATGGTGGTTCTACCACCAGCTATACTGAGGACTTCACCAGTGCCTATTCTTATAGCAAGATGAACAAATGGCCCTTCTCTAATGGAGCCACTGATGCTTTCCATGGCAATGAGGGTAGTGATAAAGCAGGAGAATGGTTCGCCACATTCTTCGGTTCGGTTCTTGGGAATCTGATATACAAAAAACTTTATAATGGGAATACACAAAAGGAAACTGCCGAAGGATACGCTGGGGAGGATGATTTCTCACCAACATGGAATGCGGAGTTCCCTACTTTCAAATTCTCCTTCTCAATTGCTCCTGTCTTCCAATACGACATCACGCCTGTCAACACGGAATCGCAACAGTTCAACCGTCGCGAGAGCTTTAGCATCAGCATGGACCCGAAGAGCCACATCGATTTTGACGTCTATCGTGTCAAGACCGTAGCAGGAAAGGACTCGCTGGATAATACTAAAGCAGATGAGAACCGCACCACGCTGCAACTGATGGATGTGTTCACAAATGATAACTTCCTGAAACAGGTGGGTTACGACTATGAGTATCTGGATCGCCATTTTGACCCCAAGAAATGGCAGTATGCCCGCAGCTTCGTGTATCGCACTCGTGGAGGTGCCACCTGCCGACCTTACGAGGGTGAGCGCAAGACCTATTTCTATCAGCCAGGTACGGTGCTCGACCAGGCTACCAAGCGTATTGAGAACCCCATCATCAAGTTGGACAAGCAGAGCGTGAGCGGTGTGCCCTACGGCGAACCTGCCCGCTTCAAGATATACCTGACCAACGAGAGCGAACAGCCCGAGGCGGCCTACAGCTACTTTGGTCTGTATATGGACGAGACGTCGAACGCCCAGGGTGCCAAGCTGATGCTCGACGGCATGCCGATGACTGGTGACCTGCGTACGGTGAAGGTGGTGCCCGGCGAGGTGACGGAGAAGACACTGGAGGTGTATGCCAGCGAGGACTTCGACTACGAGAACCTGCGTATCGGCATCCGCTCGTTAGGCGATGCCGCCACCTTCCAGGAGGCACAGTTCAGCGTACACTTCCTGCGTACAGCAGGCACGATAGCCATATCAAGCCCTGGCGACAAATGGATTATGAACACCGATGCCGCCACCGACTCACGCGGCTACTTCATGCCAGTCATCATCAGCGGCTTCGACAAAAACCAGAAGAACTTCGACCACATAGAGTTCCAGTATAAGGAGAGCACACGTGGCGACGACTACTGGACCAACCTCTGTGCCTACTATGCTAACGACTCACTCATGGCACTGGCCAGTGGTACGAAGGAGAAGATACCTGAGAACGGCAACATCACTGCCCACTTCTATGGCGACGGCGTGGAGATGGAGAAGGCCTACGACCTGCGGGCAGTGCTCTTCGTACGCAATGGTAGCGAATATCTGACCTCGTCGTCGAAGGTGCTCTCGGGCATCAAGGACACCCGCCGTCCGCGTCTGTTCGGACAGCCAGAGCCCAAGAATGGCATCCTTGGAGCCGGCGACGACATCACCTTCAACTTCTCGGAGGCTATTGAGCACAACTACCTGAGTGGCATCACCAACTTCGAGGTGATGGGCGAGACCAACGAGACGAATATCCAGGAGGAGACCTCGCTCCTGTTCAGTGGTACGGGCTATGCCGAGAGTGAGGCCAAGCGTAACTTCGCCGACAAGAACATCAGCGTGGAGATGCTTATCCAGCCTGACGACACATGCCAGGATATGCCGCTCTTTGCTCATGGCGTCACAGGCACTGAAGGCCAGCGCCTGGAGCTGTGGCTCACGAAGGATCGCAAGTTGAAAGCCATCATAAAGTCGTCAAAGGATGATGCAACCTATAGCGAATATATAAGCACGAAGGCTATCGGCTCGGCAGGCTTCCAGCATGTGGCCTTGGTACTGGACAACGACAAGAAGCAACTGCGACTCTACAACGACACGCTGATGGCCCAGTTTAAAGATGTTACCTATGGTGGTAGCGGCACCCTCATCTTTGGTACAACGACCAAGGACAACAGCGGCAATCGCCAGTATTACTCTGGCCGCATGCTTGAAGGTCGTGTATGGAACCGCGCCATGGATGCCACGCTCTTTGCCAACTACGGCATGAGAAAACTGACGGGCTACGAGATGGGACTGGTGGACTACTATCCTATGGACGATGGCGAAGGTGTCAATGCTGAGGACAAGGCACAGGGTGCACATCTGAAGCTGAACGGTGCCACATGGGCTCTGCCACGCGGCATGTCGTTATATCTGGATAGCAAGAAGACCTCCGAGGTGGACGGCAATAAGATGCATGGACTGAAGCTGAAGAATAAATACTTCAGCCGTACTGCTGAGGCTGACTACACGCTGATGTTCTGGTTTAAGACGGCCCAGGACGGAACGCTCATCAGCAACGGTGCAGGCCTAGGCCTCAAAGATGAAACGAACGCCCGCAACAGCTTCTTCATTGGAATTGAGAACAATTCACTGAAATACCGCACCAATGGTCATGAGTACTCATTAGGTAAAAACTTCAACGATAACAGCTGGCATCACTACGCCATGACTGTGGACCGTGCCCACAACACTGCCAATATCTACGTAGACCGTGTATTGCGCCAGACCTTCCGCACCGACAGCCTGGGCGGTATGACGGGCGACAACTTCTACCTGGGCAACAAGGTATGGCTGAAAGGTGACACGCTGAACCAGGCAAACCCGCTGACGGGCTATGTGGACGAGGTAGGACTCTTCTCACAGGCTCTGCCCTACAGTCTTATCAAGCGCTATAGCATGAAGGCACCGTTGGGTACTGAGAAAGGACTTATCACCTACCTGAGCTTCAGCCTGCAGGAACGCGACTCGCAGAACCAGATTGTGCTGGAGCCATGCGTCCTGAACAAGGTGATACATACCGATATGGACGGCAACATGACGGACGAACGCGACACCGTGTTCTACGAGAACGAAGCACTGCTGCTGAAACGCGTGGACAAGAGCGTAGGCGCACCCGTACAGTTGTTCAAGGAACTGAAGAACCTGAACTTCGACTTCGTGGGACGCGACAACCAGCTGATGGTAAACATCAACGAACACGAGAGCCGCATCAACAAGCGTAACCTCTACGTCACCGTGTCCGACATACCCGACATGAACGGTAACTATATGGCGTCGCCCTTCACAGCAACCTTTTTCGTGGACCGCAACCCGCTGAGATGGAGCGAGAAGACGATACGTCGACAGTGGATGAGCGGCGAGATACAGGAGATAGAGCTGCGCATACAGAACACAATGGGTCGTCAGCATACCTACACCATCGAGAACATGCCGCGATGGATGAGTGCCAGCAAGACCACTGACATCATTGAACCGCAGTCTGAAGACGTGGTGGTGCTGACCATTGGTCCCGACTTGAATGTGGGTAGTTACGATGAGATTATCTACCTGACTGACGAGGACGGACTGGCCGAACCCCTGACGCTCTACTTCACCGTTGAGGGCGAAGAGCCGCAGTGGACCGTCGATCCGAATCTTATGAAGAAGTCGATGAGCATCACTGGCGTGGTGAAGATGGCCGACGTCATTGTCACCGACAGCCGCGACATCGTGGCAGCCTTTGATGCCAATAACAATTGCCGAGGTACAGCCCATATTGACTATGACAAGGATAAGGGCCAGGCACTGGTCTACCTGACCGTCTATGACAATGATGACAAACAAGAAACGAGCATAGGCACAACGCCCTTCACCTTCCGTCTGTGGCACTACAACACGGGTAAGACCATGACGCTTCAGACAGAGACGGATATCACATTCGAAGCAGACAAGGTTGTAGGCACTGTCAAGGACCCTGTCATCATGACAGCAAAAGATACTTATATACAGAGCATTCACCTGAAACCAGGCTGGAACTGGGTTTCGTTCAATGTCTATGCCGAGAAATTGAAGGAAGTAGGAGATGCCGCATGGAAACCCGCCTTCAACTGGGAAAATGGCGACATCATCGCCACCGACGATGTATGGTACACGTACAACGACTCTAACTGGACTAGTGATAGTGACAAGCCAAAATCAGATACAAGTATTCCGTTCACTTCACTGCTCTATCGCGTCAAGGTGAGCAAGGATGTCGATGTGGAGGTGACAGGTTCTGCCTTGAAAGATGTGGACTTGCGCACTATTACCGTCAAAAATGGCTGGAACGGCATAGGCTATACACCCATGACCAACCTGCCAGTGAATACGGCACTGGCTGACTACTGGAGCGATGCCGAGGACGGCGATCTCATTAAGAACCAGCATGAGTTTGCTATATTCACCGAGGGCGCCAACGGCACGCGTGAATGGATTGGTTCGCTGCGCTACATGAAACCCGGCGAGGGCTACAAACTCTACCGTAAAGCCGATAATAATACAACATTCTGCTATCCGTACGTAGAACCTGGGGCAACCATTGGCGGTAGTGCCACACTGGCTCCTCAGCGCAAAGCTTCACGTTTCGCTACCACGATGAACATGGTTGCTGAGGCTGTGGGTGTAACACTCGAAGAGGGTGACCGACTGGTGGCTTACGCAAGAGGTGAAGCCGTGGGCGAAGCTGTGATGATGTCTGCGGCAGAATCGTTGACCACGCAACCCGTATTCTTCCTCAGCATTGAGGGAGAAGAGGACGTGCCATTGTCGTTTGCCATTGAGCGTGGTGGAGAGATAATTGCCACTACGGGCGAGTTGAATACCTACAAGGCTAACGCCGTGATAGGTACGCCTAAAGTGCCTACACAGATTAGCTTCGTGCCAACAGACCAGTTGACACAGCAGGGCTGGTACACGCTGGAGGGCATCAAGCTACAGAAGGCACCGAAAAAGAATGGTGTGTACATCTTTAACGGTAAGAAAAAAGTGGTTAGATAGTTTATAGTTCATAGTTCACAGTTCATAGTTTATAGATTTAAGACAGATGAAAACAAGTAAGATCATGATACTGATGGCAGCCCTCACCATGGCGTGGGGCTGCTCGTCAGACGACAGCGACAGTAACGGCAGTGCCAAGTTCATAGCTGGTCAGAAACCCGACTGGCACGTTGATCAGACCAGCAGCGACGAGCAGCCTGACTGGTCAAGCCCTGACTATTCGAAATATGAGTACGACATGTTTATGAAGGTATATCTGCAGGACGAACTGGCTGGCACCTCGTCGGACGATGACTGCATGGCCGTATTCGTGGGTGATGAATGCAGGGGTATGAGCAGTAATCGAAACGGCTCAGAGGATAAGGGCTACTATTTCCTGCTGAGGGTCTATGGCAACCGTGCCGACCAACAGGCACCGCTCACTCTGAGCTATTACAGCGCACAGCAGAAACAGCTGTTTACCTTACAGGATGTCGACACCTTCGTGCCGGATCGTACCTTAGGCTTCGACAGCGATTTTATGCCGTCCCTGCTTAGCGGCAGCTCGAAATATCCCGTACAGCGACAGTTGACGGTGACGCTGCGCCAGAACTCTCTGTCGACGGTTATGGCCGACGACCAGGTGGCAGTCTTCGTGGGCGACGAGTGTCGCGGTGTCGGACAGGTGGGCATACCCTTCACCATCTTTGCACGTGCAGAGGGTGAAATCATGCAAGTGCGCTACTACAGCACCGACAAGGGAGGCGTCTATACCGCTGACAGTACGATTACTGTGGGACAGCAGCATATCAATTTTCTCATGACAATTTAAATAGTTCATAGTTCATAGTTCAAAGTTTAAGATGAAGACAAAGATTCTTTTGATAACGATGGCCACGACATGTCTCATGGTGGCCTGCTCGTCAGACGACGAAACAATGCCAGAACAGAAACTGCCCATCAGCGTGGATGTGACGGAAAATCCCATGACGAACCCTGATGGCACGCAAACGAGAACAGCTATTGCCACAGCAGTGACTAGTCCATTTTACATGGTGGGTAAAAATACCAACTATACGGTTACGAAAGGCAGCACGACGTGGAGCTTGTCGCCTGACTATTGGCCAATAGGAGTATCGTCGACAGATGATGTGCTGTTCTGTGCCTATACTGGTGGCGAGTACAATGCGGGTGGTGGTAACCCGTTCATTAGCTTTACGGTGAGCAGTGATGCCTACTCGCAGCGCGACTTGCTGGTGGCTTCCACTACCACTAGTCAGAGTGCTAACAATGGTCGTGTGGACCTGACCTTCGACCATGCCTGTGCTGCCGTGTACTTCACCATTGCCAAGACGGCAAAGCTGGCAGATTATACCATACATGTCAGTGATGTGCAGCTGTGTAACGTCAACAGCAAAGGCAATTACAAATTTAGCGATAGCAGTTGGGATGATTTGAACACGCCAACCAGCTACACGCTCAACACCGCTGTGGACATGGTGGTTACCACGACGCCCAAACGGCTGCCAAGCGAAGAAAGCACCGACTACCTCTTCTTGATTCCGCAGGTGCTGACAGGATGGGATAAATCAGGGGAACCCAGCAACTGCTATATCAAGATGACATGTAACATCACTGGTGCCAAAACGTTCAGTGGCGATGCTTACATCCCCTTCACATTGACACTTGAAAAAGGCAAAAGCTATCCCATAGAGATCTCTATAGGTACCGGCCTACGCGACGGTAGTGGTAACAAGATTTTTTAATTCTAATTGATGACACAATGAAAAAAACATATCAAGCACCCAGAATCGAGTGTATTGTCAACCTCCCCCACCATCCATTGTTGGAGGCAGGCAGTTACAACCTGAATGGCTATTACCAAGAGGAGAAACAGGTAATTGGAGGTGATGAAGAGTAAACATAGTAACTGTGATTTCAAAGACAAAGATTTGATCAGTTCGAAGATAAAAACTACCCATGATGCTTCAAATATACTTTCACCATCATGAAGATACCTTCCATGCTTCATGTAACTGACAGTGGTAGCCCGTGGCCGACTTGTGAAAGGTATGTCACTTTCGGGTCGTCCGGGACGTTTCTTTCACCCGAAGGAGCGTCACTTAGCGTTCGTAGATGCGATACATTACCCCCCTAAAGTATCATCGGAACGGGTCGTAGATGACGTTGGAACGGATGGAAACAAACGTCGGAACGGGTCGTAGATGACGTCCCTTCGGCTCACATTCTAAATTGGGGGTTCTGGAAGCCTCCCCCTCATATCTAAGTCCCCCTAAAGGGGGACAGATATAAGAGGGGGTGAGACTTTAGAAGGGGGCCTGGCGACAGATGGTGATAGGATTTTCAGAAGGGCGCCGGCTGATAGACAGTAAGGTACAAACATATTCTCTTATCCCCAAATATTCGCGTCAAAAAATAATCAGGAGCGCTCGGCTCTGCCGCTTTCACTAAGCGTAGCGACTGAAAGAACCGACCCCCTGATTTTCAAGAAACGGAATCAGCGGAGATAATCAGTTAGGATTATTTCAAATATTTTTGCCCAAAGACTTGCACTTTCAATTTTTTTTCTTTATCTTTGCCCCCGTATAAATATGCTGCGAACTTATTAACTTTAAAACATAAAGGACATGAAGAAGATTATTGTTTTACTACTAATGGTAGCCTTTGGCTTAAAGTCTCAGGCACAATTGCTTCAAGGAGATGGTTTTGATGCTAATAAAGGATACGAGATAGGCCTTATTGGCGGTGTTTTGGGCATATATGACGATTTGTCTTATGGTGCTTTTGGTCTCAATTTCACAGCTTATGGCATATATGTTGACTTTCTTGGTATGCCTCGTGCTCATGAGAAAAGTACAGATGTCGATAAACATGAAAACGAAAAGACTTCTATAGGCGCGCATTTGGGCTACCAGTTTCCGCTGACGAATTGGCTCAGCATTATCCCAGTTGTAGGATATGCATCAGTAAAGAATGGTACTACTGACGGTTCTAATTACAGAATCAACTCACAAACGGGTATCACAAATTCCTATAAGGTGAAGGATGAGATCAGTGGCTTCGATTATGGAGGACTTCTCTGTTTCAATATCAAGAAAGTTCGTCTCTATGCCGCAGGTACCCGTTATGGATTATATGGTGGTATTGGTATAGCATTTTAAAATATAGACGCATTAATATTTTGATATAAAACCTAAGATTATGGAAAAATGGATTAAATCAAGTCTCTTCTTACTATTCGGCATGATGCTGTCATTACCCTTTGCTGCATGTGGCGATAAGGATGATGACGAAACAGGAGATGACGACGATTATGAATATGCGATTGGTGATGTTAATCAACTGCAAGGTATTTGGACTGGTTTTTCTGACGATCAGCAGAAGGCTGTAATCATAGGCTTTGCAGAAGACGGCATAGGACTGATAGAACATTTTAATTACAGCTATTCCTCTGAGGATTTTATTGCAGAAACTGACGACTATATCTATTTCGAATACAGCTATAACCCATATGGAGGAAAGCTTGATGTCAGATATACGACCATCAAGTCTGGTTCTCAGAGATGGCTTGTAAAGAGCCTGTCGTCAGAAGAAATGGTCATCAGTATTGATAATGTGGAATACATTTGCGAGAAATACCACGACAATGGTTCTGGCAATGGTGGATCTACTACCGACTATGCACCCTCAAACGTTGCAGAGAAGCATATTCACATAGGTCTACACTCTTATAGTCTTGATTTGTACTTTCTATCCAACTACTCCGTTGATATGAAGTACAGCAAAATGACTACACCATTCACACTCGTCAGCGCATCATACTCGAAAAATGGTGTTAACTCTGCTACCATAACATATACTTGGACTGGAACTACAGGGACATTCACTAAAACAGTTGATCTTACCTTTACTTCAGAAGATGGAGGAACGGCCAAGGGCGAAGCCGTAAACGGTACATTTACAATTGAAGACTTTTCACGAAGCAGTTCGGCAGAAGCTCCGTCAAGTATCGCGTATATGACGCTGCATGTGCCTTATGCTACTGATACTTGGTTTAAGTTTGGCGCACAGACTGGCAACACCGTAGCCATAACAAGCTACAGCGGTTCTATTAAATACGAGAAGATATACGCCACATATCAGCGTACGAGTACCACTACTGCCACCATTATCATCTATCTAAGCTACAGTTCTTATACTAGTACAAAGCAAGAAAAGTATTCTCTGGATTTCTACACCAGTACTTCAGGCAAATACTCGTTCTATGCAAATAATGGCAGCTATGGCACGTCTTCATGGACAGGTGATTTCACCCTTCAGTAGGTGTTTTTTTGTAGCCAACAATAAATCTAAAAATGAGGAGAGATATGAAAGATGTAACAGGACGGAGTCGATGGTGACTCGTTCACCATTGTGGTCAGCAAAGAAGAACTCTCAGAACTGTTGGAGTAATCATTAATCATTGGAGTCAGAAACTCTGACTCCAATTCTTCTTCAATCTTGTCCCGGATAGGCGTTTATCTCGTAAATCCTATACACATACAGATCAATACACTTATTTTAAGGAAAAATCTCCTGCGTACGTATATGCATGCACGTACGCAGGAGACATTTCTTGGAAATCATCTGTATTATCTGTATCTGTATTGAAGGGGCAGACGACCTGCGTTTGTTTTATTTGTGGACAGTGGACAGTAAAGACAGTAAAATATAAGGAAATATTTCCTGCGTACGTATATGCACATACGTACGCAGGAGAGTTTTTTAGAAAACTACTGTCCTTACTGTCCACTGTCCACGTCTTCATCATCTAGACGTTATTCTTCTGACATGCAAAGATACAAAATTTTTATCAAAATACCAAACTTTTGCACCAAAACTTTGGTTATTTTTTGACCTTATACAGTCGGAACGACATGGCGGGCAGTTCATCACTGACTACCAGCGTGTTCTTGGCAGCGACACACTGGAAGGTGCCGGCCTTGGGGGTGATGCGCTCGGGCTGGTCGAGGGTGTTCTCATCGTCCATAGAGCCGCTCCAGCTTAGGGTGATAGTCTCGGCGGTGCGGTCGCCCTTGATGCCCTGCAGGTTGAGGGTGACAGGCTGTGGCTGCTTAGAGGTGTTGATGACCTTGACGATGACCTCGTTAGTGGTCTTGTCGAAGACGCTCGATGCGAAGAGTCCGTCCTGTCCTTCCTGTCCGGCTACGGGCTTCTTGTCCATCAGCAGGGTGAGCACGTTAGTGCCTTTGTTCTGGGCGTAGAGCTGCTGCACATAGTAGCTGACGCTCTTGAACATGCGGAGGTTGTCGTACCAAATCATGTCAGGACGCCACTGCCAGCCCTCAACATGGGCGAAGAGGGGAGCGTAGGTGGCCATCTCGACGATGTCGGCATTGCGCTCGATACCTGTCATGAAGGCAGCCTCGTAGAGTGAGGTCTCGTAGTGGTTCCATTTCTTGCCGCGTCCGTGACAGGCATACTCGCCGGCAAAGACCTTCGGGCCTTTACGGTCGTAGCTGTCGTAACGCAGGGCACCGCAGTTGGGATAACGGTCCTTGGGGGCTGTGCCCAGGAACCACTCCTCGTTGCGATAGAAGTGCTCGTCCACCAGGTCGGCCTTCTGTTCCTTCATGGCTACCCAGCCTTTCTCGAACATCTTACCTTCAGAGTCGGGACCGCTGGTGCCCACAATCTTGATGTTGGGGTACTTGGCACGCACGGCAGCCACGAAGGGCTTCAGACGCTCGAAGTAGAGGTCGTCCCACTGCTCGTTGCCAATACCGATATACTTCATGTTGAAAGGTGCGGGATGTCCCATGTCTGCACGCAGCTTGCCCCACTTAGAGTCCACTGGACCGTTGGCAAACTCGATGAGGTCGAGACAGTCGTCGATGAAGGGCTGCAGCTCATCCATCTTAGCATGGGCGTCGGCACCATTCTGGAACTGACAGGCCAGTCCTACAGAGAGCACGGGCAGAGGCTCGGCCTTGATATCCTCGCAGAGCTGGAAGAACTCAAAGAAGCCCAGTCCGTAAGTCTGGAAATAGTCGGGGAAGTAACGGTTGGTGAAGGTGTAGTGCCAGCGGTTCTCGTTCAGAGGACGGTTCTCAACAGGACCCACGGTGTTCTTCCACTGATAACGTGTGGCGAGGTCGGTACCCTCGACGATGCAACCGCCAGGGAAGCGGAAGACGCCAGGATGCACATCCTCGAGGGCCTTGGCGAGGTCTTCGCGCAGGCCGTTCTCACGACCCTTGTAAGTCTTCACAGGGAAGAGGCTGATATGCTCGACATCGGTGGTCACCTTGCTGTCGCCCCACACACGCAGATGGGCCTTGGCAAAGGTTCTCTTCGGCTTGATGACGGTGGTGTATTTCTTCCATTCCTTGCCGCTGACCTCCACACTGGCGTTACCCAGCTTCTGGTCGTCGCTCATGGTGGCGTTGTCAACAATATCGATCCACAACTTGGCAGTGCCGCCATCGGGCACACGGGCCCATACGGAGAAGCGGTATTCCTCGCCGCCTTTGACACCCATGCCGAAGAATCCATGGTTCTCGATCATGGTGTGCTTGTCGTTATGGCCAGAAGGTGCCAAACGGACATAGTGGGGATTCTTGTCGAAGGGACCATCGTCCTTCAACGATACCTTGCCTGAGATGTCCCAGCCTGTGAAGGGGTTGGGAAACTCGAACGAGCGGTTCTTGACTAATTCGGCATAGAGACCACCATCGGCAGCATAGTTGATGTCCTCAAAGAACAAACCATACATGGTTGGCGATACTGGTGCGCCAAGTTTTTGGGTGTTCACATCCATCACATGCTGGGCCTGAGCCTGAAGCGATGCTGCGAATACCATTGAAAGTGAAACGAGTTTTAAGTTCATGTCTTGTAGTACTTTTTTTGTGATAGATTCATATGAGTCTGTGCAAAATTAGTTAAAAGTTTGTAAAAGACAAAAGAATTTCAGATAAATGTAGTACTTTTGTAACAAATTAACTAAACTGTGTTTTTGTGCGCATGAAAAGAGTATTGATAGCAGAGGACAATGACAGTAACTACATCCTCATGACTTACATCCTGAAAAACCGCTATGAGTTTGAAAGGGCTGTTGACGGACAACAAGCCGTGGATATGGTAATGACAGGACGTTTCGACTTGGTGCTCATGGACATCAAGATGCCTAAGATGGACGGACTGGAGGCTACCAAGTTGATTAAGGAGAAGAACCCTGAAATGCCTGTCATTGCATTGACTGCCAACGCTTTTGAAAGCGATCGTCAGATGGCAATAGAGGCGGGATGTGTGGAGTTCCTTACGAAGCCCATCAGCAGTCAGCGTTGTCTGGCAGCTATCGCCCAGTTTGTTGGCGAGTAGTATCCTCTGTTCCTGTTTTTCCTGTCGCGGATGCAATAATCCTTATAAATGAGGATTGTGCTTGTCGAAAAAAACATGTACCTTTGCACCCGCAATCAAAAAAGATAGTTATGAATAGGATAATAATGACAGGGCTGATGGCCCTCATGACAGCTGCGGCATGGGCCGTAGGAACGGAAAATGTCCAGCCCGCGCTGGTTAACGACACCAGCAGGGTGGTGGACCTTGATGAAGTGGTTGTGGTGCCACAACCTAAAGAGGGCTTCTCCCTCAGACAGCAGTGCATGAATAGCACAGCTTTTACTTCTAATGAGTTGAATCGTCTTGAGATTCGCAACCTCTCACAACTGGCTGACTATGTTCCCTCTTTTGCGATGCCGCAATATGGCAGTCGTCTCACATCCTCTATGTATATAAGAGGTATAGGTTCGCGCGTGAACAACTCAGCCATTGGCATTTACTACGATCATATTCCTCTGATGTCGAAGTCGGCCTTCAACACACATTTCTATATGATTGACCGTGTTGACGTGCTGCGCGGACCGCAGGGCACACTCTATGGCGCCAATACCGAGGGTGGCATCGTACGAGTGTACTCTAAGAACCCAATGAACTATCAGGGCACCGATATCAACATCTCGGCAGGTTCGGCTTTTACACGCAAGGCAGAGGTGGCACATTTCTATCGTCCCAGTGATAAGCTGGGCTTGATGGTTGCTGGTTTCTATAATGGCCAGGATGGATTCTTCTATAACAACAATCTGGAGGAATACAACGACAAGATGGACGAGGCCGGCGCTAAGCTGCGACTGGTTTGGAAACCCAAGCAGCACCTGACGCTGGATCTGACCAGTGACTATCAGTATACCAACCAGAACGGCTTTGCCTATGGACTGTATGATGCTGACAATGACGAGACCGCGAAGCCCTCAACGACCACGATGAACAGCTATCGCCGTCAGATGGTCAACACTGGTCTGAACATCACCTACGATATGCCGTCGCTGATTCTTAACTCGACCACCAGTCACCAGTATCTCTGGGATCGAATGAATATGGACCAGGACTATGTGGTTGCAGACTATATGCGTCTGCAGCAACAGCAGAAGATGAACGCCCTGACGCAGGAGCTGGTGCTCCGCTCGAAGTCTACTGGCGGTTGGCAGCACACCACAGGCGTGTTTGGTTCTTATCAGTGGCTGCATACCGACGCTCCCGTATTTTTTGGCGATGAGATGGGCAGTTTTATCATGACACAGTGGGGCATGCCTGCTGCAGTCGCCAGCATGTTGTCGTTCCAGAACAACTGGGTGCCTGGCGATTTCCACACACCACAGCTGAACCTCGCTGCCTATCATGAGTCGAACCTCTGGCTCAACGACCGTCTGAAGATCACCTTGGGACTGCGTTATGACTACGACCAAGTGAAGATAGACTATAACACCAGTGCGAAGTTCGACCTGGCTGTCAATGCCCGAGGTACTGTTACTACGCACTCGTACCTCTCGCAGCTTGCCTCAGAGCAGAAGGATTCCTATCACCAGCTGTTGCCGAAGATTGGTTTCACCTACTCACTCTGCGAGGAAGGCTGTAACGTCTTTGCAGTGGTAAGTAAGGGCTATCGTGCAGGTGGCTATAATATTCAGATGTTCTCGGAGATCTTCCAGACCGAGGAGCGCGCACTGGGTAGCCAGCTTAGTTCCATGATGACTGCCGACTATACCGTAGAGCATACCGCAGAACAGTTGGAGAATATCAACAAGACCATCTCCTACGAGCCTGAGGAAAGCTGGAACTATGAGATGGGACTGCATCTCAATCTCTTTGACCACAAGCTCAAGGTCGATGCCTCCGCTTTCTATACACAGATTCGCAACCAGCAACTTTCAGTGATGGGACGTGACTATGGTTATGGACGTATGATGGTCAATGCTGGTAAGAGCCGTAGCTGTGGTATTGAGTTGGCACTGCGCGGACAGGCTTTCGACGACCATCTCTCATGGGCAGCCACCTATAGTTACACACGTGCCACCTTCAAGGAGTATACGGACAGCGTCTCTACCAGCGAGGGCTATAAGGCCGTTGACTACAAGGATAAGTTCGTGCCCTTCATTCCTCAGCATCAGTTCAGTGCAAATGCTGACTATCACTTCGATATAAAGGATGATGTGCTTCATGGCATCACGATTGGTGCTAATGTCAAGGGCCAGGGCAAGACCTACTGGGAGGCAAACAACGAACAGTACCAGAAGTTCTATGCTACCCTGGGTGCTCACCTTACTTTCAACTTCGGTAAGCTTGATGTGGATATCTGGGGACGCAACATTACTGGCACGAAGTACAACACCTTCCTGGTGAATAGCGCGCTGACCCAGCAGAGTTTTGCTCAGCAGGGCCTTCCCTTCCACGCTGGCATTGATGTCAGGATGCACTTCTAAACACAAATAATACAATAGAAAAAGCTCGCTTCGGCGGGCTTTTTTGTGTTTGTGAGACATATTGAAAAGAAAAAGCAACGTTTTTCAAAGCGTTGTTGACGAACTGAAAAGACGCGCGGACATCTAAAGAAGTATTTCATGTGTATTATATCTACCTTTGCAAAGTTGAAGCGCTATGTTCATAAGCAAACAAGGAATCACAATAAAAAAATCAAAAACGTATGAAAACCAAAAGACAAATCTGGAAGCAAGGTCGGTATTGGCTACTGGCTGCTGGGTTGCTGCTGTCATATGGCGGTGGTCTGATGTCTTGTTCGGATTACGACTTAGATGAGACCACCCCCGACGGATGGGGTTCGAGCATCTACAGTTGGCTGGACGAACAAGGTAACTACACTAACACGGTGAGGCTCATTGATGATCTGGGCTATCGTGAGGTGTTGTCAAAGACTGGTTCTAAGACCCTGTTTGTAGCCGACGACGAGGCCTTTGCAAGGTTCTACAGGGACAAAGTCTGGGGAGCCAGCAAGTATGAAGACCTGACAGTGTCGCAGAAGAAACTGTTGCTCTTCGGCAGTATGATGGACAACTCCATGCAGCTGAACAGCCTTTCGAGTATCGAGGGTAACCCACCTCAGGAGGGAGAGTGTATGAGACGTTACGCGTCGAGTTCTCCGTTTGACTCTGTTGCTGTGCTCACAGCAAAGGATATGCCCGACAACCCCTATTGGAAGCGTTATCGTGAGAATGGCTCTCCAATCGTGTGTATGACGGACAACTCGCAGGTTCCTCTGATACAGTTCATTGAAAAGCAGTTAGTCAACAAGCGCATTACCAATGAGGACTATTACATCCTCACCAATAAAAAGGCTGAGCGCCAAGCCGGCGATGCCAGCATCAATGGTGTTGACGTAGAGAATCCCAATATTAAGTGCTCTAACGGTTTCATCCACAAGATGAAGGAAGTTGTGACGCCATTGCCTAACATGGCAGAGTTGCTGCGTACCAAACCCGCTGCCAGTAAGTTCAATAAGTTGCTGGAGCGCTTCTGTGCGCCCTATCCTCTGTCAAGAGAGCTTGTTCAGCAGTACAACTATCTCTACGATACCAACGTGGATACAGTATTCCAGAAGCGTTTCTTCTCTGAGAAGTCGCAAAACGGTGTCTCCGTGAATACATTGCCTGACCGCATGACAAGCGTAGAGAAGATTCGTCTGAAGTTCGACCCCGAATGGAACGACTACTATGCCGGTCTGAACGATGCCGAGGGTAATATTGCCATGCAGCGTGACATGGGTGTCATGATGGTGCCCAGCGACGAGGCTATGGATGAGTACTGGGAAAACGGTGCCGGTAAGGTGTTGCGTGACTACTACCACACATGGGAGAATGTGCCCGACAACGTTATTCTCAAGTTGATAAACAACAACATGCTGAATTCGTTTGTCAGCTCAGTGCCTTCAAAGTTCAGCAGCATCCTCAACGACGCTAACGATCCCATGAAGGTGACCAAAGAGAGCATCGACTCTGTATGGCTGGCTTGTAATGGTGCCGTCTATCTGACGAATAAGGTTTATACGCCTACAGCCTATGTCAGCGTGTCGTTCCCTGCTCTTATCAACGAGACGATGAGCATCATCAACTGGGCCATCGACCGACAGATCCTGCAGTTCGACGTTTATCTGAACTCATTGAATTCATACTATAGCTTCTTCATTCCCAAAAACGAAGCCATGTTGCAGTATATCGACCCCTGCTCGTACGGCAAGAGTCAGACACAGCTGCTGCGCTTCCATTATGAGGAAGGCAATGGTAAAAGCTTCAAGGAATATGTGTGGGCCAGCGTGTGGAACTATAATGTAGAGACTGGTGAGATTGGCGACTCTATTGGCCGCATCACCAATTTCGACATCATCAAGGACCGTCTGCAGGATGTACTTGAGAACCATATCGTCATTGGCAATGTGGAAGACGGACATGAGTACTACCGTACTAAGGGTGGCAATGAGATCCGCGTCAAGAACGCACATCTTGGCGTTAACGGCATGACTGTTGAAGGCAGTTTCCAGATGAACGAGGGACAGCCGCTTCATGTTTCTTATATCTACGACCAGACCGACGGTGGTAACGGAAAAACCTATATCCTCGAGTCTGAGCCAATCATGACAACCCGCAAGACGGTGCGTAACGTGCTTGCCGACCATCCTGAGTTCTCAAAGTTCCTTGACCTGATGGACGGTAGCGGAATCTTTGAGACACAGCATAACAAGAAATACTCTACAGCAGGCGATAATATCTCGTTGCTCAACACTTATCACTATACAGTTTATGTGCCTACCAACGAGAGTATCCAGGCCATGCAGGATGCTAACCAGTTGCCTACATGGGAACAGGTTGACGCCTACGAGCAGGCTGGCAACCTTTCTGCCAAGACCCGTGACTCGCTGAAGATTGTGAACTTCCTGAAGTATCATATTCAGGATAACGCCCTGTTTATTGGTGCCGAGAAGGACAGCGCCGACTTTGAGACGGCTGTCATCGACCCCTCGACAGAGCGCTTCTATCGTGTGACAGCAGAGCTGACCGACAATGGTATCACCATCTATGATCAGGCCTGCAAGAAGGACAAGTCTCGTGAGCCAGTAAAGGTGGTAACCACAAATCCGAACCTCTTTAATCTGGTGGCTCGTGAGTATCAGTACGATTCTTCCGATGCCAAGAACGCTAATCAAATTGAGACGAGTTCTTCGGCTGTGATTCATCTGATTGACAAACCTCTTTCGTTAGGAGATTAAAGAATTAAAAAATCAAAGCATTTAAACGACCAGTATTATGAAACGACTGACTATTTTAATATTTTCATTTTTTAATTTCCTGATTGCCGCAAACGCTCAGAAGGCAGGTGATGTCATCAGTGGTACAGTGACTGATGACTTCGGTCCTGTGATGAGAGCTAATGTGGTAGAAATTGATGCCTCCAACCGTATCGTTGCCTCTGCGGTGACCGATATGAGTGGTAACTTCTCATTCCGTCTGAAAAATCCGAAGGACAAGTTGCGTATTACCTATGTAGGTCTGAAAACGGTGACGCTGCCCTTCAACAAGACGCATTTCAATGTGAAGATGCAGGATGCCACCCAGTTGGTCGATGTGGTTATCACGTCGAAGAAGAAGACACAGGGCTCTGGTCTTTCCATTCCTGTTGATGAAATCTCGACTTCACAGCAGAGTATCAACATGTCAGAGTTCGAGGGTCTCTCAATGACGACTGTCGACGAAGCCCTGCAGGGACGTATCGCAGGTTTGGATATCATTGCAGGTGGTGACCTGGGTAAAGGAACCACCATGCGTCTGCGTGGTGTGTCGACCATTACGGGTAACAGCCAGCCGCTGATTGTCGTGGACGGCAACATCTGGGAAACGAATATCAACGACGATGTGTCGAACATGAACGAAGAGAAGTTCGCAGAGCTGCTTAACGTCAACCCCGAAGATATCGAGATGATTGAGGTGAAGAAAGATGCTGCCTCTACAGCCATCTGGGGTTCTCAGGGTTCGAATGGTGTTATTGAAATCAAAACCAAGCGTGGTGCACGTGGTAAGACCCGCGTCAACTATAGCTTCCGTTTGACGGGTACTTATCAGCCTAACGGCTATAAGTTGCTGAATGGTGACGAGTATACCATGATGCTGAAGGAAGAATATTTCAACCCCCGCATGAGTGATGATGCCAGTAACATTCAGGAAATCAACTACGATCCGACGTTCTCGGAGTATGAGATGTATAACAACAATACCGACTGGGTCAAGGAAGTGAAGAAGACCGGTTGGCGTCAGAATCACTATCTGTCACTGACTGGTGGTGGTGAGAAGGCTCACTTCCGTATTGGTGCCGGTTATGACCACGAAACAGGTTCTATCATCGAGCAGCAGTTGGATCGCTTCACCTCGCGTGTGAACCTCGACTACTTCGTTTCTGACCGCATCAAGATCGAGACCAATATCGCCCTGACCTATACGAAGAACGATAGGAATAATGGCGATCTGCTCTCGATTGCCTATAACCGCATGCCAAACCTCTCTATCTATGAGCAGGACAAAGACGGTAATGACCTACCTTATTATTATAGTATGCTGCCAACAGTTCATAATGAACTGCGCGACCAGCTGAGCTATATGAACCCTGTGGCACTGGCTTATGAGGCCAAGAGCAAAGGCACCAGTTATAACATTGCACCTGAGTTCAAGTTGCGTTATAACCTGCTGAGCTTGGAAAACGACAAGACACGTCTGAGCTACGAAGGTAAGGTGGTGTTCAACATCTTCAACAGCTACGACGAGACATATATGCCGCTGTCGCTCAGCACATCGGGATGGAACAACTCGAACAGTAATAGCAGCACGTCGAACTCGTCGAAGACCCTGGGTGTGACCATGACGCACTCACTGACCTTTACGCCAGTATTCCGCAATTTGGACCACTCGCTTTCAATGTTGCTGAGTGCACAGACGGTCAGCGGTACCTCTTCAAGTCAGGGCACCGGCGTTTGGGGCCTGCCCAGCGGTACTATCCAGACCACGGCAGCAGAAGGTATTATCAAGAGCATGTCGACAGGTAGTGGACAGTGGCGTAGCGCATACTTCATTTATTCTGTACACTATGCCTATAAGGGTCGCTATATCGCAGACTTCTCTGTACGTCGTGACGGTAGCACCAAGTTCGGTGAGGATGAGCGCTGGGGTAACTTCCCAGGCTTGTCAACACGTTGGAACATCAGCAAAGAGCCTTGGTTCCACAAGAGCCTGCCTTTCGTCTCAATGCTGTCTGCCCGTGCCAGCTGGGGTATCGTAGGTCGCCAGCCTGGTAGTGAGGGTCTGTTCTACAGTCGCTATAACGATGGCCCCGGCTATCTGGGCGTGGGTAGTGTGGCTCCACAGAACATTCAGATGAAAAAGCTGAAGTGGGAACAGAAAGAGAGCTATAACCTGGGTACCGACTTCGGATTCTTTGACGATCGTATCACAGGTAATGTGGAGGTATATTGGGACTTCACCAGCGACCTGCTGCTGTCGGGTCGTGGTATCCCCACCTCGTCAGGTTATTCTTCGCTGAGCTATCAGAATGTGGGTAACATGAAGAATATGGGTTGGGAGTTCAACCTCAATGGTAATCGTATCATCAAGGCTGGTAAGTTCTCTGCTGACTTCAATGTCACGTTTGCTAACAACAAGAACGTGATTACATCAATGGACGAGACCTGTCTCGCCAGCCTGAATAAGGAATATGTGGCATCAGGTAATAATGGTGGTAACAATGCGCCTTACCTGACTCGCGTAGAGCTGAACACAGCTTTCGGTAGTATCTATGGATTCCGCTATAAGGGTGTTTATCAGTACACTGACTATAGCGAAGAAGAGGTACCTGGCGTGAGTGGACCTAATGCTCCTGTAGCTCGTGACAAGGATGGAATTGTCATTATCGACGAGAACAATATGACCAAGGATATGATGTATTTCCCTGGTACCGTCAACTATAAGTTCCGTGGTGGTGATGCTATCTACGAGGATATCAACCATGATGGTCAGATCAACGAACTCGATATCGTTTATCTGGGTTCTTCTCTGCCAAAGTTCACTGGTGGTTTCGGATTTAAGCTGCACTACGGACGCTTCTCGTGGAACAACCAGTTCAACTTCCGTTATGGCAACAAGATTATCAATCAGGCTCGCCGCAACGTGGAGAAGATGTACAACAACAACAACCAAAGCCGTGCAGTGAACTGGCGTTGGCGTGTTGAGGGTGACATCACCGAGATTCCGCGCGCATTATATAAAGAAGGTGTAAATGCATTGCCTTCTGATCGATTTGTTGAGGACGGATCGTTCATCCGTCTGAACTACTCACAGATTAGCTATTCGTTAGATCCGAAGATTATCAAGAAGTGGGGACTCTCACAACTCAGTTTCTACGTTTCAGCTAATAATCTCTTCTGTTTGACAAAGTATTCTGGATCCGATCCCGAGGTGGGATATGGTGGCTTGAGCGGTGTAGCAACCGACAATGCCCAGACTCCACGTGCTAAGTCATTTACTGGCGGTGTGACCATCCAATTCTAACCATAACGATAAACAATAAAGATTGCTAAGTATGAAAAAGATATCTATCATAAAAAGACTTACCAATAAAATAACGGTTATTGGTTATTGCTTATTGGTTATTGGAATCACCACTTCCTGCAATGACTTCCTCGATATTCAGCCAATGAACGAGGTGGTGCTGGAGAACTACTGGAAACAGAAGTCAGACGTGGCCAGTGTGATGAACGCCTGCTATGAGTCGCTGGAAAGCGATGACGCCCTGACAAGAATGATGGTCTGGGGAGAGTTGCGCAGCGATAACCTGAAGGAAGGCGCCAATATACAGAATGACTTGAGGGAGATTCTGAAAGAGAGTTTGCTGCCCTCGAACCCCTATTGCAACTGGGCTAAGTTCTATGAGTGCATCAATCGCTGTAACACGGTGTGCCACTATGCTCCTCAGGTGCAGGCCATCGACCCCAACTATACTGAAACAGAGATGAAGGCTCATGTTGCTGAGGCCACCACATTGCGTGCTTTGGCATATTTCTATCTGATACGCACTTTCCGCGATGTGCCTTATAGCACAAAGCCAAGTATTGATGATACTCAGACATATGTCATTGCTGCAACACCTTTCGACCAGGTGCTCGACACGCTCATCTCCGACTTGGAGAATATTAAGGAGGATGCTGTCCGCAGATACTATGTCGATGAGAGCAACAATGCTTATCAGAACTCAGCCAGAATCACACGCTGGGCTGTCTATGCCCTGCTGGCCGACCTCTATCTGTGGAAAGGCGACTGGGACAAGTCTATCTCTTACTGCGATAAGGTTATTGCGTATAAGCAGCAGCAGTATCAGGAGATGGTGGCCCGTGAAGGTAATGTTAACAACATTGACCTAATCAACGGCATTCCTATGATTCTTGAGAAGCCCGTGGGCAGTACCAACTGTGGCAATGCTTATAATGAGATTTTCGGCACTGGTAACTCTTTCGAGAGCATCTTTGAACTGGTGTTCCGTTCACCTCAGTCTACCAAGAACAGCATGGTAAGCAACTTCTATGGCAACGAGCGCAATCAGGAAGGTCGCCTCAGCGCCACCGACATTCTGTTCAAGGATGTGTCTGCCGGCACTAACAACCTCTTTAAGAGAACTGATGGACGTGCCTATGAGGGTGGTGAGTTGAGAAGCTCACACTATGTGATTTGTAAATATGTGAGAACAAACGTCTCATATAAGACCACACCAACCCCCAATACTGATAAAGACCTGGCACTCAGTGGTACCCGTCGTTCAGAGAACGATGCCTATGCCAACTGGATTATCTATCGTCTCAGCGATATGCTACTCATCAAGGCCGAGGCTCTGATTGAGCGTGGACAGGCAGGCGATTTTGATGCTGCCTTTGAGCTGATTGACATTGTGAATTGTCGTGCAAATGATGCCGTTAACGGTAGTCGAAGCAGTACTTTGAAGAAGACTGACTATATCGATTCGAAGTCGGCCATGGAGAACCTGGTTATCGAAGAACGCCAACGTGAGTTCCTGTTTGAGGGAAAACGTTGGTACGACCTGGTTCGTGTATCTCGTCGCGATGGCGACAATACCCGTCTCATCAATCTGGTTAGTCGTAAGTATCTTGAGAACGTGAACGCTCTGAAGATCAAGCTGGCTGACCCCAACATCATCTATTTCCCCTATTCGAAGAACGAGTTGAAGGTCAATCCGCTTTTGAACCAGAATCCGGCCTTCACCAATAGTGATGATGCTGAGCTGAACAGGTAAGCAACAATGTACAAAGAACAATGAAAAGACTGAAGATTATGATAACCAAAAGCATAAAACAATTCTTTATGGCAGGCCTGCTACTTTGTAGTCTTGCCCCTGTCTTCACAGCATGTGTCGACAATGACGATGATGTGCCTGAGAATTATTATTCTTCCAACAAGCTGACGGCAGCCCAGTTCCTTGAGGAGCGTCCAGAGCTGTTCAGCGATTTTGTGGAAATACTGAAGCGCACACCTTACTTCTCCATGCTGTCCACCTACGGCACATACAGCTCGGCTGGTCTGTTGAAGTACACGGTGTTTGCACCCACTAACGATGGTATTCAGAACTACATGCAACGCATGGGCTATCCCACTATTGAGTCCATTCCCCTGGCCACCTGCGACACCTTGGCTCGTACCCATATTATTAAGAAAGGTGCGTTCTTTACTACCGATGTCGATGAAGGTGCCATGCCTGAGTTGAATATGGATGACTCGTATATCGTGTTGTCCAGCGATTCGGATGTGAACAACAACAATAAGATTATCTATTACATCAACAAGACGGCTCGCATCGTGGAGCGTGATGACTCTGTGATCAATGGTGTGGTACATGTGCTTAACAATACCATCTCTTCGAGCAGCCTGCTGTTGCCCGACAAGATTGCAGAGGACTCTACGCTGACCATCTTCGCTGAGGCTTTGAAGCTGACTGGTATGTGTGACTCGTTGATGAAATATCTCGACGAGAGCTATACCTGCGGTGACGACTCGGTCAATACCGGTACTATGGAACGTTGTACCAGTGGTAGCCAGCAATACACCCGTACCTTCTGGGTGGGCAAGCGCTACTTCAAATACACGGCCTTTGTAGAGCCCGATTCCGTGTTCAACAAGCAAGGCATCACAAACATTGACGAGCTGATAGCCTATGCCAAGAACATCTATGACCAGACCTATCCTAATGATGCCGGTCTCTATGACGATGCACCTGGCTGTAAGCATAATGGCTCTGACTGTATGCTGAAAAACCGTAAGAACCCGCTGAACCGTTTCGTCAGCTATCACTTGCTGCCCCGTATCGGTCAGTATAACAGCTGGGTTGTTTCTGGTACCATCCGTGAGCGCTGTCTTGACACAAAGCTCATAGATCCTGAAGAGTATTACGAGACGATGTGTCCTGGTACCATTATGCGTTTCGCTGGTCCTGCCTCTGGTTTGTTCATCAATCGTCGTGGAGTAGGCGAGCGAGCTGAGCGCGGCAAGTTCATTCGTGGCGTGAAGGTACTGTCACCCTCAGAGTCTGGTTCTGTCGATCAGAATGCCGTCAATGGTGTGTACCACTATCTGGACGACATCCTGGCCTATACACCTGAGGTACGCGATGTGGTGCTCAACCGTCGTATCCGTATTGATGCCACCGTGCTGAGTCCCGACTTTATGAACTGTAATGGCCGTGGCCGCTTTGGTGAGGATATCCTGACAGGCTTCAAGAATGGCTATATCTCCGACTGGAAGACCACAAAGGAAACTTTTGTGGGTGTACATAGTGATGTGGACTATTGGCACTCCTATCAGGCCAATGCCGTCTGCGTCAGCGGACTGTTTGATGTCACCTTCAAGTTGCCTCCTGTTCCGGCAGGCACCTATGAAATCCGTTTGGGTTACACGCCAGGCGATGAGCGTGGTGTGATTCAGGTGTATTTCGAAAACGAGCCTTGCGGCATTCCTGTCGACTTGCGCGTCTATGGCGGTGATCCCAGCATTGGTGCTGTGGCCGACACAGATGATGAAGAAGAGAACATTGCCAACGACAAGGCTATGCACAACCGTGGCTACATGAAGTCAACGGATGTGTGGCATCCGGGTGGCGGTGAAGACTCTATGCGTACCTTGAGTCCGCTGCGCCGTATCCTGACTACGAAGAACCTGAGCGAGGGCGAGACCTATCATCTGCGTTTCCGTCAGGTACTCGATGATAACCAGCGTTATTGGTCGTTCGACTATATAGAACTCTGTCCCAAGAGCGTTTATGGAAGCCCAGAGGGAGAGGATACACACTAAGAATTGATAATTGATAATTGACAATTGAAAGTTATGATTAGCAAGAATATCAAACATTATCTCGTTGCAGGTTGTGTCTGCTGTGGCATCGCTACAGCCTTCACGGCCTGTGCCGATTGGAACGACCATTATGGCGACAGCGCAACAGAAAGCAATGGTGGCGTTACGCTGTGGCAGCAGATGCAGTCAGAAGCTCAGTTGAGTGATTTCTGCAAGGTGCTTGAAGAAACCAAGGTGTTCCGTATGCACAAGAAGACCGTTGTCAGCTATGCCGACCTGCTGAATAGTGGTCAGTCGTTTACAGTGGTAGCCCCTGTGAATGGCTCGTTCAACTGTGACTCGCTGCTTCAGCTGGTGCAGACCAACCAGGGCGACTCGCTTGTCGAGAAGTTCTTTATTCTGAACCATCTCTCCCGTTCCACCACGTCAGTCAAGGACTTTGACCAGTCCATGCGAATGCTTAACTCAAAGAATGTGGTGTTGGGCGGAACAACTATTCAGGGTGTGACGGCTATCGACTTCAACAAGCACAGCCGTAATGGTGTGCTCCATATCGTTTCGAAGCCTCTGCCTTATCTCCATAGTCTCTATGAGAGTCTGTGTGACCTTCAGGAGATGTCGGCTATCGGTAGTCTGCTCCGTCTTTACGACGAGGACTATTTCGATGCTGACGCCTCTGTTTCCAGTGGTATTGTCGAAGGCGTTCCCGTCTATGTAGACTCTGTGATTATCGAGCGTAATCGTCTGTTACAGCAGATCGGTCTCATCAATGCCGAGGACTCCACCTATTGGGTAGTGGCTCCCAGCTCAGCAGGCTGGCAGAAGGCCTATAGTGAGGCAGAAAAGTATTTCACATACGACAAACAGGTACTCAAGCGTGACTCTCTTCAGCAATATTGGACGATGCGTGCCTTACTTGATGATGCAATCTTTAATATGACTGACCAGAAGTCGGAGGATGCCACACAGGATTCCATCGTTTCTGTGCCCTACATGCAGTGGCGCAAGACCTATGTTGCAGGTAAGCCCAAACTCCATGTGTTCAGCAATCCGTTCAAGGCTGGCGGCATTTTCGATGGTGCCAAGAAGATTTCATGTAGCAATGGTGTGCTCTATCAGGTTGATGAGTGGCCTTTCACTCCTGAGCAGACTTACTTCCAGCAGTTGTGGAGCGAAGGTGAGAACACCGCATTGATTACAGACTACAAAGACTGTACATATAATGTGCGTCGTGAGGTGGCTGATAGCATCTCCGACAATGCTTACCTGCAGATTGTGCCAGGCTCCAGCACCTCAAACTGGACGATGACCTTCCGCGTCAACAACACCCTCGCCGGCAATTACGACTTTGGTGTGGTGGTGCTGCCTAAGCGTGTTTCTGACCAGATTGCTCCCGATACGCGAGCCTGTAAGTTCAGGGCCACCATTACCTATGTTGATGCTGATGGCAAGGAGCAGAGCTTCAACTGCAACAAGACGACGTTTGAAACCGACCCTACGAAGGTTGATACTGTCTGGATTGCTCCCGATTTCAATCTCCCCGCCTGCAACTACGATCAGAAGGACATCAAGGTCACTGTGAAGCTGCAGTGCTACATCTCCGCCAAGGAAACGTCTTCGTATGCCCGCGAGATGTATCTCGACTGTATCTATCTGCGTCCCCGAACCTCTAAAGCCGAATAACTATGAAGAAGTATATATTATCTGTAGTCATGCTGTTGGCAACCATTTCGCTGGCAGCTCAGGAGAACACAAAAGTAGTGACGGGCCGTGTTGTTGATGCCGCCACAGGACAGCCTCTGGCGGGTGTCATCGTGTCAGCCTACGGCAATCAGCGTCGTACCACGATGACTGACGAGACGGGCTACTATGAGTTGAGTGTGCCGGAAGAAACTCGTTCGGTCATCATGCGTGTGGAGGGTTATAACCTGCAGCAGCGTGCCATTGCCGACGGGAAAGCCAACGCCCAGCTTTATAGTAATGCGTTCAGCGAGACCTATCAGACACAGACCACAGCAGTGCTCAGCTCTCAGGCAGGTCAGTTTGACAACACCTCTGAGTTCAGCATCGACCCGTTGATAACCCAGCGCTTGGGTGGTGATGTGCGTAGCGTTAACCGTAGTGGCATCCCTGGCATGGGTAACATCATGCTTGTCGAGGGTATCAACTCACTCAATGCCAACGCTCAGCCGTTGATAGTTATCGATGATGTGATCATGGATATGCAATACTCGCGTGAGATGCTCCACGATGGTTATTATAATAACCTCCTGGCTAATATCAATGTTAACGACATCGAGACAGTCACGGTGCTCAAGAACGGTACCGCCCTCTATGGTGCCAAGGGTGCTAATGGTGTCATCGCCATCAAGACCAAGCGTAACAAGTCTATGGCCACAAAGATTGATGTGACCATCAACGGACGCTATGAGTTGGTGCCCCGTCTGCCTCAGATGATGAATGCAGACTCGTATCGTCTCTATGCCACAGAGTTGCTGAACGGAACCATGGATCCCAACATGATTGGCAAGATGAAATTCCTGAACAACGAGCCCACCTATTTCTATTATAACCAGTATCACAACAATACCGACTGGACTGACGAGGTTTACAAGAACGCTTTCTCGCAGAACTACGGTATCAACGTGCAGGGTGGTGACGATGCCGCTTCTTACAACCTCTCGGTAGGCTATTCGCTGGGCAACAGCACGCTGCGTGAGAACGACTATTCTCGTTTCAGCATGCGTCTGAACTCTGACATCAACATTACCAAGGACCTGAGCGTGCGCTTCGACGCTTCTTACAGTGATGTGGACCGTGACCTGCGCGACGATGGTGCTTCTGCCGATCCGTTGGGCACCGTTATTACCTCTCCTGGTTTCCTGGCGCTGGCTAAGTCGCCGTTCCTTTCGCCCTATGCCTACGACCTCTATGGTAACCGTAGTCATTATTTGGCTGAGGCTGATGACTATCTTGAAGGTAAGTTCCAGGGCCGTGGTCGTCTGGCCAACCCTGTCAGCATCCTCGAGTATGGTGATGGCAAGAACCGCAACTCGTTTGGTAACCGTCTGGTCAACTTCGCCATCACGCCGAAGTATCAGTTCAACCGCCACCTGTCTGTCAGCGAGCATTTCGTGCTGGGACTGGTCAACACCAACGAGAACTACTATCTGCCTATCCAGGGTGTGCCTACCTTCGTTGTCGATGGTTTGAGCGATGATACATCACTCAACAATATTGCGCAGAGCCAGACGGCTCGCGAGACTGCCATCCAGAGCGACACCCGTATCACATGGGAGATCGATCCTACCATCACTTCTCACCTGAAGGTGATGGGTGGCGTGCGTTATCTGAGCACCGACTATACTCAGACGGCACAGGGCGGTTACAACTCGCCAAACGACAAGAAGCCTAACATGACCACCTCCTTGGTGTTCAAGACCACCGGCGGTGCCGATGACCAGACACGCGAGATTACATGGTATGCTTTGGCCGACTATAGTCTGAACGAGCGCTACTATCTCAATGCAGGCATCTCTGCCCAGGCTTCTTCACGCTTTGGTGCCGATATCAGTGGTGGTCTCAAGCTGTTCAACACTGTGTGGGGCTTCTTCCCCAGCGTTGAGGCTGCTTGGGTGATGACCAACGAGAAGTGGCTGTCAGGTGTCAAGGGTATCGACTACCTGCGTCTCAACGTGGGCTTTGACATCACCGGCAATGATGATATCAACTATATCGCCTCGCGTTCTTATTTCGTTTCAAAGCGTATGCTGGGTGAGCTGGCCACCGGTAAGGTCATCGGCAATATCGGTAATACCGATCTGCAATGGGAGACCACCCGCAGGCTGACGGCCGGACTCAACGGTAACTTCTTCAATAACCGCGTCAATACCCAGTTCAATATCTATAAGAGCTGGACATCCAACCTCCTCTCTCTGCGCCAGCTGGCATGGACCAGTGGTCTGCAGGAAAACTGGAGTAACGATGGAAAACTCGAGAACCTCGGCTTCGATGTCACCATTGGCTGGAAGGTATTGGCCTTGAAGGACTTCACTTGGGAGCTGGGCGCTTCGGCCGGACACTATACTAATAAGGTGACAGCCCTGCCCGACAACAAGAGTGTGAAGACTGACATCTATGGTGCCACCATCCTTACTCAGGTGGGACAGCCCGTAGGACTGTTCTATGGCTATAAGACCGACGGTGTCTATTCCAAGACTTCTGAGGCTCAGGCCGATGGCTACTATGTAAAGAAGCAGAATGGTGATAATGCTTATTTCGAAGCAGGCGACATGCGTTTTGTCGACATCAATCACGACAAGTGTATTGACGAGAACGATATGACCATTATCGGCGACCCCAACCCCGATATCTATGGTTCTATCTTTGCCAACTTCACTTACAAGAACTTTGCGCTGAATGCGGTGTTCAACTATTCGTTGGGCAATGACATCTATAACTACCAGCGTTCGCTGCTCGAAGGCGGCACCTACTTCCTCAACCAGACCACGGCAATGAACAACCGCTGGACGACAGAGGGACAGCAGACCGACATTCCACGCATCAGTTATCTTGACCCCCTGGGCAATTCACGCTTCAGCGACCGTTGGATTGAAGATGGCTCTTACCTGCGTCTCAGCAGCGTCACCCTCAGCTATCACCTGCCTATACGCAGCACCTACCTGCAGGGTATCACCGTCTGGGGCAATGCCAACAACCTCTTCACTATCACGCGCTATCTAGGCAATAATCCTGACTGCGCCTTGGGATCTAATGTGCTGACGCAGGGCATCGACCGTGGTCTGCTCTCTGCCGGACGTTCCTTCTCACTGGGTGTGAATATCAACTTGTAATTAATTGATAATTGAAAATTGATAGTTATGATTACAAAAAGCATAAAACAATTCTTCATTGCAGGTTCTGTGTGCTGTGGCGTTGCCGTAGCCCTTACGTCCTGCGCTGACATGCTCGAAACGGATTCAGAACTGGTGGAATACGAGAAGGATAACACCCTTGATCATCCCACTGACTCGGTATACAGCATGATGGGCATCATCAACAAGATGCAAGTGATAGCTGACCGTTCTGTTCTGTTGGGCGAGGTTCGTGGCGACCTTGTGTCAACCACAGAGGCTGCTTCTGCCGACCTGAAGCGCCTGGCCAATTTCGATTTTACGCAGGATAACAAGTACAATCAGGTGAGCGACTACTATGCCGTCATCAACAATTGCAACTATTATCTGGCCCATATCGACACCACCTTGCAGCGTCGTGGTCGCATTCTCTTCCAGCGCGAGTATGCTGCTGTCAAGGCTTTCCGTGCATGGACCTACCTCGAACTGGTCAAGGCCTATGGCAGTGTGCCTCTTGTCACGACACCTATGATGACCGAGCGTGAGGCTAACGATGCTCTCAACATCACTCCTAGCAATATCAAAGAGGTGTGTCGGTATTTCATTGACGACCTCAAGCCGCTGGTCGAAGTTGAAGTGCCCGACTTCGGTACTATCGGTGACTATAAGTCTGTGGATTTCTTCCTCCCCATCAAAGCCCTGCTGGGCGACCTCTATCTCTGGTCTGAGCAGTACAATGATGCCGCCTACTGGTATCACGAGTACCTGAACAATCAGGATAAGGTCATCATGATGGAAAAGGATAACCGTGTGTTCTGGGATGGCATTTCCGAGTATCTCAACCCCAGAAATACCTATCAGGCCGACAAGACCGAGGAGATTCTGAGTTATATCCCCATGGAGACCCAGATATTCGATGGTACTGTGAGCGACCTCATCAATGTGTTCTGTTCTACCAAGAACAATAACTATTACGCTCAGCTGATTCCTTCGAAGGCCATCTATCAGCTCTCTTCCAGCCAGATCTACTGCACCGAGCACAAGACCGAGGTGGCTGTCGACACCGTTTATGCACCGCGCACAGGTCTGCTGTCCGATATCTATCTGGGCGATCTGCGCCTGTCGGCTGTCTTCAGCGAAAAGTCTGTCGATGGTCAGGACGCTTATTCCGAGTACTCGCAGCTGCGCCATGAGAACAAGAAGTTTATGGCCAACTCGTCATTGACGACTAAGGATCGTATCACCACCTATCGCAGTCCTATGGTCTATCTGCGCTATGCCGAGGCTCTCAACCGTGCAGGCTATCCCTCTTCGGCCTTTGCTGTGCTGAAGTACGGTCTGTGTGCTGAGCATGTGGACAACTATGTTGATCCTCGTGAGCAGGTCGCTGCTGGCGACCTCATCGCGTTCCGTAGCGAATTCAGTCACGACAATACCGTAGGTATCCATTCACGCGGTTCTGGCGACAGCCATTGCAATGCCAAGTATACGATGCCTATGCCTAAGGAGGCTCAGGCCAGCTATGAGGATACTGTCAAGTGTCAGATTCCGTTGGTCGAGGATCTCATCATTGATGAGATGGCACTCGAGGGTTCTTTCGAGGGCAACCGCTTCTATGATTTGCTGCGTGTGGCCTCACGTAAAGACCGTGACGCCTCTTACCTGGCAAACCGTATTGCTCAGCGTGACGGGTCTGAGAATGCAGCCCTTAAGGCTCTGCTCATGAACAAGGATAATTGGTTCCTGCCATTACCGAGATGAGAAAAGAAGTGTCAGAAAACCACGTTTTTTGACACCATAATGCAAAAATGAAAATAAACGAAACATAATTGTAAATGAGTCACGCAAAAAGTGTGTAACTTTGCACCGTCATTCGAAAGAATTGTTTTAGGTAAAATAATAGTAGTGATTCATTTTATAGTTATAGTTAGTAGTTGGATTTTAGTTTTGTAGTATATTAGTTATGGTAAACTAATGAAAACGACCGCCCGTATGAGAATATAGGCGGTCGTTTTTTTATACGAAAGTGAAACTTATACAAAAGCTAAATATGAAACAGTACCCCATACTCCTTTCCTTGTGCCTTACAGCCCTTACTGCTGTCGCACAGCCCCGCTTTAGTCAGCCCCATGGGCTCTATGAGGCGGGAACCCTCACCGTGGCTATCACCGGTAGCGAGACAGCAGAGATAAGATACACCACCGATGGTAGTGCCCCCACCATGCAGAGTCAGCTCTATTCATCGCCCCTTACCATTAGCAAAACCACGATACTTCGGGCTGCCGAGGTGTTAGGTGACTCGCTCTCGCCTGTGGCCACTGCCTCGTATTTATTCATTCCGTCAGTACTGAGTCAGCCCAATAACCCCGCAGGCTATCCGGAAGAGTGGGGCGCCTATACGCAGATTCGTGGTGTGGCGAAAGCAGACTACGAGATGGACCCGGAGATGACTGAAGACCCGGCTTTGCGTCCTCTGATTGCCGAAGGTCTGAAGTCATTGCCTATCCTCTCTATCGTTGCCGACAAGGGGCATTTCTTCAGCCACGACAACGACCCCGAGGAGGGTGGCATCTATATCTTCACTGGTCCACCAGTAGGCGATGCCACAGGTCATGGCTGGACGCGTCCTGCCAATATCGAGCTGATAGGTGGTCCGCAAGGTCATGATTTCACGGCTCTCTGCGGTGTGCGCCTCCATGGCGGTCATGGTCGTCTGGCCGAGAAGAATCCCAAGCACTCGTTCCGACTGGTGTTCAAGAAGGAATATGGTAAGAAAACCATGAAATACCCGCTGTTTGGACCCGATGAGCCCAGTCAGTTCGATCAGTTGGTGTTGCGTTGCCATTTCGGCAATGCCTGGCAGCACTGGGATAGCGGCAACCGCCGTAAGGCACAATATACCCGCGATGTATGGATGCGGCGTATGCAGCGCAAAATGGGCCATACCAGCGTCAATGCGCTCTATGTCCATCTGTTCCTCAACGGCATGTATTGGGGCATCTATAATATTGCCGAGCGTGTTGACGACCAGTACGGCAAGGACCATCTCGGTGGCAAGAAAAGCGATATCGACGTCATTAAGATAGAAGAGTCTGGCGGCAACCATATCGAAGCCAGCGAGGGCGACCTCACAGCGTGGAAGCTGATGACTGAGATTGCAGCTAAGGCTGACGATGATGCTTATTATCAGCAGCTCGACACGCTGCTCGACATCCCTGCCTTTATCGACTACATGCTCATCAATCAGTATGCCGGCAATACCGATTGGGACCATCACAACTGGTACGCTATCCGCCGCCATAACAACGACAGCGCGCTGAGCACCGGCTTCCGTTTCCTCTGCTGGGACTCGGAGATTGTCTTTGATAATGTCTACGAGAATGTGCTCAGTAAGAACAACGGCCGGCAATATCCCACCGGCATCTTCCAGCACCTGCTGAATAACGATACCTTTGCGCGTCAATATGTCCGTCGTGCCAAACAGCTGCTGGCCGATGATGGTCTGCTGGGTGAGGCTTCTGTAGTAGCGCTGTGGGACAGCCTCTACAATACCATCTCCACCGCTCTATATGATGAGGCTGCACGTTGGGGCGACTACCGCCGCGATGTACACCGTTGGCAGTCGGCAGGCCACCTGTATACCGTCGATGACTATTATCAGGCCGAGCGCGAGCGCCTGCTCACCGAGTATTTCCCCTTCCGTAGTGACTGGGTTCTCGAGGATATCCTCTCTTATGTCGATATCGACGATACCGATGATGATGCCTCCATCGTCACCACCCCTTCTCGCCGCCATTCCGACCGTCAGTTATATAATCTCCAGGGTCAGGCAGTATCCCGTCCCCGTCCGGGACTATACATTCGCAATGGTAAGGTGGTTATTTTCAAAAAATAGCACTTTTCTTTTTGTATTTGTTTCATACAACCCCTAAAGGCATGATAATCAATCATACAATAACGAGAAATAGTTGTTGAAAGATTTGGCAGTATGACTGATTTTGAGTAATTTTGCAACATCAAATATAAGCATATTATGCAGATTAATAGCCATCTCTCCCGTCTGGTACATGACGTAGCCGCCAAATATGGCGACCGCGAGGCGCTGATATACAAGAATTTCGGGGGTACACAGTGGAAGTCATGTTCGTGGAACCAGTTCTCGGGCATAGCCCGTCAGGTGTCCGACGCCCTGCTGGCGTTGGGTGTTGGCGAACAGGAGAACATAGGTATCTTCTCGCAGAACTCGGTACAGTATCTGTTTGTTGACTTCGGCGCCTGGGGTATTCGTGCTGTTACAGTACCGTTCTATGCCACCAGCAGCGAGCAGCAGATACAGTTTATGATCAACGACGCCCAGATACGTTTTCTCTTCGTGGGCGAGCAAGAGCAGTTCGACAAAGCACATCGTGTGTTCCCCACATGCCAGTCGCTGGAGCGTATCATTGTGTTCGACCCTGCCGTGAAGATTCCCGAGAATGACCCCTCGGTGATGTCGTTCTCGGCATTCCTGAAGCTGGGTGAGGGCTTGACACGTAAGGAGGAGTTCAACCGCCGTCAGGCTGCCGCCACTATGGACGACATCGCTAATATCCTGTATACTAGCGGTACCACAGGCGACTCGAAGGGCGTTATTCTGAGCATGGGACAGTTCCATGCGGCTTTGGAGGCCAACCATAAGGATGTGCCGGTGGACGAGAACGACCGCGTGATGAACTTCTTGCCCTTCACACATATCTTTGAGCGTGGCTGGGCCCTGTTGTGCATCACCGTTGGTGCCCGACTGATTGTGAACACCTATCCGCAGGAGGTTCAGAAGTCGATGCGCGAGCAACATCCCACTTGTATGTCGAGTGTACCGCGTTTCTGGGAGAAGGTATATCAGGGTGTGCAGGAGAAGATTGAGGCCAGCGGCAGCGTGCAGCGTAAGCTGTTCCGCCATGCCGAGGAGATAGGCCGCCGTCATAACATAGAATACCTGGCCGCCGGTAAGCAGCCGCCCCTGCCTTTGCATCTGGAGTACGAGCTGCTCAACAAGACCATCTTCTCGCTGGTACGCAAGGAGCTGGGCTTGGAGAATGCCCATTTCTTCCCCACGGCAGGCGCCACCGTCTCTGCACATGTTGAGGAGTTTGTGCATACCATTGGTCTGAACATGGTGGTGGGCTACGGACTCACCGAGTCGCTGGCCACCGTGTCGTGCGACCATCTGGGTCAGCCCTATCAGATAGGCTCTGTGGGTCATCCCATCCAGGGCATCAGCATCAAGATCAGTGACGAGGGCGAGATCCTGCTCAAGGGTCCCACCATCACCCGTGGCTACTATAACCGCGACGATATTACCCGCCAGTCGTTTACTGAGGACGGCTATTTCCGTACGGGCGACTCGGGCTATATCAATGATGGCGAGCTCTTCCTGAAAGACCGTATCAAGGATCTGTTCAAGACGTCTAACGGCAAGTATATCGCGCCTCAGATGATTGAGTCGAAGCTGCTGGTCGACAAGTACATCGACCAGATTGCCATCATCGCCGACCAGCGTAAGTTCGTCTCTGCTCTCATCGTGCCGGAGTATAAGCTGTTGGAAGAGTATGCCCGCACCCATGACATTGCCTTCAACAGTCGTGAGGACCTGTGTAGCGACAAGCGTATCATCCGCATGCTCACAGAGCGTATCGAGACGCTACAGCAGCAGTTGGCCCACTACGAGCAGGTCAAGCGTTTCACCCTGCTGCCTCAAGCCTTCTCCATGAGCCGTGGTGAACTCACCAACACGTTGAAGATCAAACGTCGTGTGCTCAACGAGAACTATAAGGAACAAATCGATAAAATGTACGAAGAATAAATGATAACCCAAGATCAATTAAAAGACGTATTAGACAGAGCCGAGAAATTATATGTTTACCTGAAGATTGACCAGAAGCAGGTAGAGTGGGAGGAAGAAGACCTCCGCACTCAGGCCCCCGACTTCTGGGAAGACCCGAAGCGTGCCGAGGAGCAGATGAAGAAGGTGAAGGGCATCAAGAAATGGATTGATGGCTATAACGACGTGCGTACCAAGGCCGACGAGCTGCAGCTCGCCTTCGACTTCTATAAAGACGAGATGGTCACCGAGCAGGAGGTTGATGACAACTACCAGCAGGCCATCGAAGCCATTGAGAAACTGGAGCTGATGAATATGTTGCGCCAGAAGGAAGACCCTATGGACTGCGTGCTGAAGATCAACTCCGGCGCTGGTGGTACCGAGGCGCAGGACTGGGCCAGCATGCTCATGCGCATGTATATGCGCTGGGCCGAGGCTCATGGCTATAAGGTGACCATTGCCAACCTGCTCGACGGCGATGAGGCTGGCATCAAGAGTGTCACCATGCAGATTGAGGGTGGTGAGTTTGCCTATGGCTTCCTGAAGAGCGAGAATGGTGTGCACCGTCTGGTGCGTGTCAGCCCGTTCAACGCCCAGGGCAAGCGTATGACGTCGTTCGCCTCCGTCTTCGTGTCGCCTCTGGTCGACGATACCATCGAGGTCTATGTTGACCCCGCCAAGCTCTCGTGGGATACCTTCCGTTCGAGTGGCGCCGGTGGTCAGAACGTCAACAAGGTGGAGTCGGGTGTCCGTCTGCGCTATTGGTACACCGACCCCGATACGGGCGAGGAAGAGGAGATCCTCATCGAGAATACCGAGACCCGCGACCAGCCTAAGAACAAAGAGCGTGCCATGGCTTTGCTGCGCTCGCAACTCTACGACCGCGCCATGAAGAAGCGCCTGGAGGCCCAGGCCAAGATTGAGGCCGGCAAGAAGAAGATAGAGTGGGGCAGTCAGATCCGCTCTTATGTCTTCGACGACAAGCGCGTAAAAGACCATCGCACCAATTTCGAGACCCGCGATGTGGACAGCGTCATGAACGGCAAGCTCGATGATTTCATCAAGGCTTATCTCATGGAATTCCCTGTAACAGAAGAATCATAACAAAAACCAATTAATTATTCCTATTATGAAAACAGCAAAGACAAAGAAATCGAACGTGAAGCAGAAGGCTTATGCAGAGAAGCAGGAGCAGGAAGGCCGTAATATCGTGAACTGGCTCTTCGGCATCCTCATCATTCTGGCTATCATCTTCTGTGCTTACTCCATCTACAACTTCGCTTAAGCAATGAGCGGCATGGAGATTGAGCGGAAATTCTTGGTGCGCGGCGATGACTTCAAACGTCGCGCACACAAGAGTTACCGTATTAAACAGGGTTATATCAGTAGTGGTAACGGACGTACGGTACGCGTGCGCATCCGTGATAACCAGGGCTTCCTCACCATCAAAGGACCTTCGCTCGACGGTGGTCTGAGTCGTTATGAGTTCGAGCATGAGATATCGCTGGAGGAAGCCGAGCAGCTGTTTCGTATCTGCGAGCCGGGTGTGATTGACAAGACACGTTATCTGGTGAGCAGCGGCAATCATACCTTCGAGGTTGATGAGTTCTATGGCGACAACGAAGGGCTGGTGATAGCCGAGGTGGAGTTGTCATCCCCCGACGAACCTTACGAAAAGCCCGATTTCATCGGTGATGAGGTCACGGGCGACCATCGTTATTACAACTCTCACCTTCGCAGAAATCCCTATAAGGACTGGAAGTGATTTCAGTTGTAGCTGATGTAAGGCTCCAGGCGGATAATGGCCTGATGGGAGAATGCAGGCAGTAGCGACAGCTCCTGCAGGGAATGGATATCGCCATACAGACGGCGATAGTCTATGATGGCCTTGGCCTGGGCGTAGCTGATATAAGGATGCTGCTTGAGCTCGTTGAGCGACAGATGATTGATATGTAGCTGTCTGACGTTGCCACTTGGCAACGCGAAGAATTTCTTAGCTTCTTGTGGGAAGTTAGCAATCTCGTCCAGCTGGTCAATACTGACATAGCCGCCCAGCTTGTTGCCGTAATCCATAATCTTTCGAGCATAGTAACTGCCAATGCCAGGCACTTTCCTATAGATGGTGGTGTCGCCGGCATTCAGGTCAATGGTCTCGCCCTCCGTTATCTTTTGTGGATGGCGCAGCGTGTCGCGCTCGTAGGTTGTCTTCTCTTCCTTGATAAGCGTTGTGGCGGGAAGATAGTCCGATGAAATCTGAATAAATGGCTCCAACTCCCGATATTGCTTCACCGTTAGTCCGTAAAGCTTGGCAAAGTCTTCTTTCGTGCGATAGATGCCCCCTGCCGCCCTGTATTTATAGATGTTCCTTACCTGCCACGACTGCAGCCCTAAGCGAAGCAGCTGGGTGCTGTCGGCGGTGTTGGGGTCAAACGTAAAGCGCTCCACAGGGCGCTCCGGCTGGGCGTAGTATTGAGGGGTGGAAGTACCGGAATCTGCGGTCGCTCCGAGTTTCTCGGATGCTGCAGATGTCTCGATGGAATGAGCGATTTCTGACGTATCGTCGCGTCCCCCAACGACGAACATCAGGGCGAGGGCCACTACAGCCACCGTGAGTAGCACCAGGAGGATTCTACGATCGTGATGGTTCAGGTAATATAGGTTGCTGAGTCTAAGTCTCATATCACATTAAACTGATGCAGGAAGATGAGTAGGATGCAGATGGGACATACATAGCGCACCATAAAGAAATAGAAGCCGAAGAAACGGCCTCGCAGCGTGCCGCCATTGGTAAACTCATCCTTGATGAGATGCTTGGGCACATACCAACCCATAAACAGACAGGTGAGCAGTCCGCCCGTAGGCAGGAATATCTGACCCGTAAGGAAGTCGAACCAGTTGAATACCGACTCTCCGCCAAAGACCAGCCAGTCGCGGGTGTCGCCATACGACAGCGCACAGAACACGCCAATGACAGAACACAGCAACGTGACGATAACCGCACCCTTGGCACGTGTTATCTTCAGTTCCTCGTGGAAGAAGGCGGTGCTAACCTCGTGGAGCGACATCAGCGAGGTGAGGGCTGCCAGCGACAGGAGGGCGTAGAACAGCAACGCCACAATCTCGCCCACCAGCGGCACAGAAGAGAAAGCCTGCTGGAACACGTTGGGCAGCGTGATGAATACCAGTCCGGGACCCGAATACTGACTGGCCAGCTGTGGGTCGGCCAACTTGTCGGCAGCATCAGGATAGCTGGCGAAGAAGGTGGGGAATATCATCAGACCTGCCAGGATGGCGATGAGCGTGTCGATGCTGACAATCTGCACAGCCGACTTCGTGAGATGTGTGTCGCGCTTGAAATAGCTGGCATAGGTGCACAGGCAACCCATGCCCAGACTCAACGAGTAAAAGGCCTGTCCCAATGCTCCCAGCAACATCTTGCTGTCAACATTCGAGAAGTCGGGGCTGAACAGGAACGTGATGCCCTTGCCGGCACCTGGCAGCAGACACGATGCCACGGCAATGACCACCAGCAGCACAAACAGCAGCGGCATCATCAGCTTTGAGGCGCGCTCAATACCCTTCTCCACACCTCTTGAGATGATGAAATGACATAAAAACATGAACACCAGCATCCACACCACAGGCTTCCAGGGGTGCGACGAGAATGTCTCGAAATAAGTCTTCACGTAGGAAGCGTCGCCGTTCAGATGACCAGCCACCGAGGCATAGATATACTGCAGACACCAGCCCGACACTACCACATAATAACCTGTAATCAGAAAACCTGTGAACACGCCGAAGATGCCAATCAGTCGCCAGGGGGTGCCGTTGGCCAGTTTCGAGTAGGCCCGTGCCGTGTTGGCCTGTGCCCTGCGTCCGATGATAAACTCGTTGAGCATACAAGGGATGCCCAGCATCAGCACGCATACAACATAGATGATGATAAAGGCAGCACCACCGTTCTGGCCTGTCATATAGGGGAAACGCCACACATTTCCCAGTCCTACGGCCGATCCTGCCGTGGCCAGGATGATGCCCAGTTTCGTTCCAAAATTTGCTCTTTCTGTCTGACTCATACTATGGTTTGTCTGTTTTCGGCTGCAAAATTAGGAAATAATTATGAATTGTGCGCTCGACTTGTCGCTTTTTTTGAAAAAGAATTATTAATTATGAATTTTTTTGTACCTTTGCAGCCAAATTGAAAATAGAAGGGCTAATTATGTTTCATTTTATCAAGAAATACCCATTCTCGCTGCTCTGCATCGCTCTGGTGTGGTACCTCTCTATCTGGTTCATGCCGCCAGAGGAGATGGAGATGCCCAGCATCAACTTCCTTGACAAATGGACCCATCTTGTGATGTATGGCGGCACGTGCTCGGTCATCTGGATAGAGTATCTGCGCAGCCACCAGCGCATGGAGTGGCGCAAGCTGTTCCTCTTTGCCTGGCTCCTCCCTGTCATCATGGGCGGCATCATTGAGATAGTGCAGGAACAATGTACCGCCACCCGTTCTGGCGAATGGCTCGACTTCGCCGCCGATGCCGTAGGCTGCACCCTCGCCATTGTCATTGGGCTGTTGGCAAAAATAAGAAAGACAAAGCACCTTATTATATTCTTTGTTGGCTGTACCTTGACGGTGGGTTGCACAGAGCCAGACCGCAGTGAGGAGGCGCAAAAGCTGAAAAACGAGTTGCAGGAAATGGCATTCACGACACCTGAAAAGGCCTTTGCGCGGATAGACAGTGCAGAGCGGGTGGGCTTGTTTTCACCTGCCACGGCCAACCTCATCAGGACTAACTTCTACGGGCAAATGGGACAGACGCGGTTGGCTATATTCTACGGCGAGCAGATAGTGAACGTTCCCGAACTGAAGCGCGAAGGTGTTTCCTACTATTCAGCCCTTCTCATGCTGAACGGATGGCTGGAGAGGAATGGCGAATACGGCAAGGTCCTTCGCTTGTGCGATGAGATTATTGCCGACGTGGAGCATGAGCGGGAGCAGGGTGGCGGCATATCCGGTATCAGCGAAGAAGTGGCTTTACGCGTAAAAAGTCGTGCGCTAGTGCTTAAGGGCAGCTGTGAGTTGGATATGGGGCACCCCGACAAGGCCGAACAGTATTATCTGGAGGGCATTGACATCATGATGGACGGTGTGACGCATACCAACGACTACTGGGTGATGGACGCCATGATTATCGCAGTTGGAGAGGCCACCGAGTTCTACCTTGGGCAGGGCATGCCTCAAAAGGCCCTGCCTCTGGTGGCTAAAGGCGATACGGCCCTGGCCCGTCTGGATCGCTGCGGTGAATTGCCCGACCTCGCTCGTCAAATCCGCCACAACAACATCACTATCGGCCAGGCTATGATCTATGCCGCTAACGGTCAGTACGACAAGGCCGAGGCTCTCTATCAGAAACACCGACAGAGTGAAAACCTGAGGGTCTATGACATCGGTGCCGATGCCCGCTACCTGACTATGACCGGTCGTTACGACGAGGCCATCCGCCTGTTCCGCCAATCCGACTCGCTCTATATGGCCCAAGGCAGCGCTATCACCACCGAATACATCAAACACTACCTGATGTATCAGTATGAGACCTTGCAGAAAGCCGGACGCAACGACGAGGCACAAATTCTGTCCGACCGTATGCGCCAGTTGACCGACTCCATCCATATACAGGAAAGGAAGATTGACGTGGAGCAGCAAGAGGAAATCCGCCAGAAGGAGACAGAGATTGCCAGCCGCCGCCAGTCGCTCATCATCCACCGCATCATCCTCGTTGCCGCTGTCCTCATCATCCTGCTCATCATCTATTTCCTCTGGCGTTCTCATCAATATAACAAGGCACTCCTTGAGAAGAACCGCCGACTGTTGGCTGAGATAGAACAGCGCGAGCAGGAACAGCAACAGAGCATCGAGTTGTTGAAAGCAAAACCGGAGGATGCGCTCACAGCCGAGCAGCAACTCTTCCGTCGTATCTGCGACCTCATGGACTCGTCAGACCATATCTATACCGATGCCGACCTCGACCGTAACCGCCTGGCCCAGCTCCTCGGCACCAACGAACACTACGTCACCGATGCCATCAGCACCTGTACTGATGGTAAGAGCGTCAACGCCTTCCTCAACGAGTACCGTCTGCGCTATTCTACCCGTTTATTAGCTACCACGAAAGACTCTGTTTCATTGATTGCCGAGCTCTCCGGCTTCTCTCGCAGTTCGTTCTTCCGCATCTTCAGCGATGCCTACGGCATGTCGCCCACAGACTATCGTAAAGCGGCAGGAAAATAAAACCGTCCATTTCATCGGTAATTTTTAGCCTGGCATCCTTGTGCCGGGCTTTGTTTTTTTTGTCTTGAGACGACAGAAAATGCGAGTTTTTCTCAAAATGAGACTATATTTTCCTACCTTGAGACTGTCATTTTGCTGTGTTGACGTAATTTTGCAGTCGAAATAACAATGATGGACTCATCCTGTAAAGAATAATGTGTAACAATAAAACAAGCAGAATCATGAAAAGAATCCTGACAATTGTGGCGCTGATGTGCGCCGTGACATTCCAGATGAATGCCCAAATGACTGTAGAACAAGCGTTGAAGTCAGCAGAGCAGAAAGCCAAACAGGCCGACAAGAACCCTAAGAACGGCAAGAAACAGTACGAGGCTGCGATGATGTTCATCAACGATGAGCTGGGGGAGAAGAAGGATTACGACCGCGCCCTGACCTACGCCAACCGCGCGCTGAAGATTGCCCGCGAGCACCCTGCCCCTCAAGATACTTTGCAGGGCCTAACCTACATGGCACTTGGTATGATTTATTTAGGTAAAGAGGAGTATGAGAATGCCAACGATTTCTTTGAGATGTCGGTAGATGCCTTTGAGGTGGAACTGGGACGTGACGACCCCGTGACCAACGGCACCAAACTTGTCTATGCCGTAATGATGATGGGCCCGCAGCCCGTCCGTGGCTTCACCAAGGTTCAGGAGGCCATGTTTGACAATAGCATCGCACCAAATAACAAGCGCATCAATAACATGGATGAAGCCAATATTCTACTGGAGTCGGCTTTGGAGATGCTTATTGCCGAACGGACCAAATACTTCCGCTATGCCCTGCCGCTGATTTTCATCGACGGAAAACGTTACTTCATCGTGCAGACATCCGACTGGAACATGGAACGTCCCCTCGTGGGATGGAAGGTGCCGAGTCTCATGCGTACCAAAGAAGAAAACGATGCTTTCGAGGGCAATGAAACCATTATCTGCGATGATGACTTCCAGTTCACCGTCATGTCAGACGAGGAGAGGGAAAAACGACCGATGACCTTCAATTTCGGTCATAGGATAAAGGACCCACGCAAATTGTCGACCAACGAAGGCGATAGCCGCATCTGGTTCTTTAATCCTGCTGCCTACAATAACCTCCTCGCCAAATTCCGTGAATACAAGGCTGCGAACAAATAAATTATTTTAGACAATGAAAAAACATCTCATCCTATTGCTGGCCGTAGCGGCAGTGCTGACCGCGATGCTATCATGCGGGCAGGGACAGCAAAGCGCCGAAAAGCAGTCTGAGGCCGACAGTCTTCTCGTTGCGGTCTGGAACGCTGGGGATTATGAACGTGTCATTGTCATTGCTGACAGTCTGGATCAGACGGGCGACATCTCACCGATGAAGTCGGCATATTATCAGGGGGGAGCCTATGCAATGCAGAACCACTTGCGACATGCTGAGGAAGTACTGAAACCCGTCAAGGACATGACGCCTACGACTTCCCAGGATAGCGCCTGTTACATTGATTGTTTATGTATAATGGCAGGGATATATAATGTACGAGATGATTACGAAGGTGTGTTGCGGATTGCGCTTCCTCTGCTTGAGAAGATGAATGGCGCAGAGGATAAGAAAAACCATAGTTTTGGACTTCTGACACAAAATGTCGCCATGGCCCAATTATCGCTCGGAATGAAGGAAGATGCAGCCAAGTCGTTTGATATGAGTTACAACAGTTTGCGGGAGAGATGTGCTTCAAATCCTACATGGGGGACACTCTTTGACCTTTTCATTCGCACCTATAATACATTTGGCTGTTATTCGGGAATAGAGGATTATGAGGGTGCAATGAAGTGGTGTCACCGTCAGGATTCCGTCCTCGCCATCCTTTCGGAGCGGGATTCCGTGCCGGCATCCTCGTTGGATGAATGTATTGCATTAAACTGTTTTTCCCATGCTGACTTGGCAATTGGTCAGAATTACCTGACAGAAGGTAATCGTGCCATCGATGATTATAAGAAAACTGAATTTTCAAAGACCCTTATGGGTCAGCTAGAATGTGCAAGACTTCTGCTTAAAGCCAAACGTTACGCTGAGGCTGCCGATGCCTTCGCTATAATGGACCAATACCTTGCAGAAACTGCAAGGGAACTGTCACTCGACAACATCTCTCATTTCTATGGAGAAAAGTACGAGGCAAACTACAAGGCGGGCCGTCGTGATTCGGCTCTGGCCGTAGCGGCATACATCGTTGAAAACCTTGACTCGGCCATCAAGAAGGAAAAGAACAATGCCGCTGCCGAGTTAGCCACCGTCTATCAGACGCAGCAGAAGGATGCCGAGATAGCCCAGCAGCAGATATCGCTCTCCCGCCAAAGGTGGATAGGCACACTGGCGGCACTGGTACTGCTCACCACCTTCTTTATTATTTATACGCTCCATCGTCGTCGTGCCCAGAAGCGTCTTGCCGCTGCCCACCAGCAGTTGGAGACGGCGCACGAGAATTTGGAGACCGCCCACACGGAACTCCAGACAGCCTACGACCAACTAGAGGAGACGACTACCGCCAAGGAGCGCATCGAGAGCGAACTGCGCATCGCCCGCAACATCCAGATGTCGATGGTGCCGGGTGTGTTCCCTGAGCGCAAAGGTCTTGATATGTATGCGGAGATGACACCCGCCAAGGAGGTGGGTGGTGACCTCTACGGCTATGTCCTTCAGGGTGACATGCTCTACTTCTGCGTGGGCGACGTCTCGGGCAAGGGTGTTCCCGCCTCGCTCTTCATGGCACAGTCGGCCCGCCTCTTCCGCACCCTCGCCGCCGAGGGAATGATGCCAGCCGACATTGCCACACGCATGAACAATGAATTGGTAGAAGGCAACGACAGCTTTATGTTCGTCACCATGTTCATCGGTTTGCTACATCTCGACACAGGTCGCCTCGACTTCTGCAACTGCGGCCACAATGCGCCTGTGTATGACGGTCAGTTCTTGAAGATGCAGTATGTTAATCAGATGATTGGTGTGTTGGAGGGCGCTCCCTTCTATGGCGAAAGTATTGAAGATATCCGCAATCATCAACTGCTCGTCTATACCGACGGCCTGAACGAGGCCGAGAACACCCAGCACGAACTCCTGGGCGATGACCGCCTGTTGGAGTTGATGGCCGACGCACAGTCGCTCGACTCCCACCAGCTGATCGGCATGATGAAGGAGGCTGTGGAACAGCACCGCAACGGAGCCGAGCCCAGCGACGACCTGACCCTTATGTACTTGAAACTTCAATAAACAATAAATACAGCAACGACAGTTCACAAAAATAAATTGTAATACTAAGAGAATGAAAAAATTTTTGATGGCAACAGCGGCCATAACGCTGATGATGACAATGACGGTGCTGACGTCCTGCACCAGTGACAACGATGACAACCCAGTGGTGGTGACTGATGACAAGCCATTCACCTACGATAGTGAGATTGATAATACGGTGCGACCGGGCGACAACTTCTATCGCTACGCCCTTGGTAAGTGGCTTGACAGTGACGACCCTGCGCCCTCTCTCTTCCAGCAAATACGTGAGAATAATCAGGCACTTCTCGTCAAGACGCTGACCACCGGCAACGACCCCTTGTTGGTGCGGCTGCGCAGTTTGGTCGATGATGCTATGTCGGACGACAGCCGCAGCGCAGCCCTGCTCAAAGAGCGTTTGCAGATGCTGGAGCAGATAGAGACTGCCGACCAACTGTATGATGCCTTTGCTAAGTTGCATCAGTTGGGCTATAGTCCGCTGGCTCGTCTGGCACCATATGTCAGTAATAGTACTGGAAAGAACATTATAAACATAATGCTTACTGGCGCAAAGACGGCGGAGATGGATACCGTGATGGGGAAGAATGAAGTACAACGGTTGCCCGAGAAAGTGTTATCCTACTGCCAGGCACTGCGTCACTTTGACTATTCTGAAGAGCGCATTGCCCAAATCAGCGAGAATGCCACGAAGGTGGAAACGATGGAGATGCAGGTTTTCTCTATAATCGTCAACTTAGAGCTTCTGAATCGCCCACAACTCGCTGCAACCAGAGGGAACGATGAAGATGAGTCAATGAATGCCAAGATAAAAGTGGGGGCACTGATGGGTATTGACGAGGGAGATATCAGAGAAGGAAGAGTCTTACCCTTGCCTATGAACTGTATCACTCTGTTTGCAAGTGCTAGTCAGCAGCCGGAACTGGTTCCACTCTTCCGTGACTATATGATATATAATGTTATCAGTCAAGATGCCTTCTGCGTTCCCAAACTGACCGGACAGACCAATCGCCTTACCATCCTGAACAACCTGCTTCACTACAATAAATACTATAAGTACCGCATCCTGACAGAAGCGTGTGGCTACGAGAATATCTACAAACACCAGTGTCTGGACATTCTGGAGAAGATGCGCCAGGTGTTCATTCAGCGCGTTGAAAACCTAGACTGGATGAGCGCTTCCACGAAGGCCGAAGCCCGTCATAAGGCTGAAGCCATGAAGTTCTACGTTGGCTATCCCGATAAGTGGAACAATGACCTGACGCCCGAGGCCGACGGCGACTGTCTGCTGGCAGCAGCCACCCAGCTGCGTCAGCACTCGGTAGCTGTTGCCAAGAAGATGATAGGCAGAAATCTTGATGACATTGGCTGGGACTACTTTGCTACAAGTTCACAGTTCATCTTAGACAATGCGTCCTATTTACGACCAGGCAACTCCTTGATAATCCTGCCTTCGTGGATTACTCGTCCCCGCTTCGACAGCCAGTTGAGTGAGGCCATCATTTATGCCACCTCCACCTGCTTCGGTCACGAGTTCTGCCACGGTTTCGATGATGGTGGCTCTGGGTTTGATGCCGACGGAAAACTACGCGACTGGTGGGCACCGGCCGACAAGCAGGCTTTCCATGAGAAGCAGAATGCCTTGGTTGAACTCTTCAACCAAATGGAGGACTATCCGGGACAGCCCGGCGACGGTGCGCTGACACTCAATGAGAACATGGCCGACTATGGTGGTGTGGAGCTTGCCTTGGAATGCTATAAGCAGCGACTGGCAGAGCAGGGCTTCAGCGGTGAGCAGTTCGACGAGCAAATCAAGAAGTTCTTCCTGGCCTACGCACAGCTTTATAAGGATGACTATGAGCGATCGCCCGAAAAACTGAAGGAGATGCACGACAAGAGAGACATCCACTCTCTACACCACAACCGCATCAACGGCATGATGCGCCTGCAAGCCGACTGGTACCGCCTCTACGACGTTCAGCCGACGGACAAACTGTACCTCAAGCCTGAAGACCGCGTGAAGATTTGGTAACCAATATGGAAGGTAAAAAAGTAAAAAATCTGGTTCATGCCGCCGATACCGTAGGTTGCACCCTCGCCGTCGCCATCGGGTTGTTGGCAAAAATGAGAAAGATAAAGTGGAAATAACAAAAAACGCCCATTTCATCGAAATAGTTTTAGCCTGGCAATTTCTGCCAGGCTTACTTTTTCACGTTTTGAGACTTTATTTTCCTACCGTGGGACTGTTGTTTCCTGGAAACAGCCTAATTTTGCACACAAATAATGTGTGCGAAGCTTATGGATATGACACTTATCTTCACAGTTGCGTTGGCCGCCGCCTTCATCGTGGTGGTGCTGGTGCTCGTGGCCATCATCATATACCAGCGTTGGCGTATTGGCGACCAAAACGTTTTCATCGAGCGCTTCATCCGTCAGAACGAAGAGCAGCGTCAGAAGATGCGTAAAGCAGGAATACTATAATAAATTATAACCATAAAATTAAATATAACAATGCGAAAGTATTTCTTTCTGATGACAGTGGCCATTGTGGCGCTGGGCTTCACGGCTTGCTCTGACAATGACGACAATTCCACGCAGCAGGGGCAGCAGACGTCGGGCATCGACATGTCGGACCTCGACACATCCGTCCGTCCTGGCGATGACTTCTATCAGTATGCCTGCGGCGGCTGGATAAAAAACAACCCTCTTCCGGCAGCCTATTCGCGCTACGGCAAACTAGAACAGTTGTTAGAGAACAACCAGGTGCGCCTCAAGGCCATCTTCGATGACCTGCAGACAGGCAGTTTTGCCGACGGCTCCACGGAACAGAAGCTGGCCGACCTCTACCGCATGGCCATGGACAGTCAGCGCCGCAACGAGCAGGGCGTGGAGCCGCTGATGGGCATCATCAGACAGATGGAGCAGACCACCACGGTGGAGCAGCTGTTCCAGATACACCTGCAACTGATACCGGAGAACTTCTACGTATTCCTCGCTACCTATTTTGCTGCCGACGAGAAGAACGCCACGCAGTATATACTGAAGGTGAAACAGAGCGGCATTGGGATGGGGCAGAAAGAGTACTACCTCGACACCACCACCGCCGACATCCGCGAGGCCTACCAACAGACCATCGTCAAGATGTTCCGGCACCTTGGATTCACCGAGCAAGAGGCCTCGCAGAAGATGGCGAACGTCATGCATATGGAGACAGAACTGGCCAAGGTGAGCCGCTCGCAGACCGAACTGCGCGACCCCGAGGCCAACTACAACAAGATGTCGCTGGCTCAGTTTAATGCCGCCTATCCCCATGTCCAGCTGGAGAAACTGATGAGCGCCATGAACGTCCCGTCGGATTGCATTCAGCAACTTGTGGTGTGTCAGCCCGACTTCTGTGCCGGTGTAGAACAGTTGATGGCAACGATGACTGCCGACGAGTACCGCGACTACATGGAGTGGACGGAAATCAGACAATACGCCGAATACCTGGACGACGCCACGGAGGCCATCTTCTTCGACTTCTACGGGCGCGTGATGTCGGGCCGTCAGCAGGACTATCCCCTGTGGCAGCGCGTCTCGACGCAGATGGACGCACTGCTGGGCGAGGCTATAGGCAAGTTGTATGTCGAGAAGTACTTCCCTGCCGCCGCCAAGGAGCGTATGCTTAAGTTAGTCAGCAACCTGCAGGTGGCCCTGGCACAACGCATCGACGCACAGGACTGGATGAGCGCTGCCACCAAAGCGACAGCCAAGGAGAAGCTCGACGCCTTCATCGTGAAGGTGGGCTACCCCGATAAGTGGACCGACATGAGCGCCTTACACATCGATAACAGCAAGTCGTATGTGGAGAACGCCGCCCAGTGTACCCGCTTCTGGAATGCTGAGAATGTCAAGCGCCGTGCAGGCAAGTCCGTGGACCCCACTCGATGGGGAGTGAATCCACAGACTGTCAATGCCTACTATGAACCTACTACCAACGAGATATGCTTCCCGGCCGGCATCCTGCAGCCGCCCTTCTTCGACATGGAGGCCGATGATGTCGTCAACTACGGTACCATCGGCGTGGTTATCGGCCACGAGATGACCCACGGCTTCGACGACCAGGGGCGTCTCTACGACAAGGACGGTAACTTACACGACTGGTGGGCACCCGAAGATGCCGCGAAGTTCAAGGAGAAGGCCGACATGTTTGCCGACTTCTTCGACGCCATCGAGTTGCTGCCGGGTCTGCACGCCAACGGACGCATGACGCTGGGTGAGAATCTGGCCGACCACGGCGGTCTGCAGGTGGCATGGACGGCCTACCACAATGCCGTCGAGACACCGCCCGTCACCGTCGACGGATTCACTGCCGACCAGCGTTTCTTCCTGTCATACGCCGGCATCTGGGCACAAAACATCACCGACGCTGAGTTGCGCCGCCGCACCACCGGCGACGTCCACTCCCAGGGCCGCTGGCGCGTCAACGGTGCCCTGCCTCATGTTGACGCTTGGCACGAGGCCTTCGGCATCAAGGAAGGCGACAAACTCTTCATCCCCAAGGAGAAGCGGTTACAATTATGGTAAGTATCATTTTTAAAACATAATGCGTATGGAATTGAGAAAAGCAGGAATACTGTTGCTCACGGTCTTCTTTTGTTGCACAATGGCGATGGCACAGACAACCCCAGCCGTCTCATGGAAGTATTCAGACCACTTTCCTATGCTTCCGCCATTGACCGTTGATTTTGATATGAGCTTGTGTCACCATTCCCAGCCGAACCTGATGCAGATGTCCTTTGACAATAAGCAGGATAAGGATACCTCCAATAGCCAATCAATCATGTTTCGTCATAAGGAAAAGAAATTGACGTCTCAATATCATTACGAGTCACGCCCTGATTACTCGAAAAAGGTTGATAACCTTGGGTGGGCCCGCGACTGGATTGTAAGAGATAGAAGAAAGAAAGAGGGGATACCCTTGCAGCCGCTGCCGCCTCCTTTCATGAGAAACAGATAAAAACGAAAAAATCTGTGGTATCTGTGTGACATTATAAAAAAGTAAAAAGGAATAGAAATCGTGGGGTCGGAGAATCTCCGACCCTTATGATTTTCGTTCATCGATGAACGCATATAGTGTTATACCCCCTATATGTACATACATTGTAGGGGGTATTTGTTTCTGCTTTTTCGTAACTTTGCGCTCAAAAGTTTAACCAATGAAATGAAGTTATGAATGAGAATGTGATGAGCCAGTTGGATGCGGAACTGGAGCAGGCCGTCAACGAGCGTATCATCGTGAAGTCCTATGACAAGGTAGGACATGTCATCTATACACCGGCGCCCTTCTGAAACCCCACTTCCCTCTTATATTTCCGTTCCCCTTTAGGGGGAACTCCAATATAGAGGGAGGGTTTCCTCAGGGAAGCAAAAATCAACAAGCAATGAAGCTCAACGAAATCCTATCACCATCTATCAGACAAGTGCTGCGCCCCAACCATATAGTACCACCATGTGCTGTTGAGTGGCTATCAGTGAACTATGGAATTAGAATAGATGACTGACGATGGGAAATAATGGGGAAAGATGGGGAAGAACGGGGAAGGATGGGAAAACGTCCTTCGCGATTGTTGTACCTTTGTACTCGTTAAGGCAAGTGAGCCGAAGGGACGTCATCTACGACCCGTTCCGATGTTTGTTTCCATCCGTTCCGACGTCATCTGCGACCCGTTCCGATGATACTTTAGGGGGGTAAAGTATCGCATCTACGACCGCAAAATGACGTAGCTTCGGGTGAAAGAAACGTCCCGGACGCCCCCAAAGTGACATACCTATCTCTTGCAGAAGACTGGTTTATATCTCTCGCAGAAGTTTGTGGTTTTAATCTCTTGCAGATCTCGCGGATCTCGCAGATTATTAACAGACAGAATTCGGGTGCGCGCAGCAAAGATCTGCGTCATCTGCGCCATCTGCGAGAAATAAATACACTTTGCGAGAAACGACACTCTCTTGTCAGAGACTAAATGGTTAATGATTAATTTTAAAAGATTATGAGTCAGAAGTACATCAAGTCAAAGAACAACAATTCGCACAATGCGAAGACGTACGGCAAGTATTACGCCAAGCCCGTGTATGATGAGAAGTTCATCACACTGCTGGTCTTGCCGCACTGGCGGACTCCTTTCACAACGAGTGGCTTGTGAAAGGCATCGTCCAACCACGATAGGAGTACGTCTTCTATCTTTCTTTTATACATAAATACACATCAAATAGCATCCGTCAAAATGAAGAGATAACAAAAATCGCCCATTTCATCGATTTTTTTAAGCCTGGCGATTCCTGCCGGGCTTTACTTTTTCACGTTTTGAGACTCTTTTTTCCTACCGTGGGACTGTTGTTTTCTGGAAAGAGACTAATTTTGCACCTGAATTCGAGAACTAAATTTTTAAATCAAAAATAAACAACAATGAAAAATTCGATTAAGAGAGCGCAAAGCAAGCTCGCAGCCTTAGCAGCCATCCTGTGCTGCGCAGTGACAACAACAGTATTCACCGCTTGTGGTGATGATGACACCCCGACGTCGCCCGTGGCTGGCGCCTACCAGTATTGGGTGGAGTTCGACCTGACAACTTCCTATGGTTATTACGATACGGAGGTCGCAACGCTGAAGGCCGCCTTGAACAGGGCTGTAGGATTGGAAGGCAGTATCTACAAGAAGACCTACACCAGTAATCAGGACACCCAGATGAAAGCTGCCTGTGAGGAAGTGATTGCGCAATATTCTAACGTGCAGAGCCTCCTTTTGACCTACACGCTCTATGGTAATAATGGCGAGTACGGTAAGACGGTGAAGGTGGCAAGCCTGACAGCAGGAAAGAGCTTCACGACGCCCTACGCCACGATATTGTTTGACTCAGAAAACGATACGGAGGCCATGAAGGCCCTCATGGACTCACTCTATTCATTGAAGACGGCTGCAGACAGCGCTACAGTGGAAAGACTAAGGAGCAAGACCAACGACTTCAGGACAAAGATTGTGCTGAATGTCAAGGATGCCATCAAGGATGTCAATGAGGTTTGGAATGTTGAGACAGACCTGGACAGATATAATGAGGCTTTCTTCGACCAGATTGCCAATGCTATCGAGGAGCCCGATTCACTGCTTTACAGCTTTACCATTCTTGTGTCCAAGGTAAGACTTCCTGAAGTGGAAAGGTCAAAGGTTTGGGAAAAGACTTACAAGGCCTACAACAAGAAATAAAAACCAGGCATAAGGCAAATGAAAAGGATTTTCTTTCTGATGGTGAACGGATGTTCCGGGAGGCTGAAAGTCACAAAGAACAATAAACAATAATATACAAATAAACAAAGAATTATGGCAACAATGACACAGGAACAGATTGAGCAGAAGAAGCAACAGCTCGCAGAGAAAATGAAAGAAGTGAAGGCCCTCTACGACGAACTCAAGGAGGCAGGTGCAATCACGCCCGGGAAAGAATTGTCGGACGACGAACTCGACGAGATCGCAGGAGGAAGGAAAGTTCCGACTGGAACAATACCTGCAGGTTTTGAAAAAGCTATGAGAGACTGGGATAATTTGACGTCTGGTCGGTATTGGTTGCTCTAATCGCCCATTTTATAATAAACAAAAAAAATGAACAAAAAGCTTTTGATGGCTCTCGTAGCCTTTTTGATGGTCACCACGGCACAGGCCCAATGGAGGGTTGGTGTGACAGGAGGTGCTGACTACAATGTGTTCAGCATGGACCAACAGTACATGACCGACTACAAAGTCGATGGCCGATGGGGTATTACTTTAGGCGTAAGCGGACAGTATGACGTCAACGAATGGTTGGGCGTGCGTGCCGACCTGAACTGGACGCAGAAGAACTATCGCCACTCGCGCGTAGTATATAGTGATGTGGACTATAAACTCACCAACGATTACCTGCAACTGCCGGTGATGGCTTCGTTCAGCTTTGGCGGAGAGCGTCTGCGTGGTTTCTGCAACATGGGTGTCTATGGTGCCTACTGGCTTAACAGCCATCGCAAAGGTTCTGACCGGAACAGTTTCTCTCACAGGACTTTCTCGTTCGACGAGAAGGTGGACTTCTACGACAAGCGTGACCAGCGTTTGGACTGCGGTCTCGTGGGCGGCATCGGCTTGGAGTATCTCATTACTAACCACTGGGCTGCTCAGGCCGAGGTGCGCTATTACTACAGCACCACCAGCACCACCAAGCAGTATATGAGGAACAAGGACTACCGCTATAACTCTACCACGGCCGTCCAACTGGGTATTAACTATATTTTCTAAATGAGGAGGATACGATGATGAAAAAGAATAAGATAATGATGTTGGGAGTGATGCTCCTCATGATGACATTCTCATCCTGCCGTGAAGAGACCGACAAACTGATGACCTATGACCACCCCGACCTAATGGCTTTCGGCAATGCCGACAGCTGCTTTGCCGAGAAGTTCAAGATCATGTGGAACGGACTGAACCAGTATTATGCCCTTTGGGACTATGAGGACGAGTATGGCCTTGACTGGGATGCTGTCTATGACGAATACCTGCCGCAGTTCGAGGCTCTCGACAAGAAGGAGACCGTCACCGACGAAGAGTTGAAGGAACTGATACGCAAAGTATGCTCACCGCTTCACGACGGCCACTTGGCCGTGATCTTCAATAACCACAAGACGGGTACCCAAGAAGTGTTGTATCTGCCTAGCGAGGACCGTGTCGTGAAGCATGACGACTATGAGATTGCCTCGAAATACAACCCCTCGTTGAAGTACTATTCACAGGTGGCCAATGGTGAGGTGGAGACCGACAGCAATGGCGATCCCATCGTGGCGGAACATTCCACAAGCGTTACTGGGCTAATAGCTCCTATCTTCTTAAATAAGGGAATAGGTCTTGACTGGATTAACACACAGATTGACCAGCTCAGTGCCTTGCCCAATCCCACCACTGCTCAGACGCTCAGGCTGGATTCTCTGGAAAGCCTCAAGACGGAATTAAAAACGATTGCAGCGGGATTCTCAGTCAACCGTTATAACGAGGTGGTCAAGTCGTACGAATCGCTGCATGTACCTGGACTGGAATATTTCGATCCTGGATTCTCTACCATGGGTATTGATATCAAGTTCGCCCTGCTGAAGGGTAACATCGCCTATTTCCACTTCAGTGGTTTCAATCTTACTGCCTATATGGTAGAAGTTGCCTCCAAACAGTTTTTCAATGTCAGCAATCCCGTCACCCAGAAGCATATGAAAGCCATAGGAGAAGTATGGAAAAAATGGTTCGATACCGTTCAGCAGTTGCATAAGGCTGGTACCCTGGGTGGTGTCATCATCGACCTGCGCGGCAACGGCGGCGGCTTTCAGGACGATGGCTATTACATCACTGGCTCACTGTTGCCCGAAGGTGGCGTTCCGTTTAGTTACTCCCGTTTCAAGCGTGGCACCGGACGTTACGACTACTCCACTCTGACAACCAATTATCTGAAGACTATGGAGGCCGACAAGCATGAGGTAATCACCGAGCCCGTAGTCGTCATGACCAACTGCAAATCATTGAGTATGGCCGAGATAACCACTCTCGTCGTCAAGAACATGGAGAACGGTACCCATATCGGCAAACGGTCCAAAGGTGGTATTTGTGGATTAACGTCGGACAACACACCGTTCACCAACAACTATATGGGTCACATTGGTGAGCGTGGAAAGACCTCAGTCCACGTCTATCTACCCTCGGTGGCAACGTTCACACTCGACCATAAGATTATTGAGGGTGAAGGCATCACGCCCGACATAGAGGTCGATTTGGACGAGGCCATGTTCAAGGCCACTGGCAAAGATACCCAGCTCGACCGTGCTCTGCAGTACATCCGTACTGGTAATTAATGATCCAATTAACAATCTTTGCTGTTGAATTCGAGACAACAAAATAAATTTTTAAATCAATAATAAACAAAAATGCGAAAGATTTCCTATCTGATGGCAATGGCCATCGTGACGCTGGGCTTCACCGCCTGTACCGACGACAATGACAACTCTTCGCAGCAGGAAACGAATCCTGACGACCAGACGGCATATACTGTGAAGATGGTGCCGGTGAACCGTGACGGCAGCAATAGTGGTACCGTGGCCATCCGTTTCTACGAGGACATGCCCTCGGTGCCCTACATCTCTGTGGCTGATTTCCAAAACATCGTGGTACCTGGCACGACAGTCAACGTGACGAAGACAGGCGGAGCCACCTATAGACTGAAGAACGCTGGCGGCACGCTGATAGTAAATACCATTGACGAGACCTGTGCCTTCGATGACTTCATGGGTTTTACCAACCAGATGGGACTGGTACAGGCAGGCATGGAGAATGCCTACTACGACGGCCTTCCCTATGTCCGCTTCAACCGTCAGACACTCAGCGGTGGCTCAGCGGCTCTGACCTTCGACTATAGCTCCTACGGCATCAATCTGCGAGGCGAAGAGACGATGGTCTATTTCCCCTTTGCCACGCTGGCCGACCTCTATGCCGACCTCTATGGCCATAATGCCGCTTGTAACGGCGAGAAGGTGGTCTATGACAGTAAAGACGAAAATGGGAATAACGGCATCGGTGGTTTGGATAGTGACTTCCTGATGGAGAATCTGATGAAGAACAAGGAACGCAAGGCCGATATGGTCGCCTATAACTATGCCGAGCTCTGCTTCACCATCGACCATTTCTATGGCATGCCTACGGGTTCTGACTTCGAGAAATCCATCCAGGAGAAAGGCCTGGACAAGACGCTCGAGGCCAATGCTGACGGACAGATAGTGAAGCAGTTGCTGCTGTCTGCGAACATCGACGACTATGCTGACGGCATGTGTATGCTCTATGCCTACCTCTACGACGGCGGTCACACAAAGATATGGTATGGCAAACCCAGCACGACATTCGCTGAGAAATATCCCTCGCTCTACAGCTATTATGATGAAAGAGTCACGATAGTCAGAAATTGGACGTCTGCGCAGATAATGAATCTGACCCTTCCTTTACGCGAAGCGTTCTTTGGCGACAAGAACACCTATCACAAGAAAGGGAATACCGCCATCTGTCATTTCGACAATTTTGCACTTAACGACAACGCGGCCTGGAATAACTACTATCAGGGCAAGGGACCGCGCCCCACGGTGGCCACAAGTCCTGAAGACCCGATGGCTATCTTCCTCGATGCACTGGAGCAGGCTGCTGCCGATCCTGAGGTGAAGAACTTCGTACTCGACCTGAGTGTCAACACCGGTGGCTCGTCGGATGTCGTGGTGGCCATGACCTCGCTGATGTTCGACCAGAGCTTCTTCCGTGCCTATAACGTGCTCACCGGCCAGAAGAGGACGTGGTACTACGATGTAGACCGCAACTTCGACGGCAAGTATGACGCTCAAGACCAGGACGTTCACTACGACCTGAACTTCTGCATCATCACTTCACCAGTCTCTTTCTCTTGCGGCAACCTCTACCCATCCCTCTGCAAGGATGCGGGACTGCTCATCGCCGGACAGAAGAGTGGGGGCGGCAGCTGTGCCGTCGGTGCTCATCGCACTGCCGACGGGTTCTATTACCAGATATCATCAGCATGTGCCCGTCTGAGCAATGCGAACTGGGAGAACATCAACGACGGCATCACTCCGCATGTGACGATAGACTACATCAAAGATATAACAGTCCCATATGAGGGCCACGATTATACCTTATACTACTATCATAATTTCTGGAACTTGGACAACCTGAGCACCATCATTAGCGAGTACTATAAGTGAGTTAAGAATTAAGAGATAAGAATTAAAATTTAAATCCGATGAAAAAAATTATTACTTTCCTGGCACTGATGCTGCCGACGCTGGCCTTTGCCCAGTGGCGTGTAGGTGCCAACGTAGGACTGTCCTTCAACCATCCCACCATTGACAAGCAGTACATGACCGACCTGGAGTACAAGGACCGCTACGGTGTGACCTTCGGTATGATGGGACAGTACGACTTCAACGACTGGCTGGGTGTGCGTGCCGAACTGGACTGGACGCAGAAGAATTATCGTCAGACACGTGTTGTCTTTGACGACCAGGACTACAAGTATACGAACAACTATCTCCTGATGCCGGTCATGGCATCGTTCGGTTTCGGTGGTGAGAAGCTCCGTGGCTTCTGCAACGTCGGTGTCTATGGCGGCTACTGGCTCAACAGCCATCGCAAGGGCACGGATGTCAATAATGTCTCGCACTATACCTATTCCTTCGACGAGAAGGTGGAGTTCGACAAAGACCGCGACCAGCGCTGGGACTGCGGCTTCGTGGGCGGCCTGGGACTGGAGTACCGCTTTGCCAAGCGTTGGGGCGCTCAGGTGGAGGCCCGTTACTACTACAGCACCACCAGTTTCTGCAAGGAACAGCCCCACTTCAAGGACAAGCGCTACCACTCTACGCTGGGACTGCAGGCAGGAGTGATGTACTTCTTTTAGTGGAAAGTTGAAAGTTGAAAGTGGAAAGTTGAAAGTTTAAAGTTGAAAAGTTATGAAAAATAAGATAATGATTTTAGGAGCGATGCTCCTGCTGGTGATGGTCACCAGCTGTCGCGAAGAGAGCGACGCCGTACAGAACTATGCCTTCAACGACGGACTGGCATTCGAAGAGGCTAAGGAAAGCTATGCAGGGAAGTTCAAGGTGATGTGGAAAGCCCTCGACCAGAACTATGGCATCTGGGACTATGAACGCAGCCTGGGGCTTGACTGGGATGCTGTATATGACGAGTTCCTGCCCAAGTATGAGGCCCTCGACAAGCGTGACGACGTCACAGATGACGAACTCAGGAAACTGCTCGAAGAAACCTTGGCACCCCTGCACGATGGCCACTTTGCCGCACAGATGGAAAATCACCAGACGGGCGGCTCCGTCCTGGTCGTTCCTGGCAACACACGCGACCAGCAGCGCGATGACTATGAGGCTAAGGAGAATACCACACACTATCTGTCAGCCTATCTCCCCACTCAGTATGGCGGCACTGGCGACCAGATTCTGGAGTACAAAGATGCCGATACTCAATTCACAGGTATCTTCATGACAGTTTATAAGACTCCCGGTATCGGCTATCAGTGGGCAAAGGCCCATGTCAACGACCCTGCCTTGGAGGACTACCAGAAGCATGCGCTGCAGGCCTTCGTCAAAGACTTCGATAATTTATACAACCAGCTGATCAATGGTCTTGATATGGAGACTGGTATTCTGATGTACGACGAGCTGTTAGCCGCCAACCAGCATCTCGAAATTCCCGGACTCATACCGAGCGATGCTTTCGGCAACTATGCCGTTAGCGCCAAGTATGCCCTCTTCAAGAACAACATCGCCTACTTCTTCTTCAGCGGTTTCTACCTCACGCCCTATCTTGATGACGAATATTTCAAGGCAATCTTCGGTGGGAAAGATGCGGTCACCCAGCTACTCGCCCTGACGGTGCGTCAGGCATGGAAGGCGTGGTTCGACAAGGTACAGGAACTCCATGCCAGCGGCCAGCTCAAGGGCGTTATCATTGACGTGCGCAACAATGGCGGTGGCATGCTCAACGACTTCCAGTACGTGTTGGGAAGTATGTTGCCCAGCGGCGGCTTCGAGGTATCATTCTCACGTTTCAAGCGTGGCTTGGGCCGCTACGACTACTCGCCGCTGTCACCCTTTAAGGTAAAGACCCTTGAGACAGCCCACGAGACCATCACCGAACCGATTATCATGCTTGGCAACTGCGGCTCCGTCAGCATGGCGGAGATGACCACCCTGGGTTGTCAGCAGCTGCCCAACGGCATGCTCATCGGCAAGCGCACCCATGGCGGTCTGTGCTCACTCACTACGGACCCCAGCGTATACTATCAGAACTATTCCGGCATTATAGGCGAACGTGGCAAGACCCCTGTCTATCTCTATATCCCCCATATGACCACCTTGACCAAGGAGGGGCAAATCCTCGAGGGCGTAGGTCTTACCCCTGACATCGAAGTGGACTTCGACGTGACGCTCTACAAAAGCACTGGTCGTGACACTCAGTTGGAGCGTGCCCTTCAGTACTGCACCACTGGCCAATAAATTTATTTTGGCGACAATAATGGCGAGCGAAGATAGCAAAACGCGCATCTTCGCTCGCTTTTTGCATATTTTACGAGGGAAAACGATGAATAATTGAAAGATAATGTGTACCTTTGCAGCGAAATTTTTAAAATATGCGACACTCCCTTTACCTCATATTATTATGCGCAGTGCTGACCATTTTGGGTTGTACTGGGAAACAAGCTGATGCCGGCGAGGAGAAGATGACCGAGGCCCAATGGACGGCGCGGCACTATCATGAGTTGGGCATGGAGTATGACTTCCAGCGGCACCAGATGCGGATAGCTGAGCTGTACTATCGAAAATCCTATGAGATACTGAAAAATGACCCCTCGCAGGCATGGGATATCTATGGCGACGCGGGCTACCGCTATGCCTGTATGCTTATTCAGCGGGGCGACATGGAGGGTGCGCTGACCGTCATTAATGAAATACTGAATAAATCGGAGGGCAATGACGATTTCCCCGGCTCACAAAAAGCTTTCCTATACTCTCTGATGGCACAGTGTCAGTTGCACCTGGCGATGCCTGAGGCCGCGAAACAGACCTTCGGCAAAGCCTATGAGCAGCAGCTGAACGTGTTGGGCGGCAAGGAGAAGGGCGATTTTAACCTGGCTATTCTATGCAACAACATTTTCTTGTCATTCTTCGAGATGGGAGAATACGAAGAGGCAGGGAAGTGGCTTGGCCACTACGAGGAGGAATTACGTGCCTGTGAGCGACTAGGCGTTGGCGACTCACTGATTATCCTAGAGCACAACGGACTGTTGGCGCTGTACAAGGCGCAATACCTGCTGGCTACGGGCCAGGCCAATGAAGCCGCCGCCGTTTTTGCCAACATACCGAGTGATCAGCTCGAAAACCCGTCGTGTATCGAGACAGCCACCGCCTATCTTATGGCCGCTGGCCGCTATGCCGAGGCCGCCGACATGTTTGACCGCCTTGATACCACCTTCGCAGCCATTGACAGCTCTGCCTTCACCTTTGATGTCATCAGCGTGAGCCTTGCCCCACGCTATATGGCTAACCGCCGTTCCGGACGTGTTGCCGAGGCGCTGGCGTTGGCCGATAAGACGTTTGCCGCTATCGACTCTGCCCTGGCATGGCAGAAGCAGAACGATGCTGCCGAGCTGGCTGTCATCTACCAGACACACGAGAAGGATCTGGCCTTAGAGGAGTCAGAGGCTCGGGCCACCATCTATCACATCATACTTTTCAGCGCCGTCATCATCATCCTGCTCATCGCCTACCTGCTGCGCCGCGCCTATACCTACAACAAGGTGCTGACGGAGAAGAACCGCCGACTGCTGGCCGATATAGAACAGCGTGAGCAGGAACAGCAGCAGAGCATCGAACTGTTGAAAGCAAAACCGGAGGATGTGCTCACAGCCGAGCAGCAGCTCTTCCGTCGTATCTGCGACCTCATGGACTCGTCAGACCATATCTATACCGATGCCGACCTCGACCGTAACCGCCTGGCCCAGCTCCTCGGCACCAACGAACACTACGTCACCGATGCCATCAGCACCTGTACTGATGGTAAGAGCGTCAACGCCTTCCTCAACGAGTACCGTCTGCGCCATGCCGCCCACCTGCTGGCCACTACCGATGATTCTATAACGGTCATTGCTGAGCTCTGCGGTTTCTCTCGCAGTTCGTTCTTCCGCATCTTCAGCGATGCCTACGGCATGTCGCCCTCAGATTATCGTCGGGTAGCAAAGAAATAACAAAAACGCCCATTTCATCGAAATAGTTTTAGCCTGGCAATTTCTGCCAGGCTTACTTTTTCACGTTTTGAGACTTTATTTTCCTACCGTGGGACTGTTGTTTCCTGGAAACAGCCTAATTTTGCACACAAATAATGTGTGCGAAGCTTATGGATATGACACTTATCTTCACAGTTGCGTTGGCCGCCGCCTTCATCGTGGTGGTGCTGGTGCTCGTGGCCATCATCATATACCAGCGTTGGCGTATTGGCGACCAAAACGTTTTCATCGAGCGCTTCATCCGTCAGAACGAAGAGCAGCGTCAGAAGATGCGTAAAGCAGGAATACTATAATAAATTATAACCATAAAAATATATATAACAATGCGAAAGTATTTCTTTCTGATGTCAATGGCCATCATGATGCTGGGCTTCACCGCCTGCAGCGACAACGATGACACCCCGACGACGAATCCGACAGACCCCAAGGCCCTAGTGGGCACATGGGTAGGCGACCTCACGGGCAAGACTTTTTCCATTTGGAGCTACGGAAAGGCGTGGAACGTGTGGATGTTCAATGCCGACGGCACGGGCGTGTGCGACACGTACTTCCTGGCGGGCGAGGAGCCTGTCGCCGTGCAGCACCAGCCATTCACCTACACTGCCGAGGACGGCAAACTGGTCACGGTGATGGACGACGGCTCTTGGGACTGGACGTATCAGGCCGTGGATGGCAAACTGACAATAGACTATGAGGGCGGCAGCACCATGACCTTCGACAAGGCCGATGCTGCCCAGGCCACCCAGTTCAACGAGTGGAGCAAGCGGAAACTGCTGTCGGTGCCCGGCCTTCAGGCACGCTATACCATCTTCGTCTATGGCAACTGCGGCGGCAAGATGGATGACATCATTGAGAAAGGCTTCTGGGAGTCGGTCAGGCCCTATCTGAAGGACTCGACCAAAGTGCGCGTGGCTGTCCTCTACAAGTACGGCCGGAACACCAGCAGTCAGATGACCGACGACGGCGATGTGGTGTGGTTCGAACTGAACAGCGAGACCGACCTTGACCGCTTGCACGAGGAGGGCATGAATGTGCTCGGTATGCACACCGAGGCCATCGCCACCAAGCTCTACGACCCCAACACCATCCACCAGTTCATCGAGTTCAGCAGCCTGTTTTGTCCTGCCGAGGAATATATCTTCACCATCTGGGGCCACGGCAGCGGCTTTGCCCCGATGAACGACATCCCGGACAAGTATCACGAAAATCCTGCTGCCACACGCGGCGTCATCGGCGACGAGTGGAACAACGATGAGCAATTAGATATGTACGAACTCACGCAGGCCATCAAGGCCACAGGTCGCACCCCGTTCAAGGCCATCTTCTTCAACAACTGTCTGATGGGCAACATGGAGTCGCTCACCGAACTGCGCGACGTAGCCGAGTACATTGCCTGCTCCGCCCACCTGCTCTCAGCCGATTACAGCGTGCTGCCCGCCTTCATCCGAGGTCTCATCGAGAAAGATGATGTGGAGGATGCCTTCGCTTACATGCTCAGCGACATCACCCCCGGATGGCAGAAGAGCTATAAAGATGATGAAAACCTATTCTATAACGGTGACTTTAAACTGCTGCGCACCAGCGAACTGGACGGCATTATCGATGTCACACGCCGACTGGCCGACCGCCTTGTCGCCCTCTACCCGTCGCAGCAGGAGGCCATCGACCTCGCCACCAAGCAGGTTTACCGCTTCTACACCGCCAACGACAACCCCGAGAAATGCTATGTCCATCCTTTCTTCGACCTCCAGGACTATGCTGACAAGCTGGCCGCCAACACGGGCGATGCCGAACTGACAGCCATTGCCGCCGACCTGCGCATGGCCTTCGGCAAGGCCATCCTCCAGTACGCCGACGTCAACTGGAGCGTGCAGCACCTCGACCACTACAGTCTCAGCGTCAGCCTCTACCATCAGAATGACTATAATTACGACTTCATTGGTGCTGGGAATGCCGTTAAGAGCAATATCGGCGAGGGCTACGAGCAGTGTACCTTCCACAAGCTGACCGGCTGGGGCAATTTCCTTCGCATCAACACCTGCCTGCCCTGGGGCAATCCTACCTGCGGTGGCGGCGGACCAATTCGAGAATAGACTAAATATTAGTTCAATAAGAAACTCCATAATATAAACTAAAATTTAAAAACAACAATGAAAAAGATTATGATGACCCATGCAGCCGGAAGAACGGTGCTCACCTTCTTCTTTTGCTGCGCAATGATTTTAACCATTTTCACTTCGTGTAAAGATGATGAAAATGAAAGTATTAGCGACTACGCGGCATACGGTGTGAAAGTTTACACAGGATCTTCCATCAACAGTAACTGCGATGAAGTCGTAGAACAGATGAGAGATGCCCTGGACAAAAAAATGGAAGGGAAGATGAGTGGGAACGCGGGTGGCGATAAATGCATCTGCAAGCGTAATGACAACAATGCTATCAGTATCTGCGACGAGGCTTTCCAGAAAGCCAATCGCTCTGGTCGTTTCAGCATCGTGCTGCAGGTGACTCCCCTCGGTAATGGTGTTAATGGCTCAAATAACGAAACAACCGATTTAAAACTCTTTCAGAACTTGTAAACACATAAATAATCTATAATTAGTATCCTATGAAGAAGTTATTTACGGCCGCAGTTGCCTTAATCTGCATCACAATGGTTGTCGTGTCTTTCACCGCATGCGGCGACGACGATAATGAAACCAATGGATCCCCCGCTCAGACACGTACGCTGTCGGCAGCAGAAGTATGCTACATGGTCCACATGCCCAACAATGGCCGGAAAATCTGCGACTATATCGTCTCCTACATTGATGCCGACGGCCAGGAGAAAACTGGAATGCTGGCAGACACCGCATGGGTGAAGAAGATTACGGTCAAGAATTTTCCGTTCACCGCCACCATCAAGATGAACGTTCAGCGCAACGGAAATGAACTCACCGACAGCAGCTATAATTTCAAGGTCTATTACGCAGTTTACTCCATCACGAGCATCTTTTCCGACGGCACGAAGGAGGTGAACTACAAGGATCTAACGCCCTCGTACGATGGTCAAGCCTGCAAGGCAAATAAGGCAGAGGCGTATATCGCAGAGCGTCTGTCGGTGCCCGGCCACCTGAAAACGAAATCCATAGACCTCTCCACTAACGGCAAGGTCCTGTATTTCCAGAAGGGGAAGAACTAAGTCCTGCCCAAAATCGCCCATTTCATCGGTAAATTACTAATTACGAATTAAAAATTCGCCGGTGTAGTGCCGGTGATTTGGCGGAAGGTGCGGTGGAAATACTCACGGCTACTGAATCCGCAGTAGTTAGCCACCGTTTCCAACGACCAGTCGGAATGCTGCTTCAGTATCCGCTTGGCCTCCTCTATGCGCAGCGTCGTCACCAGTACTGCCAGCTTACCGTATTCCGACTGCCGTAGCCACTCCTGCAGCTGCCGTTGCGGAATGTCCATCTGGCGGGCCACGATGCGCAGCGTCAGGTTGTGCTCGCGGTAGTGACCAGCGGCAATCCAGCTGTCAAGTTTAGAATTTAGAACGGAGAATGTAGCGCTCGAGCTTTGCTCGCTTGCTACATTCTCCGTTCTACACTCTTCAATGGCATCCGCTTCTTCCACCCTCGTGATATCCTCGCTGATGCCGTAGCTGTAAAGGCTGATGGTGCTATAGGCGATGGCGAAGAAATAGGCGATGGAGAACAATACCAGCGGGGCGCCCTCCATAAAGATGACCACCGGCACGAAGAAGGCCAGCACCGCCATGGTTTTCATGCTCCATCCCATCCATCCGAACAGGTCGCGGCGCGAGCGGTCGAAATATTCATCAACGGCCTGCTCCAGCCGTTTGTAGGCAAAAAACTGGTGTTTGAAGATATAGCTCTGCATCAGCAAGTATAGCATGCCGCCCGCATATTCCGCCATACGCAGCAGGGTAGACTCCTCGCTTAGGGGCACGCCGTCGAGCAATGCCGTACCTATCAATATGATGACCGACAGGGCGCAGATGCCGCTGACCGTCAGCCATTCCCTCCTGACTACGTGTCCCTGTCGTTGTACGTAGAGTATGGCCATGCCGCAAAGCAGCGATGCCGGCGTGAAGAAGAGTAGGTTGCAGCATACGGCCTGGGTGACGCCCATCTGTCGGAATCCGAAGATATATTGCAGCAGAAACTGCACGGCGATGAGTCCTGTGCCGGCCGCCATCAGCCATCGTGCCCGGGTAAAACTGCTGCGATGGATGGTGCGGTGGGGTACGCATGCCATCAGCATCACCGACAATATCATCATTGTCAGCATACCACTAATCTGCATCTCTCCAATCGCAATCATGCGTGCAAAGTTACGAATAAACGAGCGAAATACGAAAGGAAAACTTGTTTTTCTTTTTATTTCCGAGTGAAAGGTAACTCGGCGAAGCCAAGTTACACAAAAAATGTTAAATAGCAAAGAAACTGTGAAAAAATCGCGTTTTTTTCACACCTATGCCCCGTTTTTTTCACACCAAGTGCGTTTTTTTCACACCTTATTTTAAAAATAATGTGTAATTTTGCGGCCAAAATCAACAAACCAATTAAAAATTTATGACCAGTTTAATCATCGACATCCAGTCAATGCCCCTGTGGTTTTCCATCCCACTCGGCATCGTCTATCTGGCAGCGCTTGCCTATTTCATTTACACCCTCTGGCACTACCGCCGCAAGAACAACATCATCCTGCTGCTGTTTACCATTGCATCGCTGGCGTCGGGGCAAAGTGCGTGGGCCGCAGAAAAGACCGTGACCTACACCCTCGACGGCACCTGGGGGGAAAACTACGTAGTCAACTTAACCGCCACCGCCTCTGGCGACGCCACCGGCACTTACGGCACCTCGTGGAACTTCCAAACCGACTTCACCGCCAGCGTCACCCTCGCCAACGGCATCAAGCTCAGCTTCGGCTCCAACAAGTCCGGCAACGCCATGGCCTGGCAAGACGACTGCTTGCGGATAGAGTCGCTGGCCGGCACCACCAACGGTGCCTACGTCTCGCTGAGCCACGACGGGTATTACATCTACCACATCACCCTGAAGGACTACAACGACAACCTCATCACGGAGGCCTGGACGACGGAAAAGAGCTACACCTACCGCGCCTCCTTCATCCGACTGAAGACCATCGTCGTGGAGTACGACAACTACATCCCCTTCACCGGTGCCGTCATCACGGGTATCAACAATGTGTACGCCGTGAGTACCGAGGCCGTCGCCCCCGCGCCCACCGTCACCTGGCACGGCACGACGCTCACCAAGGGAACGCACTACACCCTATCCTACCAGAACAACGAGGCACCTGGAACCGCCACCATCACCGTCACCAGCAAGGGCATCTTTTACAAGGGCGCCAGCATCAGCAAGAACTACACCCTGCGCTGGGCCCAGTACACCGTGCGCTTCCATAAGAACGACGGCGGCAACCCCGATGCCACCACCGACCAGAGCTTCACCTACACCGAGCAGAAAGCCCTCACCGCCAACGCCTTCACCCGCGAGGACTACCTATTCGAGGGCTGGAACACCCAGGCCGACGGCAATGGCACGGCCTACACCGACGGCCAGAGCGTCCAGAACCTCAGTGCCACCGACGGCGCCGTCGTCCACCTCTACGCCCAGTGGCGGCAGGGAGGCGGCTCCTGCGGCGACAATGCCCATTGGAGCTACGATGACAACGGCACGCTCAGCATCACCGGCACGGGCGGCACATCCGATTTCTCTGTGGGCAACCGCCCCTGGGAGCAATATAAGGACGCCATCACCACCCTCTACATCGGCGACGGCATCACCTATATCGGTGAAGATGCTTTTACCACATGCCGCAACCTCGCCACCATCACCGGCGGCAACGACCTTACCGATGTCAAAGCATTAGCCTTCAAAAACACACCATGGTACAACGCCGCCATATCAAAAACCACCGCAGTTACCTATCTCGGCCACGTTGCATACTGTGGCACGAACGTCACGAAAAGCAATGTTACCATTCAAGAAGGCACTGTCCGCATTGCCAAATATGCCTTTGTCATGAATCCGCACATCGACTACGTCACCATCCCCGCTACCGTGACCAGCATCGACGACTTTGCCTTCTACGATTGTATCGGCCTCTGGGAAGTGAATGTCCTCGGCTCTACGCCGCCTACGCTCGGCGACAATGTTTTTTACCTCAATAGCTCCCACTCCCGCACCTTCAATGTGCGCAGCGCCGACTATAAGACTGCCGACGGCTGGGCAGACATATTTAATAATACGGGCGAATACCAGGACTACGACAACTTCCAGATACGCGTCGTCAGCACCCTCGCCCTGCCCGACGGCGTGAATGCCAGCGCAGACGACGCCGAAAAAGTCACCATCGACGGCACCGACTACTACGCCGAGAATGCCGAGATTACCCTCAGCGGCCTTGGCGCAGAGCACACCACTGGCGACATTACCTACCGTAGCCGCGCCACAATCAACTACGACAACGTCGACGCCAATGCCGGTGGCCAGGCTACCTTTACGATGCCCGCTGCCGACGCCACCGTCACCGTTGCCGACTTCCCCTATGCCGTTAAGTATATCGACGAGGACGGCACCAAGCAGACCTGCGAACACCCCACCGTAATTGAGAGCAGCAACAACAGTCAGACCCTCAATAACAGCAATGGGTGGTATGTCGTTCTCCCAGGCGAGGTCACCATCAGTGGCCAGCTCTATTTCGAAAACAGTGACGCCTACCTCATCCTCTGCGACGGGGCCACTCTTACCGTGAGCGACAATTTTAATGCCATCCAAGCCAAAGATATAACTATCTATGGCCAGACCCAAGGCAGCGGCACCGTCAATGCTATTGGCGACTTATGTGGTATCGATGCCCATGATATCAACATCAACGGCGGCACCGTCAATGCCACCAGCGGCGCCTACGGCATCAAAGCCGAAATCCTCAACATCAACGGCGGCATCATCAATGCCACAGGTAACATATACGGCATCAATGCCGGCAGAATTATTCTCGGCTGGACCAACCCCACCGACCACATCTACGCTAATAGCTACTATGTCAGCGGCACCATCAACGTGAATTTCGGCCAGACGTTCTGGAACGGTACGGAGATTTTGAGTGGCATGCTCTATTATTACAACGGTGACGAACCCACCGGCGACCTCACGAAACTGAACGGTAAGACGCTCGAACCCTGCAACACCATCCCCTTCATCATCGACGGCACCGCCATCCTCCTCGACGATGACAGCGCCCAGCCCGACGGTTATAAGAACGCCGACCGCATTGCAGCCCTCGCCGACGGCCAGCCCCACGACATCATGCTCCTGGGCCGCACCCTCTACCGCGACGGCGACTGGAACACCCTGTGCCTGCCATTCACGGTCGACGGCCATAATAACTCCGCAAACAAACTGTTCTACAATGCTGCTATCATGAAGTTCGACTACAGTTATTGGTACGACACTAACGGCAAAATATTTGACACCAACACAGATGGCAGCCATCGCAGCGGAGAGGTCGAGAATGGCAGCCTCTACCTCAACTTCAATTTCGGTGAAAATAACTACATCGAAGCTGGCCGCCCTTATATCGTAAAGTGGCCCGACACCGAGCTTGACAACGTGGAGGACCCCGTCTTCCAGGGCGTCACCGTCACCAGAACCACCCCTAGCTACTATACCACCGAGGAGGGCCGCGACCCCCAGACCGGCCTCGGCAACGTCACCTTCCGCGGCACCTACAGCCCGATTGACTATACCGAAGACAACCACAGCATCCTGTTCCTGGGAACTAACAACACCCTGTATTATCCCGAGGCAGGTGCACACCTCGGCGCCTTCCGCTGCTACTTCGAGCTTGGTAATGGCCTCACCGCGGGCGAACCCAACAGCGCGGTGCGTGGCTTCAACCTGAACTTTGACGAGCAAGGCACACAGACAACAGGTATTATAGGTCACACAGATATCACAGATAACACAGATAAGGCTGACGCCGCATGGTATTCGCTCGATGGTGTAAAGCTCGATTCTAAGCCGACACAAAAAGGCCTATATCTCCACGGAGGACGTAAAGTCGTAATAAAATAAAATCTGTGCGATCTGTGCGATCTGTGTGACATAAAAACTCTGTGTGACAATAAAAAAAACAATAATAAAATAATGAAAAAAAGATTCTTAACCATCATCATTGCCCTCCTCTGCACATTCGCAGGGAGCTGGCAGACGGCATGGGCCGACACTCCCATCACCTACGGCGGACAGGAATACACCCTCTTCGACAGCGAGGGCTACTACACAGCCACTGCCGGCAGCGAGGTCCCGTCAGCCTACACCTATGATTACCTCGTGGACAACGTCATTGTTCCTGATCTGTATGGCCTGCCCTACAAGTACACCTACTGGTTGACGGAGGACGAGAACGGCTTCACCCCGAAGTTCATCGAGTTCTACTCTGCCAATCCTATCGTACCTAAGGGCTACCGCCTGCGCACCGCCTGCAATACGAAGGACCATCCCAACCGCCGACCGAAGTCGTGGACACTGAAGGGCAAGAAGCACGCGGGCGACGCGGAATGGACCGTCCTCGCCACCGTGACCGACGATACGTATCTGCCCGCAGACAAGGAGAAATCCTACGACTACTGGCTCACCAGCAACGCCGATCCCTACCAGTATTTTCGCTTCGAGGTGACCGATATTCAGGGTGCCGAGGTCATTCAGTACTCACCGAACATCACCCGCTACAGAATGGAGCTGGCCGACCTGCAACTTATAGGCAACAACTACAGCGCCAACACCGACCTGGACTACGCCACCATCGAGGGGTTGAAGCATTACTACGCATACGACGAAGGCAACGACATCCCTATCGACATCACCGTAAAGGACATGGGTGGTAACACGCTGACGAAGGACACCCACTACACCGTCAGCTATACATACGACAGTAATTCCGTCACCACTGTGAACGCCATCGGCAATTACACGCTGACCATCACGGGCGCTGGTTCGTACACCGGCCAGCAGACCGCTAGCTTTAAGGTTTATCAAGCCCTCGCGGGCTACGGCACGGAGACCGAACCCTACATCATCGCCGATGCCAACGACTGGTATGTCTTCGGAAAATATATCCATGAAAACGTGGACCATATGGCTGAAAAGTATTACAAGCTTGCTGATGACTTCGACAACAGCAACGAACCTATCACCGAGATGATTGCCACAACCAAGAAGGATCCCAATGATGGCAAAACGATCCATGCGCCCTTCTACGGCACGCTCGACGGCAACGGCCGAACGCTTCACATCGACCTCAAAGGCGATAGTGAAGACGGCTGTGCGCCCTTCCGCTACCTCGAGGGTGCCACCATCAAGAACCTGACCGTTGCCGGCAGCGTTGCCACCTCGTCGAAATTCGGTGCCAGCATCGCCGTTAACAATCTGCCTCACGTAGGTTATATCAACGGCACTGAAATCATCGACTGCTACAGCAGCGTCAACATCACCAGCAGCATCAATGGCGACGGCACCAACGGCGGTTTCGTAGCCGTAAACCAAACCGGCGGCAAGCTTGCCTTTACCCGCTGCGCTTTCCTCGGCAGGATGCTCGGCAGTACAGCCGAATGCAATGGCGGCTTCGTGGGCTGGAACGACAACGGCGCCAACCTCATCTTCATCCAATGCGTCTTCGACCCCGTATGGGTATCCATGAGCAACACCGGCAGTAAGACTTTCAGCCGCTACAACACGAACGCCCCCAGTTTAGACCTTCAGTCCTACTTCACTTACGCCGGATGGGGAACGGATCAAGGCACCCAGGCTGTCGCCTTGACAACGGCGCCCGCCGACCTCGGCAACGTGGTTTCAAAAGAAGGCACAATGACGCTCTATGAGAACGCTCTGCTGTGCGGCGGCAAATACTACGTCACCAATCTCAGTCTCTACGACAACGCCTCTAACGCCACC
>NZ_CAMJOS010000018.1 GCF_946407605.1 uncultured Prevotella sp.
GAAGGTTGATAGTCCCATATCTTTTTAAATAAGGTGTGGGACTATTTTGTGCCAGGAGGATGGCAGGTACCAGTCCCTTGTCATCTTAGTTTCGATCGAAAGAATTTTCGAGATGTCTCAAAAAATCCACGTAAATGTTTGGAATTAACAGTATAAGTTTGTATCTTTGCAGAAGTATTCCGTGATTATAAGATTCACTAACTTAATTATTAACAATATGAAAAAGTATTTTTATTTGATGAGCCTCATGGTGGGCTTGCTAGTTTGCTCTTTCAGCTTCATGGCCTGTGGCGATGATGACGATGACAAGGGTAGTACTACTCCTGGTGGAGGCGGTAGTGGCACAACAACGGCTACTGTTGATGCAGAAAAACTCATTGGCCTTTGGTATGGCATAGACGAGGATAGCGATAGCAAGGTGAATGTCTTCAGTATCAATTTCATGGCCAAAGGTGTAGGTGTATATTCAGAATTCAAGGCAAAGGCTAAGAATAACTGGGAGCCCGAAGCAGAGGCTGCTCAGATGACATGGGAATTGGACAACAATACTGTGAAATTCCTTGTGACAATACCTGATAAGGGTACTCAGGAGAGAAAGGCTGATATTCTGAAACTGACAGACAACGAGGTAGCCATCAAGCGCTACCTGGAAGAAGGCACAGACGAGATGACCCTGAAGCGTGCCCAGAACGAGCAGGAGATTGCAATGGTTTTTGAACAGTTGAGAGAAAGCAAGATAGAGGCTAATGCCGACCGGGGAGATCTTGGCATCAGCACGCCCGACCTGTGGGAAAGAACAGCTACCTCGCTGACTGTGCATGCGCATGTCACCGGTAGTGTCAGCGATTACCTATGGCAGTTCCCCAACTACAGCTGCGGCCTCATCTGGTGTCCCGCAAGCGAAGGCAAGCCAACGATGAACAGCAAAATCTACACCGCTGGCGGCGATGATATCTATTATGATATTGAAGGCCTCACCCCCGAAACCGAGTACAACGTGGCCGCCTGGCTTAAGTTTACGCCTGACAGCGAGCCCGTCATCAGCGAAGTCTGCACCTTCACCACCGACAAAGCGCCCCAACCGAACGGTAGCAACTGGGTCAGACTACTCGACGCGGAAGCTACGAGCAGCACCACCCTTACGGTCACCTTCACCGCCTACTACGACGACGAACCGACTGGTATCGGAGTGGTCTACAACACCACCGGCGCCCCCACACTTGACGACAAAGTCTACAATGGCTTCGACCACGTGAATAAGGAGACAGGCGAGACCGACGACACTATCCTGAGTTTTCAGGATATGGGCAATGGCGTGCGCCATGTTTCGGCCTTGATCAATAATGTCCAGCCTGGCACCACCTACCACATCCGTGGCTACATGTCATTCTCCCACGGCATCCTCCCCATATACTCCACTCAGGAACTCACCGTTACCACCCCCAAGGAGTAACACCACCTGAAACAGACAAGATTCCGAATAGTTAATCATTGGAATTGAATTAATCTATAATCTATGGGGACGGAGAATTCTCCGTTAAGACACTAGGTAAGAGGTGAGCGTCTCGCCAAATGGAAGAAGGTTGATAGTCCCATATCTTTTTTAATAAGGTGTGGGACTATTTTGTGCCAGGAGGATGGCAGGTACCAGTCCCTTGCCATCCGTAAGATTGAAGAGAACAAATTAGGAAATCATTATGAACAAGAAAACCATCATCACCGCACTAGTCGCCCTCGTCGCCATGTCAGCCGATTCACAGAGGCTTAACAAGGATGTTGAGAGGATTCAATATGTCTATGCCCTTAAAGTGGTCATCAACGATAGCGTCTGGAGTGGATTTGCTGATAAGCAATATGATGTACCTCTACTATATTATGGCGATACCTGTTGCTATGTGGTGAATCCCACGGAGAAGTTCTTGGCTAAGTATCCGTCAGTCTTGATACATAGCGACAACAACATCCAGATTTATCAGACGGAGAAAGTCGATGATAAACCATTCCACATGCATGTAACCTTCACAGATGAGGAAAGCAACATCGACTACCGCACACCCTTCATGAGATGCAGCAGTCTGGAGCAGACGAGTAAGACTATTCCAGATGTCACTTCAGTCAACGAATGGGCTACGATGGTGATGCATGAGTATTTTCATGGCTTCCAATTCAAGAACGATGGCTATCTGGAAACTTACGAAACAATCACCAATACGGTTTTGCCAGATACTCTAATCGCATTAGCTGCCTGTCATGGTTGGTACAAAGAAAGCATCACTCAGGAGAACGACTTGCTGCTAAAAGCAATTGATGCCAACGATATTGAGGCTTCAAGAGCCTATATCCAGTCGTTCTTTGAGTTGCGTAACGAACGCAGGGAAAGGGTGAAAAAGGAACTATGTATAGACATTGTAGCCTTGGAGCAGTTGTATGAAACGATGGAAGGTTCTGCTCGCTATATCGAATATTGTCTGTATCGGCATTTTGGAAACTTCAACCTGTCCGATGCCAAATGGCTATATACTGTTGGACGCAAGTATTACTATGCCACGGGATTCAATCTCCTCCGCCTATCAGACAAGTTGGAGATTGATTATAAATACGCGATATTCAAAGATGTGTCAACTGTAGAAAGGAATTTAAGAAATGTGTTCTAACATCAAGATGAATCGACTATAATTCGTGATGGCAGGTACCAGTCCCTTGTCATCTAAAGTGCACAACGGAACCGACCCCGTTGTGCACTTAGGAATCAGAGAATCTAACCATATCTCCGACCCCTTAATTCATAGAATAGATATCTACTATCTCATTGCATTATATTCTACGTAGAACTGATTTGGAGCACCAATCTTGAAATATTCGCGTTTGGCGCTAAATTTTGTATAGCAATCAACATCTTTGCTTTTTTCGATAGCGGCCTTTTTTGAATAGTTCTGTCAGAAAGAGTTTTCGATAAATTTCAGAGACTTATTACCCTCCTCAAATGAATAAGCTAGACGATTTGTGAACTTCAATGGGGTATTACTCTGATTATAAGTCTTTACCACTGCCGTGATTTTTGGGAAATCTATCTGTTTATCACACACCTGAACAAACTCTGGACAAATTTGATAATCAACAATCACTTTAAAAGCTTTGGCTGGAATGCATACAAATTCCTTTTCTTTTTCTGTTATAGCAGAGGAATAACCTGCCTTGGCACTAGCGAGACCTTTTGCAGAGACTGCCAAGGGAGTATAATAGTGAGAGGGCCAGTATCCATTTAAATCAATATATGTACGTGATACTGAATATCCAACACTAGCACTCGCAAATGACCTTGTTTCGTAAGTTCTATCTTTATAGTAATCAAAAGCAGCACCATTCTTTATGAAGAAAGACTGGGACATGTCAATAAATATATCACGAGCGCTGGGGACAACCTCCTGTATGGGATGCATGTAAGGTGAAAGGTGAAAAGTGAAAGGTGAAACGAAAGGTGCCGACTCAGAAATGGGCCGGTGCTTTATTATTGTATAAAAACGAATGAGAATAATCGGAATGATTATAATGTCCAGTCCTTGATGGTTTTGCAGACGTCGAGGAGGTAGTCGCGTCGGGCGGCGACACGCTGGTTGAAGAGGGCGACGCACTCGTCGATGAGCTGCTGGGGGAAGGAGTCGCTGAGGGCCAGCCAGCTGTAGTTGCGGATGCAGGCCACGGCGGCAATCTGCTCCTTGCGCAGCGCAATGACATCGGCAGGCAGGCCTTCGAAATAATAGTTGATGGCGAGGTCCCACAGCTTGTTGCCCATATCGCGGGGTATGCCGACGACGGTGTCGTAGTCGCCAATAAACAGCACCATGGAGGAATAGGCGTGGGCCAGGTCGAGGATGGGATGGCCGTAGCCCATCTCGCCCATGTCGATGAGCATGAGCTCGTCGTCGCCTTGTATCATGGCGTTCTTGGCCTGGAGGTCGAGGTGCAACAAACGGTTGCCAGCGGGTATGGCGTCGAGAATATGAAGCAGGAGGTCGATGGCCTGCTGGGGGAAGTAACGGCGGATATGGAGCACCTGCTGGCGTTCGTGGTCTAAGGCATTGGGGAGGGCACTGCCAGCAGGCACCTCGATGGCGTGGAGCTGACGGAAGAGCTGGGCGTACTGGCGTGCGAAGAAGTCGAGACGCTCGGGATGGTGCTTGATGCAGGTGCTGAGCGTGTGGGCCTGGAGCAGCTCATAGACCAGGCCGTACTGTGAGCCTACCTGTACGACATCGAAGGAGATGGCAGTGGGCATGCCCATGACAAAGGCTTCTTTCGACATGGTGATCTCATGGCGCACCTCGTCCATGGTGGTGCCTTCGCGGAACACCTTGATGATGGTGTCGTCGTTGAGGCGATAGACGGTGCCCACGCCGCCGATGCCGAGTATCTCGCAGCCGTCGAGGCTCACCTGTCGCAGCGCGCGCTCTACTGTCATCAGCTTGACGAAACCTGTCATGTTGAGAACATCGAACACCTCGGCATTGACGCCAACAATCTTGAAGTTGCTGAAGCGCTTGACAAGCGACAGCAGGATGCGGAGGCCTGAGCTGGAGATATAGTCCAGCTTGTTGGCATCGAGGGTGAGATGGCTGATGGTGCCAGCATGGTCGAGATGCTGGTCAATCTGGGCTTTGACGTCTGACGAGACAGAGGTGTCGAGACGTCCGCAGAGGGTGAGGGTGGCGTGGCCTTCGGTGTTGGAGAATTGTACTGTCATAAGTGTTGACGGGGGGCTGTGTTATTTAAAAGTGGCGGGTCCTTTCATGTGAAGGGGCCCGCCATAGTTGGATTTTTAGTAAGCAGTAAGTTGTTCCGTTTACTTCACAAACATTTTGTCTTCTCTTACTTCACAAACATTTTACGTCCGTTCTTGACGACGATGCCGCGGTAGTTGTTCTGAACACGCTGTCCCTGCAGGTTGTAGATGACAGAGACGACGGCGTTGGTCTTAACAGTGCTGATAGCAGCGGGATTGGCAACCTCGGTGGTAGCATAGAGCTCCTTGCTCTCAGGATTCCATACGAAGGTGACATCGTAGTTGCCAGCGGTCTCGACAGATACGGTTACGTTGTCGCCACCAGGCTGACCATCGGCACCGTAGTTCTCGTCCCAGCTGTGGTTAGCCAGCACCTTGAACTCATAGTTCTTCTCGGCCTCCATAGCCACGTTGTACTTCACCAGCTGGAAGGTACCGTCGCCCATGTCGGTCATGTCGTTGTTGGTGTCCGTCTGGTCCCAACCAGAACCCATCAGTTCCTCTACACCAGCGATGGTCCAAACCTTGTCGGCAATAACGGCGTCGCCAGTTTTCACGGTGCGGGCAGCTACGTCCTTGGTGTCCTTGTTGAAGGTGATGGTAACGGTGTAGGTACCATTCTCCTCGACGGTGAGGTTGTAGTTGTCAGCGGGATAAGCCTCGTCCCAAGCATGGTCGGCCACAATCTTGAAGCCATAGGATACGCCAGCCTCGAGCACAACGCCTTCCTTGGTGAGGATGTAGTTGATACCATCGGCAGATGTCATGTCATTGTCGGTATTTGCGGTGTCCCATGAGCTTCCGAAGATTGCTTCGGCACCTGCTACGGTCCAAGTCTGGTCGCCAAACTCGGCGTCGCCAGTCTTAGTGGTTTGTGTGGTGATTTTCTTTGCCTCGCTGTCGAATGTGATGTTGACGGTGTACTTACCGTTTTCTTCCACGCGGAGCTCGTAGTTGTCGCTCTCTTGTCCACCAGCTGCACCACCGTAGATCTCCTCGCTCCAAGAGTGGTTCTTCACAATCTTGAACTCATACTTTGCACCAGCCTTCATGGCAACGTCCTTCTTTTCCCATGTGTAGATCTTGCCGTCGGTAGAGGTCATGTTGTTGGCCTCGTCTTCTACGTTCCAATTGCTACCGCAGAGTGCTTCTGTACCAGCTACGGTCCAAGTGTCCTGAGCCTGCATGCCAAGGGCAGCGGTCAGCATGACGATAAGAGTAAAGATTTTCTTCATAATCGTTTTGTTTTTAAATGTTGTAATAATGTTAGTTAATATGATTTTGTTGTAATGTTCGGTTTTCGAGGACAAAGGTATATAATAATGTGGAATGTTGTTCAAAGAATGATGAAAAAAATAGTGATATGACTGTGCAATCGTTTACACAGGTTTGCACACAGTTGTACAAAACAATACAGGCGGACGACCCGAGGATGGGCGTCCGCCTGTTGTTACAAAGGGGTAGGGTAGCTTATTCTGTAGGCACGAAGTGGGCTGCACCAGTGATGTCGCAGAAGTAAACCTGATAGGTGCCTGCGGGCACGGCAATGTTTTTCTTGCCCATCTCGAGCGTCTTGGCCCAGACATCGTCGTCGACGGTCCAGTCGGCATCGGCGTCGCCAAAGCCCCAGTCGGTAGTCCAGGCGTGGTCGGCACGGAACTTCAGCTGGGTGTCGGCAGCGATGGTGACCTTGACGAACCAGTTGTGCTTGGCCTTATCGACAGCCTCCATATCGATGTCGGTGTTCCAGTCGCCACCAATGCCGATGAGTGAGATGACACCGTAGGCGGCAGGGTTCTGGTCTTCGAGCTTCACCCACTGATAGGTGAGCTTCTCGAGGTCAATAGTGAAGGTGTAGTATTCCTTGGTGGGCGAGAAGATAGAGGCGTTGCGGCCCTGCTCGAGCTTGCCTTCGGTGCCCTTGTAGCTGGTGGGCTTCTCTTCGCCAGAGCCATAGAGCTTGGTGAAGTCCTTCTTCTTGTAACCCTCCTGCCAGTACTTGGAGTTCCACACGCGGATATCGCCGCTGCTGACGAACTTAGAGGTGTAGGTGTAGACCACGTCGCTGGTGGGGTCGGGGGTCATCACAGCCTTGTAGGCCTCCTCGGCAGTAGACTTCAGGAGCACGTTGCCGTAGATGTAGTAGTAGGGGTTCTCGAGCTCCTCGGGGGTGATGCGCAGGGTGAAGTCGCCCAGCTCGATGAGGAAGGCTTCCTTGCCCTTGAAGGCGTTGGCCAGCAGCTTGGCCTTGAACACACGCTCGGTGACTTTCTTACCATAGAAGGTATAGACCAGCTTGGCCAGGTCTTCCTTGGCAATCATGCCGTTGGCGGCCACCTTGGCCTTCGTGGCCAGGTTCTGACCCTTGTCGGCAGGCCATGCCTCGAAGCGCAGGCTGTCGAAGGTCATGCCCTCGGGCAGGGTGCCCATCTGCAGGGTAAACAGCTGGATGGAGTCCTCGGTCATGGTGCCCAGGTTGATATTCGACGAGGCGGCGGCGGTGGGTGTAGCCACGAAGCCGGTGATGTCGGTCATGTTGATGACCTCGCCCTGCGGATAGACCACAGGCTCTGGGAAGTCGTTATGACTCTCGTCGCAGGCGGTCAGAGACCAGCCTGCCAGGACGAGCATCAATGATAAAAATATCTTTTTCATATTGTTGCGTTGTTTTTAGGGGTTCATTATTTCTTGAGTTCGCCAGTATCGTCAGAGAACTTCAGACGCACCTTCTGGCCAATATAGCCGTTGACACGCTCCTGGTCGCCGCCATTGCCGCGATATACAATCTTCTTCTCGAAGACGAAGAACTCGGACTTCCACCAGTCGTAGCTCTTCACCTTGACATAGGCACGTGTGCCGCCATCGCCCACGACAGCGCTGGTGAGTGCAGGCGATACGAACTCGCCGTCCATGGTGGTAGGCGTCTCGAACTTCACATACTCGGTGAAGTTTTCGCGCAGGTCTTTCTCCTTCCAGCAGTTGGCGATGATACCCTTCTCGGCATCGTCCTGGGCAAAGATACCCTTGGTGCCGTCCTTACCCACAGCGTCGGCGTTGGCAATGCTGGTGCCGATGAGCCATACCTCGGCAGGCTCGAAGCTGAAGGTGAGCTCCATGGTGCGCTTGTCGTTGTCGCACTTACTCTCGATGATCATGGTGTACCAGCCTTCGGTGTCGGCAGTAATCTTACCTGTCTCATCGACCTTGAAGCCTGCGGTCTTCGACTTATAGGAAACGGTGATGTAGTCATCGGCATAGTTGGGAACATCCTTCACAGGACTGGTCTGGATGCCGTTCTTGTTGATCCATGCAATACGCCAGTGGACGCTGGTGGCACCGTTGACAGGAGTCGTAGGCACGGCTTTCTCCCAGTTGTTCTCGGTGAAGTCGCCCATGACAAACAACTGCTCAGGCATCTCAACATCGGGCAGGGCGAAGCCTGTCTTCACCTTGTTGAACTTCACCACGTTAGAGTAGGTGTCGGTACCCTCCACACCATCGATATAGGCGTGTATGCGCATGTAGATGGGGGTCTCGACAGGGAAGTCCTCCTGCTTTAGTTGCTTCTTGTCCATCATCTGCTTGGTGACGCCTATGGCCACCTCGCGGCTAGCCACATCCATACCGTTCTTCGAGTAGGTGGTGGTGAGTCGGGTGGGGTTGCTCATATCCTCGTCGATAGACACCTGCAGCGCATAGGTCACCGTGGCGGGGAAGCCGTAGTTGGGCGCTGTGCAGGCAAAGAATATGGTGTCAGTATTCTGCAGGTCGTAGAAGCCACCGGCAAAGGTGGGGGTGTTCATCGTGATGGGGTCTTGCGTCTTGGTGAGGTCGAGCACGGGGTTGTCGTCGCGATCGGCATCACAGGCTGCAAAGAGGAATGCACCCACCAGCAGAGCAGAGAAAATACTTAGTTTTTTCATATCTGTAATGTGTTATGAGGTTGCTTATTTATAATTCGGTTTGATGTTGGGGTTGGCATTCAACTCGCTATCAGGTATGGGGAAGATGTTGAAGCGGGCGTCGATCATCGTGCCTGCCTGGGCACCACCCATCCATTCCCACTTGTAGTCGTTCTGACCAGCAAAGCGGTTCCAGCGGACAAGCACCATGCGGCGCATGCCTTCGAAGCCGAACTCGCGCGACCACTCCTGGAAGATTTCCTCGAGGGTGAACTTGTTAAGGGCGTCGGCACCAACGCCGTCGTACTTGTTACCCGTCTTTACGTTGGCACGCTTGCGCAACGCCTTGATACGCTCCACACCAGCTGAGGTGCACTCGCCGTTGTTGAGGCGGGCGTCGCACTCGGCAGAGATGAGGTAAGCCTCGGCCAGGCGCAGCATGGGATAGTCGGTATCGACAAACTGACCACCGGCATGATGGCCTGAGGTGCCGTCGGAGTGGATGTTGTTGAACTTCATATAGATAAGACCCTGGTTCTTGTCGCTCTCCTTAGCGATGATAAGCTTCTGGCCCTGGGTGTAGAAGATGGCACGGTCGTCGCCCACAGCGGCGGTGTTCTTGTAAGGCAGGTTCTCGCCTACGCTGGCGTTGGAAGCCGTCTTGCCGAAGAATACCTTTGAGAACTGCTGACGGGCACGCAGGCCGATGTCCCACGATTCGGAAGTGCCGTAGCCTACGACCTTGACTGCCAAAGGCAGGTCGGCCTCGGCCATGCCGGCATAGGCAGGATCATCAGGATTGCCATAGAGGTGCTCCTTCTTCATATTCTCTGATACGGGGGCTGCAATCATAAACAGCGAGCCACCCCAGGTCTGGGTCTTCTCACCATCGTGGAGGGCGGGCAGGATAATCTCGTCCTGAGCACCGTTGGTGTCGTTGTCGCCCATGAACAGCAGCTGATAGGCGCTGAAGCCGTTCTTCGGCGTGGTGCACAGCGTATAGGCGGTGCCGATGGTCATATCAGCATATTTCTTGGCATCCTCCCAGCGGGCTGTGCCGGTATAGACCTCGGCATTCAGATACATGCGAGCCAGCAGCAGCATGCCTGCAGCCTTGTCGGCACGTCCATAGTCCACAGTCTTGGCCTCGGCCAGCACCTCGTCGCCGCTACCCTCGCCAATGATGTCCTTCAACTCGCTCTCCAGGAAGGTGAAGAGGTCGGCACGCTGAATCTGTGGCGGGTTCTCGCTCGACAGCTTGGTGAGGAACGGCGGGTTGGCGTAGAGGTCCATCAGGTAGAAATAATGCAATGCGCGCATAAAGCGGGCTTCGGCACGCTTCTGCTTGGTGGCTGCATCGCCGCCGTTGGCATTCTCTAGATAGAAGTTGCAGATGGTGACACCAAACATCAGGCGGTAGTAGAGCGCCTTGATCATCACGTTAGAGTTGGTCCACGTGTCGCGGTTCAGCTCAGGCATGCCTGGGTCGTTCCACCAGCAGTGACCCTCGTCGGTGGTCAGGGTGTTCATGTTCCAGATGAGGCGCGTCATGTTCGATGTACCCTCGTCAATATCGTCAAGGTCGCTGTCGCCGTTAGGTCCAATCTGACCTGTGAGCACCAGGTTTCCGTAAATCTTGTTGAAGATGTAGTCTTCGTTGAAGTCGGATACTTCCTGCGGATTGATATTGCTTACCTCGAGGTCCTTCACACACGATGTGGTGAAGACAGCAGCGCAGGCAAACATTGTAACCGGTAAAATATATCTCAGTTTCATAATCGTTTCGTTTTTTTTTAGGTTTTCCATTAGAAGTTCAGACTGACGCCCAGAATGGTGGTGATAGGACGGGGATAGATGTCGCCGTCGACACCGCTGGCCACCTCAGGATCAATGCCTGTGTAATTGGTGATGGTGAACACATTCTGAACAGTACCATAGATTCGTCCGCTAATGTTGGTGTCGAACAGCTTATCGAAGCTGTAGCCCAAAGTGATGTTGTCCATCTTCAGGAACGAGGCGTTCTCAACAAAATAGTCAGAGGCATACTGCTGCTGCGACACATTGGTGAAGCCGCGCTCCACAGAGGCCACACGGAGGTTGCTCAGGTTGCCGTTGGTATAGACGCTGCCTGCACCCACATTGCTGGAGCCGGAAGCGGTGCTGTTGAACACATAGTTGCCAAGGCTGGCACGCATCGAGAAGCCGAGGTCCCACTGTTTGTACTGCAGTTTGGACGACAGACCCATGAGCACGTCGGCTGCGGGCTTATAGTAATAATAGCGGTCGCCACCATCCAGATAGCCGTTGCCATTGCGGTCAACGAAGGTGTTGGGGATGGGGTTGCCGTTCTGGTCGTAAACCTGTTGGTAAACGTGGAAGGCGCTGACGGGCTTGCCTACGGTGTGGGCCTGGATGTTACCACCAGTACCTGTCAGACCGCCGCCAGTCTCAACGAAGTAGTCATCGCCCTCGCCGCTGATCAGCTCGTCAATCTCGTTCTTGTTATAGGTGAAGTTATAGCTCACCTCCCAGCGCCAGTCCTTGCTCTGGATGGGGCGTACGGTGGTCATAAACTCGAAACCTGTGTTGTGCAAAGAACCGATGTTGCTCTTTACCTTATTACGGAAGTTAGAACCTGCTGCCACGAAGACGTCGTTGATCAGGTCGGTGGTCTTGCGATAGTACCAGTCGAGGCTGAATTCTACGCGATTATTTAGGATAGCGAGGTCGATACCTGCATTGTAGGTAGTGGTCTTCTCCCAAGTAAGATGGGGGTTATAGGCCTGAGGACGATAGGTGGTGCCGTTGCCCAGCACAGGATAGAGGGCGTGGGCGTTGGCATTGGGCTTGAACACGGGGATATAGGTGTAGTCGCCAATACCTTCCTGCTGACCTGTCATACCCCAACCTAAGCGCATCTTGGCGTCGCTGAGGAAGTCAATGTTCTTCAGGAACGGCTCTTCCTTCATGCGCCATGCAAAGGCCACAGAGGGGAAGTAACCCCACTGCTGGTTGTCGTTGCCTGCCAGCCAGTTGAAACGTGACGAACCATCGGCACGCAGCGTGAAGGTCAGCATGTAGCGGTCCATGAGTGAGTAGTTCAGACGTCCGAAGAACGACACAAGGTAGTTCTCTGACTCATAGAGCGTCACCTGGTCCTCGGCAGGCTCGTTATAGTATGCACCAGGGTTGGTGGTGTTGCTGTCAGGCACGGTGCCGTGGCTGTACCAGTCGGTCTTGACATGGAAGTGCTGCCACTCGTAACCTGCCATGATGTCGAAGTGATGAACCTTCAGGAAGTCCTTCATGTACTGGGCATAGAGTGAGAGCTGGAGGTTATAGCTGTCCTTGGTGTTCCAGCCATCGGAGCCATAGTAATAGGCCGAAGGCGACAGCGGGCTGCGTGTGGTGTTCTGCTTACCTGTTGAGAGGTCCATAGCTGCATTGGCATGCAGGTGAAGGTCTTCGAAGCCGTGGATGGCGTAGTCAACCTCGACATTACCCAGCAAGCTCTTCGACCTGGCGCGGTTGTTGACCTGATACAGTGAGGCAACGGGGTTGGATGTGCCCTTAGGCATATAGAGCCAGCTGCCGCCACCCTCGTAAGAGGCTGTGGTGTAGCTCTGCACATAGCCACCGAAATAATCCTGATAGATGTCGTTGCTGCCAGTCACAGCCTTGGTGGGATCCATAGAGATGGCTGCACCCACCACGCCGTCGGCATAGCGGTTCTTGGCGTACATACCCTTACCATTGATGTTCAGCTTCAGATGGTCCTTCAGCAATGAAGGCGAGATATTGAAGCTGGCAGTATAACGGGTGAAGTTTGAGGTCTTCAGAATGCCGTTCTGGCTGGTGGCGCCGAGTGACAGGCGATAGGGCATGTTCTTCAGACCACCCGACATGGTGATGTTGTGGTCGTTGGAAACGGCTGTCTGGAATATCTCGTCCTGCCAGTCGGTATTAGCGTACTGCTTGTTGCCGTTTGCGTCAAGATAGCCCAACTCGCGATAGGCGTCGCTATCCTCACCATACAGGTTTTTGATGTAACTCATCAGACCAGGACCATCGAGCACGTCAGTGGTCTTTTTCTTGGTGCTGATACTCACGTTACCACTATAATTAAAGGTGGGCTTTTGTCCGCTGCGGCCTTTCTTGGTGGTGATGATAATCACACCGTTAGAGGCACGGCTACCATAGATAGCTGTGGCAGAGGCATCCTTCAGCACGGTGAACGACTCGATATCGTTGGGGTTGACCATAGACAGAGGATTGGCCAAACCCTGAACACCATAGTTGTCCATAGCCAGACCATCAATCACTATCAGAGGGTCGTTAGAGGCGTTCAGCGACGAACCACCACGAATGCGGATCTGAGCACCACCGCCAGGGGTACCATCGCCAGGGGTCACTGCCACACCAGCAATCTTACCGCTAATCATGTCTTGAGCGTTGATGTTCAAGCCGTGGTTCTTGTCATCGGGCTTGATGGCTGTCACAGAACCAGTAAGGTCGGTCTTCTTAGCGCGTCCGTAACCAATGACCACCACATTCTCGAGAAGGGCGGCATCGTCCTGAAGGGTTACCACCAGATTGGGGGCTGCTTTCACTGTAGCTGTCTGGTAGCCTACATAAGTAACAGAGATGTTGGCACCCTGATCTGCTTTCAACTGGAAGTTACCGTCGAAATCACTCACAGTGGCCGTCTGAGTACCTACCACACGAATGGTGGCGCCGATAATCGGCTCGCCCAGAGCATCTTTAACATGACCTTTGACGTCGATTTGCGCAAAGGCTCCTACCGAAAGGAATAGTCCTAACATCAGGACAAGCATCCTTAACGGGGTACGAATGATTAATTGCTTCATCATTTGTCTTTTAAGTTAGTATTTTTGGTTATAAGTTCTCGTATTGTTAATGTGGATGTTGTAAATCCGAGTGCAAAGTTAAGATTTGTTTTTAATTGTTTCATAATATTTTGAACACAAATTCGTTATTATATAGTGCAAACGTTTGCATAGTAAGAGGTGTAATATTACGCAGCAGAGAAATAGGATGTAGGCAAATATTCCATATCTTTGTAACGTCAAAACAAACAATACGACCTGATGAAAGAGATAGCATCACTTACGATGAAGGATATTGCTGCCGAGATGGGTGTCTCGGTAGCCACCGTCTCGCGTGCCCTGAAGGACTCGCCTCGCATATCGAAAGACATGCGGCAGAAGATTCAGCAATATGCTCGCGAACATAACTTCACACCTAATGTGCTGGCTGAGTCGTTGCGACGCAGCAAGGTGCAACCCATGAAGGTGATTGGCGTCATCGTACCAGAGCTGGTGCACTATTATTTTATGACTATCCTGAAAGGCATTGAGGAGGAGGCTGAGGCTCGTGGCTATCGTATCATGGTGGCACAGAGTGGCGAGCGCTATGAGAAGGAAGTCAGACTGTGTCAGTCTTTTTACGAGAACAAGGTCTGTGGCATCATTGTGTCGCAGGCAAAGGACACGCAGCACTACGAACACTTCCAGAAGCTTATCGACGCGGGAGTTCCCTTGGTGTTTTATGATAGGATATGTACGGGCGTGAATGCTAGTAGGGTAGTGGTCGATGATTATACGGGGGCCTTCAATGCGGTGAGTCACCTTATTCAGACGGGCTGCAGGCGAATTGCCTTCTTCGGTTCGCAGATGAACCTGGAGATTGCCAAGAACCGCTTCAATGGCTATAAGGATGCGCTGCTGAAACACGGGCTGCCTTTCGACGACACGCTGACGCGTATCTGCGACAACCGCATGGATGCGGAAATCATCACACCATCGCTGTTTGATGGTGACTATTACCCTGATGCGTTCTTTGCCGTCAACGATGATACTGCCATCGGTATCCTCTATACTGTGAAGCGTATGGGCTTGCGAGTGCCGGAGGATATCAGCATCTGCGGCTTTACCAATGGTGAGCGAGCCATCGCTTGTGAGCCAATGCTGACTACGGTGGAGCAGCGTGGCGTGATGGTGGGTGAAGAGGCTGCCAGTATCCTGATAGGCCATGTGGAAGGCACCATCCCCTTGGAACGGGCCGAAAAACGTGTCGTGCGCACGCGCCTAATATTAAGAGGTACTACTAGATAGGTGAAAGTTGAAAAGTGAAAGTTGAAAAGTGAAAGGTGAAAGATAATACAAATACGATATGAAAACGAAACCTGATTTAAGTTTTTGGAAACTATGGAACCTGAGCTTTGGGTTCTTTGGCGTGCAGATAGCCTACGCCTTGCAGAGTGCTAACATCTCGAGAATCTTCCGTACGCTGGGTGCTGACCCGCACGACCTGAGTTTCTTCTGGATTCTGCCACCCTTGATGGGCATCTTGGTGCAACCCATTGTGGGTACATTGAGCGATAAGACATGGACTCGTTTCGGTCGCCGCATACCTTATCTCTTCGTAGGTGCTGCGATGGCTGTGGTCGTGATGTGCCTACTGCCTAATGCTGGCTCGCTGGGACTGACAACAGTGGGTATGGTGCTGATAGTGGGCTTGCTGGCGTTGATGTTACTCGATACAAGTATCAACATGGCGATGCAGCCATTCAAGATGCTGGTGGGCGACATGGTGAACGAGGTGCAGAAAGCCAAGGCTTACAGCATCCAGTCGTTCTTGTGCAACGCCGGTAGTGTGGTGGGCTTCCTGTTCCCATTCTTCTTCGCATGGCTGGGACTGAGTAATGTGGCCCCCGAGGGCGTCGTGCCTGATACGGTTATCTGGTCGTTCTATGTCGGCGCTGCTATCCTCATTGTCTGTGTCATTTATACCACGCTGACGGTGAAGGAGTGGAATCCAAAGGAGTATGCAGAATATAATGAGGCCAGTGCTGAAGGCGAAGCGAGTCAGTCAAGTGGCAATTGGCTCGTTCTGCTGAAAAATGCCCCTGCCACCTTCTGGCGTGTGGGCTTGGTGCAATTCTTCTGCTGGGCGGCGTTCCTGTATATGTGGACCTATGTCGTTGATGCTGTGTCGCTGACGGTGTGGGGAACGGCTGATGCCGAGACGGCAGCTTATCAGGAAGCTGGTAACTGGACGGGTGTACTTTATGCTATTCAGGCGCTGGGTAGTGTGGCCTGGGCTATGGTGCTGCCACGTTTTGCTAATACGAAACTAGCCTACTCCGTCAGTTTGATTCTGGGTGGTATCGGCTTCGCCCTGATTCCATTCTGTCCTGACCGCTATCTGCAGATAGTACCCTTCCTGCTGATTGGCTGTGCATGGGCTGCGATGTTGGCTATGCCTTTCACGTTTGTTACCAATGCCCTGCAGGGACGTGGACATATGGGCGCCTATCTGGGGCTGTTTAACGGCACCATCTGCCTGCCGCAGATCATTGCAGCTCTTTGTGGCGGACAAATTTTGCACTTGGTAGGCATGCAGGATAGTATGATGTTTGTGGTTGGTGCCCTGCTGCTCGTTGGTTCTCTTTGCGTATTTGCCATCAAGGATAAGAGATGAGGGATGATGGTCTGAGAGCCGCGATAATACGTCTCGTCGTGGTCTTGCTGATATTTTGTCCGAGGGCTGCTTCTGCCCAGGGAGAAGCCTTCGACGATGTGATGCAGCATGTGCCGATGGCTTCGGCCTTTGCCATGCGGGCCTGTGGCGTTAAGAGCGAGTCACCTACGTGGACAGAGTTTATTGCAACGGCAGGCGTCTCCTATCTGGTAGGTACTGGCGTGACCTACGGACTGAAGCATACTGTGAAGGAATGGCGTCCTGACGATAGCGACCAGCGTTCGTTTCCATCTGGACATTCTATGTATGCTTTTGCTGGAGCCACCACGTTGCGTCATGAATACGGCCATCTGTCACCATGGATTACTGTTGGCGGCTATGGACTGGCTACATTGGTGGCAGCAGACCGCGTGAGACGGGATCGCCATTATGTGCATGATGTGTGTGCCGGAGCTGCCATCGGACTGCTGGGTACGGAGCTGACCTATTATCTGAAAAAGAAGTATATCAAGTCAAAAATACTGGACGTTTCCTTTACAGGACAGGGCTTTTCCCTGTATGTTGTCTTGTAAAGTAGTGCAAACGTTTGCATCGTTTCTTGCCCATGAAATGCGCAAAAGCTTTTGTCGCATGGGAAAATTGTCGTACTTTTGACGAAAAAATAAAACCTAAGCAAATGAAACTACTATTTAATCTCGAGTATCGGACGAATTTCGGAGAGGAATTGGTGTTGAACGTGATAGGTGAAAACCAACAGGTTGAGCAGCATGTCATGTCAACACAGGATGGCTATCGCTGGACGGTTGAAATGAACGGTAAACAGGCTGTGGCTGGGAAATTTATGGATTATTACTACAGCTTGATGCGTGGTGACAAAGAGATACGCCACGAATGGCTGGTAGAGCCCCACCGCCTGGAGTTTGCAGCCAAGAAAGGTGTGCGCTATACTATTTACGACCACTGGATTGATACGCCAGAAGATAGTTATATGTACTCATCGGCATTTACCGATTGTGTGATGTCACGTGAACGACAGCTTAGCACAGGAACAGAGTTTAAACGGACCATCCGTCTGAAGGTGCGTGCTCCACAGTTGCGCAATGGCGAACGACTTGCACTGGTAGGCTCATCGCTCTATTTGGGTGAGTGGGACTGCTCGAAGGCACTGCCGATGGCAGAACACGAGAGTCATGAGTGGGTGGTCAGTCTTGATGCAGACCTGCTGCCTGATGTGGTGGACTATAAGTTTATCATCTTAGGCAACGACTCTGTTATCTGGGAGAATTGCGAGAATCGCATATTGGTGAAACCCGCTATGGAGATTGGCGAGGTGGTGGTCATCGAGGTGCAGCAGTCGTGGTTCAGTATCCCGCTGTGGAAGGGCGCTGGTACTGTGATTCCCGTCTTCTCGCTGCGTAGTGAGGGGAGCTTCGGCGTAGGCGACTTCGGCGACCTGAGGATGATTGTAGACTGGTGTGCCAAGACGGGTCAGAACGTGCTGCAGATACTGCCTATCAACGATACTACTATCACTCATACCTGGCAGGACTCTTATCCCTACAACTCTATCAGCATCTATGCCCTGCATCCGCAATATACCGATTTGCGTCAGTTGCCAGCCCTGAAGGATGAGACTCTGAAAGCGAAGTACGAAACGCTGCGCCAGGAACTGAATGCCTTGCCACAGATAGACTATGAACGCATGATGGAGGCCAAGATGGGTTATCTGCAGGCTATCTTCAAACAAGAGGGTGCCACCATCAAACGTCGTGCTTCCTATAAGAAGTTCGTCGATGACAACCGCCAGTGGCTGGAGCCCTATGCCCGCTTCTGCTTCTATCGTGATAAATACGGTACCGCCACCTTCTCTGAGTGGCCCAAGAGCCTGCCGAAGGCTGATGCTAAGGTGCTCGACTTCTGGTATTTCATCCAGTATGTCCTCGACCAGCAGATGCGTGCTGCCCACGAGTATGCACGTAAGAATAAGGTGATACTGAAGGGTGATATCCCCATCGGCATCAGTCGCGATGGCGTGGAAGCATGGGTAGAGCCGCGTTACTTCAACCTCAACGGACAGGCTGGAGCACCACCCGATCCCTTCTCGGACGACGGACAGAACTGGGGCTTCCCCACCTACAACTGGGACGAGATGCTCAAGGACGACTGCTCGTGGTGGGTGCGCCGCTTCCGCAAGATGGCGGAGTATTTCGACGCCTATCGTATAGATCACGTGCTGGGTTTCTTCCGCATCTGGGAGATTCCCGTACCTGAGAAGTCTGGTCTGATGGGACAGTTTGCCCCCGCCCTCGGTATGAGTCGTGAGGAGATTGAGGCCTATGGCGTATATGGTCATCTGGACGATTTGTTCTTGGTGGACCATAAGCGTGCAGACCGCTGGCATCCTCGTATCTCCATTCAGTTCAAGCCTGCCTACCAGCAATTGTCTGACGAGGAGAAGGATAACTTCAATCATCTGTACAACGACTATTTCTATCGTCGCAACAACCAGTATTGGTATAATGAGGCCATGAAGAAGCTGCCTCGCCTGACGCAGGCCACCCGTATGCTGGTATGTGCCGAGGACCTGGGAATGGTGCCCGACTGCGTGCCTTGGGTGATGAACGAATTGCGCATCCTCTCTCTGGAGATTCAGTCGATGCCCAAAGACCCTAGTGTTCGCTTCGGACAGCTGCAGCTGAACCCCTATCGTTCGGTTTGCACCATTTCTACGCACGATATGCCTACGTTGCGCCAATGGTGGGACGAGGATGAGGCTCGCACGCAAGACTACTTTAACAGCGAGTTGCACCACGAGGGGCCCGCTCCCCATCCTATGCCAGTATCGCTCTGCAAGGAGGTGGTTGCCCGTCATCTGATGTCGCCCTCTATGCTCTGTCTACTGTCGTTACAGGATTGGCTCTCTATCGACGAGCATCTGCGCTTGCCTGACCAGAACGCAGAACGTATCAATATTCCTGCTAATCCCCGTCACTACTGGCGCTATCGTATGCACCTCACCATTGAACAACTGCTCAAGGCTGATGACTTCAACCACGAGGTAACGCTACTTATTAAACAAGGAAACAGATAAGACATGAAAACTGGACTTCAACTATTATTGAGCCTGATTGTCGCTCCCCTGACGATGATGGCTACAGAGGTGAAATCGCCCAATGGCAATGTGGTGCTGAACTTCACCGTTGAGGATGGTCGACCTACCTACACCTTAGATTATAAGGGAAAGGCAGTTGTGCTGCCTTCGCATCTGGGCTTGGAACTGGCAAGAGACAAGCACGCCTCGATGGGAATGGAGGAGAGGAGTCTGCTGGAAGGTTTTACGCTTGTGAAGGAAGAAACCTCGGAGTTCGACGAGACTTGGCAACCCGTATGGGGTGAGACCCGCAATATCCGTAATCACTATAACGAATATGCGGCCACCTTGTCGCAAGAGTGGCAATCGGCGCCTCCCAAGGGCACTCGTGGTCAGCGTTTGGCTTTCCGTCGCCACGAACGTCATATCATCATCCGCTTCCGCGTTTACGATGATGGTATCGGGTTCCGTTATGAGTTCCCGCAGCAGACCGAACTGAACTATTTCCTGATTCAGGAAGAGAAGAGTGAGTTTGCGATGGCTGGCGACCATACAGCCTGGTGGCTGCCTGGCGACTACGATACGCAGGAACAGGAGACTCAGGAGACGAAGCTCAGCGAGATTCGTGGTCGTATGCAGGAAGCCGTCAACTGGGGCAACAGTTCAGTGGCGGTATTCTCGCCTACAGGTGTGCAGACATCGCTTCAGATGAAGAGTGCCGACGGTCTTTATATTAATATCCACGAGGCAGCTTGCGCCGACTACGCCACGATGCACCTGGAACTGATTGACGAGAAGACAGAGCAGTTCTCTACCGAGTTGGGTGGTGGCAGCAATGCCTATACCCCTTGGCCTAAAGCCTCTGAGTGCGAGTTGCCCAAGCCCTATACCTTTGTGAGTCACCTGACTCCCGATGCTACCGGCTTGAAGGGTGCTATGCAGACCCCTTGCGAGACCCCTTGGCGTACGGTGATGGTGAGCGACGATGCCCGCGATATGCTGTCGTCAAACCTCATCCTCAACCTCAACGAGCCTTGCGCTTTGGATGATGTCAGCTGGATTCATCCCACGAAATACTGCGGTGTATGGTGGGAGATGATTGTGGGCAAGTCATCATGGCACTATACAGATGATGTCCCCAGCGTAAAGCTTTCAACTTTCAACTATCAACTTTCAACGCCCAATGGACGTCATGCTGCCAACAACGAGAAGGTGAAGCGCTATATCGACTTTGCCGCTAAGAACGGACTCGACCAAGTGCTGGTAGAAGGCTGGGATGTAGGCTGGGAGGACTGGGCCAATATGTGGAAGCGCGACGTCTTTGACTTCCAGACGCCCTATCCCGACTTCGACATCGAGATGCTGAACAAATATGCTCACTCTAAAGGCGTAAAACTGCTGATGCACCACGAGACCTCCAGCTCTACTCAGAACTACGAGCGCCATCTGGAGGCCGCCTTCAACCTGATGAATAAATATGGCTACGATGCCGTGAAGACGGGCTATGTGGGAGATATCATCCCTCGTGGCGACCACCACTACTCGCAGTCGATGAACAACCACTACCTCTATGTGGTGAAGGAAGCCGCCAAACATCATATTATGGTGAATGCCCACGAGGCCACGCGTCCTACGGGTCTCTGCCGCACCTATCCCAACCTGGTGGGCAACGAGAGTGCCCGAGGCACAGAGTATGAGGCCTTCGGCGGTTCACGTCCCGATCATACCTGCATTCTGCCGTTTACCCGTTTGCAGGGCGGTCCTATGGACTTTACCCCAGGCATCTTTGTCACCAAGCTCTCCGAGTGGAGTGAAAATACTTCGTGGGCCCGCATCACCATTGCCGGTTCGCTGGCTCTCTATCTCACCATGTATTCGCCCTTGCAGATGGCTGCCGACCTGCCTGAGAACTACGAGAAGTTTGACGATGCCTTCCAGTTCATCCGCGACGTGGCCTGCGACTGGGACCAGAGTATCTATCTCGAGGCCGAGCCTGCCGACTATATCACCGTAGCCCGCAAGGCAAAGGGTACCGACAACTGGTTCATTGGCGGCAAGTGCGACGAGAACGGACACCAGAGCACCATCAAGCTCGACTTCCTGGATAAGGACAAAAAGTACGAATGCACCATCTATGCCGATGCCCCCGATGCCCACTACGAGACCAATCCGCAGGCCTACGTTATCACCAAGAAGGTGGTGAAGGCTGGTCAGACACTCAAACTCAAAGAAGCCCCCGGTGGTGGTTTCGCCGTTTCCCTGATAGCAAAATAGTATGAAGAAAAGCATTATAACAGGCATGATAGCCCTCATCCTCTCCGCTTGCGAATCAGAACAGAAGGTGTTTCATTTCGACGAGATGACCTACTCGCCCAGCGAGACAGTATTCCGACTCTTTGCGCCTGAAGATGCCACGTGCTATGTGGTGATGGACGATGAGGTGCTGCCGATGACGCTGGGAGCCGACAGCATCTGGACGGCTACAGCTAAAGGCGACCTCAAGGGACATACCTATCAGTTCCTTGTCAATAAAAGTCTCTCGCCTGGTGTCTTTGCCAAAGCGGTGAGTGTGAATGGCGAGAAGGGTGTCGTTGTTGATATGCGTGACACGAATCCGGAAGGGTGGGAGAGTGACCAACCCGTCCGCCGCATGCCTCAGGATATCGTGGTTTATGAGATGCACCATCGTGATTTCTCCGTCAATCAGCCTTTGGCCCAGCATCCAGGTAAGTTCCTGGCGCTGACGGAGCCTTGGGCCATTGAACATCTCAAGGAGTTGGGCATCAATGCAGTACATATTCTGCCTTCATACGACTACGGCTCTGTGGACGAGACTCGACTCAACGAGCCACAATACAACTGGGGCTACGACCCTGTGAACTATAATGTGCCTGAGGGTGGCTACAGCACCGACCCCTACGACCCCTTGTGTCGCATCCGCGAGTTCAAGCAGATGGTGCAGGCTCTTCACAAGGCTGGTATCGCCGTCATCCTCGATGTGGTCTATAATCATACCTACGACATAGACCACTCCAACTTCCAGCGCACCTATCCCGATTACTACTATAGGAAAGCTACTGCTCCCGACGGAGAGCCCTCGGGCTACAGCAACGGCTCCGGTTGCGGCAACGAGACCGCCAGCGAAAAGCCCATGATGCGCCTGTTCATGATAGAATCGGTGATGCATTGGATTAACGAATATCATATCGATGGCTTCCGTTTCGACCTGATGGGGTGTCATGATATCGAGACGATGAACGCCATTCGAAAGGCTGTCGACGAGATAGATCCCAATATCTTTATCTATGGTGAAGGCTGGAGTGCTGGCGCCTGTGCTCTACCCAATGAACAGCTGGGTATGAAGGCAAATATCTCGAAGATGCCTCGCATCGCTGCCTTCTCTGATGAGATTCGCGATGCCCTGCGGGGTCCTTGGTCAGATAACGCCATGGGTGCCTTCCTGGCTTGTGCGCCTCATTGTGAGGAGAGCCTGAAGTTTGGAATAGCAGGTTGTATTGATCATCCGCAGGTGGATATGTCGCAGGTTAATTACAGCAAAGAGCCGTGGGCAGCTGAGCCAACACAAATGATGTCTTATGTCAGTTGTCATGATGATATGTGTCTGACAGACCGACTGAGAGCCAGTATCCCGGGCATTACTGATGATGAATTGATTAGTCTCGATCTGTTAGCACAGACAGCGGTGTTTACCTCTCAGGGGGTACCTTTCATGCTGAGTGGCGAAGAACTGCTTCGTACCAAGTTGGGCGTTCATAATTCCTATGAGTCACCTGATAGTATTAATCGCCTGGATTGGGAGAATAAAGCACGTTATCCTGAGGTCTTTGATTACTATAAGAATCTCATAGCTCTTCGTAAGAATCATCCAGCCTTCCGCATGGCTCGCACAGTATTGGTGCAGCAGCACTTGGAGTTCTTGCCGTCACCTGACTATACTGTAGCTTATCGCTTGAAGGATCATGCGGCAGATGATTCTTGGGGCGATATCATCGTGGTGCTAAATGCCAACCCGGAAGTTGTTGGTATCGATATTCCTGATGGACGCTATACAGTGGTTTGCTGCGATAATCAGATTGACGAGAATGGTCTAGGTGAGGTTAGCGGCAATCGTGTGATGGTGAGTCCTCAATCTGCATTAATCATACATAACTAAACAATTATGAAGAAGTTTCTGATAGGTTGTCTCCTTGTGGGTACTGCAATCACTGCCACAGCAGCCAAGAAGATAGGGATAGACCGCATAGAGCCAGCCAACTGGTTTGTGGGCATGAAGAACCCGCAGGTGCAGTTGATGGTCTATGGTGCAGGTATTCGTGATGTTGAGAATGTAACCACCGACTATCCTGGTGTTCGCATCGACAGTTTAGTGCGCCTCGATTCGCCTAACTATCTGCTTATCTACATGAATGTGAAGGATGCCCAGCCCGGCACAATGTCGCTTAAGTTTAAATCTCAAACCTCAAACCTCAAACCTCAATCCTTTGAGTTGAAGGCCCGTGAGAAGAAAGGCGAGGAGCGCAAGGGCTTTGATATCAGCGATGTGCTCTATCTGTTGATGCCCGACCGCTTTGCGCAGGGTTCACATCACCAGCCGCAAATTAAAGGAATGAACCGCTATAAGGAAGACCGTACAGCCCCTTCGCTGCGTCACGGTGGCGACCTTGAGGGCTTGATGGAACATCTCGACTATTTTACTGATTTGGGTGTGACGGCACTTTGGTTCACGCCGATTCTTGAAAACAACTCCCCTGATCAGGATCAGTGGGCCACCTATCATGGATACGCTACCACTAATTATTATCAGGTTGATCCGCGTTTCGGCACCAACGAACAGTATTGCCAGCTGATTGACGCTTGTCATCAGAAAAGCCTCAAGGTGGTGATGGATATGATTTTCAATCATTGCGGCTTCGAGCATCCGTGGGTGAAGGATATGCCGTCGAAGGACTGGTTCAACCTAAGCGACTGGCTCAAGGAATCGGGTGGCACCAGCGACTCGCGCAACACCAGTTTCTTGCAAACCAGCTACAAGCTGACCCCCATTTTAGACCCATACGCCTCTGCTGTCGACAGGCGTGAGACCGTCGAAGGTTGGTTTGTCTCTACGATGCCCGACCTGAACCAGCGCAACCCCCACCTGATGCGCTATCTCATTCAGAACTCCAAGTGGTGGATAGAGACCGCCGGCATCGATGGCATCCGCATGGATACCTATCCCTACGCCTTTGCCGAACCTATGGCCCAATGGATGCAGGAACTCAGCGAGGAATATCCCAACTTCAACACCGTGGGCGAGACCTGGGTCACCGTACCCGCCTATACCGCTACGTGGCAGGATGATGGTGGAAAGAGGAAAGAGAGAAGCTATCTCAAGACCGTGATGGACTTCTCGTTCCAGGAGGCACTCGACAGCTGCAAGCACGAGGATACCGATGCCTGGTGGCGCGGCTACAACCGCATCTATAACTCGTTTGTCTATGATTATCTCTATCCCAACTCCTCATCGGTGATGGCCTTTATCGATAATCACGATACCAACCGCTTTCTTGAGGACGGACAGGACTCGCTGATGCTGAAACAGGCGCTGGCGTTACTACTGACCGTCAACCGCATCCCTCAGTTGTATTATGGTACAGAGATTATGATGAATGGTACCAAGGCAGTGACTGATGGTAACGTCCGTAAGGACTTCCCGGGTGGTTTTCCTGGAGACAGTCATAATGCCTTTACAGAGCAGGGCCGTACTAAGGCTGAGAACGATATGTTCCGCTGGCTTAGTCGTCTGTTGCATTGGCGACAAAATAATTCGTTGATAACAAAAGGAAAAATGACGCAGTTCATACCCCACAACGGCGTCTATGTCGTAGCCCGTCAATATCAGGGACGCACGGTTATGACCATCCTCAACGGCACTATTCAGCCCGCCACTTTCGAGGTAACTCGCTATAAGGAAATGATTGGTAACGCCAAGAGAGGCAAGGATGTGCCTACAGGACTCTATTACGATTTGTCGAGAGACCACAAGCTGAAGCCTCGGCAGACCCTCGTATTGGAATTCTAATCTTTACTGTTTCCCCGTCACGGCCTGTCGCATTTCCTTCAGTAGGTCGCTGGCAAAGATAAAGTCGGTGAGGCGTTTGTTCGTGGAATTCATGATTTCCGAAGAAACGCCTTGCCATTCTTTATGGCCTTCATAGATAAACACGATATTCTCGCCAATACCCATCACAGAGTTCATGTCGTGGGTGTTGATGATGGTGGTCATGTGAAACTCCTGAGTTATTGAGTGCAACAAGTCGTCAATGACCAGCGATGTCTTGGGGTCGAGACCTGAATTTGGCTCATCACAAAACAGGTATTTGGGATTCAAAGCAATAGCGCGGGCAATAGCCACTCGTTTCTGCATACCACCAGAAATCTCGCCAGGGTATTTCTTCTCGGCTCCTGAGAGGTTTACACGATCCAGACAGTATATGGCACGCTTCTCACGCTCTCGCAGGTTCATCGGTGAAAACATATCAAGGGGGAACATCACGTTCTCAAGAACTGACAGCGAATCGAACAAGGCAGCACTTTGGAAAATCATACCCATCTCGCGTCGCATCATCACCTTTTCCTTCTTCGACATCCGCACAAAGTCGCGTCCGTCGTAGAGCACCTGTCCACTGGTAGGTTCAAACAATCCCACCAGATTTTTCATCAGTACCGTCTTACCACTGCCGCTCTGACCGATAATCAGGTTGGTCTTACCATCCTCAAATACCGTGTTGATGCCTTTCAGCACCTCCTTGTCGCCAAAACTCTTATATAGGTTCTTTACTTCTATCATGACAGCAGTTGTGTTAAGAAGACATCAGAGAAAAGGATAAGCACACTCGACGTGACTACCGCATCGGTAGAGGCCTTGCCTACATCCACTGAGCCGCCCTCGACAGTATAGCCAGAGAAACTGGCCACGCTGGAAATGATAAAGGCAAAGAACTGGCTCTTGATAATACTCATCCACATGAACCAAGGCACGAAGTCGTGCTGTAGACCCAGTGTCAGGTCGTCGGGTGGCATGATATGTCCAATATAGGCAGTGCCGTAAGCACCTACAATACCCATAGCACTCGAGAATATCACGAGGAAGGGCATGATGGTGAGCAGACCTAGAATCTTAGGCAGTATCAGGTAACAGGCCGAGTTCACGCCCATAATCTCTAGGGCATCGATTTGCTGGGTTACACGCATGGTGCCTATCTCCGATGCGATGTTCGATCCAACCTTGCCAGCCAGTATCAGACACATGATACTGCTTGAGAACTCCAGCAGCATTATTTCTCGGGTGGTATAGCCCGCCACCCAGCGGGGCATCCAGGGACTCTCAATGTTTACCTTCATTTGGATGCAGATGACTGCACCAATGAAAAACGAGATGAGCAGCACGATGCCAATGGAATTGATGCCCAGCTGGGCCATCTCCTTGACATATTGCTTCCAGAACATTCTCAACCTTTCGGGCATCGAGAATGTTCTTCCCATTAGCATAATGTATCGGCCAAATATGGTCAGCCAGCGGTATATCAGCATGTGTCAATAGATAAAAAACGCTACAAAGGTACGAATAAACAAGGAAAATGCAAAAAGAAAAGACAAAAGAAACATACTTTTTTAATTTTTTTTTCTGATAAGTACCTTTCTCGAGTTTGAAGGTTATGAAAGAACTCGCAGAAGAAAGGCTGGATTTGGTGGCAATGTTGAAATTGTAATAAATACTAATTTATTTTGTATTTCGCTCGATTTTCATTACCTTTGCAGGCTAAAAGCAAACTTGGATGAAACGACTACTATCAATCATGGTGTTTATGTCGCTGGCGCTCACCTCGTGGGCCCAAGACTTTGATAATCTGCCAGACCCTATTGAAGATGTCAATAAGGTGGTGGACAATACCCCCGATTCCATAGCCAAGGCACTGATGTCGCGTCCAAAGCCAGGGTCAACACGCAGGGGAATGAACCCTGTAATGTTTCTGGTGGGCAATAGCACTATGCGCAATGGTACGCTGGGCAATGGTAACAATGGCCAGTGGGGCTGGGGCTATTATTTTCCAAAATATTTTGATGCCAACAAGATCTCTGTAGAGAATCATGCCTTGGGCGGCATGTCTACACGCACTTTCTATACAGACCTGTGGCCAGCCATCCGTGAGGCTTTGAAGGCAGGCGATTGGGTAGTTGTGTCGATAGGTCATAATGATAATGGTGAGTTCTTCGACCAGAGAAGGGCGCGTGCCGTCATCCCTGGTGTGGACCCTGATACCTGTTATATCGGCTTCAACCAGCGCACTCAGCAGCAGGATACCGTTTATTCTTATGGCAACTATCTACGCAAGTATATCTCTGAGATCCGTGCTAAGGGGGCCAACCCCATTCTGATGTCGCTGACCCCTCGCAATGCTTTTGATGACAACGGACTGATTGTGCGTAAGCCGCAGACGCAATGGGCAGCCTATGTGGCAGCCACAGAGGGTGTACCTTTTATAGATCTGAACGAGATTAGTGGAGCAAAGCTTGACAGCTATAGCCGTTGGAAGGTGGACTATCATTTCCTGGGCGATAAGATCCATACATCGAAATTTGGTGCTGAGATGAATGCACAGAGTGCCGCCATAGGCATTTATGAAAGCACGAATCCTCTGCTCACTCCCCTGAAGGCGATGATGAAGAATGCAGAGCCGGAGAATTATTTGGCCAGTACGAGTTCGAATCATGCTAATAACACGTCAAGAAAGCCCGTGCTTTACTTTACTGGTGATTCGACGGTGAAGAATGCCGATAGTGATGATGACGGTATGTGGGGTTGGGCCTCGCTTGCCTTTACTGTCTTCGACGAGAGCAAGATAACCCTTGTCAATGCAGGACGTGCTGGTCGTAGCACTCGAACGTTTATTGGCGAGGGCTTGTGGGATAAGGTTTATAACTCTCTGCAGCCTGGTGATTTTGTCACTATCCAATTTGGTCATAACGACATCTCTCCCATTACCGACAAGAAAGCACGTGGTGTGATTCCAGGTGCTAATGACACCCTACATGTCTATCGTATGGATAACGATACCTATGAGGTGGTATATAGCTTTGGTTGGTACCTAAAGAAGATGATTGACGACGTGCGAGAGAAGGGTGCTACGCCCATCCTTGTTAGTCTGACTCCTCGCAACGAGTGGCCCCACGGCAAGATTGAACGTCGTGACGACACATACGGCAAGTGGTATCGCGAGGTGGTTGAGGAGACAGGTGTTGAGTTCATTGATATGCACAACATCTCTGCCGACTTCCTTGACAAGAAATTCGCAAAGAAACGCCTCTCTGACGATGGAGCTAAGGCTAAGGCTGAAATAGCTGCTATTAAGGAGAAGGCTAGCATCTATTTCAAGAAGGACCATACCCACGCCTCTAAATTGGGTGCCCAGATGAATGCACAGTCGTTTGCCAAAGGTCTCAAGGCCAATGGCTCAGAGCTGGCTAAGTACCTTAAAAAATGAAATGATTGATGAAGAATAAGATATATCATACGACTCAACCTGCCTGCCGTTTGCGAATGATTGTAGGCTTACTGCTGTTTGTAGCAGCAGGTATGTCTGCAGCTTCGACTCCAATACTGGTTATCGATTCTCTGAATAAAAAATTACCCCAACTCAAAGGCGAGGAACGCCTGGCAGCAATGGAAGCCATTTACAACCAGAGTCTGCTGATAGGCGATTTCGACCTGCAACTTAAGGTTCTGGACGAATGGCAGACTGAGGCCCATCGTCAGGGCAACACTGTCGCTGAGGCAGAAGCCCGCGTGGACCGTATTCTCGATTATTTCAACGAGGCCATCTACGACTCCATCTTCCCGCTTTCTCATGATATGATGGAATTCTCCGAAGAGCATGGTATGGTTCGTCAGAAGATGCAAGCCTGGCATATGCTGGTGGGTGCCTACCACTTCACTGGTCAGTATAATCAGGCACTTCGAGAAGTGAAGATGATGTATGAGGAGGCCCATCGCTTAGGCTCCGAGTATGGTGAGTCGATGGCTTACTTTAATATGGGTAATGTGTATTACAGCATGAGCCATTACGAGGAGTCGGTCGATGCCTTTGAGAAGAGCATCCCCCTGATGCGCAACATAGACCAGTCTGTATTGCTGGAGATTTATCCTTATTATTGTGATGCTTTGGATGCTTTGCATCAATACGATAAACTTGAATCGGCTACTGTGGATTGGAAGAAGGTGATAGACCACAGGTTGGCACAAGGCGATAATCGCGACCTGGACGTTATTTTGGCTAACTATTTTATAGCCTGTGCTCAGGGCAAACTTGGCCTCAATAGATTGGAAGAAGCAGAGGAATTGCTCAATGAGACTGCCATTCATGTGCCAGAGAAGAATAACTACGAGTGGCTCTATCTGTTGTTCTATCGTGCTAAATTGCGTATGCTTCAAGGTCGCTATGAGGAGGCTCTCGAGCTGAATGCCGAACGTTTGGCGATGTGTAGCGTGATTAACGACAAACCTACTTTGATTCCTGTTCATAAGCAGCGTGCTGACATTCTGATGCTTGCTGGACGTTATAAGGAGGCTGCGGAGATGTATGCCCGTACCTTTGAGTTGAGCGATTCGCTGAACAGGGCCAATACTCGCACCCAACTTAATGAGTTGCGTACCATCTTCAAAGTCGATGAGCTGGAGAATACCAATGCCCGTCGCAAGAGTCAGTTTGTTACTATCATCAGCGTCATCCTGACTGTAGCTCTGCTAATCATTATGCTGCTTATCTGGTTGGCGGCCCGCAAGCTGAGACATAAAAACAGAGAATTGGCCCAGCGTAACAAAGAGTTGAAGGTGGCCAGCGAACGTGCTGAGGAGTCGCTGAAGATGAAGACCGACTTTATTCATCAGATATCTCACGAGATACGTACACCGCTCAATGTCCTGTCAGGCTTCTCGCAAATTCTGACGGCCGATAGCGAGACACTCGATGCCGATACGCGCCATAGCATCAACCACCGTATAGTGGAGAGCACTGATCGCATCACCAATCTGGTGAGTAAGATGCTGGAACTGAGCGAGGCCAGCAGCGAGACCGTTATAGAACGAGAGGATCAGGTGACACCAGTGCGTATTGCCGACGAGGCAATTATTGCGATTGGCGGTCTTCGTGGACAGAAAAATCTCTGTTTCGATTATCAGGTGGCACCTGCTGTGCAAGATTTGCAGTTGAAAACCAACCTGAAGCAGGCCTCTCGTACCCTGCAGTTCCTGTTGGGCAATGCCAAAAAGTTCCTGCATCCTCAGGGTGTGGATACTACTGAGGGTACCGTCCGCCTTCTTGTTGATACTACCGCCGACAAACAATTCATTCAGTTTGTGGTGGAGGATACGGGTAAGGGTGTGCCGGCAGAAGAGGCAGAGCATATCTTTGAAGAGTTTGTGCAGCTGGATGAATACTACGAGGGTGCAGGCATCGGACTCACCGTAGCCCGTAGCATTGCCCGCCGCCTGGGTGGCGATGTGGTGCTTGACACCGCTTATACTGATGGTGCACGTTTTGTGTTTACGTTGCCAAATACCTAATAGAAGATGATAGACAGAGCGACGGTAGATAGAATTCTGGATGCAGCCCGCATTGTTGATGTGGTGGGTGAGTTTGTGACACTCCGCAAGAGTGGCGTGAACTACAAAGGCTTGTGTCCCTTCCACGACGACCGCAACCCGTCGTTCATGGTGTCGCCCTCGAAGAATATCTGCCACTGCTTTGTATGTGGCAAGGGTGGCTCGCCTGCTGGTTTCCTAATGGAGCACGAGCAATTGACCTATCCTGAGGCCCTGCGCTGGCTGGCTAAGAAATACAATATCGAGATTGTTGAGAAGGAACTGACTGACGAGGAGCGTGAAGCCCAGAGCGAGCGTGAGTCGATGTTTATCGTCAACGAGTGGGCCAAGGACTGGTTTCACAATATACTTAAGAACGATCCTGACGGCATCGCCATTGGCAAGCAGTATTTCCGCAGTCGTAGCATCCGCGATGATATCATTGAGAAGTTCCAACTGGGTTATGCACCTCAAAAGCGTGATGCGCTGGCACAGGCGGCTAAGACCAAGGGTTATAAGCCTGAGTTCCTTGTGAAGACGGGCTTGTGTGTTGAGAGGAAAGAGGAAAGTGAAAAGAGGAAAGAGGTCACTATATACGACCGCTATGCAGGTCGTGCCATCTTCCCTTGGTTCAATATCAGTGGCAAGGTGGTAGCCTTTGGTGGTCGTGTGCTTGATAGCCGTACCAAGGGCGTAGCACAGAAATATGTCAACTCGCCCGACTCGGAAATCTACCATAAGGAGCGTGAGCTCTATGGCATCTATCAGGCCAAGAAGGCTATAGTGAAGGAAGACTGCGTGTTTATGGTCGAGGGCTATACCGACGTCATCGCCATGCATCAGGCAGGTATCGAGAATGTGGTGGCCAACAGCGGAACGGCGCTCTCCACCTATCAGATTCACATGCTCCATCGCTTCACCAACAACATTACTTTATTATATGATGGTGATGAGGCTGGTATCCATGCTGCCATGCGAGGTACCGACATGCTGCTGGCTGAGGGCATGAATATCAAAGTGCTGCTGCTGCCCGATGGCGACGACCCCGACTCGTTTGCCCGTAAGCATTCTACTGACGACTTGAAACGCTATATTGAGGAGAACCAAACGGACTTTATCTCCTTCAAGAGTCGGCTGACGGTTGAGAATGTTAGCGACCCCGTGAAGCGTAGTGAGGCCATCGGCGGCATAGTGAAGAGCATCTCTGTGATCCCCGACCAAATACTGCGTTCTACCTATATCACCGACTTTGCCCATCGTATCAACATGAAGGAGCAGACCCTCATTGCCGAGATGAACAAATACATCCGCAGGGGTATTGAGGATAAGGAAAAGGACAACGCCCGAGAACTGGAAAGGGAGCAGGCTCAACAACCGCAACAGCCACAGCAACAGGAAGCTCCTCTGACGCTGCATACCCCCACCGAGCAGGCTTCTTCTGTGGAGCTGCTGCTGGTTCGCGAGATTGTACGTCACGGTGAGGAGATTATTTTCCAGGATGTAGAGACGGAAGATGGCGGCAAGGTCTCGTTCAATGTTGCGCAGTATATCAGTTTCGACCTCTCGCAGGACGGACTCACGTTTGTCTTGCCTATACATAATCAGATACTGTCAGAGGCAGTGGAACATAGCGACGATCCTGATTTCAAGGCCGAGACCTATTTCTGCAGCCATCCCGACATACAGGTCAGTCAGCTGGCCACCCGTCTGGCCATCGACCGTCACCAGCTAGGCGGCCGTTTTGCGGCGCAACCCCGTGAGGGTTCTCTGCGCCAGCGTGTGCTTCATCTGATGATGGACTATCGCTTGGATATCGTTGAGCATCGCTTGAAGGAAATCCAGCGACAACTGCAGCAGGTGGGCAACAATATGGAACGAATGATGCAATTATTAAAAGAACATAAGGAAACCAAAGAGATTCGTGATGAGCTGGCTAAGAGGCTGGGGAGCGATCTCGTTGTCTAAAACGAATTATGTATTACATTCAGAAAAGATTAGAGATTTCAGCCAGCCATCATCTTGTGCTGGACTACGAGAGCAAGTGCTCACAGTTGCATGGACACAATTGGGTTATCACTCTCTTCTGTCGTGCGAAAGAGTTGAATCAGAATGGTATGGTGGTCGACTTCACCGAGATTAAACGAAACATCAAGAGTCGACTGGACCATCAGAACCTGAACGATGTGCTGCCCTTTAACCCTACGGCCGAGAATATCGCCCGTTGGTGTGTGGAGCAGATTCCTACCTGCTATAGGGCCGAGGTTCAGGAGAGCGAGGGCAATATGGCAGCCTATGAAGAGGATTAACAACATCTTTTATTCATTACAGGGTGAGGGACGCAACACGGGTCGTGCTGCTGTCTTCATCCGTTTTGCGGGTTGCAACTTGCGGTGCTCGTTTTGCGATACGGAGTTTGAATCCTATCGCGAGATGAGTGACGAGGATATCGTGGCAGAGGTTGAGGCTCTCAGCCCTCGACCTTCCAATCTGCTGAAGGACGCTTGCTGCCAGGGAGACGCAAGAGCCCTCAGACCTCTTATCGTCCTGACAGGTGGCGAACCTACGCTCCAGGTCGATGAGGCTTTTGTAGATTTGTTGCATCAGCACGACTACGAAGTGGCGATGGAGAGTAATGGCACTCGTTTCGCTCCTCGTAATCTGGACTGGCTCACGGTATCTCCCAAGCAATCCCCCATACGTCAGCATTGTAATGAGGTAAAGGTAATCTTTGTCGATGCCGAGCATGTCCCTGATATCGAACTCGAGGCTGACTACTATTATCTGCAGCCCTGCGATGTGGGCGATGCCGAGCGCAATAAAGCCATCACCCAAGCCTGTGTCGAGTATATCAAACAGCATCCCCAATGGCGGCTCTCGTTACAGACCCATAAGCTTATCGATATCGAATAATCCTCAAACCTAAGAGTTTCAAAACCAATGACTTGGCAGACCATACTACTCATCATTTACGAGATAATCGTCATTTCGACTATTATCCATGTGGTGATGGATAATCGTCAGCCTGCCAAGACGATGGCTTGGGTCATGGTGATTTGGTTCCTGCCTGTGGTAGGCATTATCGCCTACATGTTCTTTGGCGTTAACACCCGAAGGGAACGGATGGTTAGTCAGCGCTCTATGGACCAGCTGACCAAACGTTCTATGTTTGGTTTTGTGGAACAACATGACCTGCAGCTGCCCGAGGACTATAAACCCGTCATCGACCTCTTTGTCAACGAAAGCTTCTCGCTGCCCTTTAATAATAATAAGGTGGAGATTCTTACTGATGGCTACGAGTTTTTCCCTGCCTTGCTGAGCGATATTGCCTCTGCCCGCAGTCATATCCATATCGATATCTATATCTTCGAGGATGATGCGCTGGGAAGACTCGTGTCTGATGCACTGATTGCGAAAGCTCGAGAAGGGGTCGAGGTGCGTGTGCTCTTCGATGATGTGGGCTGTTGGAGCGTGAAGAACCGATTCTTTGAGCGGATGCGTGTCGAGGGCATCGAGGTGGAACCATTCCTTCCTGTTCGTTTCCCCACCTTTGCACGTAAGGTGAACTATCGCAACCACCGCAAGATTATTGTGATTGATGGCAGTGTGGGCTATATTGGTGGCATGAATCTGGCCTTGCGCTATGTGAAGGGCCGTCATAATCGCGGCTGGCGCGATACGATGCTGCGTGTTGAGGGCTGCGGCGTCTATACCATGCAGCGCGCTTTCCTCATCGACTGGTATTTCGTGGATAGAACGCTGTTGAGTGACAGGAAGTATTATCCGCCTATTGAATCGATAGACAATGAGCAATGTGTGGTGCAGACGGTGACCTCAGCGCCCTTGGCGGCCTATCCGGAGATTATGCAGGGCTATGTGCGCATCATCCTCGCTGCCAAGAAGTACATCTATATCCAGACGCCCTATTTCCTGCCCACCGATGCCGTGTTCTTCGCTCTGAAGACCGCTGCCGCTTCTGGCGTCGATGTCAGGGTGATGGTGCCTCGCAAGACCGATGGCTGGTTTGTAGAGTGGGGCAGTCGCAGCTATCTGCGTGAGGCTCAGGAGGCCGGCATCCAGATACTGCTCTACGAGCCACGGTTCCTGCATGCCAAGATGATGGTGTGCGATGACGGCATCAGCACTTGCGGCTCTACCAACATCGATTTCCGTTCATTCCTTAATAATTTCGAGGGAAATCTCTTTGTGTACGACCATGAGGTGGCGCTTCAGATGAAAGAGACCTTCTTACGCGATGCAGAGACTTCTGTGGCTCTTACCAGTATGCCTCGTCGCATGCATCCCCGTTTCTTCACCCGTTTGGGTGAGTCGTTGATGCGAGTACTGTCGCCATTACTGTAAATCTATCCTCTTTTCACTATTTTCTTTCCTCTTTCCACCTTCCTCTTTCCTCTATTTCACTTAAACAGCGAGAAGTTCACGCTGCCATAGTTTCTGTGTTCCAGGAAGTGCGGATGCTGCTGGAAGTCATTGTCCTTGCCGTGTTCCAACACGAAGATGCCGTCATCCTTCAACAGTCCTTTTTCGAAGATAAGGTCAGGAATCGTGGGAATTTCCTTTAGCGCATAGGGCGGATCGGCAAAGATAAAGTCAAACTGCTGATGACAGCTCTTAAGGAAACGGAACACGTCGGCACGCAGTGGAATGCAGGTCTCCTCGCCCAGTTTCTTGATGCACTCGCAGATAAAGCGGTGATGATCCCTGTCCATCTCTACGCTGACCACCTGACTGCTGCCTCGCGACAGCAGTTCCAGCGAGATGCTGCCTGTGCCCGAGAAGAGGTCGAGGGCCGTAGCGTTTTCGAAGTCCACATACTGCACCAGCACGTTGAAGATGTTCTCCTTGGCAAAGTCGGTAGTGGGCCGCGCCTTAAACGAACGCGGAATGTCGAAGTGCCGTCCCTTGTATTTTCCTGTTATAATCCTCATCTACCTTTATCTTCTTCTATCTCCTTTTATCTACCTCTATCTCCCCTTAATATACAATGTCTGCAAGTCATAGGGCATCCCCTTGATTTCTGTGACGGGATGACGGTTGAAGTCTGCCGAGGGGTTGATGACGTAGGCCTTCTGCAGGAAGTTCTTCAGCTCCTCCATCAGCCACTCCTGCTCAGGAATGTCGCCCACGATGTGCAGTTCGTCGTATTCCGGCTGTAGCTGCAGCTGCTTCCAGACATATAGCAGGAAATAGAGCGAGTCGTGACCTCTGCTGGCTTCAAACGAGTTGCAGAACTTAAATCTGTTCTGCTGGAAGCTGAAGATGTCGAGTCGCTTCTCGTGGAAATAGCCGTAGAGCTTATGCCTGTTGCCAGTAAAGCTGCGCTGGTGCAGGTGTCGCCACACAGGCGATATGGCCGTAACTATCTGCACATCCTGAAAATGGTCGTCAATCACCAGCCTCAAGTCTTTGTTCATGGCAAACACGGCCACCGCATTCAGGTCGGGCAGCACGTTATAATATACCGCATCCTGCTCCTTCTTCGGATAGGCATGGCTGTACATTGTCTCGATGTTTTTCTCGTCGAAAATCTCTACGGGCACCATCAGCACGTCAGTATCGATGACCACTCTCACTCGTGGCGAGGGGTTCAGCAACAGGTCGGCCGTCTTAAACGCCTCGCGCAGGTTGGCTGCCATCGACACACCGCTCTTTACCACATAGGGCTCGTAAATCACGTCTGTCTCATTCTCGGCTACGCACGAAAACGATAGCGACCCGCGTCCTACCCTTATCGTCAACCTTTGATTTTTCTTGCTAATTTCTGGCATCCTCGTTCCAATTTTTTGCAAAGGTACAATAAAGTTTTTGTTTTTGGAAAAAAAGTTGGTATAAATGTAAGGTTAAATGCAGACTTTTTATTATTATTTGCACAATAATTCTAAAACAGAGTGTTTATGCCGAGACTAACCTATTTGATATGCTTGGTTTTTCTGGCTCTGACCACAGGTCTTTCCAGCGTCAGAGCCGAAGAGATGTTGCCGCCAATACTTCAGAAATTGACTGACGAAGCCTATCGTTGTTATAGTTCACGTGAGACAGATAATTTTTTCGATGCTGTAAAGCAGATTAAGGCTGCCACAGAGTTCTTTGGCTATTAGGAGACCTACTATCGTGCCTGTAGCTACGAGGCCATCTATATGTTCGAGTATGTGGATCGTACCCAAGGCGTGCAGTTGGCTCATGACATCTATCATCACGCCAAGACAAACAACAGTAATGTTGGTATGTATTTCGCGACTTTCTCTTTAGGTACCATCCGCGAACAGTCGGGCAACATGGGACTGGCAGAGAAGAGCTTCCTGCAGGCGCTGAAACTGAAGGAGAAGTACCTGCCTGAGGAGAGCGCGGCCCCCTGTTATCTGGGACTCTGCGAGGTGGCCCTCCACAGGAAGGACTATGAAGAGGTGAAGGAATATGCCCGCCTTGCTTTGGATGAACCAGGTATTATTCCCATGAATCAGATCACAGCTTGGAGCTATAAGTGTTTGGCCCGATATAATCAGGGCGACAGCCTGGGCTTCGAGGAAGCCTATAGGGAGCGAGCCATGCTGATTGCTGAATATGGTGGTCAGGGCGGACTCTTCGGTGAACTTATCAACGTCTATCAGGCTAAGAACCGCAAACAATGGCAACTGGCCCTGCAGCGTACAGAGAAACTGATTCACCAGCAGAACAAATGTGCCCAGAAAGCAGCTATTTACGAGCAGATGGGCGACTACCGCCAGGCATTCTATTGGCAGAAGCGCACCCGTGCTGTCATCGACTCCATTCAGTCATCCGAGGCCCGTTCGCAGATGAATGAGTTCGATACGGAGCTGTCCATTACCTATGCCGAGAACTAGACCAAGGAACAGGAGTTGGCCAAGGAACAGACCATGCTTTGGGGTGGTGGACTTATCGCCCTGCTCATCATCGCCTTCCTTGCTCTCTACGGCTATCGCAGCAACAAGCACACCAAACACATGAAGAGTGTCAACGCCAAGCTGCAGCAGGCCTACAACCAGTTGGAGGAGACTACCAAGGCCAAGGAGCGCATAGAGAGTGAGCTGCGCATTGCCCGTGAGATTCAGCGCCGCATGCTGCCGCATGTCTTCCCTCGCCGCAGGGATGTTGACATCTACGCCATGATGACGCCTGCCAAAGAGGTGGGTGGCGACCTCTATGCCTACGCCCTCATCGACGATATGCTCTATTTCTGTGTGGGCGACGTCAGCGGTAAGGGTGTGCCTGCAGCCCTGTTTATGGCCGAGGTGACGCGTATGTTCCGTACGCTGGTCGATGGACATCTCACCCCCGACGTCATTGCCTCACGACTGAACCACGCGCTGGCTGAGGACAACGAACAGGGTATGTTCGTCACCATGTTTATCGGACTCATCAACCTCAAGTCAGGCCACATGGCTTTCTGTAATGCCGGCCACAATCCGCCCCTGCTCGATGGTGAATACATGAAGATGGAGTCCAACGCACCCATAGGTCTGTGGCCTGAGTTGGACTATGAGGGCGAGGAGGTCCCCGATATGCACGGCAAGACGCTCTTTGTTTATACCGACGGCATCAACGAGGCCGAGAATGCTCATAAGGAGCAGTTTGGCGAGGAGCGTCTCAAGGCGCTTTTGCAGAAAGATCATGGCACAGCCCGCGCTACGTCAGAGGCTATCCATCAGGCCGTTGTTGGCGGCGCCGAGCCCAGCGATGACTTGACAAAGATGTGTATCATCATGAACTGACGTCCCGTCATTGACAGACAGCCTGAGTGAAATGGTCGAAGGCGGCCTTTCCACTCTTTCCATAACAGAAAAGACCTACGCGGATGCCTTTCCAATAGCCAGAGCGCATTGGGAAGGCATCGCCAGCTTTTACGAAGCGGATGCCGTCTGTGCTATAGTAGAATTGGTGACGATTCCTCTGGCAGTCGTTACTGACGCGTACCCAGAGTCTTTCAAACTTGCCCTTCACGATAACCTCCCGTTGGCCCTGGGCCTCCACGAAGATGCCCTCTTTACACAGGCCGATGCCCCTAAATGTCTTTCCAGAACAGAAGAGACCCGCATAGCAGTCGCCAGAAACGGTGAGTAGGGTGGTGCTCTTGCTTTGATAGCCCACCACCTTTTGCGTCAGCATATTCCGACATAGCTTCAGACTGTCGGCAGGCAAGGCCTTCAGCGTCAGCCAGCCTTTTTTCTCGTTCAGGCTCCAGTGGGTGTCCACAGGGTTGTGGTTCCATTGCCATTGAAGACCTAAGGCAGATGCTGAAAAGTCGTCATCGGTCTGGAGCAGAGAGGCTTTCGATGAGAGTTGTGGCTTCTGCCACTCTGCTACAGGCTCACCAATGCCGTTGCCATCGTAGTCCACGCCCATCAGGGGCCAGTCGTCTTGCCAGCGCACAGGTTGCAGGTGAACCACACGCCCCAGGACGGGCGTCTCCTGGAAATGATAGAACCACCAGATGCCGTCAGGCGTATCGACCAAAGCGCCCTGATGCGGGCCGTTGATAGGGGTAGAGCCCTGCTCAAGCACTATCTTACGTTCGTAGGGACCATAGATGTTCTTCGAGCGGAGCACCGTTTGCCAACCTGTTCCCACGCCGCCTTCAGGGATGATGAGGTAGTACCAGCCGTTGCGTTTCATGAACTTGGTGCCTTCGGCTATAGGACCCTCATATACCGTCGTGCCCTCGTCCAGCAGTTGTTTGCCGTCTGCCGACATCTTATGCACGATAATCGGACCTGCGCCATGCTTGCTGCGACCCAGATAGGCCTGCCCGTCCTCGTCCCAGAAAGGGCAGGGGTCTTCCCATTTGGGCACGCGCTTCACCAGGTGCAGAGGAGCCCAAGGGCCGTGTGGATCTTCTGCCGTACTCATGAAAAGACCCTCTTCTGGCGTACAGAAATAGACGTAGTAGAGGCCGTTGTGATAGCGGATGGCGGGAGCCCACGAGCCGCCGGCATAGTGATTGTTGCTATCCCAGCCTGGTTCGTCGAAGCGACGGTATATCTGACTGATATAGTGCCAGTTAACCATATCGTCGCTCTCCAGCACCTGCATGCCGAGGAAATGGAAATCGGAGGCCACCATATAGTATTTCTTGCCTACGCGGATGACGTCAGGGTCAGAGAAATCGGCATTCAGCACAGGGTTCCTGTAGGTCCCGTCGCCCTGATCGCCCCAGCCCTCAGTATCGTCGTGCACAAAGTCTGGGCGGATGTCTGGGGCTTCGGTTTTGACTTCGACATTGTCGAAGTGTACATGACGGGTGTGGCGCAGGTAGAAGCCCTTCGCGGGCAGGTTGCCCCACATCGTGGCCTCTGGATAGGCCCTTTCCTTTTCGTTGGCTATCGAGTCGTTGATGGCCTGCATGTCGCTGGGAGTCACGCCACCTTTATGATGGATGGAGATGTTCGACAACCAGACATTGCGCACAGGGTGACCAGCCAGTCCAGTAATAGAACAGCCCACAGACCCAGCGTTTCTTATCATGAAGTTTTCCAGGCGGATGCCATCGATACAGCCAATGTGGTCGATGGGAATCAGTTCCGCTATCGTGTCGTCATTGCCCTTTCCGCTCAGTCCTTTTCCCGCTTCCCTCAGCTGATAGCCTCGTCCACGATTCCCTAGACGAATGAAGATGGGCGACTCGGTGCCTTCTACCGTAAAGTTTGAGGCTGCGACGTTCTCCATCACGCCGCCATCCACAATCTCCAGCGAGAGGGCCGATGTGCCTATCCATTGTCCGAAAAATTTTTCTTTTTGGTTGCTGCTGGGCTTGACCACGATGCCAGAGATGCTGATATTGCGAAAGCCGCCGTTGGTCTCTGTGCCCAGTTTTACGGCATTGCAATGGCTCGATATCACGCAGTCGCTGATGCGGATATTCTCGCAGAGGCGCGGCGATGTCGATTTCAGGGTGATGCCGTCGTCGTCGCTGTCCGTCATGATGCCTCTAACAATCACCTCGTGACAGCCGTCAATATCCAGCGCGTCGTTGTTATAGTTGTTGCGATTGAACACCTTGATGCCATCGATTCTCACGCGGTTGCAGGCCAGATAGTGCTGCATCCAGCAGCCGGAGTTCCTCAGTGTGATGTCCTTGACGGTGATATCCTCGCTCTGAATGAAACGTATCAAGTGCGGACGGGTGATGCCCTCGTCGTTCCAAGAGAGCTTTTTGAAGGCGCGGCCTCGTCCGTCGATAGTGCCGAAGCCGTCAATCACCACGTTTCTGACCTTGTCGGCATAAATCAACTGAATGGTGGATGTCTGCGTGCGCAGCGACACGTAGTCGGACTTCATCGGCCTGTAGTCGTCCAAGTTGGTACTGCCGTAAAGCGTGGCGCCCTGTTCCAGATAGAGGTGCATGTCAGACTTCAGCACCACGGAGCCAATCTTATATTGGCCCGTAGGCACTATCACCCTGCCGCCTCCATCCTTCGAGCAGTCGTCTATCGCCTGTTGCAAAGCCTTCGTACTCAGTACTGTCGTATCCGCCTTTGCGCCATACGCCACAATATTATAATCACGTGCCGTTGCCGTCAGCATCGACAGACACAGCATCAGCGTCAATAAAGTCTTCCTTGTCATCATTGTTTTTAGTTTTCGACTGCAAAGATACGATTTTCTTTCTAAATCTCCGTCAAAAAGCAAATTTTATTCAGATAGGCTCCAACACTCATGCGGATAATCTCTTTCACTCTTGCAGATAGGACCTTTCACTCAAAGGAATTATCCCTTATAGGGTAAAAGTCCTATTCCTTTCAATGAAAAGTCCTATCCCTTTCAGCGAAAGGGCCTATCTACGTGAATGAATGGTGTTTTTAGCTCGAAATCTTCGGCCTTTTTGCTCTGTTTTCATTGCTTTTTTGTATTTTTTTGTGAAAACACCTCACCTCCTACCTAAATCGTCCGAAATGCCTTTGTACAAGGGGGAATGGGATAGGTAGGTGTTGCTCTAACACCTACCTAACACCTACCTCAATCGTATTTTCGAGAAAAAGTGTCGAGAGGAAGGCGGGAATAGAAAAAAAATTTGTACCTTTGCAGGGATTATTCTGAAAGACTGATGATTCAGGACGAACTGATAAACAGACTGCGGATGTACCTGGGCCATGTGCCTACTGCCGAGCAGGAGAGGGCGATGCAGTTCTTTGCGGACTTTTTGACAGACCGCGAGGAGCGTACCGTCTTTGTGCTGCGAGGGTCGGCAGGAACGGGTAAGACCACGCTGGCGGCAGCTGTGGTGCGAGCCCTGATGAGTCTGAATCAGAAGTTGGTGCTGATGGCGCCTACTGGGCGTGCAGCTAAGGTCTTTTCGGGCTATGCAGGCACGTCGGCCTATACCATCCACAAGCGCATCTACAGACAGAAGACGGCAGGCGATATGTCGGCCTTCAGCCTGAATATCAATCAGAGTACAGAGACGCTGTTCATGGTTGATGAGGCCTCGATGGTGAGTAACGAAGGCTTCAGCGATACCTTTGGCAGCGGCTGTCTGCTTGACGACCTCATCCAGTTTGTGTATGGAGGTCGCAATTGTAGGCTGGTGCTGATTGGCGACAGGGCGCAGCTGCCGCCTGTGGGCGAGGAGGAGAGTCCCGCCTTGATGTCTGGCGTGCTCGAGGGCTATGGCCTGAAGGTCTATGAAGTCGATTTGAACCAAGTGCTGCGCCAGAGCGAGGAGTCGGGCATTCTGTGGAATGCTACTGAAGTGAGATGCATGATGGCAGAAGACCGATGGAGTCTTCCCAAGATTCGCATCGAGGGTTTTGACGATATCCAGGTGATGCCAGGCAACGAGCTGATAGAGGCGCTGGCCACAAGCTACAGCAGGGTGGGACTGGACGAGACGATGGTGGTGACTCGCAGCAATAAACGCGCCAACATCTATAACCAGGGTATCCGCAATCAGGTTCTGGACCGTGAGGACGAACTCTGTACAGGCGACCAGATAATGATTGTGAAGAACAACTATTACTGGACGGAGCAGTCAAAGGAAATTGCGTTTATTGCCAATGGCGACCATGCTGTGGTGCAGCGCGTCAGACATATCCACGAACTTTATGGCTTCCGCTTTGCCGAGGTGACGATGATGTTGCCCGACTACGACAACTACGAGTTGACAGCCACCGTGCTGCTCGACACGCTGACGTCGGAGGCGCCTGCCCTGACTCGCGAACAGCAGCAACAGCTCTTCGACAAGGTGATGGAGGACTATATGGACGTACCCTTCAAGGCCGACCGCCTGAAGAAAATCAAGCAGGACAAGTACTACAACGCCCTACAAATCAAGTTCGCCTATGCCGCCACCTGTCATAAGACGCAGGGCGGACAGTGGGCGCATATCTATATTGACCAGGGCTATATGACTGACGACATGCTGACCACAGACTATATCCATTGGCTCTATACAGCCCTGACCCGTGCTACGGAAAAGGTCTTTCTGGTGAACTGGCCTAAAACGCAATTAATGGAAGAATGAGGGTTCTGACAACCATAATACTGACGATGACTACTGTTGCGCTTTGGGCCCAGCACCAATCTGGCAGGCTCGACAGCATACAGCATGTGGACGAGGTGGTGGTCATCTCGCGCTATAATCATAAAGAGGTGATTCCCTCGCAGACCCTCAATGGCGAGCAGCTCGAACGCCTCAATACCCACAGCGTGGCTGATGCTCTGCGCTATTTCTCTGGCATCCAGTTGAAGGACTATGGTGGCGTGGGAGGCATCAAGACGGTTAATATCCGTTCGATGGGTACCAACCATCTGGGCATCTCGTACGACGGCATCGAGCTGGGCAACGCCCAGAATGGACAGATAGACCTGGGGCAGTTCTCACTCGACAATGTGGAGGAGATTACCCTGTTCAATGGTCAGAAGAGTGCTATCATGCAGCCTGCCAGCGACTTTGGTCATGCGGGCTCTGTGTATATCCGCACTCGTGCTCCCCGTTTCACTCAAGGCAAGGACTATAACCTGATGGTGAAGGCTAAATACGGCTCTAGCGACCTATTTCGCCTCTCGACCCTCTGGGAGCAGCGCCTCACCCAGCGCGTCAGCCTCTCTACGTCAGCAGAATTCCTTACTGCCAGCGGCAAGTATGAGTTCCGCTATATGCGCAAACAACAGGATGGTGCTGTGGCCTACGATACTACTGCTATTCGCCAGAATGGCGATATTTGGGCTGTGCGTGCTGAGGCCAATCTGCATGGCATGATTGACGACGGCTTCTGGAAACTCAAGGCCTACACCTACCACTCTGGGCGAGGCATCCCTGGGGCTATCGTCAATAATGTGTGGCGAAGGGGTGAGCGTCAGGCTGACCATAACACCTTTGTGCAGGGGCGATGGCAGAAGAGCCTGAACGAGCGTTTCACTACCCAGTGGGTAGCCAAGTATGCCTATTATGACACTCGTTATGTGAATCGCGACACCACCCAGCTGCAGGTTGACAATAAATATCAGCAGCAGGAGGCCTATCTTTCTACGTCGAACGCCTATGACATCCTGCCCTTCTGGAGCGTGTCGCTGAGCTACGACTTGAAATGGAACCACCTGCGCCAAGCCTCGAGCCATCAGTCTGAGACCTCACACCTCACACCCCAGAACTCAAACCCTTATCGCTTCAGCCACTATGTTGCATTGGCATCGGCCCTTTCTACCAATCGACTGAAGATGCAAGGCTCTGTGTTGGCTACGATAGTGAATGATCACTCTCAGCTTTCATCCAATAGTTCTCAGTCGTCTGTGCTTACTCCTGCCTTCTTTATGAATGTCTATCCGTTTGAGTGTCAGGACTTTTCTGTGCGTCTTTATGCCAAGAAGAGCTTCCGCATGCCGACGTTCAACGACCTTTACTATACGGAGATAGGTAGCGCTGCCGACCTAGTGCCCGAGTCGGCCCTGCAGTATAATGGCGGCGTGAGCTATGACCACCAATGGAACAGCGGTGTGGTGCGTCATCTGCATCTTCAAACTGACGTCTACTACAATTCTGTGCACGATAAGATTGTGGCCTATCCCAAAGGGCAGCAGTTCCGATGGACGATGCTCAACCTGGGAAAGGTGCACATCAAGGGCATCGACGTGGAAGGCGAGCTGACCACCGTTCCCCTAAATGGCCTGCAGGTCACAGGTCGTCTGCAATATACCTATCAGGATGCTCGCGATGTGACCAACAGCGCCGACACCTACTATCGTCATCAGATACCCTATATCCCCTGGCACAGCGGCTCGGCTATTGTCAATGTGCAGTATGGGGCTTGGGATGTGAACTATAGTTTCATCTATGCTGGCGAGCGCTATAACCAGCAGGAGAACATACCTTATAACTATATGCAGCCTTGGTACACCAGCGATGTGTCGATAGCGCGACAGCTCTGGGTGAAGAACATTGAGCTGAAGGCGATGCTGGAGGTGAACAACCTGTTCTCGCAGGACTACGACGTCATCCTGAACTATCCTATGCCAAAGCGCAACTATGCATTAACCATTAAAGCAACGATATGAACCGCATTTCTATATATATAAATAGGTGTAAGGCCCTTTTCCCCTTTTTTCTCTTTGCCTTACTGTTATGTTCTTGTCGCTCTGACGATCAGATCATCTATATGGAGGAGGACGTCATCGACGCAAAGGCCGACGATGGCGAGATGGCTGGAATGTATGTGCTGTGCGAAGGTAATATGGGCTCGAACAAGTGCACCCTCGACTTCCTGGACTTGAAGGGTGGGGCAGACGGACAGATACACTATCTGCGCAATATCTATGCAGAGCGCAACCCCAGCGAGGTGAAGGAGTTGGGCGATGTGGGCAATGACGTCAAGGTCTATGGCTCGCAGCTGTGGCTGGTGGTAAACTGCTCCAATAAGGTAGAGGTGTGCAGGGCCAGCGATACGAAGAAGATAGCGAAGATAAATATTCCCAACTGTCGCTATTTGGCCTTCCACGAGGGCTATGCCTATGTCAGTTCGTATGTAGGACCTGTGGGCAGCAACAGCGATGCACCCTTGGGGCAGGTGTATAAGGTCGATACGCTGACACACCAGATTGTGGGGCGCGTCACCGTAGGCTATCAGCCTGACGAGCTCGAGGTGCTGGGCGACTACCTCTATGTGGCAAACTCAGGTGGTTATCGGGCACCTAACTATGATAATACTGTCAGCATTGTCAACCTGAAGACCTTTCAAGAGGAGAGGAAGGTGGAGGTGGCTATCAACCTGCAGCGCATTCGTAGCGACCAGCATGGACAGCTATGGGTCACCTCGCGTGGCAATAATGCCGACCAGAAGGGCACGTTGCTGTGGCTGCAGCCTGAGGCAGACGGACAGCTCAGTGTGGGTGGACAACTGGATATCAGCGTTGGCGACCTGTGTATCGTTGGAGACTCGCTCTACTTTATCAATCCTGACACCAAGACCTATGGCATCATCAACGTCAGCACTCATCAGGTGGTGACCTCGCAACTGTCGACAACCCCAGAGTTGGCGCAGGTGAAGATGCCGTATGGCATCATCGTGAATCCAAAGACACGCGACTTCTACGTGATGGATGCCAAGAACTATGTGTCGAGTGGTGAACTGCTGCACTTCTTGGCTGACGGCTCTTTCGACTATAAGGTGCGCACTGGCGATATTCCTGGTCATGCGGCCTTTGTGAAGAATACGGTGAAGACAGACTCCACATCACAGTCTACTGAGGATCTTCACAAATATATACAGGCGGTTGACGAGTATGTGCCTGCACCAGGACAGTTTGTCAATACCCTGCCTGAGGCTACGGCTGACGATACGCCATCGACAATGGCTCAGAAATGTACAGAGCGACTGGCTGGAGGTGCAGGACAGCTGGTGACGCTGGGCGCTTTTGGGGGATATATCACCTTCCATTTCGACCATCCTGTGGCCAACGTGCAGGGAGAACGCGACTTTGCCATATGGGGCAACGCCTATGTTGGCAACAGCGAGCCAGGCATTGTGATGGTTAGTGTCGATGTCAACGGCAACGGCCTTCCTGATGATGAATGGTACGAACTGAGTGGCTCGGCTGATACGGATAGCATAGGAAAGGTGGTCTACGACTATCAGGTCACCTATACCAAGATCCCTATGCAGGATGTGCCCTGGCAGGATAACAAAGGGAAGAGCGGGGTGGTGGCTCGCAACGACTTCCATCAGCAGGAGTACTTCCCCCTGTGGTTGGGCAACGAACTGACCCTAAAAGGAACCCTCCTGCCGCCTAATGGACATGATGAGGGCACCAACGGCACGCCATATTATGTGCTGCAGGCCCTCCGTTATGGCTATGCCGATAACTATCCTAATAGCAATCGCGAGGGTTGCAGCTTCGACATCTCTTGGGCTGTAGACCATCAGCGTCAGCCAGTCACACTTTCGCATGTCGACTTCATCCGCGTCTATAACGCCCAGTTGCAGCAATGTGGCTGGTTGGGCGAGACCTCAACGGAGATAACAGGTGCCGAGGACCTGCATTATCAGAGCAAATAATGTATTTTTAAGGCCAAAAGTCATATTTATTTGGAAAATAATGATGTTATTCAAATTATTTTGATACCTTTGCATTCAGTTATCAAATTAACATTAACTTATACTCTAATTATTACAATGACAAAAAATTTGTTTAAGTGGATGATGGCTTTCGTAATCGTAGCCTCTCCAATGGTGTTCACTGCTTGTGGTGATGATGATGAGAGTGGTAAATCCAGTTCTGGTTCAGGTACTCAGACTGAAGATGACGAAGATGCCATCTATTTTACTATGAGGCAGGGTACTTCAACTTCCAATGTTTCTGATAGGGAAACATACAATAAGGGAGTCTCTATGATAGTGGCCTCTTTCTATACAACGATGGCTTCAGTGCTTGGATACAACTATGATGGCATTTCTACTGCCTTCAAGGGAGAGTATAGCGACACCATAAAGGTTCGCATTGCCTGTGATGCGCTCTATACAGAGTTGAAGGATAAAGTTGACCTCGCTGGCGGAACGCTTAATATCTATTTGAAAGTTGGTACTTTGGATGAAGAAGATAAGCCTACGTTTGCTAGCTATAAGTTTAGTCCTTTGAACTCTCGTTATTATATTGATTTCGAAAACGCTACGCTTAATAGCCAGAACTTCTGGATTGGCGATTCTGCTGGCGTCTATACATATGAAGAGTCTGGTGTTACCGTTACTGCTACACAGGGCTACGATCCTTCTTTTGGTACTTATTGGTCTGGTTTCGCTATCTCTGGCCGTACCGAGAAAACCTATGAGAACTTGAATCCTGATCAGTACAATTCTGTTTATGGTGGTACTATCTATGGTAACAAGTTCTTGGTGGTTCAGGGTTCTTACAATCCAGATGTAGAGTGCATCACGTTTGACAAGCCAACGAAGGTGGTCGGTATGCATTGTGCCAATGCTGCTTATGCTTACAGCTCAATGACGAAGGGTGATAAATTTGAAACCGAACCCTTTAAAAAAGAAGACTGGTTCAGCGCTTATATCACCTGCTTAGGCGAGAATGGTGACACCATCTCTGTTACAGAGGTTGAACTGGCAAAGAAAGATGTGGAGGGAAAAGATAAGATTTTTGATTATTGGAAATCTGTTCGTGTGAATGCTGAAAACGTCAAGAAGATGACCTTCTCATTCGACGGCTCACGTAAGGGCGAATGGGGTCTGAATACGCCTGCCTATATGTGCGTTGACAGAATCGTGTTGGAACAGAAATAACCAATCATGAAGTTTTTTTAGCAGTTATAAAATATTATTAACTTACAAACAAAATGACAAAAGGCTTGTTTAAGTGGATGATGGCTATCGCAATTATAGCCTCTCCAATGGTGTTTACTGCTTGTGGTGATGATGATGAGAGTGGAAGCTCTCAAACTGTAAACGCAGCCAAGGCAGACGTAACCCTTGCACTCCCTCTGGGTGAGGAGCTGGCGAAGTATTGTGAAGGAACCATTACTTACACCGATGCAAAGGGTGATTCTGTTATTGAAGAACTCTCCTCGGGCAATGTGATTAATAACGTATGGACAAAGACTATTAAAGACTATATGCTGCCAGCCCCAATAATGGTTGCCCTGGAATTTAAGGCCAAGGATGTTGATGCTATTGGAAAAACTATAAAGCATCCTAACGTGATTAATGTGTCATTCCAGTATAAGGATGCCAATGGTAAGAATATTGGTGATTTAAATCAGCAGGCGTTGTTTCTTGCTGAAAAAGGCAATAGCACAACACTGAACATGCGTACGGGAACTCAATTATTCTGCGCCTTCACTATTCCTCAGCGTGGTTTTATTGCAGGAGAATCCGCTCATGAGTCAACAGTACCTATCCGCACCGTATCATTTGAGTATCAGAAACTCAACGACCTGGGCTTCTGGGCTGGTGAGGAAAACGAGAACGGCTACGAGAGTTGGGGCAGCATGGTGTATCCCTGCGAGTATCAAGAGTCGTATGTCAAACTCAACACCACGTTTGGCGGTTACTATTGGAGTGGTTATGCCATCTCAAACCGTACGGAGAAAGGCTTCACTCCTGGTGACTTCACGCCAACAGGCATGCCTGACCAGTTTAACAACGTTACTGGCAAGGCTCACTCTGGAAAGAACTTCTGTGTTGTGATGCCTTATGGCGAGACCATCCATTTAGGTGCCAAGAGCTCCAAAGCAAAGGGTGCACAGCTGAAGGGATTCTGGTATACCAACAGCAGCTATACAGCCCATGCTATTGAAAATGGTGACGGCATGTCTACCGTGCCTGGTGGTTTCACAAAGGACGACTGGTTCAAGTGTATCGTTACTGGTATGAAGGCTGACTCTACAACGGTTTCTGTTGAGATTATGCTGGCTCAGAATGGTGACTATGTGAAGGACTGGCAGTTTGTTGACCTGAGCTCGATGGGACAAATCAAGTCGCTGAGCTTCTCGTTTGATGGTACTAAAAAGAACGAACATGGTGTGACCACACCTGCTTACATGTGTATTGATGACATTGAAGAGTAAGTGTCTTAGCATACTATTCATTCTTTCGGCCACCGTATGGTTGGCTTCCTGTGGCGTACAGAACAAACCGCAGCGGGAGGACGGACATACGGTGGCCTTCCGTTATTCGTCGCTGCTAACCATCGTAGAATATGATGGTTATACGGTGGCTGATATCAGCAACCCGTGGAAGCCGGGCAAGCTGCTGCATCGTTATTACTTGGTGCCAAGGAAGGAGGAAAGTGGAAAGTGGAAAGAGGAAGGAGAAAAGACTTTCTCTGACGGAACTGTTATTCGGACGCCCATAGAGCGGGCAGCCGTCTTCACCACTGTTCATTGTGCCTTGCTGACGGAACTTGGTCTGGGCAGTAAGATTGTGGGAGTTGCTGATGCGAAGTATATCAAGGTGCCTTATATCCAACAGCAGATTGAGGCAGGACGTATCGTTGACTGTGGCAATGGCTTGAACCCTGTGGTGGAAATCATCATGGACGTGAAGCCGGAGGTGATTATGCTGTCGCCATTCGAAAACAGCGGTGGCTACGGAAAAACGGAGGAGATAGGCATCCCCCTGATTGAGTGTGCGGAATATATGGAGACGTCGCCACTGGCACGTGCCGAGTGGATGCGCTTCTATGGCTTGCTCTTTGGTGTAGGTGAGAAAGCTGACATTCTATTTCAGCAGGTCGACAGCAGTTATACGGCCCTGAAGCAGCAGGCCGAGAAGGCAGGCGAAGGACGTTCCGTCATTGTGGACAAGGTGACGGGCTCTGTGTGGTATATGCCTGGCGGACGTAGCACCATTGGACAGATGTTGCAGGATGCTGGCGCCAACTATCCCTGGGCTACTGACGAGCAGAGCGGCTCGCTGGCATTGCCTTTCGAGGCAGTATTGGAGAAGGGCGGTGAGGCTGATGTGTGGATACTGCGCTACAATAGCGACCACGACCTGCAATACGACGAATTGCTGTCAGAGTATCACGGCTATAGTCATTTAAAGGCATTCCGCCAACAAGAGGTCTATGGCTGTAATGTGGAGCAGTCGCTGTTTTACGAGGAGACGCCTTTCCACCCAGAACGCTTGCTGACCGACTTCCTGCAGATTCTGCATCCAGAGATGACAGGTCTGCCTGCGTTGAGATACTATAAAAAGGTGAAGGGTGAAGGGTGAAAGGTGAAAAGTGAAAGGAGAAAAGAGAAGGATTATGAGGCGAGGTGTTGTCATAAATTGCTTGTTGGTGTTGCTGGTCGTTGTGCTGTTGGCAGTTAACCTGGCGGTAGGATCGGTATCCATACCGCTTCGTGATGTCATCAGCATCGTGATGGGCCATGAGGCAGCACGACCTTCTTGGCAGTTTATCATCATGGAGAGCCGACTGCCGCAGGCGCTTACGGCAATGCTTTGCGGAGGTTCGCTGGCTGTCAGCGGACTGATGCTGCAGACGGCATTCAAGAATCCTTTGGCTGGTCCCAGCATCTTTGGTATCAACAGTGGTGCTGGTGTTGGTGTGGCACTTGTCATGCTGGCTTTAGGTGGCTCGCTATCTATCGGCTCTGTCAGCATCTCTGGTTTCGTGGCTGTTCTCGCAGCAGCCTTTGTGGGTGCAATGGCTGTGATGGGACTCATCTTCCTGTTCAGCACGATGGTGCGCAACAATGTGATGCTGCTCATCGTGGGCATCATGATTGGCTATATCGCCAATGGTGTGGTGTCGCTGCTTAATTTCTTTGCGACTGATGAAGGCGTGAAGTCGTATATGGTTTGGGGAATGGGATCGTTTGGTGGTGTTCCCATGAATCAGATTCCCTTGTTTGCTGCGCTTTGTGTGGTAGGACTTATAGGCGCTTTATTATTGGTAAAACCGCTTAATGCCCTGTTGCTGGGCGAGATGTATGCTGAGAACCTGGGAGTCAACACTCGTAGGGTGCGCAACTGGCTCATCATCATTACTGGTCTACTCACCGCAGTCACTACGGCCTATTGCGGCCCTATCATGTTTATTGGATTGGCTGTGCCCCACATCGCTCATCTGCTGTTTCGTCAGGCTGACCATCGTATCCTGATGCCTGGTACCATCCTCGCTGGAGCCGTCATTGCCCTATTGTGCAATGTCATCTGCTTCCTGCCAGGCGAATCGGGGGTTATTCCCCTGAATGCTGTCACGCCTGTGATGGGAGCACCCGTCATTATTTACATTATAGCGAAGCGCAAATAACGTTTCGCTTTCAACTCTCAACTTTCAACTCTCAAATCCCAACCCTCTTTGTCTTGGGTTGTTCCTTGTTGCGACGGTTTACCACCGTTACTACAGCCTGAGCCAGATTGATAAAGGCCTGACCTGTCATCGTGTCAATCTTCGTGGCGGCAGGCTCGCCGTCGTCGCCGCTCTCGCAGATGCTCTGCACCAGCGGAATCTGTGCCAGCAGAGGCACGTTCATCTCTTGTGCCAGCTGCTTGCAGCCTTCTTTGCCAAAGATGTAATATTTGTTCTCTGGCAGTTCGGCAGGTGTGAACCACGCCATATTCTCAATCAGTCCCAAAATGGGCACGTTGACCTTCTCGTTGCGATACATGTCTATGCCTTTGCGGGCATCGGCCAGAGCCACCTGCTGTGGTGTCGATACGATGACGGCACCTGTGATACTCAGCGTTTGGAGTAGCGTCAGGTGGATATCGCTGGTGCCAGGAGGCGTGTCAAGAATAAAATAGTCCAACTCGCCCCAGTCGGCATCGGCGATGAGCTGTTTCAGGGCGCTGGTAGCCATACCGCCTCGCCAGAGCGTGGCTGTGGTGGGTGATACAAAGAAGCCGATGCTGAGCAGCTTGACACCATATTGCTCTACGGGCTCGATGAGGTCGCGGCCATCTACGTTGATGGCGTAAGGACGGGCATCCTCTACGTGAAACATTTTGGGCACAGAGGGGCCGAAGATATCAGTATCGAGCAGACCTACCTTATAACCTAAACGAGCTAGCGCGATGGCCAGGTTGGCAGCAACGGTAGATTTGCCTACGCCACCCTTGCCGCTACTCACGGCAATGATGTTCTTGACGTCTGGTAGAAACTTTTCAACTTCTGGACGGGGCTTGGACTTAAACTCTGTTTCGATGGTTACCTCCACGTCTTGGCCACAGTGGTATTTGATGGCAGCCTCGGCGGCTTTAACCGTCGACTTCAGGAAAGGGTCGGTATCGCGTGGGAATAATAGTACGACTTTTACCTTCTGCCCATTGATGCTGGGCGTGTCGGCTACCATTTCACTTTCAACCAGATTCTTTTTTGTGCCGGCATACGTTACCGTTGCCAGCGCATCCATAATAAGTTTTGGATATAGTGTCATTATATGTTGTTCTTCGATAATTATCCTGATATGTCAGTTCTACTCATATACTTGTGAAAACTTCTTCCATGACTTGTCTTTTCGATAGTTGTCTTTGGCACCACGAGGCACCGTGAGGCGACAAGCATTGGTGACCACTCCCTTGAAGGTGCTGGCAGTGATGGTTGGAGGAACGGGTGAGCCTGCATTGATGTCGAGTAGCGAGGCACACTTGGCAAAGGCGTTGCTACCTATCTTCTTCATGGCAGCAGGCAACTCCAGTCGCGCCAGTCCACTACACTCACGGAAGGCTGCATTACCAATAGAGGTGCAGGCAGCAGGCACGATGATGTCTTTCAGCGATAGACATTTCTCGAAGGCATTATCACCAATGCTGCGTACGGCTATAGGCAGTTTGATTTCTGACAGCGATGAACACTCCTGAAAGGTGTTGTCGCCTATACTCCTGACGGAAACAGGCAGTATGACAACACGCAGCGAGCGGCAGTAGCGGAACACGTCGTCTTCCAACTTCTCTACAAAGCCCTGAATAAACACGCTGTCCAGCGAGATGCAGTTCTCGAAGGTGTCGCTCCCCAACTGCTTGGTCATGCTAGGAATATGGAGTGTCTTCAGACTGGAGCAGTTCTCGAAGGCGTGGTCGTAGATGCGGTTGAGCGATTCGGGCAGGTCGATGTCTGTCAGAGAACGACAATCGTAGAATGCACGTGCACCAATAGCTTTCACATTGTTAGGCAGATTGACAGATGTCAGCCCGATACATCCTGAGAAGGTCTCAGTGCCGATAGCCTGAAGGCTGCCATTCAGCGTCACGGTGGTCAGACCACTACAATCCTGGAAGGCAGAATTGCCAATACGGCTGACGCTTTCAATATCGACGGTGCTTAGACTGCTGCAACCCTTAAAGGCATCGCTGCCAATACGATTGGCGGTCTTCATCTCGATACTGCTTAGGGACGAACAGTTCTCGAAAGCACTATTGCTAATCTCAGAGATGTTCTCTGGCATTGTGATGTTCTCTAATGAGGTGCAGTTGAAGAAGGCCTCGCTGCCAATATTCGTGACGCCTTCAGGAAGAACAATCTCCCTAAGCGCCTGACAACCTGTGAAGGTATTGTTACTGATGCGGGTGAGGGCCGTCTCGTTCATCTCGACCTTCTCCAGAGCCTTACAGTTGTTGAAGGCATAGGCATCAATCAGGCTCAGACCTTCTGGCATCTCCAACTCGCTCAGGCTGACGCATCCGTCGAAGGCGTGGTTCTCAATTGTCTTCAGATGCTCAGGCAGTTCGAGTGTTTGCAGACTGACGCAGTTGTTGAAGGCATAGTCGCCAATAACTTCTGTGACCTCGGGAATCACAACTTCCTTCAGGCTGACGCAGCCGCTGAAGCAACTGCGGCTTATGCCAGCCAGTTCGTTAGGCAGGACGACACGCTCCAACGCCTTGCAGTTCAGGAACATAGCTGCTGGCAAAACGTTGGCGTCGTTGCGCATAAGACCTTTTCCTTCCGCTATCTTAGCTTCCGACAAGTCTATAGAAGTAAGTATCTGCTCATTCGACTTCTTGGCTTTCTGTCGACTGGTGATCTGTTGTATGACTTTGATGTCGCTGGTATTGATGGGACCGCAGATTTTTAAATCAGTCATGGTGAATCTGATGCTGTCGGGCAACTGGTTTCCCAACTCTCCCTCAGACTCTACGGTGACGGTCATCTGCTGGGCGGCAGATGTAAAGGGTAAGAAGGCGAGAAGGCAAAAAAGAATCATTGCCTTGTCCCATCCCATTGTTCTATTTACTTGCTTCATATCTCGTTCTCAACTTTCAACTTTCAACTCTCAACTTTCAACTCACTTCGCTGTTTCCAGCGAGCTGCGCTTGGTGCGGTGGTAGCTGCGATAGTCGTCCAGCTCAATCTCTACGTCAGGCTCCTCCAGCGCACCTTCATGGGGTAGGAGAAACTTCAAATACTTGATGTTCAACCCACGAGCCAGCCACATCTGCTCATAGTAGGTCTGGATGCTGGCTGCCTCGGCATATTCCGAGTTCGTAGTAACCTCCGAGTATAAATCTGTGGTCCTCAGTTGCACAGGCAGGTGGTTGTGGTCAACCATATAACAAGTGTAGGTGAACAGGAAGTTCGAGTCCGTCTTCACATGAATGATACCGTTGTCTGTCAGAAAACGACGATAGCGTTCCAAGAAGTAGGTGCTCGACAACCGCTTGCGGGGGTTCTTCATCTGTGGGTCGCTGAAGGTGAGCCACAGTTCTTGCACCTCGCCAGGAGCAAAGAAACGATCGATAATCTCAATGTTGGTGCGAAGGAAAGCCACATTCTTCAATCCGTCCTGCAAGGCCTGCGTGGCACCAGTCCACATGCGGGCTCCTTTGATGTCGACACCAATGAAGTTCATCTGTGGGTAGCGCTTGGCCAGCCCTATGGTGTATTCACCCTTGCCGCATCCTAATTCCAGTACAATGGGATTGTCGTTCTTGAAGTATTCCTCATGCCAATGGCCACGCATGGTGAAGGGCACGTCGCTCACTACCGAAAAGGGGTACTGAAAGACGTTCTCGTAAGTCTCCATGTCGGCAAACTTGGCCAGTTTTCCTTTGCTCATTCTATATACATTACTCCTATGGTATGCAAAAGTACGAATTTTATCTGATACTTCCAAACATTTCCACTAATTTACATCGAAAAACAAGAAAAATTCCTTTCATTAATAAAAAACTCCGAATCGCTTAGCGGTTCGGAGAAAAATGAAATATCTTGGTGTTACCCCAGAATCTGAAGAACTTTCTCTGTGTTACGTTTACGAGTGGCGTCAGAAATGAGGAACAGGTCTATCAACCACCAAATGAGGCAACCACCACAGGTGAGGAATTTGGCAACTCCGATACCGATGTCTCCAATGTAGAAACGGCTAATACCGTGAATACCAATGAAAAATTCACAGATGGTGATTACTAAAGCTGTTGTGGGGTCTTTCAGGTCACTGAATGCCACAATGGCAGACGTGCGATCCAACTCCTGCAGTCTTTCTTTAATAGTGGGGATGTATTCAGGAGTTAATTTCGATGAATACATGAAAAGTATTTGTTCGGCTTCTTTGAGCTCCATATTTTTCTAAGGAATAAACCAGGAGCACAGTTAGTGTGCTCCTGGATAGGTGATTAAAGTTGAGAAAGAATCTTCTCAGAGTTATACTTTCTGGTACGAGCAGGAGCTGTGAAGCTATCAATCATAGCCCAGATGCCGCAACCACCGCAGGTCAGAAGCTTAGCAACGCCCAGACCAACTTCGCCCAGCATGAAACGGTCAACGCCATAGCATCCGAAGAAGCCAGCCATTACCATCATCAGGATTTCGCCCTTGCAGCTAGCGAAAGCTGCCTGAGCAATACCTTCGTCTGCATCGGCCAAACGCTCACGGATAGCGGGGACATACTCTGGAGAGATTTTGTCACAGTTCATGTCAATCAGCTGATCAATTTGTTCTTTAGTCATAATTGTACAATTTTAAAGGGTTAATAATGTGAATTAGATATGTAAAATGTTTCTTATTACAAACCAACTCGGTGCTAATATTATCATTGCAATAGCCATCACCCGACCCTCAATCACACTCTTCCAGCGTTTCTGTTTCTCACCTGTCAGCAGGAATTTCTCTATACCAAACAGAATGAGGTAGGGGATGAGAATGATGAGCATATAGTTGTAGTGAATGGCTTCAAGGAAGTGACCATGCATAAAGGCATGAAGAAAGCGTTGTATACCGCATCCTGGACAGTTCAGCCCTGTTATGGAATGGAATATACACTTGGGCGCAAGGGCGGTGTCAGAGGGGTTGAACCAATAAAGGAGCCCCAAAACGACAGCGACTGCCAACAGACCAATGACGATTCTTCGCTTTCTCACGTCTTTGCTAAGCACTTTTTATTCAATCACCACAGATGTCCATCCGTGCTTGTCCTCAATCTCGCCGTACTGAATGCCACGCAGGGTGTCGTAGAGCTTCTTGGAGATAGGACCTGGCTTATCGCCAAACGAGTAACGCTTGCCTGTGTCGAGGTCGTCTATATATGAAATAGGTGAGATGACGGCAGCCGTTCCGCAGGCTCCAGCCTCTTCGAAGGTCTCGAGCTCTTCCTCAGGAATCTGGCGACGCTCCACCTTCATGCCCAGGTCTTCAGCAACCTGCATCAGGCTCTTGTTGGTGATAGAAGGCAGGATTGACGTAGACTTTGGAGTAATGTAGGTGTTATTCTTGATGCCAAAGAAGTTGGCAGCACCACACTCGTCCATGTATTTCTTCTCCTTGGCGTCGAGATAGAACTCGCAGGCATAGCCCTTCTCGTGAGCCAGATTGTTGGCGAAGAGCGAAGCAGCGTAGTTGCCACCTACCTTATATTTACCTGTGCCCAAGGGAGCAGAACGGTCGTAGTCACGAACGATGACATAGGGGTTCGATGCAAAACCGCCCTTGAAATAGGGGCCTACTGGAGTGACGAAGATCAGGAAGAGATATTCCTTGGCAGGATGAACGCCCACCTGGGCGCTGGTGCCGATGAGCAGAGGACGCACATAGAGGGTGGCACCACTCTCATAAGTGGGAATCCACTCCTGGTTCAGGCGAATCACCTTGTTAACCATCTCGGTAAAGAGTTCTGTAGGAACTTCGGGCATCATGATGCCACGACAGGTTGACTGCAGACGCTCGGCATTGTCCTTTACACGGAAGGTACGAACTTTGCCGTCCTTGCAACGATAAGCTTTCAGGCCTTCAAAGGCTTCCTGTCCGTAGTGCAGGCAGGTGGCAGCCATATGAAGTTTCAAAAACTCATCGGAACAAACTTCAATCTCGCCCCATTTTCCGTCGCGATAATAACATCTTACGTTGTAGTCTGTCGGTCTATATCCGAACGAAAGATTTTTCCAGTCTAATTCTTTCATGTCTCTTTTTTGTTTGATAATTTTCGGCAAAGTTAATCAATTTTCTGTTATCTCACAAGTTTTTCTAACATTTTTCTAATATTTTCTTGATTTCACTATCAGTTTTATTCAGTTTCTCCCTGCATTGACTGATAAGTTGCTGTGCAAGTGTCAGCTTTTCTGCCAACTCGTCAATACTGAACTCGCCGGCTTCCATCTTTCGGACAATGTCCTCCAGTTGCTTGAGTGATTCTTCGTAAGTCATTTTACTATCGATATGATTGTGCCTTGTTCGAGGCGGGTTTCTATTTCTGTTCCAGGTTTTACATTGTCTGCTTGGCGCAGTATCTTTCCTTGACAAAGCGTTATGCTATAGCCGCGTTTCAGGAGTAGGGTAGGGTCTAAGGCCTTGGCCCGCTGCTCCAATAGTTGAAGCTGATGGCGCTGTTTCTCGATGGTGAGATTGACAACAGGCGCCAAACGGGCTGAAAGTGTGTCGAGCAGGGCATCTTGCTTGACTTTGACCAAGGAAAACAAGGAGGGGATGCGCTCTGCAAATCGCATCAGTCGCAGCTGTTCGGTCTCCATTTTACTGGTTGCATACAGCATGATACGATCCTGACAGGTGTCTATGCGCTGCATGGTAGCGTCGAGGTTCTCAATCAGGAACTGGGCCGCGGCGGTAGGCGTCTTCACCCTTGTGTAACTTACCATGTCGAGTACTGACTCGTCTCTGTCGTGTCCTATACCTGTAATAATAGGTAGAGGGAACTGGGCCACATTTTCTGCCAATGCCAATGTGTCGAAACCAGAAAGGTCGGCTGTGGCGCCTCCGCCTCTGATGATGACTACGCAGTCGAAGAGCGGAGCGTGGTTCTCATTGGACTCGTGGGCCTCATAGATTTTATTCAGGGCGTTGATGATGCTCTGCTCTATCTGTTCACCCTGCATCGTCGCAGGAAAGAGTCTTGTGCTGAAATGATATGGTGAATCTGCCAGCTGGTTAACAAAGTCGCCGTAGCCAGCAGCAGTCTGACTCGATATGACGGCAATGTTGAGGCAGAAGGGCGATATGTCAAGACTTTTCTGCAGGTCGAAGACGCCTTCTTCCTTTAACTGTCTGATAATCTCTTGGCGTCTTCGAGCCATATCGCCCAGCGTGAAGGTTGGGTCTATGTCGGTAACTATCCATGAGAAACCGTATGCCTCATGAAACTGCGGATAGACTTTTAGTCTAATCTTTAGACCAGTATGGAGCTTCTGTCCTGTGGCTTGCTCAAAATAAGGCTCCAGCATGCTCCATGTGTTCTGCCAACATCTGGCTTGGGCTCGAGCTATGGGCGTGTTACTGTGTTCGTCTTTCTGAACCAGTTCCATGTAGCAATGACCTCTGTTTGTCCTGCATTCTGACAATTCTGCCTCTACCCAATACTCATCGCTCATAGTCTGCTCGATGGTTTGACGCACCAAGGAGTTGAGCTCGTAGAGACTATAGGTCGTTGTGGTCATGGGTCGTGTCAGGGCTTTGTTTGTGAGGTGTAGGCTTTCCAGAAGTCAGGAATGCCATAACCAAAGATATTTGTGGGTTCTTGATACTGATTGGCACTTTCGCGCACCAATTGTATAATCTCTTTCGCCGATTTGTTGGGAAGAGCCTGCCAAAGACAAGCCACCAGACCGCAAACAATGGGTGTTGAGAACGATGTGCCCATATCGTGGACCAGGGTGCCTCTTCCTGAGATAAGTGCTGCTGATGCACCTTGTGCCATCACGTCAGGTTTGACGCGACCATCCTGCGAGGGGCCGATGCTGGAGAATGTGGCCAGTCGTTTCGCTTTGTCGATGGCGCCTACGGTGATGATGTTGTTGGCATCGGCAGGCACGCCGATTTTCTTCCATTGTCCCATACCTGAATTGCCTGCAGAGTTACACAGCACAATGCCTTTATCGGCCAGCATCGAGGCTGAGCGTGAGATAAAGGCTGTCTGTCCGTTGAGGTCTTGCAGGCGATAGCTGCCTCGTCCCTCGTCGAAGGCATAGTAGCCCAACGACGAATTGATGACGTCAGCACCTAAGGAGTCGGCAGTCTCAACAGCCATAGCCCAAAGGTCTTCCTCGATGGGCTGCTCCAGGTGGTTCACCTCGCTGCGCAACAGCCAGTAGTCGGCATCGGGAGCTGTGCCGATATGCACCTCGGGGGCGTTAGCGGCCAGCGCTGACAGTACTTTTGTGCCGTGGTCTATGAAATGGAACGGTTCTCTAACGTCATCAGGCAGCATGCCGTCGATGCTGGCTGGTACAAAGTTTCGCGTACCTTTAATATGGGTTTTCTTAAAAGCCGGAATGCGGTCATAGTTCTGAAAGCCACCGTCCACCACAGCAATGGTGATGCTATGTCCTGTAAAGCCTGCCTCGTGCAACTGCGTGCCGCCAAGCATCTCAATCTGGTTGCGGGCCATGCCGTAGGGGTCGTTCTTAACGGAGTCCCATCTGTTGAAGTCCTCATGCACATTCCATCTCACATCGCCAGGCATATCTAACGAATCGGGGGTTGCAAAGACACAGACTGCCTCTTTCACAATACCCATCGTTCCCAGACTGTTCAGGAATGCGGAGTCGGCTGACTGAACGAGAACGGTGTTTTGCCATCGGCTGGTGCCCAGCACTTTTGCACCTCTCGACTCAAACTGTTTGATGTAGACCTGGCATACTGGCAGGTCGGTAGAGTCGACGGAGATGCCTTGACGCTGTCTGCGCTCCAGGCTCTTTCTTGAAAGGAATCGAAGGGGGGCGTCAAGAGAATAGGTGGTAGCTGCTTTGTCGTGCAGGACATAGCGGTAAATATAGAATTTGCTGTCAGGAAACTTCGTCTTGGCGGCATTCGTAGTGAGGCTCAATAGGAGCAATGTCAGTAGAATCAGAGTCCGGTTCATCAGTACGGATAGCATTTACGACCGCAAAAGTACAAATAAATATTGAAAGAGCCAAACTTTGATGGCTTTAAAATTTGGCAGTGTCGGAAAAATACCTTACCTTTGCAATTTGAATTATGGACAACAAACAGAAAGCACTCGAACTGGGACAGAAACCTGTGGGGCAACTCCTTTGGCAGTATGCGTTGCCTGCTATGGTGGCTATGGTGGCCAGTTCGCTCTATAACATTATCGACCGCTCTGTTATTGGACAGGTGGTAGGACCCGAGGCTATTGCAGGCTTGGGCATCACATTTCCTTTTATGAATCTGAGTGCAGCCTTTGGTGCTGCTGTGGGTGTGGGCTCCTCGACCTGTATCAGTGTGAAACTGGGACAGCGAGACTACGAAACGGCACAACATCTGCTGGGTAATACGGTGACGCTCAATATTATCGTGGGTTTCCTCTTTATGCTCATCTGCCTCTTGTTCCTCGATCCCATCCTGATATTCTTTGGCGCATCTGAGGCTACCTTGCCCTATGCTCGCGAATTCATGCAGATCATCCTGTTGGGTAATATGGTTACCCACATGTATTTCGGTATGAATGCGGTGCTGCGAGCCGCTGGCAAACCCCGTCATGCGATGTATGCAACGCTTTTCACCGTGGGTTGTAACGTCATATTGGTGATGGCCTTTGTTTGGTGGTTCCGCTGGGGAATCCGAGGTGCCGCATTGGCAACTGTCGTGTCGCAGACGCTGGCACTCATCTGGCAGATGTGGATATTCTGCGACAAACGTGAGCTGCTTCACCTAAAAAAGGGCATCTTCCGACTGAAGGGCGAGTTGGTGCGCAATATCGTGTCCATTGGCGTCTCGCCATTCCTGATGCAGACCACCTCGTGTGTCATTGTGATTTTCATGAACAACCAATTCGTCCGTTATGGAGGCGATATGGCCGTTGGAGCCTATTCCATAGCCAACTCGATGGTCATGGTGTTCTTTATGTTTGTCATGGGTGTTACCCAGGGCATGCAGCCCATCGTGGGTTATAACTATGGTGCCCAGAAGTACGACCGAATGATGCGATGCGTGTGGTTGGCTATCTCTATCGCCACCACGTTCCTGCTGATGGCCTGGGCTCTGTCCATGCTGTTCCCACGTCAGATGGCCCGTATCTTCACTACCGACCCCGTGCTGCTCGAAATGGCTGCCCAAGGTATCAAGATCGACATGATGGTGTTCTTCGTGGTGGGCTCGCAGGCAATCATCACCAACTTCTTCCAATGCATCGGCAAGGTGAAGATCAGCATCTTCCTGTCGCTGTCCAGACAGCTGTTCCTGTTGCTCCCCATGGCGTATATATTCCCGTCGTTCTGGGGGCTGGAGGGTGTGTGGTACTCCATGCCAGCCAGCGACTTCGGCTCGTTTTCAATGACTATCCCCATACTGTTGTGGCATATTAGAAAATTCAAGTCTTATGGACAAAAAGATAATCATTAACATTGGTCGGCAGGTCTGTGCTGGCGGATTGGAAATAGGAAAGCTGCTTGCTGACGAGTTCCAAGCAAAATACTATGATCGTGAGTTGCTGAACCTCGCAGCCAAGGAGAGTGGCTTTTCAGAAGAGTTCTTCAAGCAGAGCGACGAACGGAAAGGCTTCCTTCGTTCTTTCTTCCATCTGCCTTACATCAACCCGGGGAATAGCAATTTCTATCAGAACAATTTCTCGCAGGAAGGGCTCTTCAAGTTTCAGAGCGATGCCATTATCAAGGCGGCCCAAGAGAGCTCTTGCGTCTTTGTAGGCCGTTGTGCTGACTATGTGCTGCGCGATTTCCCCAATGTGGTCAACGTCTTTATCACAGCCAATATCGAGACGCGTGCCCAACTCTTTATGAAAGAGAAGGAGGTGACGCTTGAGGAAGCTATCAAGCGCATCCATCATGTGGAGAGCCGACGTGCCTCCTATTATAATTACTATACTGGCAAACACTGGGGACAGGCCGACAGCTATGACCTCTGTATCGACTCCAGCGCCATTGGCACAGCCGAGACGGCCCGTCTTATTGCTGAGTACGTCAGAAAGAAACTTCATCTCAATCCTGAACAATAAAACCTCAAATTGTGAAGAGAATCGGCATCATCAGCGACACCCACAGCTATTGGGACGATAAGTACCTGCACTACTTTGAACCCTGCGAAGAGATATGGCACGCAGGCGACATCGGTAGTGTGGAGGTGGCTGAGCGACTGGCTGAGTTCCGTCCGCTGCGTGCTGTCTGCGGCAATTGCGATGGAGGTGACTTGCGACTGATGTATCGTGAGTTGAACCGTTTTAAGTGCGAGGAGGCCGATGTGCTCATTAAGCATATTGGCGGCTATCCCGGCAATTACGATCCCTCTGTTCGTAAGTTGCTGTATGCCAATCCGCCACAGCTCTTCGTGGCAGGACATTCTCATATACTGAAAGTGAAATTCGACCCTACACTCAATCTGCTGCATATCAATCCAGGAGCAGCAGGCTTGCAGGGATGGCACAAGGAGCGCACGCTGGTGCGTCTTACCATCGACGGTGCCGCATTCAAAGACCTGGAGATAATAACGATAGAAGACCCAAGAAGGAAATGGAGTATCTGAAAGAATGGTTATCGGAATTGCTGCTCGACACAATAGTTGCGGCAGTTGTTACGTTATTATTTTATATCATCCGTCTCGACCAGACGTGGGAAGATGCCTCGCGCACCTTCATCATGGCATTCCTCGTGATGCTGGCTATGGGAATATTTCGTAGAATCAAGAAAAATAAACAATAATATCCGAACGTATGAAAACAATCGTCATTACTGGTGGTGCAGGCTTTATTGGAAGCCATGTGGTGCGCCTGTTCGTGAACAAGTATCCTGAGTATCATATCATCAACCTCGACAAGTTGACTTATGCAGGTAATCTGGCCAACCTCAAGGACATTGAGGATAAGCCCAACTATGAGTTTGTGAAGATGGACATCTGCGATTTCGAAGCCTTCTATAAGCTGATGCAGGACAAGAAGGTCGATGGCATCATCCATCTGGCAGCCGAGAGTCATGTGGACCGCTCTATCAAGGATCCCTTCACCTTTGCCAAGACCAACGTGATGGGCACTTTGAGTCTGCTGCAGGCTGCAAAGCTCTATTGGGAGAGTCTGCCAGAGAAGTATGAGGGCAAGCGCTTCTATCACATCTCTACCGATGAGGTGTATGGCGCTTTGGAGCTGACACATCCAGAGGGCATCAAGCCTCCTTTCACCACAACGGCTTCGTCTGCAGAGCATCATCTGGCCTACGGCGATAAGTTCTTCCTCGAGACCACGAAGTATAATCCTCATTCACCCTATTCGGCCTCGAAAGCTTCGAGCGACCATTTCGTTCGTGCCTTCCACGATACCTATGGCATGCCTGTGGTGGTGACCAACTGCTCAAATAACTATGGTCCCTATCAGTTCCCTGAGAAGCTGATACCTCTTTTTATTAATAATATCCGTCATCGCAAACCGCTACCCGTCTATGGCAAGGGTGAGAATGTGCGCGACTGGCTGTTTGTAGAGGATCATGCACGTGCCATCGATATTATCTTCCACAAGGGAAAGATTGCCGACACATATAATATAGGCGGCTTCAACGAGTGGAAGAACATCGACATCATCAAGGTAGTCATCAAGACCGTTGACCGTCTGCTGGGACGTAAGGAAGGCGAGGATATGGACCTCATCACCTTCGTGACCGACCGTGCTGGTCACGACCTGCGCTATGCCATCGACTCTTCTAAGTTGCAGCGTGAACTGGGTTGGGAGCCTTCACTCCAGTTTGAGGAGGGCATCGAAAAGACTGTTCGTTGGTATCTCGACAACCAGGAGTGGCTCGACAACGTCACCTCTGGCGACTATCAGAAGTATTACGATAACATGTACGCAAACCGTTAATGTATATTGCCGTCACGGCAACCCCATAGATTATGAAGAAGATATTGCTTTTAGGCTCTGGAGAACTTGGTAAGGAGTTCGTGATTGCCGCTATGCGAGCAGGTCAGTATGTCATTGCCTGTGATCGTTATGATAACGCACCTGCCATGCAGGTTGCCGATGAACGTGAGGTGTTCTCGATGCTCGATGGCGATGCCCTCGAGGCTGTGGTCAAGAAGCATCAGCCCGACATCATCGTGCCTGAGATTGAGGCCATCCGTACGGAACGTCTGTTTAAGTTCGAGGAGCAGGGCATTCAAGTGGTGCCGTCGGCTCGTGCCGTCAACTTCACCATGAATCGTCGTGCCATCCGCGATCTGGCTGCCAAGGAACTGGGGCTGCGTACAGCGAAATACTTCTACGCCAAGACCTTCGAGGAGTTCAAGGCTGCTGCCGACGAGATAGGTTTCCCTTGTGTCGTGAAGCCTCTGATGTCGTCGAGTGGTCATGGTCAGAGCTATGTGCACAACGATGATGAACTGGAACAGGCCTTCAAGGAGGCGATGGAAGGTTCGCGTGGCGATGTAAAAGAGGTGATCATCGAGGAGTTCATCGACTTCGACTCAGAGTTCACCCTGCTTACCGTTACCCAGAAGAACGGCTGGCCTACGCTGTTCTGTCCGCCTATCGGACATGTACAGAAATCAGGTGACTATCGTGAGTCGTGGCAGCCCTATAAGATTAGCGATGATGCCCTGAAGCAGGCTCAGTTCATGGCCGACAAGGTGACGAAGGCACTGACAGGTGCTGGCATCTGGGGCGTGGAGTTCTTCCTCACAAAGCAGGGCGAGGTCATCTTCAGCGAGCTGTCGCCACGTCCCCACGACACAGGTATGGTGACGCTGGGTCATACCACGAACCTCAGCGAGTTTGAGCTCCACTTCCGTGCTGTGATGGGACTGCCTATTCCTGCCATCCATCTGGAGCATGCTGGCGCTTCGGCAGTCATCCTGTCACCTGTGGAGGCATCGACACCTGTCGACCGTTCGCTGTTGCCTTATAACCTTGATGAGGCTCTGAAGGAAGACCGTACTCGCATCCGCATCTTTGGTAAACCTGAGGCCCATAAGGGTCGCCGCATGGGTGTCGTGCTGTGCTATGGCGAGGTGGGCGATGATGTGGAAGCACTTCGAGACAAGGCTAAGCGTCTGGCAAAGACCGTATTAGGAACCGATCCCTATGCCAAACTTAGAGATTAAACTCATCGACCTGCCCAAAATCGTTGATCCGAGAGGCAACCTGACGGTGGCCGAGGGATGTAGCGAGGTGCCGTTTGACATCAAACGGGCCTATTGGGTATATGACGTGCCGGCTGGCGAGAGTAGGGGAGGACATGCCCATAAGCGCCTCCGTCAACTGCTCATCGCACTCAGTGGCTCGTTCCACGTCACCCTCGATAATGGCTATGAACGTAAGACCGTACTGCTGAATCACCCTTGGCAGGGACTTCTCATCGATACGAACATATGGCGAACACTTGATGATTTCTCGTCAGGAGCTGTCTGTCTGGTGCTCGCCTCTGAGCATTATGAGGAGGATGACTATATTTATGAATACGAAGAATTCCTGGACTACGTGAAATGTTCGAAATAAGGAGATACACACCAGCCGACAAACAGGCTTGGGACCGTTATGTGAGCAAGGCCCGCAACGCCACCTTCCTGTTCTATCGCAACTACATGGACTATCATGCCGACCGTTTTACGGATCATTCGCTGATGTTCTATGTGGGCTCCCATCTTCATTCTATCCTGCCTGCCAATATTGTGGGCGACACGCTCTATTCGCACCAGGGACTGACCTATGGCGGACTGGTGATGGACATCGACGTGACGGCAGCCGACGTCATACAGCTGTTTCGTGAGATGAACGACTGGCTACGTGCTGCTGGCATCCGCAGGGTGGTTTATAAGCCTGTGCCTTGGGTTTATCACCAGCATGCGGCTGAAGAGGATCTCTATCCATTGTTCTGGATTTGCAATGCCAAGGTTATCTCTCGTGATATCGGCACCGTCATCTTCATGCAGCAGCATCTGCGTTGGCGCAAAGACCGTCGTCGCCGTCTGCGTAAGGCTCATGACTTGGGTGTTGAGGTGAAGCGTGAGGATAACTTCCGCGCTTTCTGGCCTGTGCTTGAGAATAACCTCGTCGACAGACATGGTGTACGTCCTGTGCATACTGTCGAGGAGATAGAGCTGCTGCATTCGCGCTTCCCCAAGCATATTGTGCAGTATAATTCCTATTATAATGGTGAGGTGGTGGCAGGACTCACGTTCTATCTGTCACCGCAGGTGTTGCACGGCCAGTATTGCTCATCGACGCCTATTGGTAAGCAGGTGGGTGCTGTCGACGCTATCTACGAAAGGGCGATGTATGAGGACTTTCCGGACTATCAGTATCTGGACTTCGGACGCTCTACCGAGGGCGACGGTTCTGTACTTAACGACGGACTGGTGGCACAGAAGGAGGGCTTTGGAGGACGAGCCATCTGTTACGACACCTACGAATGGACACTATGACGATACCTTATCTCCCCCTTCAGCGTATCACGGCGATGCATGCCGCTGAGATTCACGAGGCTGTCAGCTGCGTGATTGATGGCGGCTGGTATCTCAAGGGGGAGGTGACCCAACAGTTCGAAAACGATTATGCCCGTTATATCGGCACGAGACATTGCATCGGCGTGGCTAATGGACTCGATGCTCTGACGCTGATTCTCAGAGCATATATGGAGATGGGCCAGCTCTGCGATGGCGACGAGGTTATCGTGCCTGCCAATACGTTCATCGCTTCTATTCTCGCCATTACGGAGAACCGCTTGAAGCCTGTGTTGGTAGAGCCTTGTCTCGACACCTTCCTGATTGATGACTCGCTCATCGAGCAGGCTATCACCCCTCGCACCAAGGCTATCATGATTGTCCATCTCTATGGTCGCTGTGCTTATACGGAGAGGATTGGGGCTTTGTGCGAGAAATATCATCTGAAACTCATCGAGGACAACGCTCAGGCTCATGGCTGTCTCTATGATACTCAGGCTAAAACAGGCTCGTTGGGATCTGCGTCTGGACATAGCTTCTACCCAGGTAAGAACTTGGGGGCACTGGGCGATGCCGGCGCTGTGACTACAAACGATGATGAGCTGGCTGCTGCGGTTCGTTCCATCGCCAACTATGGCTCTTCGAAGAAATACGAATTTGATTATGTGGGCCGCAACTCTCGCATCGATGAGATTCAGGCCGCTGTGCTTAGTGTCAAGCTGAAATACCTTGATTCCGATAATGCCCGTCGACAGGAGATTGCCAATTACTACATCGACCATATCTCCAACCCCTTGGTGCGATTGCCGGAGAGGTCGGAGAGCGTCTATCACATCTTCCCCGTTCTGACTGAGCGACGTGATGACTTGCAGCAGTTCCTGACCGAGAAGGGCGTGGGTACTGTGATTCACTATCCTATAGCTCCCCATCAGCAGCGTTGCTATGCCCACTGGAACCACGCACCGCTGCCTATTACAGAGCGTATTCATTCGCAGGAACTCAGTCTGCCTTGTCATCAAGCTATGACTGACGAGGAGGTTATGGAGATAGTACGACTCATGAACGAATTCCGTTGACATCATGTCCTTCATCTCTGTCGCGTTCCTCGTCTTCCTGCCCCTTGTATTCTTGCTTTATTGGGCTCTGCAGCGCCATTTGCGCTGCCAGAACATCGCCCTGCTCACAGCCAGTTATGTGTTCTACGCCTGGTGGGACTGGCGTTTCCTTTTCCTGATTCTCATCACCTCGGCATCAAGTTTTGCAAGTGGACTGCTTATGCCGAAGACCATTCATAAGCGCTGGGTGCTGACGGCCTGCGTCTTACTCAATCTGGGAATCTTGGGTGTGTTTAAGTACTATGGATTCTTCATTGACAACCTGCAGGCGATGCTTGCTCCCTTAGGTGTCGCTCTCGATGTGCCAACGCTCCATCTCATCCTGCCTGTAGGTATCAGTTTTTATACTTTTCAGTCGCTGAGTTATGCCATCGATGTTTATCGTGGCACCTTAACGCCAACACGTCATATAGTTGACTTCTTCGCCTATATCGCCTTCTTCCCACAGCTGGTGGCTGGTCCCATTGAGCGTGCCACAAACCTCCTCCCTCAGATATCATCGCCTCGCACCTTCCGCTATGACGAGGCGGTTGAAGGCCTCAGGCGTATCCTTTGGGGATTCTTCAAGAAGATGGTGGTGGCCGACAACTGCGCATTGGCTGTCAATACCATCTGGGCTGATTATGCTGGAGCCGATGCAATGACGCTGGTGGCAGGTATGTTGCTCTTCACCTTTCAGATTTATGGCGACTTCTCTGGCTATTCTGACATCGCCATTGGTACGGCCCGCTTGTTTGGCATCCGACTCATGGAGAACTTCCGATTGCCTTATTTCTCAGCTACGATGCCTGAGTTCTGGCGTCGATGGCATATCTCGCTCATGACGTGGTTTCGCGACTATCTCTACATTCCGCTTGGGGGCAGTCGTGAGGGCACACTCCGAACCATCCGCAATATCCTTATCGTCTTTCTGCTCAGCGGATTATGGCATGGGGCCAACTGGACGTTTGTGGTATGGGGACTCTACAACGCTTGTCTGCTGCTCCTTTGGCGAGTGGTACGTCTGCGCTCCATACTCCTCACCTTCCTGCTGGCAGCTGTCGGATGGGTCGTCTTCCGTTCTGCCAGTATGACAGAGGCAGTCGATTATCTCTCGACGCTCGTCTCTCAGCTCTCTACCCTTCATCAGGGCTCCATCGCTCATGGTAAGCAGGCTTTGTTGTGGTGCCTGTTACTCGTGGTCATCGAGTGGCTGCAACGGCGCAAGGATCATCCTCTACAACTCGATGCATTGCCCGTCTGGGTGCGCTGGACTGCTTATTATGCGCTCATCCTTCTCATTGTCTTCGCACGAGGTGAGGAACAAACCTTTATTTATTTCCAGTTTTAGCTCTGTCTTCTTACCTTATTAATAATATGAAGAAGTTTCTCGTCCGAACAGCCGCTTTCCTCCTGCCAGTCCTGCTTATTTTGGTTTTGGCCGAGGGCTATGTGCGCAGTATTCCTTGTTCCTATCAATACAAGGACCAGTGGCTTGAGACTCATGGTGAGAAGGTGTCGACGCTGATACTGGGCAACTCGCACGCTTTCTTCGATTTGCGACCTTCGGCCTTTGCCGACAGTACTTTTAATCTCTCTAATGTCTCGCAGCGGTTGGAGCACGACGTTTTCCTGCTCAAGTACTATGCGAAGGGCTGTCCCAATCTCAGACAGGTCATCCTCGTGGCTGACAACTCCAACCTCTTCGACCTTCCGATGGAGGATGATGAGCCAGGACGTGTGACCTACTATCAACTTTATATGCATTATCAGAGCCCATTGACCCCATTCGCCTCGTTAGGTTCTTGGGCCCCGTATCCTCTTGAACTTTCCTATATCAACAGTTTCTGGGCCAAGATTACAAGACATTGGCACGGGAAGGGCATCTCGTGTGACAGTCTTGGGTGGGGCATTGATGATAAGGTTGAGCTGCGCAACCCAGTCGACTTCGAGCCAGAGAGAGTTCGCTCGCATAACTTCCACAATTGGACATCCACCCTTCGCAATGTTATCGCCCTTTATCGCATAGCCAGCTGGTGTCAGTGCCATCATGTCTCTCTGGTCGTTCTTCAAACGCCTGTCACACAGTCATATACACAGAAGGCTGACAAATGGCAACTGGACTTCGTCAATAGTATCCTCAGCTGTTGCCAGCAGCATTTCGGTGCCATCGTTGCTGATTATTCTTGCGACACTCGCTTCTCCGATTCCGATTTCTTTGATACCGATCACCTCACCGACCAAGGTGCCACCAAGTTCTCCAATATCCTCAGCTCAGAACTGTAAAGTACTAGTTCTTCTGTCTCTCATTCAAAAAAAGAGGAAAAGATGGTGTGTATTCCGATTTTTATTCGTACCTTTGCAGCCGGAAAATATAAGACCGTAGTGGAACGTTAAAAATCTTTGGAATTATGACTAATCGTACTAAATGTAGCTTGAACGGTGTACACTATTTCATTTCGGCTTTTGTGCTTGTCATGCTGTTGATAGGCAACTGGAGTTGTGAGGAAAGACCAAGACAGCGTAGTGGTGGACAGAAGACTGTCGCTGCTAAGCAGGCGGCCAAGGATACAACGCAGCAGGCTGACGAAATGACGAAGGAAGCACAGAAGGAGGCTGAAAAGGCACAGTATATGGAGGCCTGTAAGTCTTTCCTGAGAACCTTCTATGAAGAGGCAGATCAGAATTATTATGATGACGACTACGTAAGAAGCAACATCACCAAAAAAGCAGAGAAATATCTCATTGACAGTTATGATGTCGAGTGCCAGTCGCACAAATGTATGGCTACATGGCTGTTCTATCAGGAGGGTAATGTGGATATCGGCTCTTTGACGGAGTGCATCGTTGATGCCGTTGACGAGAACACTTATCGAGTAACGTGTGTGTCGAGCTATATGTCTGGCGAGTATCAGGAATATCGCTATACGCTGCTTATTGGCGTCGTGAGAGAGGGCGACTCCTTCAAGATCGATTCTCTGAAGATGGAGTCGAGCGAGTACGTTTGATGATAATTAAGTTTTTTTTGGCACTCTTTTTGCCGTAATTCCAATAAAATGACTATCTTTGTCACGAATTTAAATTAAATGAAGATTATGGATTACGAAGAAATGAATTACCAGTCTTTTCCACAGGGACGTCAGTGGGAGGTCTCAATGGCTTTTCCTGTCTTGATGCGCAAGACTTATATGTGGATGTCAATGGCGCTGGTCCTCACAGGACTCTCTGCCTTTGTGGTGGCTACCAATGCTACCATCAGCAATTTCCTGTTTACTTATCATCAGCTCATTTGGGTGCTGTTCCTTGCTGAGATTGGACTCGTCATCGGACTGAGTGCTGCCATCAATAGGATTTCCCTGGCAACGGCTACACTGATGTTTGTGGCATATGCCATCCTGAATGGTGTGACACTCTCGTCGCTGTTCTATGTCTACACCATGGGCAGCCTCGCTTCAACGTTTCTGATCTGTGCAGCCACCTTTGGTGCTATGTCGCTGGTGGGATACACCACCAAGTCAGACCTGTCATCAATAGGTAAGTATCTTATCATGGCCCTCATCGGTCTTATCATCGCAACAATAGTCAACATCTTTGTTAAGAGCTCTGGTCTCGAAATGATCATGACCTATGTTGGCGTGTTGATATTCGTGGGACTCACTGCCTACGACACACAGAAGATCAAACGTATGTTTATGAATGCTCCCGATGCCAGCGAGTCTACACAGAAATATGCCGTTCTGGGAGCCCTCACACTCTACCTCGATTTCATCAATCTGTTTCTCTATCTATTGCGACTTTTTGGAAGAAGGAACTAATTCTATTATATATATAAAAGGTATAAGTCCGAGGTTTTGTCAATTAAATTGAAAAACTTCGGATTTTTTTGAAAAATAACTGCCGAAAAGTTTGGTAGTTCAGAAAAAAGTAGTACCTTTGCATCCGCTTTCGCCCAAAAACGAGAGCATCGAAAGAGAGTTCTTTGAAAGATTTACATAGACAGAAGTAGTACAAGAAGCGAGTGT
>NZ_CAMJOS010000019.1 GCF_946407605.1 uncultured Prevotella sp.
ATGCACGCCTTGCTTTATCGTAACTGGAAGACCAGAGTGAAGGGGCGCGACTGGTATGACTTCCAATGGTATGTTGCCAATCGCGTGCCGTTGAACTTTGAGCATCTGCAGAAGCGCATCCGTGAGTTCAATGATGAGGACATCACAAAGGAGCGTTTTATGGAGATGCTGCACGAGAAGTTGTCAACGACCAATATGGAAGCTGTGAAGCAGGATGTCAGAGGTTTCATCTTCAACCAGCGTGATATTGAAATCTGGTCGAACGACTACTTCCTGAAGTTGGCCGACATGATGGTGTTTAAGGATTGAAAAGATAATAGTGGTACTTTACGGTCGTTCCGAAGTCATCTTGCGGTGGTTCCAATGGCATCTACGACCCTTTCCGATGATACTTTAGGGGGGTAAAGTATCATCGGAACATCCGCAAAGCGCCGTCGGAACAGGTGGAAGGAACGTCAGGAACGACCCTAAAGTGACATACCTTCGAAATAGCGACATACTGGAAATTTATCATACCTGATCCTTTCCACAATACCTTATATCAAAAAACATCCTCATCTCTCCCGTCATCTTCGGAATCACCTTTGTACAAAGGGGTTTCGACACGGGAGTGATTATTTTCATCCCTCCCATATCTCTCCCATATCACTCCCGTCACCCTCATGTAGGCTTCGTGATAAGGCATGATGTAAGTGTGTCCACTGAGACTTCAATATGCTTATACTCGGAGAGTCGAAGGGAGAGATGAAGGGAGAGATGAAGGGAGGGATGAAGGGAGGGATGGAAATGGTGAAATCCCTTTATTTAAAGGGCTCAGCGTCTCTAGACGGGAGGGATGAGCAGGATTTCTTTAATCGCTCGGCTCCGCCGCTTCGCTCTGCGAAGAACCCTTGGTTGTCTGTGAATAAGGCACACTTATTTCTTGATAATGCTACCTTATTCGTGCCAATTATTCCCATACTGGGAACTATTTATTCCCACCTTGGGAACAAAATACTCCCATACTGGGAATAATCACAAAGGAAGACCTTTTGAACCTCCGCCTCGCCAACAACGAGTCGCCTGTGGTAAAGACCATCATTTACCGCTGGGTAAAAGAAAGTCTCGTCGTCAAGATGGGTGCCAACCTCTGGCAGAAGGTTGAGTAACTAAAAAGCCTCCCGAATCTGGGAGGCTCTTTTTTTGTGATAGTACATAGTGTCAATTATCAATACAATAACCCAAACATCCATAATGGAATGCGGTTTCGATGACCAACCTCAGTATTGTCTACAGCAAGATAACTATCAGCTATATCCTTTATTTGGTCAAAGTTCTTCCCTTTTCCACCAACTTCGAACAGATACTTCTTGTCAACAAGGAAATCACCAGCTTTTGGGTAACGCACATCATGGCCTTGTGATAACTGGTTACAGAAGAATGTCTCACGAAGGGTGCCAGTATCAACTTTTGGTGTAAGCGCATACATCATAGTAGGATTATTGATGTATATTTTATCTGGGCGAGACAAGTTATCTGGACTTTTCGCATTGTCACTCAACAACAGAAGCAGGCCTCCACGCTGAAGCGCATAAAGCATCTTTAATCCTTGGTTGCGATCTGTTTCTAATTCGTTGTAGAGTTCATTCATCTTGGGCAACTGTGGTACCCTCTCCGCTAGAATCATCAGCAGTTTCTTTGTTTTACGAATTGTTGACATCGTAATGTCCTCGACATTAGGATAGTCCACCTCTATCACCTGATTGACAACATTCTGTAGCCTTTGGTAATAACCATGATGAACGGTCTTATAGAAAGGATAATAGCCCACTTCGAGATATTTCTTGAAATGCTCCAATATCTTTGTCTTGCCACACACCTCCATAGCAATGCCAACATGATCTGCAAGCAGCTGTTCAAGTGAAACTGAAGGAATCTGCAATATGCCTTCGTACCCCAAGAACTCACGTAGTGACAGACCCCGCATTTCATACATCGTCAGACGACGTGATAAATCGCCTTCGCTGCTCTCCAACTGAAGCATTGATGAGCCGGTATAAGCTACATAAAGTCCAGGATAGTCATCGCAGATATTTTTTAGTAGCGTTTGCCAGTGTTTGTAATAGTGAATCTCGTCAATAAAGAGATGGGTTCCACCATGCGTATAGTGATAGTCCACCACATCGATAATATCGTGAGAACTGAACCATAGATTGTCAAGCGACACGTATAGCACCTTGTCCAACTCTTTTCCCTTGAAAGTCTCCTTGATGTGTTGCAATAACAGAGTTGACTTACCACATCCCTTCGGACCTTTAATACCAATCAGCGAGTCATTCCAATCTATATGGCTGTATAGATAACGGAAAAAAGACATTGGCGTAGAAGTCAACCTGCGCTGGAAAATCTTAATAAGATAACTGATTTGTTCCTCCATACTTAATTAAAATATAGTTCTCGGCTGCAAAGATAATAAAATGTTTCCAAACATCAAAATATTATCCAATAAAATGTTTGCAAACACTTAAAATACATGATTTCAGCTTTCTCTCGTTCCTTGTTTTAATATATCTTTCTTTATTGGTTTTAATTTTAAGTTAATATAGTTATGTAGCGGAAAAATACAAAAACCTCAAAATTCATTTGGCCGAAAACCACAAAATTCTCAAAATCTTGCCCTGTTTATCTTCGCTTAAACCAGCTGAAGCCACTTGATGAGGAAGCATAGATATGGCCATCAGAGGTAGTAGCGATTAACTCGTTCCCCATATCTTGGATATCAACGCCGCGTGTTCATAAAAGCTGTCTTGAAAAGCCGTATTCCGCTGTACAAATTCGTAATTTCAATATTAGACTCTTTCCCCTGCTCGATGAAAGTATCTATTTACGGGTTTTGCTTCTTATAATCATCGTAACATTTAAAACAAAGCTCTCCATACTTTTGCATTTTGTCATATGCATTGGGAAGTGCTTTGTTGGGGAATGTATGAGCAATGACGGCGTGTATAGAAGTCATTGCTTTTCCCTTGTTATATGTAATCTTAATGGGAGTACAACATGCTTTTCTATCATTCTGAAAAAACGGCCATTCCTCTTTGTCGCCAAAAACAATACTTCCTGTATATCCCGTATCATCACTATACATCCTAAACAATGTGTCGAAAAAGTCAGAACAGAAAATCACATAATTGCGCTCTTTTGAGAATATCTCATCGAACAGGGTTTCAACGTACGGAAACAGAAAATGCATTTTTTCTTTTTCAACCTTTTTAAACTCGCGCGAAGCATAGGGAATTAATTCAAGTTGCAATTTTTTCATCAAAACTGTTTGCTTGGTTTCCCGAAGTAAGATGATAATTCGTTGGGAGTACCAAACAAATCCACAGACAACCGTTTAGCCGCGCTTATCTTGCAGTTTTTAATTGCTCAATAAATCTAAGGAGACCACTGTTATACAGATCTTCTAAATCTTTTTTAATTCGATCGTCTAATTCAAATGTTTGTCCCATAATCAGATTGTTTTAGATTTAATACGTTGCAAAGATAAAAAATAAAATTGAAAGTCGTATCATTTTGCACTATTTTTTACAATGACGACAAAAATGCTCTACCTGTCGTAAAGATCGACGCCAACCTCTTCTACTTTTCCATATCCGAAGCATGTATCCTTGAAGTCATTGACATCTTTTTCTTGTATGCCTCGACCACCATCGAGATGTTGGCTGATAATGCTGGCTATGCGATAGGCAATCAGTAGGCTTCGGCTATCGAAGTTGATGATATCGCACGAAGGCCGAACAACAAACGTATTGCAAACGATATTCTCTTTCCTCAGACGATAGCCCAGATTGTTTTCGGTCAGGGGGAATCGCTGAGAGTGCAAATCTGACTTCAAAGCATAGTCTTTCTGTAGCATTTCGTCCAATTGACGAAGCAACTCCTGATAGGCCGTTTGTTGACGTACCGTAGAGTCACTACCATCTTTTTGGGCATCTGCGAAATGGAAATCTACGGTGTTCATCGAGCTCTTGATATGAGCGGTGAATAGAATCACCCATGAGTCTTCGCCTGTAGCCATTTCCCTCAAGTCTTTGAGGAATGCCTCACGGTTGACATCTTTCTGGTCGAGAATTTCGATGGTTTTCTTGTCTTTTTTCTTGTCATACTCGGAGCGTGGACGCTTCTCGTAGAGCGACTCATCAGACATATTATAGAACGAATCCTGTTCGTCAGGATCCACCTCAATGTCCTTGCTGACATAATTGAAGCCACCGAATTTGGCTAGATAGTAACAAAACCATCCCGTTCCGTTCTCTGCAAAACTGCTGGTAGAAACGATGGTAACCTTTGACTTGCGATCAATAGCATAGCCATAGGAGCGGTTCTTGGGGAAATGTTCGACAACGAAGCTGTCTTGAGGATGTTCCTCACCACTGATAGCCTCAGCCAAATTCTTCAGTCGGAACTCAGGATACTTCTGACAGATTTCGAAGATATCCTTCATCTCGATACCTTGCCGAATCTGGATCCTCGAAAGGGGTATCCTTTGAGGCACGAAATTCAACTTCGCTAATTTCTCACCTCCACCGTCAGGCAGCTTATCCAGATACCCTCTCAGCGTCTTATCCACTGTACGACGGAAAGATTTACGCATACGGACTCTATATTCGTCCAATTTCTTCTCGCGCTTTTCCTCATCCATCGCATCCGTTAGTCCGGAACCAATGAGACCGGCAGGTACGGCAAAGATGGCCACGCCCATGATACCCACAAGTGTAGCGATAAATTTGCCTATCGGAGATATCAAGGGTTCGTCGACGACTTTTCCTGGGTCACCAAGATACTTTTCGTATGGCCAGATAAATGCATCCCAGAAGCTAAATTCGGGATCTACGCGGCTTTCTGCCAGATATAGGATTACCGTTAGCACACAGGTTATTGCTATCAGGAAAATACCAGACACGAAGATTTGACGTCGCGTGTTCATAAACGCTGTCTTAAAAAGACGTAATCCGCTGTACATCGTTAGGTTTTTATTCGTTATACAATTGAGGTAACGTTGCAAAGATAAAAAAATAAAATGAAAGTCGTATCATTTTGCACTATTTTTTTACAACAACGACAAAAATATCCTGCATATCGTGAAGATTGGCGCCAACCTCTGGCAAAAGGTTGAGTCAAAATATTTGAAATCATCAAACAGAAATGAAAAAATAATTGTATCTTTGCACCATGAACTATAATTATTATAAACTTTCTTTATCATTGTTTGCTCTCTTTGCATCAATGATTGTGTATGGAGGCGAATACTCAGTACAAGACTCTATACAACAGAAAGAGCGTATAGAGACTCCTCTTCCCAAAAGGCATTCTTCGGAACAGATACTATATCGCAAAGGCTATACCGTATCCTACAATAAAGATTATAAAATTCCCAATTGGGTGGCTTGGCATTTGACAGCAGAACACGCTACAGGTTCCATTCCTCGTCCAGGTAATGCTTGGCATGAGGATGAAGAAGTGCCTGAACCTCGTGCGACTCTTATTGACTATCGTGGCAGAGGATGGAGCCGAGGCCATATGTGTCCTGCTGGTGATAACAAGTGGGATAATGATGCCATGTATGAATCATTTCTATTTACTAACTGTTGTCCGCAGAATGCTAATCTGAATAGTGGCGACTGGAACCAAATAGAGATGGCATGCAGGCGATGGGCAGAAAAGTATGGAGATATCTATATAGTCTGTGGCCCCATATTATATAACAAGGTGCACGAAACGATTGGCCCTAACAAGGTGGTAGTTCCAGAAGCGTTCTTTAAGGTTGTGGTTTGTCTAAATGGCACTCCCAAAGGGATTGGTTTTATCCGAAAGAATACAGATCCCGCCAAACGCAACGACCTTTACGTCAATACCATTAGTGAGGTTGAACGCATTACAGGAATAACGTTCTTTCCACTCCTCCCCAAAGATATTTCCAAATCTGTCAAATCTAAGGCTGATTTGAAAGATTGGGAATAGTATCTTTATCATCTTTAGTGCTTCATCACCAAACAAACAGCCCGCCGAGCTATTAGCAGTTCGACGGGCTGTGATATTTGAAAAACTAAATTTCGATTACTTGGCGTAAGCCACAGACCTGGTCTCACGAATCACGGTGATCTTCACCTGACCGGGATAGGTCATCTCGTTCTGGATCTTGGTGGCAATCTCGCCGCTCAGTGCCTCGGTCTCGGCATCGTCCATCTTGTCGGCGCCTACGATGACACGGAGCTCACGACCAGCCTGGATGGCGTAGGTCTTGGTGACGCCAGGATAGCTCATAGCGATGGCCTCGAGGTCGTTGAGACGCTTGATGTAGGCCTCTACGATCTCACGACGGGCACCAGGACGGGCACCAGAGATGGCATCGCACACCTGAACGATGGGAGCCAGCAGGGTCTGCATCTCCATCTCGTCGTGGTGGGCACCAATGGCATTGCAGATATCGGGCTTCTCCTTGTATTTCTCGGCAATCTTGGCGCCATAGAGTGCGTGAGGCATCTCGTTCTCCTCATCGGGCACCTTACCAATATCGTGGAGCAGTCCGGCACGCTTGGCCTTCTTGGGGTTCAAGCCCAGCTCTGAGGCCATCACAGCACAGAGGTTGGCAGTCTCGCGTGCATGCTGCAGCAGGTTCTGACCATAGCTGGAACGATACTTCATCTTACCAATGATACGCACCAACTCAGGATGCAAGCCGTGGATACCCAGGTCGATAGCAGTGCGCTTACCAGTCTCAATAATCTCGTTGTCGAGCTGCTTCTTCACCTTGGCCACCACTTCCTCGATACGGGCGGGGTGGATACGGCCATCGCTGACCAACTGGTGCAGGGCCAGACGGCAGACCTCACGACGCACAGGGTCGAAGCCACTGATGACGATTGCCTCGGGGGTATCGTCGACCACAATCTCAACACCGCAGGCAGCCTCCAGAGCACGGATGTTTCGGCCTTCACGTCCAATAACGCGACCTTTCACATCATCATTGTCGATATGGAACACCGACACGCTGTTCTCGATGGCAGTCTCAGTAGCCACACGCTGGATGGTCTGAATCACTATCTTCTTGGCCTGGGCATTGGCATTGAGCTTAGCCTCGTCCATAATCTCATTGACATAAGCGGCAGCATCGGTGCGAGCCTCGTCCTTCATGGCTTCCACCAGTCGGGCTTTAGCTTCCTCAGCGCTCAGTCCAGAGAGTTCCTCCAGTTTCTCGCGCTCCTTCTGCTGCATCTTACCCAGTTCCTCCTGTTTCAGGGCCAGTGCCTTCTTCTCGTTGTCGATACGCTGCTGCTGATTATCCAAATCATTCTTGCGGCGGCCCAACTCTTCCTGACGCTGGTTCAGCGATATCTCACGCTGCTTCAGGCGGTTCTCACCCTGCTGGATATGCTGGTTGCGCTGCTGCACTTCCTTTTCGAGTTCGCTCTTCTTGTTGAGGAACTTCTCCTTGACCTCCAACAGTTTCTTTTCCTTGATAACCTCGGCCTCCTTGGTAGCAGCATCGACGATGTCATTGTATCTTCCCTTGATAACCTTCAGGAAGATGAAATATCCGCATGCCACACCTATAAGAAGCGCAGCAACGGCTATCAGAATTACATAAATAGTATCCATAAATAAATATATAGGTTGTTAATATTCTCTGTTCACTCTTCTTACTTCAAGGCGTCCTCGATCTCGGAAGTCAACTTTGAGAGAATATTATCATAAGGAGTGGTGTCGTTCTTGGCCATCTCTTTCTCATAGCGCAAAGCTATCTCGATGAGGGTCATCAACGCAATGGTATGGTCGCTCTTGCGGGCCTTGTAGACCTGCGAATAAGCGCCATAACGCTCGGTGATGAGTTTGGCCGCTGCACGGTAATACTCCTCATCCTCACGGTTATGGAGCACCATGGGGATTTCTTCGTCGTAGACGTGCAACGTTATATTGAGTTTCTCCTTACTGTTCTCTGCCATTGCTTCCTGTTACTTATCGTCCTTGAGGACATCAATGCATTTATTTACATCGCGAATCAACTTGGCCACACGCTCCTTGGCTCCTTCCAGGTCGCCATCGGTGATTTCCATCATTCGGGCCATCTTCAACGACTGATAGTCACGCTCCTTCTGAGTCAGCTTCTCCTCCAGTTTCTTGATGCGCTTCTCGTTCTCTTCGACCTTCGCACAGAGGCCTGCATTCTCCTTTTTCAATTCCTGAAAGCGGAGAATCAATTGACGAACGCGCGTCTGAAATGTGGTTAAAACTTTCTCTTCTTGAGCCATGTCTCGTGATTTATTCCACAAAAGTAGTCAAAAAACATTAAATTTCCTACCTTTGTGCCACATATTTAATATTTATTAATCATTTAGCATCGGTTTGCGGCTGCTTTTCCTTCTTTGCCAGCATCACAACACGATAAACGAAGTCTGTGGTCCACTTCTCTGAGAAGCCCAAGCGCTTGTTGTATTCACGAACGGCAACCACCGTCTTCAGCACACCGGCATCCTTGTAGTCGTTCTTGTTGAAGATATCGTGAACGGTCTTCTCGGTGGCAGTTCGGATAGCACTCTTAAAGAAACTGGGAAGACGAAGCTTGAACTTCATTAGGTTGCCGGAAAGCATCATCACATCCTGCACAAAAGCCTGGAACTGAAGCAGATATGTCTGCACATCCTGAATCTTACGACAGCGACGACGGATGCTCTGATCAATCTCTTTGAAGAAGTCGTCGTCCATCTCATAGAGCTCCTTCAACATTTTCTTACAACGGGCCTTCTCACCAATGCCCAGTTTGCCACCTTGGGTAGGAACACGCAGGGTAGTTTTAAACACACGCAGGTCGGGCAGTGCATTCAGATTGGTGATACCCAGATCTGCAGCCATCACTGCCTGAAAATAGACGCGAATCAGGGTCATGAAATCTTCCATGCCCCCAACTTTCTTTTCTGTATCAGCCGCTTTACGACCGAAGATTTTTGAAAAAATTCCCATAGTTTTGTCTTAATTCGACTGCAAAGGTACGCTTTTTTATCGACATTCGAATAATTTTCATGGGAAAAAGACTCTTTTGACAAAAAAAATTAGTACCTTTGCACCGAAAATATAACGTTATATCGATATTCATGAAAGGAATTGTATTGGCTGGGGGCAGCGGTACGCGCCTCTACCCTATTACAAAAGGAGTCAGCAAACAGCTGATACCCATATTCGACAAGCCGATGATTTATTATCCTATCTCGGCTCTGATGCTGGCGGGTATTAGGGATATTCTCATCATCTCGACACCCTACGACCTGCCTGCCTTCCAAAGACTGCTGGGCGACGGCAGCGACTGGGGAGTGCACTTCGAATATGCTGAGCAGCCATCGCCCGATGGTCTGGCCCAGGCTTTTATCATTGGAGAGAAATTCATTGGCGATGACTGTGCCTGCCTGGTACTGGGCGACAACATCTTCTATGGTTCTGGATTCACAGGACTACTGCGAGAGAGTGTTGAGAATGCTGAGAAGAATGGCAAGGCCACCGTATTCGGCTATTATGTCAACGACCCTGAGCGCTATGGCGTGGCAGAGTTTGACAAAGACGGCAACTGCCTGAGCATTGAGGAGAAACCCGAGAAGCCCAAGTCGAACTATGCTGTGGTGGGACTCTACTTCTATCCTAACAGCGTGGTGAACATTGCCAAGAATATCAAGCCCAGCGCACGAGGAGAACTGGAGATTACAACAGTGAACCAGGAATATCTGGCACAGAAGAAGCTGAAGGTGCAGACCCTGCAGCGCGGCTTTGCATGGCTGGACACAGGCACCCACGACTCACTGGCAGAAGCCAGCACCTTTATTGAGGTGATTGAAAAACGTCAGGGACTGAAGGTGGCCTGTCTGGAAGAAATTGCCTACAAACGCGGCTGGATAAACAAAGAACAACTGCTTGAGCTGGCCAAGCCCATGCTGAAGAACGGCTATGGACAATATCTGGCCCAGTTGGCAGAAGGAATCTAAGTCTAAGAATAAGTTACACATTATTTAATATAATAAAGATGGAAGAAATAAAGAAAATTGACCCTGCTGTAGAACCGGAGTTCAAAGAGGAAGAATTTTCGTTTGACTTTAGAACCATTTTCACACTCTTGGTTTTAAACTGGCAGTGGTTCCTGCTTTCTATGATTATCTGCGTCCTGTCGGCCGCACTTTACCTGCGTTGGGCTTCACCCGTCTACCAGATGTCGGCTAAGATGCTGATTAAAGACGAAGTCAACAACCGACGCAGCAGTGGACAGATGCTGGCCAACATGCAAGATCTGGGATTCATTACGAACTCTACAGGTATTGACAACGAGGTAGAGATTCTGCAGTCACGCATCCTGGCTCTTGAAGTGGTGAAAGACCTGAAGCTCTACACCGAGTACCGCACCGAAGGACGCATCAAGAAGACACTGGTCTATAAGGTTCAGCCTGTCACCGTAGATATGACTGAAGAAGACTTGGAAGAGCTGCCCAAAACCGGACTCACCATGAGACTGATTATCGAGGGCAACAACTACCAGGTGATTGGCAAGGACAACGAGTTTGAAGGTTCGTTTACTACCCTACCCGCCACTGTTGAGACACCTTATGGTACGCTGACCTTCACTAAGAATCTGGCAGCAGAGTTGAATGTCCGTCGTCCCAAAATGACGGGAGACAATGAAGATGAAGAACAGGAGGACAGCAAGAGGCAGTCGTTCGTCATCACCATCAACCCGCCTATGGCAGTAGCTTCGGCCTATGCCAAGGCCCTGTCGGTGAAACCAACATCAAAGATGACCTCTATTGCCGAGCTGACCATCAACGACCTGGATCCTGACCGCGGCTACGACTATCTGAAGCATCTGGCTGTGTGCTATAACCGTCAGGCTAATGCCGACAAGAACGAGATTGCCTATAAGACCGAGGAATTCATCAACTCTCGTCTGGCGAAGATTAACAATGAATTGGGTACCACCGAAAAAGGTCTGGAGGCCTATAAGCGCCGCAACAACCTGGTAGAGCTGAAGTTGGATGCCACACAGACCATGAATCAGGCCAACCTGTACTATGGTCAGCTGATTGAGGCAAGCACCCAGATTCAGATTCTCGATGACCTGCGCCAGTGGATTGGTAAACCAGAGAACAGATATCAGATTATCCCCTCAAATGTAGGTCTGAGCGATGTGGCTTCATCAGCATTGATTTCCCAGTACAACCAAACGGTGCTGGAACGTAACCGCATCATGGCATCAGCCTCGGAGCACTCTCCGCTGGTAATGACACATACTGAACAGCTCGACCAGCTGGAAGTCAGCATCCAGGAGGCTCTGCGTCAGGCTCGCCGCACGGCAGACATCCAGCGTCAGGGTATTGAGAAGCAGTATCGCGAATACCAGAGTAAAGTGGAAGCCACACCTGAACAGGAACGTATCCTGACTCAGATTGGACGTGAGCAGGAGGTGATGTCAGGACTGTATCTGATGTTGCTTCAGAAGCGTGAGGAGAACTCTATCTCGCTGGCAGCCACAGCCGACAAGGGAAAGCTGATTGACGAGCCCGCCTTTGGCGGAAAGGTCAGCCCCAAGAGTGCAATCATCATGCTGCTGGCCATCGTGTTGGGCTTCGCCCTGCCTCTGATTATTACCTATCTCCTTCAGTTCATGCGCTACAAGATTGAGGGTCACGAGGATGTGGCAAGGTTGACCAACCTGCCTATCGTTGCCGATGTGGCTGTGGCCAGCGATAATGTGAAGACCGCTGCCGGTATTGTGGTTCACGAGAACAAGAACAATCAGATTGACGAGATATTCCGCTCAATGCGTACAAATATCCAGTTTATGCTGAAGGAGGAACAGAAGGTGATACTCTTCACCTCGTCAACATCTGGTGAGGGTAAGACCTTCAACGCCGCAAACCTGTCAGTCAGTTTCGCACTGCTGGGAAAGAAAGTCATCCTGGTGGGTCTTGATATCCGTAAGCCGGCTCTGGGTCGTCTGTTCGACATCTCTGACCGTCAGATTGGTATCACCTCACTGCTGGTAAAGAACCAGGTGACCGAGAGCGACCTCGATGCACACATCAGACCGTCGGGTGTAAACAAGAACCTCGACCTGCTGCTTGCCGGTCCTACACCTCCCAACCCCGCTGAGCTGCTGGCACGTGAACAGATGGGAACCATTATCAAGATGCTGTGCGACAAATATGACTACGTGATCCTCGATACGGCACCTGTAGGTCTGGTTACCGATACCATCCAGATTGGTAAGTATGCTGATGTAACTGCATTCGTCTGCCGTGCTGACTACACGCCGAAGTCGAGCTTCGGACTGCTGAACAACCTCCACAAAGAGGAGAAGCTGCCCAACCTGTGCGTGATTATCAACGGTATCGATATGTCGAAGAAGAAGTACGGCTACTACTACGGCTACGGCAAGTATGGCAAGTACGGACGCTATGGCTATGGATACGGCTATGGACGCTATGGTCGCTACGGCTACGGTTCTTATGGTAATTACGGTAGTTACGGCAACTATGCCGAGAGCCACTATGGAAGAAAAGACGACGATTCAATTAAGAAATAAGCTATGACAATCGCTGTAGATTTTGACGGTACTATTGTTGAGCACCGTTATCCCGAGATTGGAGAGGAACTGCCGTTTGCGACAGACACTTTGAAGATGCTTATCAGAGACCACCACAGACTTATTCTGTGGTCGGTCCGCGAAGGCAAGTTACTGGATGATGCCGTGAACTGGTGTAAGGAGCGTGGCGTGGAGTTCTATGCCGTCAACCGCGACTATCCGGAGGAGACCACCGACAACAACCAGCATTTCAGCCGCAAGCTCAAGGTTGACTTGTGGATTGACGACCGCAACATCGGTGGACTGCCTGACTGGGGAACCATCTACAGAATGGTTAGCCGCCATAAGACGTGGAATGACATTATCAATGAAGAGATCAGTCATTTCCGCATGGAGTCTTACGAAGAGAGTCATCACAGAAGGAAGAAGCACTGGTGGCAGTTCTAAAATAAAAAAGCAGTCCTTTACGGGCTGCTTTTTCTATTCTACACCAAGAAGTATCTTTATTTTGAAGAAGGTCTTATTTCACCAAGACCTTCTTCTTTTTATTTCCTTGTTTAACGATATAGAGACCAGACTTTGAGAATGCCGACACCTGTCTGCCATCGAGCGTATAGATGCTGACGGGCAGAGCTGATGCGGATGTCTCGAAGGTGACAATGCTATTCATTGAAGACTCAACAGGACTGGTAACAAGTGCCAACTCCATGATTACTTTACCATTAGTGGCAGTGGTGCTCGTCAGGATGCCTGTGATGTCGTATTGTTTTCCTTCATAGTCCTTGGGCATCGTCATCTGATTACTGTCAAGTCCAAAGGTGTTGAAGACACGCACATCACCACCATTGCATGTGACAAAGACGCCCTTCATGCCCTCAACAGTAGCTCTCTTCATCTCTGCACCTATTATGGTGATCAAGTCAGAATAGGAAGACGAGTTAACCTGATTGGGAGTGAGGACATGAGGTTCGACTATTGAACCTTCACTCACATTGACACTTGAAGTATAGTCAACGCCTTCGAAAGCTACTAATCGTTCAATATCATTGACGGTCTTTCTAGTACCAGAAATAACGCCATTCAGCAAATCGTTTGCCTTAACATCCAACCCTGTATTCAACATCAGCAGACTGCCTGTAGCATCACGCAGATAGATATCTGAGTTGTATACATAGAGAACTTGAGCATTGCTTAACTTCAATATTCCAGAATAATTATTAGGCAAGTTCTTAAAGCCTGCAACATTATCAAGCACCTCCAGGTCAGAAACCGTCACCTTGCAGACAGCTGTCAGCTGGTCATTGTCATTTGCCTTGACCGAGATGTTAGCCTCACCCACGCTGATACCAGTCACCACGCCTTGGGCGTCAACAGTAGCTACGGCCTCGTTATCGGACTTCCACTCAAACGTATAGGGTGCAGTCTCGGGATAGCGTTCAACCTCAAGTGGATAAGTAAAGCCAACATTGACATAGGCAGTTTCTGGCAGTTTAACACTTGTCAACTGATTAACATCAACAACCTTGAAAGTGATGACACCATTAACCTCCTTAATACTATCCAGACCCCACGGCGAATCTAAACCAGACCATGACTTCAGGTTGGCAGGTGACGTCGTGTTATCTAATCGTCTGACCTTCTTGCTGCCAGGGAATGGATCAGATGCTTTGTCACCGTCCTTATAGCCATCGGCGCGCAACAGCTCAAAATAATTATGATTCGGATTTACATTCACCTTATTTTCTCTCCACACATTAGCATTGGTGGAGTCTACACGGAATACCAGCATACCATGACCAGGTGCATAGTAGTTCCACTTATCCTTCTGACGGTTCTCTAACAGGAAGAACTCTTTGTTTCGACGGGTATTAATACGGTAGCCTGTATTTGTCGACACATTCTCAAGCGTGTACTCACCCTCGGCATTAATGACCTCTGGTGTGGCGAAACCTACTGCATAGCGCTCATAGAGGGTATAGCCCACAGGTGTACGGCTGTTGTTACAATAACTGCCAGCAGCCATGATATCCCACCAGCCAGGATGGTGACTATTTCCACCACTTCCCTCATAGTCGGTATCGTAAGTATCCATGAGCCCCAACACATGGCTGAACTCATGACACATTGTACCTATACCATCAATAATATTATCAATAATATTACCTGTATAAGTAGGAATAAGCTCCGTAGAGCAGGCATAGCGTCCTAACCTCACACCGTCTTTCCACACCGAGCTCCATGTCTGAGGATTATAGAACTTGCCTGCATGCGGCCAGAGCAACCGACTATCATTTCCCGTGATATTCGAACCTAAGCCTGCAAAGATAAGGTAAACCATATCCACGACGCCATCGTCATCACGGTCATAGTTTCGGAAGTTCACCTGACTATCAACAGCATTGATAGCATCATACATCAATTGAATAGAATTATCCGTTCCATTGACATAATACTGACTCCTATTGACCTGAACAGGACCAACGACGTCAAACTCTGGTTTGAACAACCCTCCAGAGATATCATTGAAATAGTCGCGCACACTACCCGTAAAGGGATTCTGTGTGCTGTAGCCAGTATAGTTCTCTGCGTTGGCAAAGTCGTTGATGATTGTGCCAATATCATCGCGTGAGAACTGCATATCATTATATTCCACCAAGATGATAAGCCCATGGAAATTGCTGTAATCATACTGTGGTTCACGATTCATCGCCTTCTGACGAGCCACGGCACGACGAGTCATCTCACGTTCCTTTTCTTCTCTAACAGACTGTTTCATCTCTGGCTGCAGATACTTCTTAACACCACTCAGATAAGCCAGTTCCTCGGCAGAACGGGCATCAGCATCATGAGCCATCCTGGAGGTAGGCAGCAACTGTCCATCCCTCAGTTCGGCATAGACATAACGGTTGTTGGCATCCTTGACGATAGAATAACCATCTGCAGTAGTATAGAAATGCAGATACTCATCACCATGAAGGCTAATGGTTACGGTTGTCCCGTCGGGTTGCAACATCTTTGCAGTGCCTTTATAGGCGGGAACTGCCAAAGCACAATGTATGCCAAAGGCTATGGCTAATGTCATACAAAATAATATTCTCTTCATATTTATTCTTTAACAGTTTGCAAAGGTAATACTTTTTCTTTATAACACAAAGAACTATAGTTTTTTTAGCATAAAAAAAGGGAAGGCCGAATGACCTTCCCTCTTATATATAATAAGGTGTGCTTACTTCACAAAGAACTTCTTGCCATTCTTGATAACAAGACCCTTGAAGCTGTTGTTAACACGCTGACCTGAAATATTGAAGGCAGGAGCATTAACAGACTCAGTATCGACACTAACCTTTTCAATACCAGCAGGAACCTGTGTGAAGGTTGAACCAGCATTGAAGAAATCAAGATAATACAGACGATCGGTATATTCTGCATTGACAACCAAGCCAGTCAGCAAGGTGTAAGTATTGGCCTCGCTGTCATACTTAATCTTGATGTCACAAACCTTCTCTGTTGCATCATCAAAACCGATAGCAAAGAGATATAAACCGCTACGCTCATTGATCATATAAAGACCCATGTAAGCTCCCTGTGGGAAGGTGTAAACATTGTCTTCACCCTTAATACCCACAATCCAAGCATTCTGATCTTCATCGATAGGTTCTATGCCCTGAATGAAGAGCTTGTCACCATCGTTAACAATATTAACCGTCATTTCAAACTCAGGAGTACCATCAGATTCTGTCTTAGTACCCTTGAAGATATAAGATGAAGCAACAACAGTGCTATCAGGCTCAGGAGCAATGTAAGGCAAAACCAAGTCGTACCATACAATCTCAGACTCATGAGTCTCGCCACCACCTTTGTAGATGCTCTGCATACCAATCTGCTTCCATGAATTAATAGACATGTTCAGGAAAAGAGAACCCTCGTAGAAGTCGTAGTTATCAGTGAAGGTGGCAGGCACCTCTTCCATTGCACTCTCAAGCTTCTCGTACAGATCAGGAGTAAAGGTTATCACGCTCTGTGTTCCTTCATTGTCCTTGCTGTAGAGCTTGAAGTACAGTTTGCTTGAGAGCAAGCCTTCACCATTGATGTCTACACCAGTCAAATCGTAATTAAAGATACTACCATAAGGAGTGTACTCCATGTTGCCGATAATCGGGTTGGCAGGAGTAGCAGCCTTCTCAGTAATCTTAGTGATGGTAACATCCTTGTATAATTCGAACAACGAAGCGTTAATGGATGCTTTATAAATATTGACACCCATCAGCATGCCCTCAGGAGCAGTAATCACACCATTCTTGGCATCATAGCTACAAACATAATTGGTAACCTTTCCTGTCTCGTCATCCATACCTATGAACCAAAGGTCATAGTCTCTATAAGTACCCAAAGCCTGACCGGTACGGAAAGAGATGGAATTACCATCCAAGGTACCCTTCACCCATGCCTCAGGCAAAGTCAGAGAAAGACCCTGAGCATATACATCATTACCGTCAAAGCCAAGCTTCACAGTATGAGTAACAATAGAATCCTCACCTTCTTCAGCAAAATAATCAGTGCCCTTGAAAGTATACTCAGCTGTTACAAGACCCTCAGGAGCAACGACAGGATCGTCGCTTTCACCCTTCAAGGTAATGGTACAATCTTCATTATAATAGGTGTAATAATAGCTCTTATCCGTATAGAATACATTCAGCAGAACAGGATTCAAGAACTTATAGACGCCATTCTCAGTATCGACACCCAGCTTGAAATCATCAATTCCTTCTTCGCCAACACCTACCAGGAACAGGCGATAAGATGATGTAGAACCCAGATCCTGACCTGACTTGAACACATAGACACCGTCTTCATCCTTAGTACCCTTTACCCATGTATCGGAAACACCGGCATCAGCGCCAAAGCCCTGGATATACAGGTCATCACCGCTCTTGGCAATATTCAGAGTAGAGGTAAATGGAACATCTTTTCCACTCTCATAGGTTGTTCCTGCAAAATCATGGCTAAACACAGTCAGACCCTCAGGCAGAGTGGTCTCGATAGGCCAGTTAATGGTATACCATGCAATTTTAGACTCGTGAGACTCGCCGCCGCCCTTATAAATGGCCTGCAAGCCAACCTCTGTCCAATCTGCATGGTCCATCAACAGAGCAACCTTACTATTCGTAATCTCCTTATTGTCAATTGTATAAGGAATCTCTGTCAGGTCATTCTCCAGTGCTGTGTAATAGTCCTTAGAGAAAGTCACCTCACCCTCAGTACCTACTACATCCTTGTAATACAATTTGAAGAATAACTTCTCGGGAAGCATACCATTACCATCAATATCAGAAACATTGACAGTAAACTCTAGATTATCCTTCTGAGGAGTAAACTGCATATTAGAGATTGTAGGATTAGCAGGTGTACCAGGCTTCTCAACTACCTTAGCGATAGTAACATTGGTAACATATTCAAAGAGGGCATTTGACTCTCTCTCCTCATCGTACCAAGAATCCTCCACATAGCTGATCATCAAATCGGTCACTGCTGAAAATGTATTCTTATCTGCTTCATAGGTAAAGACAGCATCTTCAACATCGTCTCCATCATTAAATCCATGGAAATAGAGCGTGTAGGTATTATAAGTACCCAGATTCTGACCATACTTGAAGGTGACAATATCTCCATCCTTTGTACCTTTAATCCAAGCTTCAGGTAAGTCTTCGCTAATTCCCTGAATATATACTTCGTCGCCATAGAATCCAACGTTGACAATGCGAGAAACAGATCCGCCACCTGTAAAACCAACCTTTCCTGAGTATGAATACTTTTCAGTAACGAGACCAGTAGGAGGTTCGATAGGCAGACTCACCTCACCCTCAATCAGAGTCAAAGTAGTATTAGGAGACCAATAAGCAGTAAGACCAGACTCCTGACCCATAGCATAATATTCACAAACATAAGAAGGGAATGTGAATACCGTCTCGTCTTCATTCAGTGTAGCAGTAAATCCTGCGCTCTGAGGATTACCGCTCATAAACATAGAGGCATCACCGTCAGAGAAAGAGAAATCACCCATATACTGCAAGGGTTCAAAAGACCACACATCTCTATTTAAGGAGCCCTTTACAAAAGCGTCAGGACAAAAATAACTCAATCCAGAGATGTAAACATCGTCGCCATCGAAGATTACCTTAACAGTACGCTCGAGTTTACCGCTAACACGGGAATGGGTACCAGTCAACTTATAATAAAGGACGTCACCGCCTGCAGGAGGAGTAATTGTCCCAATCCGGTTAATAGGAGTGACCTTAGGAGTTGCAGTCACTTTGTTAGACATCGCCATCTGGCCAGGAAGAGTCATTCCCTTCTGAACCATAGACGGACGCTGCGCTAAGAACTGCTTTTCAATAGGAGCAGTAGGCTTTTGCGCAAACGAGAGTGCTGACACGAAAAGAGCCAACAACATCAATGTAAATGTCTTAATTCTCATAATGCAAATAATTTGTTAATAATGTGATAAATAATATATTTCTATCTCTTAATGTTATTTACTTGCCAGTTTGAACTTCTTGGTACCATCTACAGACACAGCAGTCACAGGAGACGGAACAAGATAGCTCTCGGGAGTCAGATTATAGGTTCCAACAAAGCCCTTAGCCAAGTTACGTGCAGCAGCAACCACTTCGGCTGCCTTTGATTTCATCTCGTTGTCGGCTGTCGGCTCATCATCACAATCTATGGCTAACTGACCATAGGCAGGAATGCTACGCTTGAACGTGATACCACCCATCTTCTTGGTGGTCTTGCGTGAAGTGGTATACCACTGGACTACCAATCCCGTTACATTATTGGCATTCGTTGTTTTGCCAAAGCCAACAGCTGCCAGAGAATTATTCTTATTGGCGGCTGTCAAGGCGGCATCAAGTTCTGCCACGAGTTTCTTCAGATCATCAGACAAGCTATCCAAGTCCAAATACCATATAGTTGAACGATTAGCCACATGCTGATCCCACGTAGCAGTAATCTTCACACTTCCATCTTCATTCACAAGACAAGTACTGTCCTTGGAAAAGGTAAACTCATGGAATTTCTTATCACCAATGACATTATTCTTCTCCAAACGGAATCCATTGGGAGTGAAGACACATGCCAGTGAGTCAACCTTCACAGACTTGGTCTTATCCAGATTATCAGTATAAAGGAACTTACCATCAGCTAATCCAGAGAAATAGAGGGTGGTAGTGTCACTCTTAACATAATAAGAGGTGAGTTCTGAACTACAGTATTTCTCCTTTGCAGCCTTCGTGTCTTCGATGTATTTCTGCCAGTCGCGGTCACACTTCACCAAACGGACCTCTGCTCCATGGCGCTCACCACGAAGGATTATCTCGTTATCGTTATATGACATCACGACAAAGTTATGGTCACCATGCATACCAACACCATCCTTAATAATATAGGTGGGAGCATATCCATATCCAACAGGATCAGAGAATGGTGACAAGATATCATTCCATACATTGAACGCCAAGACCATACCATCTTCGTTCAGCATCTCATAAAGACTGGTGGCCTCGGTATACTTATTCCTATTGCCATCACGAAGGAAACGGTGGTCACCGGCAAAAGTCACCTTACCATTCTTGTCGAAGCGGGCAAAGAGATTGAAACCCTCGAACTGGGCAACATCTGTTGCGCAGAAGAACTGCATAACCCAGCCGTTAGGAGCACTAACCAGCAATTCCTTCACGGCATCACCCTGATGCTCAATACGCAGGGCTGGTGACTCGTCGAAATAATCTTCATCCTCAAAACGGCATGATGTCAGTACAAATGCTGGCAACATGGCGAGGAGAGCTATACGGTATAATTGAATCTTTTTCATATATCATTCAGTATTATGTTCTTATCTCAGCGGGAAAATAGTAACCTCGTCCTTCAGGAAATTATCCAGATTGTCCTGACGTTCGCTTACTTCCTTACGCAGGACAAAAGTGTCAAGTCCCCAACGCTCCTTATGCCAGGCAGTGGCAATAGAGATCTTCTTCAACATAGCATTGATACCAGCCAGAGAGTCATCACCTTTAACAGGAACCCAGTCAAGGAAATCATTGAAGCTGTTGAAACGCTTCAACTCAGTATACTTATATTTGGATACATAGGCTGTATAGTCCTTATTGATCACCTCTTCTTTACTCTGGTGAACATCCAGGACGATACGACCATCTTCCTCATAAGTATCAGTCTCACTGTTATACTCACTCTCTTTGTAGAGCTTGAAGTTATTCCAATGAGCACCAGCCTTGTTCATATCGATACCAAGATCGTTGATGAGTTTGATGACGTCATTCTTATCATCAGCGCGCCAACCAGGAGCACAGGCATTGATAATACGCATCATCCATCGATAGTCAGTATCTGTAATGATACACGACAACGTCTCAACGAAATCCTCGTAGTTGGCAGAAGAAGCATAGTGAGTCACAAAACCCAGACGATGAGACTCAACAGAGTCGCGCTCATGCCAGTCGATGGGGTCGTAACTGCCAGAAGTCACCTGTCCAAACGTTACAGGATAAGACTTCGTCTGGTGCATGATGTGAGAGAACTCATGGTGCATGGTGTGGAAATACTTCTCGTTAAGCACATCAATATCTGTTGCACTATAGGAAACACCAGGAGTATAAGCCTTCATCTCATTGAGATTGTAAAGCGTAATCTTTACACCACCCGATGCCAGACCAAGCACCTCAGTACCAGTATTGGGACTGTAGCCGGAAGATCCGATAAAATGGAAGATACGGGGACCATACTGTTTCATAAAGCCCTCACCAGCATACTTGATATATACATCATAGAAGAGGTACTTGATGAAATAAGCCAACAACTGCGATTTCTCGTAGCTGGCAGGTGCCAACTGGAAACTGTAGTCAGAGGCGGGCAGATTGAACTTATACTGAACCTCTACGTTATAGGGCTTCGTAAAGTTATCATACAGCCACTTGTCAAAATCATAGGTGGCAGCATTGGTGTCAACGGCTTGTACTGTCGTATCATAGATAGACTCCGTAAAGTCGTCATCCTTGCCACAAGAGGTAACAGCCAGCAGAATGGCCATTGCACTCATCATATATAGTAATTTTTTCATCTCTTATATGCCTTTAAGTTGATTATTGTACTAATTGGGGCTTCTGAGTCAGAGGATTGCTCTGGTTAGTCTGTGTAGCACGGTCTGTGCTAGGATAACCTGCATTGATAACATTCCTCGGAATCTGCAGCACACGACGTGGGTCATTCCACTCCAGCTCATCAACAGTGCTGCTGGCATCTGTAGGACCACGATAAACGTGGCGAACAAGAATACCATAACGCTTGATGTCGAACCAGCGCAGACCCTCGAACATGGTCTCGATGCGACGGAAGTGCAGAATGCAGTACAGCATAGAAAGGTCAGCACCAGTCAACACCTTGAACTCAGGACTCATCTCAGCAGGATGCAACTCAGAGATATAATCATCCTTGGCAATCTGAGTCTTCGTCTTGCTGCTATCATAGAATTTTGTGATATCAGCCATTGTCAACGGGGCATCAACCTGTTTCGACTGTGTCCAGGTCTCCAGATCCTGTCTTGCCTTTTCTGTCTCACCTTTATAAAGATATGCCTCAGCACGGCAGAGCAATGTCTCTTCAGCAGTAAAGGGCTGATAAATGATATGTACCCAACCGATACCTGCAATCTTATCACTGTACTCAAAATACTCATAAACGCGGAACAACCAAGAACCATCGTCATTCTCGCCATAGCGATAGATCTTACCATCGTAGGCAGGCAGACGGTTGCTCCAGTTAGGACCACCACCATATACAGCATTCTTTGAAGACTTCACACCCATGGAAATATTACCATCATTGCAAACGAAGCGGATGGCAGAGAGCAAGCGGTCCTGCAATGAGTAGGTGCTCTGCAACAAGAAATTACAGGGAGCAGTCTCATCGTTGAAAGAATTCAGCATGGCATCAATGGTGTTCGTGCTGATAGAACCCCACTTACGTAACATGGTTGATGCAGTGCCACCCAAAGCTGCATTTGCATACTTGATAACACTATCGTAATCACGCTTATAGAGATAGAAACGTGCAGCAAAAGCATTAGCAGCATTCTTATTAAAGTGGTAAGCAGGCACCTTATACTTAGAGTCGTCAATGAGGTCGATACCCTCTAACAGGTCTTGCTCAATGAGGTCATAAGTCTTCTTAACGCTATGAAGATATTCACGAGATATGGTGTCACCATAGTTTACATTCACCGTCTGTTCAGGCTCTGTAACATAGGGAATACCCCAATCGGCATCACTCTGTGTATCATCTTTATAACATTCTGCAAAGACATTGACCAACACGAAATGAAGGTAAGCACGCAACACATGAGCCTCACCCCAGGAATGAGACAGTTCAGGGTCTTTTGCAGGATCATCGCTCATTTCCTTCATGGCAGCAATAGCGTGGTTAGCTACTGCAATACCCTGATAGTACTGTTCCCAAGTCTGATAGGGAGTATCGTCTTCACCTGCGCTATAGTTGGTAATATCCTCCCAAGCGTAAGCCTCAGCATGGAAGTCACTATATGGTGAACGGTGAATACCAGGCTTCACCACGTTGTTGTCAACATAGTTGTCGCCGAAGAGTTCGCAAATAACGGCAGGTACTGCCTGAGGATAGCCCGACACAAGCAACAGCTGTACTTTCTCGGGGGTATCTATCTCTGTACGGTTATCAGGCACCTCGTCCAACTCGCTCTCACAAGAAGTCAGGGCAGCCGACATACCGAAGCATACGAGACCTGCCAGCAAGAATGTCTTTATATCTTTTATATTCTTCATTGCTTTCAATGTTTTCATTTTTACATTGTTACATAATAACATTTAGAACCCAAGACGCACAGTAGCAGTGAATTGCTTGGTAATAGGAGATGCCACACCACCAGAATTAATGAACTCAGGATCCTGTCCATTCAACTTCTTGTCAGCATAGAGCAGACATAGGTTGGTGGCGGCCAGCTTAACAGATGCCGTATTCAGCAGTTTGGTCTTGCCAAGCAGCTCCTTCGGGAAGGAATAGGTAAGAGCAACCTCTTTCAGACGAATGAAATCGCCCTTGGCAATACGTGCTGTAGAATAGTTGTAAGAGTTATAGGCCGTGCGAAGTGCAGTAGAACCATAACGGTCCAGTTGGTTGCGAGAGGCTATAACAGGAATATCTGTCAAAGCTTCATCACCTGAAACCATCCAGCGGTTCTTGAACTCACGAGGCAGTGCCGACAGATCACTGTAACCATAAGAGAATACTGGATCAAGACGAACCTTATTACCACCAGAATAGGTAATAAACACATCGAGGTTCAGTTTACCTGCTTTATTAAATGTATAGGTAAACGAGTTATTGAACGAACCATACCAAGTGGGGTCTGACGGACCTTCGTAGACAAGGTAGTCTGTGAGATTTGATGTCTCTTGGAAATTCACGTCACCAACAGTCAGTTCACCCTTCTCATTATATACCTGAGGCAGACCCTCACTGTTCAAGCCACCAAACTTGTAACTAAACAGCGAACGAACGGGATAACCTTCGAGCGCATAACCCTGACCGCTGACGAGGTCGATGGCACGGCTTGAGGTCTCCAGTGAGGTAATTTCATTCTTTGCAAACGAATATACGAAGTCAGAAGTCCACTTAAACTGGCTATTCTGAATATTTACGGTAGATATTCCTAACTCTATACCGCGTGAGCGCATATCAGCCACATTAGCCATCTTCTGAATCTGACCACCAGCACCCTGTGTAAAGACGGCACCAATCAGATCATAGTTATTACGCCAATATGCATCGAAGTTCACGGCAATACGGTCACGGAGGAAACCAAAGTCAACACCAACATTGAACTCGTGCTTCTTTTCATAAGTCAACTCCGTATTTGAAAGGTCTGCGATATAAATCTGTGACTCAGCAGCAGAAGTAAACGGACGCCATGTATTCTTGGTCTTATAGATGGCCATAGCATTGGTCACATAAGAGGGGCCCGTATCAGCAGTCAGAGAGTATGACACACGTAACTTCAACTGTGACAGCCATGAATGGAAGTTCTCCATGAACTTCTCATTGTACATATCATAGCTACCCGAAATGTTCCATGTAGGCAGCCAACGGCTACTACGGCTCTTACCCAGACGGTTGGTACCCTCGTATCGGAATGTTCCGTTGATGGTATAACGCTGGTCAAAACTATATACAGCCTGTGTATAATAAGCCAAGGTATTGGTCTGAGTGAATGACTCACTGAAATAGTCAGTATTCTCCTCATTACGCTGCTTCAGCCAGAGATAGGGGGTATAGACGATACCACCATTATTATATTGATAGCCCCATCCTGTCCAAGTGGTAGCTGTACGACGAACGGTAGAGAGCTCCGTACCAATAAGTGCATTCACCACATGAACATCGTTGTAAACATCACGATACTCTGCCATGAAACGGTAGTTGTTCGAACGCATCTTATCGTCGTACTGGTACTTGATACCACCCTCAGGCAGCACAGACTCAGGAAGAGCCAGCTCATTATCGGGGTCAGTATAAAGCAAGGGGTTACTATAACGAATTGTAGAGTTGTCGTCCTGGGCATCAACACCAGCACGGTATGCATTGGCCTGATTTGAGTTATCCATCACATTATGCTGACGACGGGTCTGCGACAAACGAGTAGAAACCAAACCAGAAAGCGTTACAGTCTTAATGGGCTTGTACTCCAACTCTGCACGGAACATCAACTCATGAACGTCAATATCATTGTAGTTATTCTCGAGTTCATTGAAAATGTTGAAAGGAGAATAGAAACGTGTATAACTGATATTGGGATCCAGACAGCGGCTGGTATTCATAGCGAAGCTGAACGGGTTGATATCGAAATCACGCTTCACCTCACCAGTCACCACGTCGACACTCTGATTCAAAGAACCAGGAGCCTCCTGATTACGGAACGAGCCCTGAGCAGCCAGACGTGCAGTCAGGTTCTTCAAAATGTCATACGACGTGTTACCGTTAAAAGTATAGCGCTGTACCTTTGAAGCACTGACATACTGTCCCGGGTCATTCATCAACGACATTGAGAAATAGCTTGACGAACGGTCTGTACCACCCGAGATGCTAACTGAATGGTTCTGCTGAACACTATTTGAGAACAACAGATCAAACCAGTCTGTATTACGGAACTCAGCCTCCTGCAGATAAGCATTGCGGGCTGCCTCAGTATTCTCAAGACCAAAGGTTCCTGTTGTGGCATCATAGTTACGCAGTTGCTGATACATATAACCATAGATACCAGTATTCTGCGAATTCACCAGATTCTCCAGAGAAAGCCAACCCTTATCAGCCATCTCCTTATAAACACCCATAATCTCCTGAGAGTTCATGATGTTATAATCACGATAGCTGGGTTTCAGACGAGTTGTAAACTCACCGGTATAATTCACAGAAGCACGACCTTTACCACCTTTCTTGGTAGTAATAACAATCACACCAGCCATGGCGCGAGCACCATAAATAGAGGTAGCGCTACCATCCTTCAGCACGGTGAACGACTCGATATCGTCAGAGTTAAGACCAGCTACAGCACTCGAGATCAGCGTCTTAGCATCACCAGAGGCCAGTTCGTCAGCCGACACATCAACGTTGTCTTCATAAATAACGCCGTCAATAACCCACAAAGGCTTTGAGTTACCATAAATTGAAGTGGCACCACGAACACGAATCTTTGGTGAGGCACCAAACGTACCAGAAACGTTAGTCACCTGCACACCAGCCACACGACCTTCAAGTGAACGGCTCACGTCAGCCATACCTGAAAGTTTTGCTTTTTCGGCGTCAATCTTCGTGGCTGAACCGGTAAACATACGTTTATCCTGCTTAACCACACCAGTCACCACCACTTCTTCAATCATTTTGGAATCAGACTCCATGGTCACTTTCATGCCGTTCTTCGGCGTTAGGCGCTGGGTCTTATAACCAATATAACTGAATTCCAGTTTTTTACCCGCTGGTACCGTAATGGTGAATTTACCGTCCACATTGGTGGTCACACCCTGCGAACTACCAGCCACCTTGATAGTAGCACCGATAATCGGCTCACCATCATCTTGCGAGATAACTGTTCCCGTAATCTTGTTTTGTGCCATTGCCACTCCTACTGAGAGCAACAACCCAACCAAGAATGCTGTTAGTCTTTTCTCCATAAAGTTTTCCTAATTCTTTTCAATCTAATTTTTTTATATTACTTTCGTTCATTCTCACAGTTTATGGTCTGTCTATTTACGACATTTCTATACCCTGTTAAATTTCGACCTGCAAAATTAATACTTTTTTTTCTATTATCAACTATTTTTTTACCAAAAACGTATTTAAAACGTATTTTTTTTACTTTTATCAACGTAAAAGCGATAATATTTCATAAAAGCAACACTTTTTACGTCAATCTGTCTTACGCAAAAAAGAATGGGCCATCATTTCTGACGACCCATTCATTTCCTTAGTAAAATCTTGTTTACTTAACCTTTTCAACGATAGCCTTGAATGCCTCGGGGTTGTTGAGGGCGAGGTCGGCGAGCACCTTACGGTTAATCTCGATACCAGCCTTTGAAAGAGCGCCCATGAGCTTAGAGTAGCTCATACCTTCAAGACGAGCGGCAGCGTTGATACGCTGGATCCACAGAGCGCGGAAGTTGCGCTTCTTGTTACGACGATCGCGATAAGCATAGGTGAGACCTTTCTCCCAGGTATTCTTCGCTACTGTCCAAACATTCTTGCGGGCTCCAAAGTAACCGCGTGTAAGTTTCAGGATGCTCTTACGCTTTGCTCTTGATGCAACGTGATTTACTGATCTTGGCATAATTTCTGTACTTTAACTGTTAGACAATAGGGATAATTAACGGAGACACAACAGGTCGCGAACCTGCTTCATGTTGGTCTGATCAACGATTGTTGAACCTACCAAGTTACGCTTCTGCTTCTTGGTCTTCTTTGTCAGAATGTGGCTGTGGTAAGCGTGATGTCTCTTAACCTTACCTGTACCGGTGAATGAGAATCTCTTCTTAGCACCGGAATTTGTCTTTACTTTTGGCATTGTTTTTAAATTTTAAAATTGTTATTAATAATCGGCAGCTACGCATATACCGGGCGCGCCACCCTTTCTTTCTTTTAAGGTTTGAGATTTGAGGTTTGAGATTTACTCATCCTCTGTCTCTGTCAACTTCTTCAGTGCATCTGCACTAATCTTTGCGTTGGCAAAAAGACCGCCGTTAGCGGGAGTCTCTACATCAATATCGCTGACTGCTGCCTGATGCTTCTGTTCTTTGAGTTCTGCCTCATTAGCCTCACGGTCACGAGCCTGCTGACTCTTCTTGGCCACACCAGCCTTTTTAGGAGCGAGATAAAGGAACATCTTCTTACCTTCCAAGCTGGGCATCGACTCTACCTTACCCACCTCTTCAAGATCGTTGGCGAATCGCAGCAACAGCACCTCGCCTTGTTCCTTGAACAGAATGCTTCGACCACGGAAGAACACATATGCACGAACCTTATTACCTTCTTCCAGGAATTCTTTAGCGTGCTTCAGTTTGAACTGATAGTCATGTTCATCGGTCTGAGGTCCGAAACGTATTTCCTTAACCTCTACTTTCACCTGCTTGGCTTTCATCTCCTTAGCACGCTTCTTCTGCTGATAGAGGAATTTGGAATAGTCGATGAGACGACACACAGGAGGATTGGCATTGGGAGAAATCTCCACCAGGTCTACACCTTGCTGGCGGGCCATATCCAGTGCTTCTTTCGTAGGCATCACCGACGATCCGCTCTCGCCTACAATACGGACCTCTCGTACACGAATCTGTTCGTTTACGCGGTATTGATTCTGTTTTTTGTCTGTCTTCATCAAGCTATTTTACGCAAATCGGCTGCAAAGGTACAACAATTCAGTGAATTAGCAAAATTTTTCCACCACTTTTTTAAGTATCATTCAGAAAAAGAGACCTTTAAACAGAAACCAGAGGACAGGCACCAGGAGGGCGGGCAGAAGATTGAGCGTCTTGCAGTCCTTCAGGTTAAGGAGTGCCAAACCACTACCCGTAATCATCAGACCGCCCACAATCAACAACTCTGCCATGAGAGCATCGCTCACTGCCTGACTCGATATCTGGGCAGTAACATAGAAGAATCCCTGCCAGAGGAACAGCACGGGTGCTGCCAGAATCATGCCGAATCCATAGGTAGAGGCAAAAATGGTAGATGACACAAAGTCAAGTGTGGCATTCGTATAGAGAAAAGTATGATCGCCTTTCAAAGCCGAGATGACAGGTCCCAGCATCGACAGCGGTCCAATGCAATAGAGCAGGATAGCTGTAGCCAGACCGTCAGCCAGGCTACGACCATTATTGTTTTTCGAGCGTTTCTCTATGAGACGATGGAAACGTCCGTCAATATCAAGCTTCGTGCCCACCACGCTGCCGATGGCCAGCGCCACAATGAAAAGCACAGGATACTGACTCTTGGGCAAATGGGTAATGGTGGCATTCAGGCCAATGGCCAGTGATGCCAGTCCAAGGGCGTCATAGAGACCTATTTTATATTTCTCTTTAATGCCCCTACTCAGTAGCGACCCTACGACAGTACCAACGATGATAGCTGCTGTATTGACAATAGTTCCTATCATTTTGTAACGAATTTGCGTGCAAAGTTACGAAAAAACATCAAAAACCCTCGTTATTCTCATGTTTTTTAGTAATTTTGCACAGGAAAAATCAGACTTACACTAAATATGGAGAAGCAAAAAGTCATTATCAGCAACCAACTGGAACAGATTCTCAGTGAGGAAATTGCGGCATGCAAGGCTAATCATACCTTCATACTCACCGACGAGACAACCCTTCGGCTGTGTCTGCCTGTGGTTAGCAGCTATGCCTGTCTGCAGGGAGCAAGAACCATCACTATCAAAGCCGGCGACACACACAAGGATTTAGAGTCTATCAGTCATGTATGGAACGAGCTGCAACGCATGGGTGCCACACGTCACTCCTTATTAATTAATCTGGGCGGTGGCATGGTGACTGACCTGGGCGGTTTTGCTGCATCGACTTTCAAGCGAGGCATCTCCTTTATCAACATCCCCACCACCCTACTCTCAATGGTTGACGCTTCTGTAGGTGGCAAGACAGGTATCAACTTCGGAGGACTGAAGAATGAGATTGGTGTCTTCAACAACGCCAGTTGCGTCATCCTCGACACCATATTCCTTCAGACGCTCGACGAAGAGAACATCCTTTCGGGTTATGCCGAGATGCAGAAGCATGGGCTTATCTCAACAGAAGAGCATTGGGCCGAGTTGATGAACTTCGACATCGAAAAACCCGACCTCAAAGAATTAGGGGATCTAGTAGCCAAGAGCGTACAAGTGAAGGAGCGCATCGTCACCGAAGACCCCACAGAGAAAGGTATCCGCAAAGCCCTGAACCTTGGACACACCGTAGGTCACGCCTTCGAGTCGCTGGCCTTGCAACGCAAACCCGTACTTCATGGTTATGCTGTAGCTTGGGGGTTGGTTTGCGAACTCTATTTGAGTGTAGCGAAGACCGGCTTCCCTGTTGACAAGATGCGACAGATGACCCGTTTCATCTTTGAGCATTATGGCAGGATGTCCATCACCTGCGACGACTACCCTGCCCTGCTGGAGCTGATGACTCACGACAAGAAAAATACTGGTAGCGATATCAACTTCACGTTGTTGGGTGGCATTGGTGATATCCGCATCAATCAGACAGCCACAAAAGAAGAGATAGAAGAAGCTTTGGACTTCTATCGCGAGGGCTAAATCAACACTATCGAAAGAGCTATATCAATGGTTCATGCATAATTGCTGCGCTTGATATCGGGCAGGCTTACCTGTCTCCGTCATGGGTAAGGCGTCAACATGCAAATAGCAACGCGGTTGCCAGTACTTGGGCAGCACACGTTGACAGACACTTTTAACATCTTCAATATCCATCGACTCGGTGAGCAAGACCACTTGTTCTCCGAATTTCTCATCTGGTCGTTTTGAAATCATAAAAGGCACCGTCAGATACGGGTGCAGCAACCGTTCCACCTCCTCCATCTGAATCTTGATGCCGCCAGAACAGATGACATTGTCTTTGCGGCCTAAGATACGGAAGCCCTTATCGGAGAGCTCAGCAATATCGTTGGTGATAAGCGGTCCGTCATGCACAGCGGGAGCATCAATCACCAGACAACCCTCATCCGTCGACGACAAACTTACGCCCTCAAAAGGCACATACCACTCGCTGGTCTCAGGCCCACTGAGACGGCGAAGAGCAATATGAGAAAGCGTCTCCGTCATTCCGTAAGTACTCCAGACTGCATTGGGGAAGGTCTTCAGCTCCTGAGCCATCGACTCATCGATGGCACCGCCACCAATAATAAGATGCTTAATAGCTTTCAGCCGTTCCCGTTCCTCAGGTACTTGCAGGGAGTTATAAACCTGCATCGGTACCATCGCCGCAAAATCGACTGGCTCAGCTACCGTTTCCAGAGGATGTCCGCTGGGAGCGACAGTAATGAGCCGCAGACCACAGGTCTGAGCCCTCACCACCATCATCTTACCTGCAATATAGTCAAGCGACATACAAAGCAAAGCGCTGTCGCCTGCCTTCAATCCAAGGAAGCCACAGGTGATACGGGCCGAAGCCTCCATGCGCCGTTTCTCTACCAGCATGGGCTTGGGCTTACCTGTCGACCCGCTGGTATGCACCAATACGGTGGGACTGTCGTTATGCCATTCTTTTAGGAATGCTTCGAGATCCATAGCTTGTCTCCTCTGATTTCCAGTGGCATCGGGATATTGTCCGTAAAGAGCTGTCCTGTGCCAAGACCTTGTGGAAAAGTGATAGAATCACCATATACGGAACTGCAGAACTGAGCGATAGCATTCAGGCCGATGTTGCTCTCCAGGGCAGAGGTAATCCACGAACCGATACCCTCTTCACGAGCTATGTCTATCCACTCCCTGCAGCCCATCATGCCACCATGCAACGATGGTTTCAACACGATATAGGCAGGTTTGATGATATGCAGCATCTGCCGTTTCGTCTCTGGGTCGTTCACGCCGATAAGCTCCTCGTCGAGGGCGATAGGTAATGGAGAGTCACGACAGAGCTCTGCCATCTTTGCCCATTGCTTCTGACGGATGGGCTGTTCTATGCTGTGAATGACATACTGTGACAACAGCTCCAGTTTATAAAGTGCCTCGTCAGGCGAGAAGCCACCATTGGCATCCAGGCGCAGTTCCACCTCATGATGCGAGAACCGTTCACGAATGCGCTTCACCAAGTCAAACTCCTTATCGAAGTCAATGGCGCCCACCTTCAGTTTCACACAGCGGAAGCCCTGCTTCAGTTTATCCTCCATGCGTTGTAGCATCTCCTCGTAAGAGCCCATCCACACCAAGCCGTTGATAGGTATGCCCTGTTCACCACGAGCAAAAGGCGTATCAAAAAGTTGAAAGTTGAAACTAATAAGTGCTGTCTCCAGTCCGAAGAGCATCGAGGGATAGTCACGCATCGCCTCATAGGGTATCTCACCAGTTTCTTCAACCTGGTCACAGAAGCCCCGTAACACCTTATTATATATATGGGGCTCCAAAGCGTCGCAACTCAGGTCCAACAATGGGGCACATTCCCCCACTCCAACGGTCATACCATCGGACACATGAACCAACCAGATACGCCGCTCCGTATATACCCCGCGACTGGTACCCGCTGGCTGCTTGAAATGGAGCACCCGCTCCTCAATATCTATCTTCATGGAATCTGGGGATATTGGTCAAAGTTGGGCTTACGCTTCTCGAGGAATGCCTTGCCGCCCTCCTGTGCCTCGTCGAGGAAGTAATACAACATGGTGCAGTCGCCTGCCAACTGCTGGATACCTGCCTGACCGTCGAGTTCGGCATTCAGTCCTGCCTTAATCATTCGCAGGGCTATGGGCGAACGCTCCATCATCGTCTCGGCCCAGCTCACACATTCGTCTTCCAGTTGGTCAATAGGCACTACCTTATTCACCATACCCATCTCCTCAGCCTCCTTTGCCGAATACTGTCTGCACATAAACCATATCTCGCGGGCTTTCTTCTGTCCCACGATACGAGCCAGATAGGAAGAACCGAAACCAGCATCGAAAGAACCCACCTTAGGTCCTGTCTGTCCGAAGATGGCATTCTCCGAAGCAATAGTCAGGTCGCACACTAGATGCAACACATGACCGCCACCGATGGCATAGCCATTCACCATTGCAATGACAGGCTTAGGCAGACGACGAATCTGCATCTGCACGTCGAGTACTGAGAGGCGGGGCACACCCTCATCATCAATATAACCACCACGACCCTTCACATGCATATCGCCACCACTACAGAAGGCATGTTTTACGTCTGCAAGGCTCTTGCCCTCAGGCACCTCACTCATGGCTCCTGTCAGCAACACCACACGGATGCGCTGCAACTCACGACACTGTGCGAAAGCCTGGCTCAGTTCCAGCGTGGTCTTGGGGGTAAACGCATTGCGATATCTGGGACGGTTAATGGTAATCTTTGCGATACCGTTATACTCTTCGAAGAGAATCTCCTCGAATTTTCTAATCTCTTTCCATTCTCTTTGTGCCATTTCTCTGTTTGTTTTTAAATTATGCGGCAAAGTTACGAATTATTTGAGAATTATTTACTATCTTTGCAACAAAATATTATCTACGCCATGCTTCAAATCCGCTGTAAGAACAATAACGTGACAAAGAGCTTCCCAGAAGGAACCTCGCTACTCGATGTGTATCAGGAGTTTGCCGACGACATCAAACTCCCCTATCCTGTCATCTCGGCTAAAGTCAACAACGCCTCTCAGGGACTGAAATTCCGACTCTACCAGAATCGTGATGTGGAATTTCTTGATGCCCGTGCAGGTAGCGGTCATCGTGTCTATGTCCGTTCGCTGAGCTTCGTGCTCTACAAGGCCACGCAGGATATCTTTCCTGGTTCAAAGCTCTTCATCGAACATTCGCTGTGCCGAGGCTACTACTGCAACTTCAAGAAGAAAGACGGGAGTCAGCTTATTGACAAGGATGTGGAGCAAATCAAACAGCGGATGCAGGAGATTGTGGACCTCGACATGCCGTTCCGACGTACGGAAGCTACTAACGAGGAGGCTATCCGCGTGTTTGCCGAACGTGGATTCTCGGATAAGGTGAAGTTGCTGGAGACCAGTGGTCAGATATATTCTGACTACTACACACTAGGCGACACCGTCGACTATTACTACGGACCGCTGGTGCCCAGTGCTGGCTATCTGAAGGTGTGGGACTTAGAGCGCTATGAGGATGGATTGCTGCTGCGGGTGCCTGACTGGAACAACCCCAATCAGGTGGCAGAGAAAGTTGATCAGCCCAAGACTTACGAGATGTTTGCTGAGAAGACCCGTTGGGATATCATCATGCGCCTGTCGAATGCTGGCGACGTCAACAAAGCCATCATGCGAGGCCATGCCTCCGAACTCATCCAGGTGTCGGAGGCCCTGCAGGAAAAGAAGATTGTGCAGATAGCAGAAGAGATTGAGCGTCGCTTCCATCGCGAGAAGGATCCCGTGCGACTGGTGCTCATCACTGGCCCGTCGTCATCGGGCAAGACCACCTTCTGCAAGCGTCTCTCCATACAGCTGCTGGCCTGCGGCCTGCGCCCCGTCTCGTTCTCTACCGACGATTATTTCGTGAACCGCGTGGACACGCCAAAGCTACCCAACGGCGACTATGACTTCGACAACATCGAAACGGTGGAGTATTCATTGCTGGAGGACCATCTGCTCAAACTGATGCAGGGCGAAAGGGTGGAGATTCCTGAATATAACTTCGTTACTGGCAAGCGAGAGTGGAACGGCAAGAAGCTGAAGCTGGCTGGCGACACCATACTTATCATAGAAGGTATCCATGCTTTGAACCCGCTGTTGACGAAGAATATTCCCGATTCCATGAAATACAAGATCTACACCTCGGCGCTGACCAGTATCTCGTTGGATGACCACAACTGGATTCCCGTTCGCGACAACCGTTTGTTGCGCCGCATCATCCGCGACTACAACAAAGGAGCCTTTACCGCCCAGCAAACCATAGCGCAATGGAAGAATGTGTGTGAGGCCGAGGACCAATGGATATTCCCCTATCAGGAGTCAGCAGACGTGATGTTCAACTCAGCTCTCAACATCGAGTTTGCCGTGTTGCGCACCCATGCCGAGATTATCCTCGCCTCAGTACCCAGGAACTGTCCAGAATATTCCGAGGCTCACAGGCTCTTGAAGTTCATTCATTTCTTCCTGCCTGTCAGCGACAAAGAGATTCCTCCCACCAGTATTATGCGTGAGTTTGTGGGCGGTTCCTCGTTCAAATACTAAGCCATTACTTCCAAGACCATTGGACGTGAGAACTCTTCCGAGAGCAGCAGGTCTATACCCTGTTGCATCTCTTCTATTGTCGTGGCCTGCTGATAGTAGATATCGTTCTGCTGGCAGATACCTTCGGCGGTTGCCGAGTGCTGGGCAGCCACAAATCTGTCGCAAGCCGGACTCTTTTCCAGTCCTGGCAGTTTCTCAAAGATGCCACCCTTACCATTATTCAAAAGGAGAATGCGCAGGTTGCCTCTCAGGTTCTGGTTCCACAAGGCATTCTGGTCGTAGAAGAAGCTCAAGTCGCCTATGACGCAGAACACCTTCTCGTCAGTAACGACGGAGAAGCCTGCCGCAGTAGACAGCGAGCCCTCAATGCCATTGACACCACGATTGCAATAGACAGGTGTCTTCGAGTAGATGTTTGCCAAACGGATGGCCATCGAGTTGGCATAATGCACCATTTCCTTTCCTCGTTTCTGCTCAAAGTATTTCACGGCGGCAGCCTGCAAGTCAGCAGGCTCTTGTGTCTCCACCTTTCTGCGGACATCGGCAATCAGCGCCTCCCATTTCTGCACAAAGGGATGTGGCTGCTGCTCCAGATTAAAGCGAACCATATCGGCCACCACATCACCATCGCCCTGAATGATATGCGTCAGATTCATAAACGTATCTGTCACGTCGCCTTCACGATTCACCACCCACGTCTCCTTTGCCTTCCGCAGGAAACGCTTCAGATGTTTGCTGACGATAGAGCCACCTGTATAAAGCACGAAGTCGGGCACATAGCTCTCATCATCGCCAATCTGCACGACAGCCTCGTCCATCAGCGGATTCATGGGCTGTCCCGCAATCAGCATAGGTCGCTTGGCCTGCATAAACATCCTGCACACATGACTCAATGTGACATTGGAGATATCTGCAGGCATCAGTTCTATCTTCCGCTCTGCAGGCAATGCTGGCGTAGAGAAGTCAAAGAGCGGCTCCGTGATGGGTACGTTGATATGCACAGGGGCATACTTCTCTATCAGCGCCTCGTTAACCAGACGGTTGCAGTACCAACGCTCCTCATCGTTGTGAGGTTCTGGCAGAGAGACGGCCTTACGGACAAAGCGTCCTAAGGCATCAGGCTGAGGCAGCGTCTGACCATCGAGCTGGTCTATCCATTGCTGAGGACGATCGGCAGAGACAACCACCAAGGGGCGATGCTGATAGTATGCCTCGGCAACAGCTGGCGCCAGGTTGAGCAAGGCTGTTCCGCTGGTGACGCACACCACCACAGGTTCATTCAGGGCCTGCGTCATTCCCAAGGCATAGAAGGCCGCCGAGCGTTCGTCAGTCACAGGATAGCACTTGATATCAGGACATTCGTTCAGATTATGGACGATAGGCGCATTCCTGCTTCCAGGACACACCACCGCATGACGAATGCCGTGAGCCACCAACAGGGCAGTCAGTATGTTTACGTTCTCTTTATTGCTATACATTGTCGCATTGTTTCAAGTTTCGCCTCTGTCTCCTGCCACTCCAGCTCCTCAATGCTGTCCTTCAACAAGCCGCCGCCAGCATAAAGACGATAGCGGTCTGACGTTATCTGCATGCAGCGCAGCGATACGTAGAGGTGGGTAACCGGTGAGTGGTGAAGGGTGACGGGTGATAGGTTTAAAGGCCCCATAAAGCCGCTGTAATACAGGCGGGGCGTATGTTCATTATCGAGGATAAAGCTATAGGTCTCCTGCTTGGGCAGACCACAGACGGCAGGTGTGGGATGCAGCATTTGAAGAACATCTCCCACGCGCGCGTTATTTAATAAGGTGAAAGTGAAGTCGCTTCGCAGGTGCACCAGGTTGGCAGCACGTACCGTTCGCGGCCCCTCCTCGCGGATATTCTTTGCCAGCTGCTCCAAACAACCCATCAGATAGGTGGCCACATAGCGCTGCTCCTGAATATTCTTGGTGCTCCAAGTCATGTGCTCACCCTCGCCCAGCAGCTCGTCGCCTTCCAGTTTCATGGTGCCAGCCAGCGCAATGGTGCGCCATTCGCTGCCGTCGCCCTCAAGTAGAATCTCTGGCGTTGCCGTGAGCCACAGGCCGCTCTTAGGGGTATAGACCAGCGAGATAAACAGTCGAGGGTATAACTGACAGGCCCTTTGGAAGAGTTCCATCGGCGTAACACCCTCAATAGCAGGCTCTTCCGCACAACGGCTTAGCACCAGCTTGCGAAAATTGCCGTTCCTCAGATGCTCAAAAAAGCGACTGAAGTCTGACGCATAGCATTTCCTTAAAGTGTTTCCCCTATCGAAACAAGTTGTTTCCCCAATCGAAACAAATTGTTTCTCCAGTGGAAACAAACTGTTTCTGCCGTCGAAACAATCGGAAACAGTTTTGAAAGTCTTTACGACATCTGGGCGGATAAGGATGAGGGGCGTATCAGGACTGATGGAAAAGGGTGCCACCACGAAGCCTGTCTGTCCGTTGAGGGCCTCACACGACAGAAATTCCTGCGGCTCGCCCTCCGTCTGCGCCACCATCGTCACCTGCTGCTCATGGGGCAATCTGTAGAGTGCCAGTCCTGTCATTTCTGCTTGACTACATAATTGGTTACGCGGACGTTCGAAATCAGGTCGCCCGCCGTATCCTTGATATCCACATTCCAAACATGAAGCGTAGATCCCTGATGCAGCAAACGGGCATAGGCCGTCACCGTATCGCCCTCAGCCACAGCCTTTACATGACTGCCGCTGACCTCGATGCCCACACAGGCACAGCCAGGACAAAGGGCGCTGGAGCCCACGCCAGCCACATTTTCTGCCAATGCCAACGAGGCACCACCACTGAGGAATCCGAAGGGCTGACGGTTACGTTCGTCCACCTTCATACGGGCCATACAAGTATCGACCTCGGGTGTGGAGATAAACTCCATCCCGAGGGCGGTACTCAAGTTTGGCATTGAATCTATGATGTCTTTGATTCTTTCTACGTTCATTATGGTTTATCAGATAAACAGCGAATATTCCTTGACGTTCCAGGCTAAGGCGCTGGCTCCCAGCACATCGCGCTCTGCTTTGTTCAGGTTCGATGTCAGGAACTTCACCTTACCCTTCAGGTTATGGAACACATGCTCCTCAAACGAGTCGTGCGTGGGTTCAATGAGCCACTTGCCTGCACGGGCTATGCCGCCTGCCAGGATAACAGCCTCAGGATTCAAGATAGAAGCATAGTTGGCCAAGCCTATGCCCAGCATCTGACCAGTACGACGGAAGGTCTCGATAGCCAGTTCGTCGCCTTTCTCACAGCACTCAAACACGTCTTTGGGAGTCATATCAGTCATGCCTCGCATCAGCGAAGGACGCGAATCGGACTCAAGCAGATCGGTGGCTGTTTTCACCACGCCCTTCGTACCAGCATAGGCCTCCAGACAGCCCCTGTTGCCACAGCCGCAAAGACGTCCGTTGTGCTCGATACATGTATGTCCTATCTCACCCGAGAAACCCTCGGAGCCCAGATAGGCCTTGCCGTTGGTAAAGATGCAGCTACCCACGCCATGACCCAGGTTGATATAAAGGAAGTCCTGAAGACCGTGTGCGCTGCCAAACACATACTCGCCCAGCGCCCTGACGTGGGCATCGTTGCCCAGCGCCACAGCCAGTCCCAGACGGTCGCGCAGCATAGCAGCCATAGGTATCTGACCCTTCCACGGCATATTGGGTGGATACTCAATACATCCAGTTCGGAAGTTACCACTTGGAGAGCTGATACCTACCGAACGGACAGATTCATACCCGCCGTTAGCCTCAACAAGGGCTACGATGCGCTCACTCAGATAAGTGATGAAATCGTTCACATTGGGGAAATCCGTAGTGGGGAAACTATCCTTGGCAATGATGTTTCCTCGTAAGTCGACAATAGCGAAGATGGTCTCGTCAATGCTCAAACCAACTCCTACGACTCTTGTTTTAATTGTACTTTGTATCATAGCATGAAATCCTAAGATTGGGCAAAAATAGTAAATATTTTGTTAAAACCAAAGGATTCTTGTTTTTTTTTTGTTCAATTCAACAATTATTTCTTAATTTTGTGCCCAAATAAGATTTTTTACAACCATTTTAACAAAACTAACAAGGTATGAAGAAGTTATTTTTTGTAGCCGTTGCAGCTCTGACATTGGGTTTTGCATCGTGCAGTGAGAAAGCAGAGAAAGCAAGTGAAGTGGCTCCATTCATTGAGCAGTTGACATCACAGCTCGAGGCTGGTAATCTCGACGAGATGGAAAGCACCATGGATAGTGCTATGGCGAAAGTGGAAGAGCTGGCAGCAAAGGACCCCGAGGCAGCCAAGACCGCATTTGAGGAGATTCAGAAGTTCATCAAGGACAGCAAAGAGAAGCTGATTGCCGCTGGTGCTGAAGAGAGCGCCCTCGATGAGCTGATCAGCACACCTGCTGACGTGATTGTCAACGCGCTGACTGCCAGCCAGTCTATTCTCGACAATGCCGAAGCTACTGCCGACAGCGCAGCTCAGGCCGTTCAGAATGGTTTGGAGCAGGTTGCCCAGAACCAGGTAACCACCGTGGAAGATGCTGTCAACGAGCAGGTTGACGCTGCCAAGCAGAAGGCTAACGATCAGGTGAACGAGGCCAAGCAGAAGGCCAACGACGAGGTGAACAAAGCTGCCCAGAAAGCTAACGAGGAAATCAATAAGGCAGCAGGCGACGCCCTGAAGTCACTGGGTCTCTAATCATATCCCACACCTTATTATTATATGAGAAAACTTTTTCTTTGCATCCTGACCTGTATGGCAGGCGTGCTCTCTGCCAATGCCATTGACGACAATACCGTAAATATTGTCTACAGCGGCAATAGCGCAACGGTGACCATTGCCAATAATATCAGTAGCTACGTCACCGTAAGCAGCGGCACATCATCGCATGTCATCATAGTGCAAGATGCCAGTTTCGAGGGTGTGGACAAGACTACCGACAACGAAGACGGAGAGATTATCTACAATCTCTCCGGCACTTCGTCTGACGGCGAGTTCTATCTGGAAGGCTCGTACAAATGTACTGTCGAGCTCAACGGTGTCAGCCTGACCAACCCCAGCGGTGCTGCCGTCAACATCCAAAATGGCAAGCGTATTGCTGTCAGCATCAAGAAAGATAAGACCAGCACGCTGACTGATGGTGCCAACGAAAACAGTAATGGTGCCCTGCACATCAAGGGTCACACCAAGTTCAAGGGCAAGGGTACCCTCAATGTCGTAGGCAACAGCAAGCACGGCATCTACAGCAAGGAGTATATCGAGATCAAGAACTGCAACATCAACGTCACCGCAACTGTGAAGGACGGCATCCATTGCAAGGAGTACTTCTTCATGGAGAGCGGCAATGTCAGCATCAGCGGTACTGGCGATGATGGTATCCAGGTAGAGCTTGACGGAAACACCTCTACGGGTCAGATGCCCAGCCATGAGGACGAGGATTCTGGCAATTTCTACATGACGGGAGGCAGCCTCAGCATTGCCAACTATAGTGGCAAAGCCATCAAGGCCGACGGCACCATCAACTATAATGGTGGTTCGCAGGACTTTGATAAAGACGACACCAAGCAGTATGCCGGCATCCAGAGTGTCAGCGCCACACAGCGCCCCTTGCTCAATGGCATCTACGACCTGCAGGGGCGTCGTCTGAGTGCCGTTCCTCAGCACAGATGTATTTACATCATCATTGAAAACGGCGTAGCCAAAAAGATTATCCGCAAATAATAAATTCGTTTGGGGATAAACATCATGAAAAGATTATACCTTACTATGCTTGCGTTGCTGCTGATGGTGGCAGCGCAAGCTCAAATGGCTGACCCTGTGCATTTCAGCTCAGAGCTGAAGATGCTGAAGGGCAACGAAGCCGAGATTCTGTTTAAGGCCACCATCGACCCTGGCTGGCACGTTTACTCCACCGACTTAGGCGACAGCGGTCCTATCGAGGCCACCTTCACCGTTGAGAAGATGACAGGTGCCGAGTTGGTAGGTAAGCTGAAGCCTGTGGGCAAAGAAATCAAGAAGTTCGACGCGATGTTCGGCATGGAGCTGCGCTTCTTTGAGAACGCAGCCACCTTCAGTCAGAAGATTCGCTTTACCCAGCCTCAATACGACATTGACGGCTATCTAGAGTTTGGTGCCTGCAACGATGAGAGTTGTCTGCCGCCAACACAGGTCACCTTCCGCAAGAGCGGCGAGGTGAAGCTGACTACTGACAAGGCTATTGAGGAGAAAGAGAAGCCACAGGCCAAGGAGGAAGTTGCTGTAGCAGAGGAGGTTGCCACAGCCGACACCGTTCAGGCAGACACAGTAGCCGTTGCCGCCGTGGCCCCTCAGGGCCCTGAGGACACTGACCTCTGGACGCCTGTCATCGACGAGCTGCGAACTATGGGCGACAGCGATAATATTGCCAACCAGTCATTGCTCTACATCCTGCTTATGGGTTTCGTGGGCGGCTTGCTGGCAGTCTGCATGCCCTGCATCTGGCCCATCATCCCCATGACGGTGAGCTTCTTCCTGAAACGCTCCAAGAGCGATAAGGGCAAAGGCATCCGCGATGCTTTCACCTATGGCATCAGCATCATCGTCATCTACCTGGCGCTAGGACTCTGTGTGACAGCACTCTTTGGCAGCGACACGCTGAATGCGATGTCCACCAACGCCGTCTTCAACATCTTCCTGTTCCTGCTGCTGGTAGTCTTCGCCCTGTCGTTCTTCGGCTGGTTCGAAATCAAACTGCCTGACTCTTGGGCCAACAGCGTTGACACGAAGGCATCAGCCACCAGCGGACTCATCAGCATCTTCCTGATGGCTTTCACGCTGGTATTGGTGTCGTTCTCTTGTACAGCACCCATCATCGGTCTGCTCCTCGTTGAGACCACCACCAGCGGCAACTGGCTCGCCCCTGCCCTCGGCATGTTGGGCTTCGCCATAGCATTGGCTCTCCCCTTCACCCTCTTCGCCCTCTTCCCCTCATGGTTGAAACAGGCGCCGAAGTCGGGTTCGTGGATGAACACCATCAAGGTGGTATTAGGCTTTGTGGAGCTGGCCTTCGCGCTGAAGTTCTTCTCCGTAGCCGACCTGGCTTACGGCTGGCACCTGCTCGATCGCGAGGTGTTCCTCTCGTTGTGGATTGTCATCTTCGCCCTATTAGGAGCCTATCTCTGTGGTTGGCTGAAGTTCCAGAGCGACGTGGAGAATGGTGAACAGAAGCCCATGCCTGTGGTCTGCATCATGGGTGGCCTCGTCTCGCTGGCCTTTGCCGTCTATCTGGTTCCTGGCCTGTGGGGCGCACCTTGTAAGGCTGTCAGTGCCTTTGCTCCTCCTATGAACACGCAGGACTTCAACCTCAACACCAAGACGGTGGAGGCCCGTTTCACAGACTACGAGCAGGGAATGGCTGTGGCGAAGGCTGAGGGCAAGCCTGTCCTCGTTGACTTCACAGGCTTTGGCTGTGTGAACTGTCGTAAGATGGAGGCTGCCGTATGGACTGACCCTCAGGTGGCCGATCTGATTACCAACGACTTTGTGCTGATATCGCTCTATGTCGATGATAAGACACCGCTGGCAGAGCCTTTCGAGGTGACAGACCAGCAGGGAGAGACCAAGACGCTGCGTACTGTTGGCGCCAAGTGGAGCTACCTGCAGAGTCATAAGTTCGGCGCCAACGCCCAACCCTTCTATGTGATTCTCGACAACGAAGGAAAGCCCCTCTGCGGCAGTCGAGCCTACAAAGAGGATATTCCTGAGTACATACAGTTCCTGAAGGAGGGACTCAATCGCTACGAGTAAGCAATAAAAAAGTGAGTTGCAATTGCAGCTCACTTTATTTTTGGCTTCAGCTCGTCAGGCGAGTCGTTTGTAAACATGCTGACCTTCGGACCCTGCTTGGTGTAGAAGTTGCGAATGGTCTGAACATCCAGCACCAGCGATGGGTTGAAGTCGCTGCTCTGCATATAGTCAAGAATCGCTTTGCGCATCTGGCGAGCCACGATGCGACGCTCCAAACCGCTGCTGATGTCCATCGTGGTCATCAGCAGTTTTCCGTTTAGCACCTTAGTCTCAACCATCATACCTAATTTCCTGCTGACATGCCACGTGTCGATGGGCTGTATGGGCGACTGGTAGTCCTTGGGCAGCTCCATCAGGTTCATCACCTGCGCCTTGTTCAGCAGCTCCCACCAGTTCAGGTTGCTCCAGTCGTCTGTGGGGAAGCCGTGTTTAAACAGCGGATGCTCTTTCTCGATATAAGCTCCTGTGGTATGAGGCGGACGCATCTTAAACCACGACGTGTTCCAGAACACAGGCAGATAATGCTGCACCACATCGCTGCCCAGCGTCACGCGTCCTGCTGCCGTCAGCAACACCGTGCCGCCATCATTCAGCACCTTCAGCGCCTCAGCATCGAGCGAGTCGGCAATATAGACCTGACCGTCTTGAGTTTCCACATTCTGAGGATACACCCAGAAGTCCCAATGGTTCATGATATCCTTACCGAAGTGGGTCCAGAGCGTCAGCTTCGTAGGTGCCTTGACGGCATCAAGGTTCCACTCCACCACACCCAGCTCACAGTCTTTGCCCAAGGGGATGGTATCTTTTTGAAACGCCCCTTTATGCCACACATGCTGCTGTTCGTCTGTTATCGAGTAGCGAATCGTGGACTTGGCAATCTTCGACCACAGCGCATTATATATTTGAATAGGTACGCGAAGGGTCTCGTTGTTAGTATATACGAAACGGGGGAAGCGAGCCAGCAGTACCACCCTCGAACAGAACTGACGCCAGTCCTCAGCATTGCAATAGCCTTTCTCACCCCAATGCACATTGAGTGGGCCCACCAGTGCCGTACCCTGTCCGCTATAGTCGTTAATACCTAACAGCTGAAAGCCGGCATAGTCCTTAGTCCTCAGGTTGCGCTCTATCTCATATTTATAACACAGCACCTGCAGCTTGCCGCTGGCCATCAGGAACTTCTCTGCCATCGACTCCATACCATTGTCGCGCAGCAAGTCACGGAACACCTCGAAGTTACGGGCCTTATAGGCACCCTTATACTCATCTATCTCCTTGAAGTCAGGGAAGGCACACCACTGACCCTGCTCGTGGGCGATGATAGGCGACTGATTGGGCGTCTTGGATTTATAGTTCCTGGGAAACTCGATGCCACTATAATAGTCATCATCGCTGGAAGGAGCCTTACGTTCCCATTCCAAGCCTCGTGCCCCACCCTTGACATGATACTCCGACCCATCGTCCCAGGCCCAGCCGCCACCCACGCTGGCGCCACAATACACCTTGGTGGGGTCATACTTACGCATCTTCTTCACCCAGTCGTTGCAGTAGGTCACCCAGTCGCCTGCAGGCTCATTACCTGCCGCCATCATCACAAACGAGGGGTGATAGCCGTATTCGTCGATGATACGCTTCGACTCTTCTAGCAGATACTCGTCGATCTTCTGTCCCCTGCGCAGCCTCACACCATGATTAGGCCACGAGGGTCCCTCTGGCTGCAGGTAGATACCCACCCTGTCGGCAGCGAAGAAGGCAGCCTCTGGCGGACAGTAGCTATGGAAGCGCACATGGTTCAGACCATACTCCTTACATTTCATGAAGATCTTCATCCACGACTCCTCGTCAGTTGGCGGATAACCCGTCTCTGGGAAGCAGCAGTTCTCTACCGTTCCTCGCAGGAATATCGGAATATCGTTGATAAACATCTGACGGCCCTGGATGCCAACCTTCCTGAATCCCACCAGCGCCTCGAAGACATCCTCGCCAGCCGAGATAGCCAGATGATAGAGGTTAGGATGATGTTCGTCCCAGAGTTTGATATCCTGACCCAAGGGAATATCTACTGTCAGCTTATTGCCTTCAGCATTCATGGTTCTGTTCACCAGCGTCTTGCCTGCCTTAGGTCCTACCGTCTCATAGAGCTTACAGCGCACATCATAGTCGTAGAGGGGGAAGACCCTCAGACCATCGACATGATTCTCCAACTCTACGGTCACACGGCCTACAGGCATTTGGACCTTTTCACCCTCTATATGCTCGCCACCTACCCATCTGCCAGGCAAGGTAATCTTGGTACTGTCCACCTTGACCGATACGCCCTTGATATTCAGCTTCTTCCATTGCGCCTGCAGCTCTATGCGTCCTGTGATGCCGTTCCAGTTGCCCTGCGTCTGGTCTGTCACGCTATGCGAGTCCTGTCCCACACACACATTCTCAATACCATTATACACACAGATGGCAATCTCGTTGCGCTTACCCTTTTTAAGATAGCTGGTCACATCATAGCGATGGGGCGTCGAGAGCGACATCTGATGCCCCACCTCCTTGTCGTTCACATAGACGGTGGTCTCGATATGAGGACGCTCCAGGAAAAGGGTGATACGCTGGTCGTCCCAGCTCTTGGGCACATAAACACTACGGCGATACCAGGCCTTTCCCACATAATGTTTCTCTGGCGTCAGGAAGAAAGGGAATTTCATCTGCCCTTTCTGCCTGTAGGGCTCCATATAGGGGTTGAAGTAGAAACTGGAGTCATAGAGAGAGCCCGTCCATTGGGTGTGGATGTCCACATCGTCGCCCTTGCCGTTGGTCAGCATCGAGCCAGGCAACTGTATCTGGTCATGATAGCGGGGTGTCTCACCTACAGCAAAGTCCCAGATGCCTGAGAGACTCAGCACTTTCTGCGCTACGACAGACGAAGCACAGGCAATGATGAAAGATAGTGATATCAGCAGTCGTTTCATAGTCCTTCGTTTGTCAGTTCCACTTTAACAAGTCGTTCGCCTGGTGTCTTCTCGGCCTCACGAGGCAGATAGACTGGCGCATCTTTCTGCAAAGGCAGGATGCGCAGCTCCAGTTCGTTGCAGCCTTCTGGCAGACGCCACAGACCATAGAGCATCGGGCGACCATACTGGAAATGGTCAGCCACCAACTTGCCGTTAGCGTACAGACGGGCGCAGTCACCCTGATAGGTGATTCTCAAGAGCGACGATCTGTCACCAGGCACCTGAATCCTATATACCGCAGCCTGCTCGAAGTCCTCGTCAGTAGGCTCCTCGGCCACCTTCTGCACACCAATAGGAATCTGGCGCAGCGGCCCTGCCTCCTTCACCTTCTCGGCAGTCCATTCCCGACTCTTCACCTCGCCCTTGCCAGCCAAGAACAGGCGTTCTGCATCGTACTGAGTCAACAGATAAATATTCTGATAGACAGGCTTTTCCTCGCCACGTGCTTTTACGTTCTTCAGCACCTTGCCGTCCTGCATACAGATAGTGGTGGGGATGCCAGGAACCTGCATCAGGAATAGCTTACCATCGCGTTTTGCCACCAGTTGGGCCGTAGCATATTTGATGCCATCGACATTCACAGGGAAGATGGCCATACAGCCACTGGGGATGGTGAGCTTAGGCAGTTTCACGCCACAGGCCTCCAGCACCACATCTTTCTTCGCTGAGAGGTTCTGCAAGCGCTCGTAGTTGTTCACAAAGACGAATGCGGAAGCCGCTCGACCTTGGTCGCTCGTTCCCAATGCGGCAGCAAATTCTTCACTTTTCACTTTTCCCTTTTCACTTCTAACTGCCCATCGCAGCTGACTGTCATCGCCCTTCTTGATATCCTGTGGCGATGGAAACGAAGCCTCCATCGGAGCCAGCAGCTCGCCCCAGTCCTGCATAAACAGATGCAGGGGGCGCAAACGGTAGAACGACTCGTTCCTCTGACCAAACTCACCCAATGGTGCCTGGAAGTCGTAGTTCTTCACAGGCATATCATTATAATTGGTGGCCTGCGTGCGCTGGTTCTCGTTCAGATAGGTCTTGCCCTCAGGGTTCGTACCACCATGATACATATAATAACCCAGCAGGTTCGAGCCTGAGCCCAACTTCACCAACGCCATCGAATAGGCATCGTCAGCATAAAGATAGGGTCGGCGATGATAGGCTTGCATCATGCCACCACCCAACTCACAAGTGAAATAAGGGTATTCCTGACTGGTGACAGGTGAAGGGTGAGTGGTAGATTGAGAATAGTCTATCTGCTCGGTGGCGATGGCTGTCGACGAGCGGAAGGCCTTGAAGTTAAAGGCCTGATAGTAGTTGCCAGCCGTCTCCTGCAACGAGCGGTCCCAGAAGCCGTCGGCATAGTCGCCATACAAAGGCAGCATCTCGCCGAAGGGCACAGGCGTAGCCAGCTCGGGCCACCCCGTTCTGGTATAGAAAGGCAGGTCGAAACCTATCTTCGTGGCAATCTCCTTCAGCGCCACCAGGTATTCGCCCCTACCTCTGTATTCATTATCAAACTGCGCAGCGATGACTGGTCCGCCATCCTTCCATTGCAGACCCTGCACCTGAGTAAAGATCTGTCGATAGAGCTTCTCAGCATATCCCATAAACACAGCATTCCTGTCGCGCATCCTGCAGCCCTTCGTAAACATCCAGTCTGGAATGCCGCCATTGCGCACCTCACCATGACAGAACGGTCCCAGGCGCAGCACCACAGGCACATCCTCCTCCTTACATATCTCCAGGAAGCGACGCAGGTCGCGCTGACCGTCCCAGCGGAAGATGCCCTCTTCCTCTTCTATATGGTTCCAAAAGACGTAGGTGGCAATCATCGTCACCCCGCCCTCTTTCATCTTCCTCACCTCCTGCTGCCATTCGTTGGCTGGCAGACGCGAGTAGTGAATCTCGCCCATCACAGGCACTACCCGCTTGCCGTCCATCATCAGGCTATACTGGTCCCATGTCACCACAGGCTTCGCCACATTGCCTTGTGCATCAGCCACTATACAAGCCATCAACAGGCACAACAAAGATATAAATTTCTTCTTCATTTGTTTTAGTCATTGATTTCATCTGCAAAAGTAGTGCAAACCGAGCGAAAAACCAAATATATTTGAGTTTTTCTGAAAGGAATTCTGATTTACTTTGAGGCAAGGATGGCGTAGTTGATGCCGTCGCACTGGATGGAAGTACACTCCTCGGACTGAGGGGCTGGCTTCTTCGCATCTGCCTTTGCAACCTCTGGCATCGGGATATACTTATTGACTATCCGCTCCTTTTCCACAACCTGCGTCAGATAGAGCGTATCGTGTACAGGCTGGAAGATACGGATAGTATCTATGGACTGAGCCAGAGTAGTGTCAGGTTGGTTGCCTGTGAACAGATGCAGAGACATACCAAATACGAGGCCTACTACTGCAGCGGCAGGTGTAGCCACCCACCCCCAATAGGCACGCTTTTGCTGCATGGGATTCTTGGGCACATGCAGGTTCCTGTCTTCTTGACTTGCAAGGCGCTGGGCCGATGCTTGGAGTTTATCTTCAAACGTTTTCGTTAAGCCAGATGAGCAATGCCAAACTCGTTTGGGCATTGCCATGGCGAGAAAACGAAGAATGAAATTCAACTGTTTCATGATGATTTGAGTTTTTGTTTTAACGTTTGGGTGAGTATGTGGAGTCTTGACTTCACCGTTCCTTCCGGCACCGCCATGACAACGGCTATTTGCGGAACGGTCAGTTCTTCTTCGAATCGGAGCGAGAAGAGCAGTCGGCTCTCTGGCGGCATCTTCTCCAACAATCGCTTAAGGGTCTGATCAAATGTCTGTTGGTCGAGTTGGTCTATGATATCGTTGTCGCTAGCTTCTTCCTGAGTCTGTATGGCAAACGATTCATAATCCTTTTCGTGCTCGCTGTGCCTGTAATGATTCTTAAGGAGGTTGTAGCCAATGGTGAGCAGCCACGTGTGGAAGCTGAAGCCTGAGAACTTATCCCGCGCCGTCCAGACCCTCATGAAGGCATCTTGCGTCAGGTCGGCAGCCAGAGTCTCGTTACCACCTGTCTGACGGAAGAAAAAGCCCATTAGTCGACGAGCATGACGATGATAGAGCTCGTCGTAAGCCCTATCGTCGTCCTTGCTGCTTACTCTCTGCATCAGTTCTTCATCCTTGAGTGCAGAAAGCGGTTTGAATAGATGAGTGATAATCATTGGAGTTGTTCCTTCAACAGATTCTCGTAATAAGACTTCCGTTCTCCTGTTTCTTTTGGATTCTTTGACACGCATCGCTCTACGCACTTGCTGAGGATACGATACAGACGTTCTGCCTGAAAATCGTCACCATTCTTTCTGAACCTCGAAATCAGGTTAGCCAGAAGCGTCACATGGTTCATGTCAAGCATCTCACTTGTCTCCCACGAGTCATAGACGAGGTCTGGTTCGGCCAGATATTCCAGACTGTAGACCTCCTTCACGTTATGCATCGCCACGTCGAAGTTTTTGTAGGGCTTGGGACTGTATTTCAGCACAAGTCCCTCGTTGTAGATGCTGTCCTTATTAAGAATGGACACTTTAGGATTTGTGGGCGAGAAATAGGCTGGTCGCTTGGTTTCGTTGATCAAGTGCATGATGATGTCGGCCTCGTAATGGGTGTACCAATCCTCACCATATTTATCACCATAGTCCTGCACATTCAGAGTCAACGGCTCCACGTTCAATTTCTTATAGAGCGCCTTCATGAAGGGTTCGGCGTGAAGGAAGGCAACGTTGATAATCATTACGTCCGTACGTTCGCCCAGCGCCTCCTGCAACATCTTCATGGGTTCTGTGTCAAGGTCGCCGTTGGAAAAATAAAGGGCGTTGGGTTGCATGCACTTAAGCATGTTGTGGTTGAAGTGCATGATGCGGGTGGGGAAATACTTGTTGCGGTACGACCTGGTGAACAATTCCTTGATGCGAGGATTCTCGGGGTCGTTAAGCCACAGACGAACTGTCAGATATTCGAGGTCTTCTGGACAGATATCCTCTGGCATCAGTTCTATGGCGCGGAATATGTTGTCGCCCCTTATTGCTGCAGAGTCAGTAGTCAGGCAGAAGCGACCTTTGCAGAGGTTCAGCACATAGCTATCGGGCAGCGTAGCCTCCATCTTGCGAATGACGTCAGCCGTTTTCGATTCATCTTGATTTTCGTTCCACCCGCCAGTAAACTGGTCGTGATAACAAGTAGCTCGAAACAGATTTCTCCAAGCCCATTGGTCCTGCGGGTTGGCATCCACTATCTTTTGCCATACCTCAGCCTGAGCCGCATACCATTCCGGCTCGTGACTGTTGGCGATGAAGGATTCTATGGTTTCCGCTTGCTGTGCTCTGACGGTCAGGTTGCACACCAGCGTCAGCATCATAACGATTGTCTTTCTCATTTTTTTTATACCTTTTATGTTATACCATTTCTGAGGCGCTCTCATAATGATAAACACTCGAAAGTGGAAAACGTTCAATCTTTTTTCACCTCACCACCTTCTTTCCGTTCCTGATATACACACCACGCTCAGGCTCCTTATTCAGACGACGGCCTTGGAGGTCGAAACATTGTGAGGCATTCTTTGGTTTGGCAAGTGGTTGGGATTGGATGCTTACGGTCTCTTCACCCTTCACATGGACATAGCCTTTAGCTGCAATAATAGTCTGGCCCTCCCACGGTAATGGTATCACCAGACTGATATTATTGTCCCCACAACTGGTTGCCTTATAGCATAGGGCTATAGTCAACGTCTCGTCAGCCTCTGCCTCGACATGGGTATATCCCTTGATTTCATCATTCACGTAAAGAGTCATCACTTCGTTAAAGTTGGGACCGTTGTTGGTCAGCGTCACTAGAAGTGGCACACTACTGCCCAGCAATGGTTCCCCGACTGTGGATTCTATGGTGCCGCTTACGCTGATGGCGTTATGGCTGCGAGGGATGAGCACATCGTCCTGTATTGTCGCCTCAATCCTCATGTCAAACTGACTCAGACCTACCAGCCACTCATCCGTATCGACAGGTTTGCATATAGCCTTGATAACATATTTTCCGTCAGCCAGATGGTAAGGAATCGACAGAGTGTCGTTTTTCCATACTGAAGTAAGGTACGTGATATTCTTCGATGTAAACAACTGTTCTGCCAGCAATAAAGAGTCTTGGGCGTTATAAATGCCGCAGCCTATATCATAGGAACGAGGGGTGGCCGAAGGGTTTAACATGACAATAAAGACGGGAAGCGCGAAGGTGCTGTCGGGCTGACGCACAAACAGGGAATCTTCCGAATCCACATACAGATAATTTGTCATCAGACGGAGATCATCCTTTGGCGTCTCTACTTCCGTTGGTTTCTGAATGCCCACAATGGCATGTTGAGAAGAGGAATACCCTTCGAGTGAGATGCTGTCGCCATCGTTGTAGGGATCGAGTATCGAGAGTCGGAAATAGCTATCGTAATACCCTCCCCACCCCCAGTTCACGTGGTAGAAGCCCTCCTCATCACAGCCATCGATGATAAAGGAATGGCCCTCTTTTATCGAATGTCCGCCATAGAGCACAGGACGCTGCTCGCTCAGTTCATGATATATCAGCGCATCCCATTCCTCAGCACGGAAGGCTTCTCTGTGCAGAAAGCGTATCATCTTATCATAGCCGAAATAACTGGTAAGAGCCGAAGGAATTCTTGATGGGAAGGAACTACTGCCATAAGGGGTGTAGTCCGTCTCAATAGACTGTCCGCACAGAAGCATCAGCTGAGCCACCGCTTGCTGCTGCACCTCTGTGGCATTCTCATCATAGCTGTCGAGAATATGGTCCCAGTCAATCGCAGTATTCCTGTTGATGGCTGGCAGGCTGATACCATACGACAGTGTGTTATAGGCCGGAATCTTGATAAGTGTGGATTCTGGGTATTTATAATAGTTCATAATCTGCGCCATCGCTGTGGCGGCACAGCCTGTGAAGGACAGGTTACTACCCGCTACCAGAGGACACAACCCGTTATAAGGTGCTGTCTGACGCCATCTACTCGTAATGAGGGGAGCAACGGCCTGATGGTGAGGAATGGGAGGCATAGTCACTGGCTGTTGATTGAGTTTGCTCATCTGACGTTCATAGTCTTCCAGCCACCACTGCATGTTTTCTGGGATATCAGTAGCATCAAAGGTGCCATCGACAGCATAGCCTAGGATGGCTGGGGTACGATCATCACCACTCACCACGACGTAGCCCTGCTGCTCACCAATATTAAATACATAGTAGCCGACTCCCGTCTGCGCAGTCTGCAGTTTCTGTGGAGCCTTCGATGCCCTGAGCACCGGGCCCTTAGTCATTCTCGGATGTCCCATCACAAACTCACATGCTTTCTGCATTGCCTGCTCTTGTGTTACAGGGGCAGACATCAACAAAAGAGGTAGCAGGAGCATATAAATGGAAAGAACTATCCTTTTCATATTACACTAAGGATTTACGGAGTCGGTCCTGTTCTTTGTTTTAGAATTTTGATTTCTCCACACATTTTAGCTTTGCCGAGGGCTGTCGACAATCTCTTTTGCCAAGGAGTTGAGTGCATCAACATCAATAGTTTCCAAAACTATTTCCTCTGGTTCCAAGTCCAAGAGGAACTGCATATAGTTGGGGAGCGTCAACAACTGGCCATCGCGTCCGATGTTATAGTCACCAAATTTGATGATGTGCTTGACGTGATATTTTTCAGGATGGGCCAATACTGTTTTAACACTTTTAGCCTGTGCGGTTTTGGCTTTGACTTCAAGAGGGATGCATTCCCCGTTTATTCGTACAAGGAAATCTAGCTCTAAGCCAGAATCTTTCTGAAAATAATACAGGTTCTGTGCCTTCTTGTGAAGAGTGTCGGCCATCAGGTTCTCATAGATGGCGCCTTTGAACCCACCCAGATTGCCCTGAATGATGTCGGCACGGGTGCCAGGCCCCAGCATCTCAATGAGAAGTCCAATATCAGCCGTATAGACCTTAAACACATTATCTTTAGCATTGCCTTCCATCGGCAGCCCCGTAATGTTGGTATTGTAACAACGGCAGATAATGCCTGCATCTTCCAGCCATTGCAGCGAGCCCATGTAAGTTTCACTCCGACCTCCAGGCTTCACCTTGTTATATTGGAACTTCTTATTATCCTTGGCTAACTGCTTGGGGATGGAGTTGAAACACTCACGGATATGGGGCTTATCTTTATCGGGAGCATACTTCACCATATCGTCGCGGTATTCCTTCAAAATTGATTTGTGGGCCTTGCTAACCTCGTTCATATTATTGGTCTTGAGAAATGCATTGATGGGTTCAGGCAGTCCACCAATGGCCACATAGAGATTCAGCAGGTTCTTCATCGCCACATGGATACCTGCCGGAACAGGCGTCTCTTCACGGTAGAACCTCCGCAAAGCCTCAATGACTTCCTTGTTGACACCTTTGGCCCATAGGAATTCCTCGAAATCCAGTGGATACATCTCAATGATATCTTCTGAACCGACAGGTACTGAATTGATGCCTAGCTCTTTCTGACCAACCAACTTGCGATGTTGTTTCTTCTTCTCGTCGCCATAACCTTGAACGCCCAGCAGCGAGCCTGTAGCAATTACATCGAAACGCCCATCCTCCTTGAAGAATTTGAGTGACGTTCGTGCTTCAGGACACTCCTGAATCTCATCAAAGATAAAACAAGTATCACCAGGAGTGAACGTGACACCTTGAATCTGTGCAGAGAGGTTGAGCAGAATGTCGTTTACGTCTTTTGAGCCCAGGAAAGCATTGATTCGTTCTGGTTGTTTGATGAAGTTAATATAAATGACATTCTGATAATTTGCCGCAGCAAAATGCTGAGCAATGTAGGTCTTTCCGCATTGGCGAATACCCATTATCACCAGAGGTTTGTGTCCATCAGTACTTTTCCACTGTACCAACGCGTCTTCAATTTTTCTTTTCAGCATTTTTTTAAACGACTTTTTGTTATACAATTACACTTTTTCTGACGACTTCTTATCACTTCTCCACACTTTTTCAAACGACTTTTCGATGCAAAATTACACTTTTCAATCAGAACGACCAAAAAAATTGGCAAAAAAGTGATAAGGGAGCCACGATTTGTCTTTTTCTAATGTGTCAGGAACCTGGTACAAGCTACTTTGTGCCGACGGTGACGAGAGCCGAATGCTCTTGATTCTTCATATTGCATTAAAGATTCACGAAGTCGCAATTCCAAGGGACTTCAAAACTGTGGCACTCACCTCTGTTACCTATCAATCTTCAGTTTGTAATAGTTTAATAAGTGTAGTACGACCTTCAAGAACCTGTTTCTTAAAATGAGGATAATCCTCATAGGCATATGATATCGCCTCATCATCATTGTCTTTCAAATAATTTTCCATAACAGCCTTGGACGCTTCGTCATTACCGAGTAACGTATAGAATGTAGCTTGATTCAGAATCATAGCCGCATCATAAGGTTCCTTTTTACATTCATTGATTGCTTTGTTCAACAATTGAGAATACCTATTCAAGTCTTGTTGCAGATAGGCACCTATAGCCTCATACTCTAAACGCCTCACATCCTCCTTTGGTAATAGCTCCATCGCTTTCCCTTGCTCGAAATAGGCATCTCCTACTTTCCCTATTCTTGTCAACAAATTGACTTTTTTCTGGTAAAGCATAAAGAGCATATTATTGTCTTTTTCCAAACCTATCTGGCTATCACACTTTGCAATATCCTTCAATACAATAATCGTATCTTCTGTCGTACAACTTGAACTTGTGAATTCCTCTGATTCTACATTATAACTTAATGTGTCATCGCCTTTATTTACAACAGTTTGTTTACAACTTGCACAGATAACAAGTATCAAGAATAATCTAAATAATCTCATAGTTATTTCAATTTAACAATTACAGCGGAACCGACTCTATTGTATTCTGAATAATTTTTTACCTAAGGTTTCCATATTCTCATATCTTTCATTGACTCTGTTGGTGGATAGGGAATCGTCAAATCCAATGACCTCATATCAGATTCCGTAAGATCGTATCTAGATAGAATCATGTTATGACTCGCAACATAATTATAACCATATTTTTTAAAAGAGTCAGCAGAGATAAAGAAAAACGAGAGAATCTTTACCTTGACAAAGTCATCAAAGAAATCATCATATAACCCATTTCCCCAATAGTCTGTATTTACAATTGTGGCTAAGACATTTATCTTGTCATGCGCAGATACAGGAACCAAGTAACCAGAAATACTATCATTAACATGAGGGAGATTTCTTTCGCCAACATATGCGTCCTGAGGCAAGCATGTGTCAGGAAAAACCGTTGGATTTGCTGGTGACATTCCAGAGGCCAAGTATATTAGTAAACTGTCGTCACTGTTATTTTCCACGTCTATACCAATGAAGTTTTCCCATATTGGGAAAAAAACACATGACTGAAGTATAAATACCAATCCAAAAACTAATATATTTCTCATACAAACAATATTTTATTTGCAAAAATAATCATTTATTTTCGACGATCTCTGTTCATTCTCAATCAAAAAAACTGTCCCTGAGATTGCTCAAATGATCAGAAAACCCATGATTAGGACCTCGTATTTATCTTCGCCAATAATTTTTCTGTATCCCGCATGAGCTTCTTGGCCCAGCGCATTCCTTCACCATGTTCACTATATGCAATATAATCAAGCCCTTTCTCACGAATGATCATCAATGCATTTTCCGCTTCCTCGTACCTTTCATTTATAAAAAGAGAATAAGCATAATTATAGACAACGAGCATATCATCTGGTGCAATATCAAAAGCCTCTTTTGCATATCTCAGACAAGCTTTGTTGCCTTCAAGATATAGATATTCTGCCAGTTCTGTTTTAAACCAATATTCTTTAGGAAACTCCTCGCATTTCCTTTTTAAATATCTAATTAATTGTGTCCAATCTTTCTTACTTGCAAGTTCCTTTATGTGTTTCTCAATTCTATGACTTTGAATTGACGAAGCATAACCAGTCGAATCATCCATGGAGTTTGTATCAGGATTGTCTAAAGAGAATTCCAGAATTCTCATGAAATCCCAGCATTCCTTTATAGTGAAATCACTTTCTTGTCCTTTCCGTCTATGAGCCATATGCTCCGAAAGGCATTCCTTTGCCTCTGTTTTGCGATAAAGGCAATACAAACAATCTGCCTTATAAAAAAGGGCATCATTCACTACTGATTTGGCCCATTTATTTCCAAATCCATTTCCTGACACATCTAAAAAATCCATGTGGAGGAGTTTATTCCACATTTCTATAGACTCTTCGAATCTTTCCAGCGACCACAAAATCTGTCCTCGTGTATATATCAGCAAAGGATAGACTGAATTAACATTTAGAGCTTTATCAGCAAAAAGTAGTGCTTCTTCATCCTGACCTAGATTCCAAAGTACATTAGCCATCTGGGTTAGCAAGTAAACATCATCTGACTGTTCCTCAAGTCTCTTTTGCAGAAGACGTTTAGCCTTGCTAAATTCATGGGCCTTTAACATAATTACTAATTCGTTCATTATTTTCTTTTACTTGGATTTTTAGAATGTACTTCTTTTAAGAATCAGTGGGGACGGTCCTCCTGATCATTTGGACGCAAAGTTACAAACATATTCTTTTATCTCCAAATATTCAAGTCAAAAAATGAACAGGAGAACCGCATAATCTAGAAGCGATAACCCAAGTTCAATGAATATGAGGCATTTCTTCCAAGATATTTCTCCGATGAATTATAGTAAAAAGTTTTGTTGAATTGTTCAAGGAATCCCAATTCATATTCAAGACGGAACATGAAATGATGATAATCCACACCGATAGTTACAAAACGCCAACCAACATCCCAACGATTGGCTCCAACGACATCATCATACATGGAAGGAGACTCTCCCACTGGTATTCCGCGATACCAGGTGACACCATTGGTAGAAGTAGCCTTGCCTCCAATGCCGTAAGCTCCATAGAGACCTGTTCCCACAACAAATACCCAATGAGATCCCATCCTTCCACGAAAAACAAGGTCTACTTGTGTCTCAACAAAAAAAAGGTCAAAAATAACCCTGCCACCAGCTTTTTCAGGTTCGTAAACATTTCCTTTTGAAATCAGGTTGAGTGATGGCTCCAAAAACGTTTTATTGTTTTTGCTAAGAGGTATCTGAACGCCACCACCAAAGTTAAATCCCATGTGCCCAACGTCTTCCTTACTTGCGGCAAAGCCATCGAACAAACCTATTGTCAATCCACCTTTAACAAAAGGGTGGATTTCTTGTCCTACAACATCTGTAGCAGACAACAGAACACTTGTCAGGATTATGACTATTTGGCGAGCATTCATTTATCCTCAGGTTTAGAACCGTTCCAAAGGGCATTCAACTCGTATGGCAACATACGTTCATAATAGTTAGCATAGTAGGAATTGCCAATACGTTCAATTAATTTGATATTGGTTGAGTCTGCATAGGCCAGTTGCATATAGTCAACAACCTTGCTCACAATCAGATTTTTGGAAACATCGTAGGTGTAGGCATCCGACTGCCTCTCATTGATGTTCTGCTTGAACAAAAACAAAGTTATAGAGTCTTTGTCGAAATACAAGTCTTTAGGGATAAACTCAGACTCACCATTTATGATATACAATGAAGCGACACCATCTGCATTGATTTTCCATGACTCATCAAGTTTCCAGCCATAACCAACAATGCATTGTTGGAAATAACTAGCGGAAATTGTCGTATGATAATATTCTTGAGGCACATTGTCTTCAGACATCACATATTCGTTCTCGCCTGGAAAATCATCATCGCATCGGATGGCCATCGTTGTCATTGCAAACAACAGGACACACACAATTTGTAAGATACTCTTCTTCATTGATTACAACTCTATTTCTTCACTTAGGTCTTATCACAAATTGAAATAGAGGCCAAACTCTAAGTTATCGAGAGAAGTCAGGTTAAACTCAAATCCATTTCTACTCTCCGCACCTGGAGTATCGTCCTTTGACGATGCATAAGTAATGCCACCAAGTCTAGTGACAAACGAAAGGCTGTCGCTAAGCTTTACCAAGACACCTGGACAAATTCCGAATCCATAAGCATTGGTACTATTGTCATCATAATCCACCTTGGTATAATTAAACATGCCATCAACAAAGAGATTGGCAATCTTGCTTTTAACAAGGGTGTTACGAATGTATGGAGAAAAGGTCAGAATAGTGACGTCCTTTTCCAGTTTCGCAGTTGTCGTTACATCAAGAAATCCGCCAATATTACCTGTCGTCTGGGTTGCCATATTCGTTGACATATATCCCACGCCGACACCCACAGCCCACATCTCATTGATGTTGTAGCCTAATTCTGGAGCAATCTTAAAGGATGTGGCACTGCTCTTTGACGACTTGCCAGGAACATCTACGGACTTATAACAAAGTGTACCTCCACCATAAAACTGTGCATTTGCACATAATGCAACAAACATTGTTGCCATTGTAAGCAATACTTTTTTCATAATCATTCAAATTTATGTTTAACAAAATATACACGAGAGGCGCAGACCTTCGCCATACGCTGCACGGTTCACCACAAACCACAAATGTATACGGGAAATCTGCGCCCATTGGGGTACAGCTCCAATAACATTTATTTGCTCGTAGTTATACGGTGGTGATTGTGCAGCTATCGAGCTTATGTCTTTGCTTTCCTTTCGGATTGCACCTGCAAAATTACAAACATTTTCTCTTATCTCCAAATATTCAAGTCAAAAATTGATCAAGAGACCCCCATGAGCCTTTATTTACCCCTCACCCACACCTTATGTGAATGATTTCCTTTGGCGATGATGCCTGATGAGAATGTGTCAAGGACCTGCCATCCTATAATTATATAATAAAACCTTAACTTGTTCATTCTTACATTACCACCTTCTTTCCTTTATATACAAACTATCCCAAAGCGCTGCATAGGTAGCGCAAAGAGAAGGAACAGGAATGATAGTTTAATTGTCTTCATAATTTCGAAACAATACTTCAGATTTAATCTGACTCGTATCTAGGATCTAAACTTATCTTCACATTTTGTTCCTTACACTTCATGTCAAAAGAATCCTTTGGCAATGGCCCCCATATCATATCATCGGCAAGTCTGATAATCCAGTAGTGATGTACTTTCTCACGATTATGCTGGTTTACCTGATGTACTATTATAAAATCATTATCATGATTATAGTTCGTAACCTTTCTTCCAACAACTACCTCGTAAGGAATATACTTACCGTCTTCAGTCCATCTAGAATTACTAAGGGATTTCGATATCGTGTATTCACAATACACATATTTTTCACTAAGCTCATGGAAATCCCCATGACAACTAGTAAAAAGTACCACAAGAAAAAAAAAAAAGATTTTCCTCATTCTCATCGTCTTAATAATGTTTAAGGGGTCTCCTGATTATTCGATTCTACAGATTAGATTTTCACACTCCCAGAACCACAGCTGGATCGATGTTCAGCTGGCGGCTCAATTCTCTGCCTATTTTCAGAGAAGGCTCGCTCTTGCCATTCATGATTTCGCTGACACGAGCATTGCTGAGACCAAGCATCTCTGCAAGTTTTGTCTGTGTGATACCCATTTCGTAGAGACGTAGTTTGATGACATCTATCAGCGTAGGTTTACCAATGGGATAGTGAACATCTTCATATTCTGCTACCATATCAGAAATCATATCCAACTCCAGATAATTGGGGTCATCAGCTGGAGTAGAGTCATTAACCACTTTAAGCAGTTCATCAATTCTTTTCATCGCTGCTCTATAGGCAGCTTCGCTCTTAATCTGTGCCATACCTACATATTTTTTATATCCTTAATTGCATCATACTCAGAATGTGTTCCAACAAAACGGATATATACCGTCTTGGGCGTAAACAAAATCAAAACCACAAGGCGATAGTCATTGCCTTTGATATTGAACACAAATCTCTGATTACCAACAGCATCTACGCTGTTAAATGTGTTCTTAATATCTGAAAAACAAGTCCATTCCGCCTTCTTCGTCTTTTCATACCACTCCTCCAATGCTGTCTTAGATTGAGGATTTTTGGTATAGTATTCAACCAATGTACTTTTGGATATTATTCTCATCTTTGTTGTTTTTGGGTACAAATATAGTACGATTTTTCGGGATTTCCAAATATTTTTCGGAAAATCTTAAAAAATTTTAGTTCAACAGGGGGACTATTGATCAGCGGTTCTCTTGATTATATTTCTTGCAAAGGTAATCATTCTAATTGAATTGACCAAATGGAACGATTATGAATCTTTCACCCACACCTTATGTGAATGATTTCCTTTGGCGATGATGCCTGAGGATGGATCTAATGTGATGCGCTTCAGGTCGCGAGAGGCCATCGAACGGCTTACATTGTTGGCAATGACATAGTCGCTCAGCGTGATATAGCCGCGCTCGCTAATCAGCTTGAGGGCACGTTGCATACGCTGTTCGAGTGTAGAGTCCGGAGTCTCGAAACGCTGCACGCCTGGCTGCGCCCGTTCGAAGGTTGACTCGCGGTTGATGTCCTTGATCAGTTCCTGGTCGACCTTGAAATTGATGCCCTTTGCACAGACATGACGGTAGTTCTCCTTGCGTTTCAGCTCATCGCCAGAGGTTCCAGACTTCTCGTCGCTGAAGCCCAGTGAAAGCGAGAACACACCGAGTCCGTCTATCTTCATGCTGTGTCCGTTGGGCAATGCCGATTTCATGGCCTCGTTCAGCCCGTCGAGCACACCTCGGATGACGCCTTCGCTGAACGAGGGCGAATAGCTGTGAATCAACTCCACCACCTTGTCGTAGTCGAACATCGTGTAAATCTGCATCTTCGGAAACAGAGCGCTTTCGCCGTCTCCCATGCCATTCGGTAATTCTTGTAGTACGTAACTTGCCATCTTTCTATGTATTTTTTATTAGTCCTAACTATTTATTTCTCCTGTGTACTTGATATCTTCTATTTCAAGCCTTGAGACTTATGTTTCAGGGCTTGGAACATATGTTTCAGAGCCTGCAACTTATGTTTCAAACCTTGCAACAACATTTTCCAGATGCAAAGATACAAAAAAGTTCGTAATCGAAGAAAGTTTTATTAGAAATTTGCATTTCACGCGCTATTTTGTATCTTTGCACTCAAATAAGGAACAACTAAAAAGCTAAGGTTATGAAGATAGTGATACTTGACGGCTATACGGCGCAGCCTGGCGACTTGTCGTGGCAGGCACTGGTGGAATTGGGAACGGTGACAGTATTTGACCGCACGCAGCCGCAGGAGACGGTGGCGAGAGCCGCTGATGCCGACGTGGTGCTGACCAATAAGGTGGTTATCAGCAGAGAGGTGATGGAGCAGTTGCCCAAGTTGAGATATATCGGCGTGCTGGCCACAGGCTATAACGTGGTGGACATCAAGGCAGCCAGCGAACGGGGCATCACGGTGACCAACGTGCCTGCCTACAGCACGGAGAGCGTGGCGCAGATGGTGTTTGCACATCTCCTCACCGTCACCAACCGCACAGAGCACTACGCCATAGCCAATCGCGAGGGACGATGGAGCCGTAACCCTGACTTCTGCTACTGGGACTTTCCGCATACAGAGCTCGCTGGTAAGACGTTCGGCATTGTGGGAATGGGAAACATAGGACAGCATGTGGCACAGATAGCACTCGCCTTCGGCATGAAGGTGAAAGCCATGAGCCGCAAGACCACATTGCCTGCAGGCATTGAGAAAGTATCGTGGGAAGAGCTGCTGGCGACGTCGGACGTGCTGTCGCTGCATTGTCCGCTGACAGAGAGGACACACCATCTGATGAATGACGACACCCTGCGACAGATGAAGCCCTCAGCCATCCTCATCAACACAGGACGAGGCCCGTTGGTGGACGATGAGGCTGTAGCCAAAGCATTGAGCGAAGGACGCCTGACAGCCTTCTGTGCCGACGTGCTGACAGAGGAGCCGCCAAGCATAGACAATCCGTTACTGAAACAGCCCAACGCCTTCATCACACCCCACATTGCCTGGGCCTCGAAGGAAGCCCGCATACGACTGATTCAGGTGGCAACAGACAATGTGCGTTCGTTCCTGGAAGGCAAACCCCAGAACGTGGTGACTATTTAGCCTTGCCAAAGCGGCACTGGTATTGAATCATCTTGTCGATAAAGGCATCGACAAGCGACCAGTTGGCGTCGTGCACAGCAGCGTTAAGACGGTCGAACACCTCGCTGATATACTTACGATGTTCGGCATCGATAGAGGTTGGCAGGTTGTCGGTGGGTGCATACCAGACGGCTTCCCTACCCTGGACATGCGGAAAGATGCGCAGCGTCTGTCCACTATGCAGCTCCTCCATCAGCATTCGACCTCGTCCGTCGCCAAAAGCCATAGGCAGCTGCGCCCAGTCCTCATAGAAAAAGATGAAACCCGTAAACACCTGCTCGGCACTGAACTCACCATAATGGGGTTCAGTGTAGAGCAGGGTGGTCAGCCGTTGGGCATAGACCTTGACGGGATAGATATGTCCCTCGCCATCGTTGAGCAGCAGTCTGCAGAAATGGGCGGCCTGCTTTTGAGGCAGGACACGAGGGTGATGGGTGACAGGAGCCTGATGCGAGGACCCTGCCACCGAAGAGAGTTGCCAAAGGGCAAAAAGAACTATCAGAAGATGTCTCATCAGATGCTCTCTACGAATTTCACAATAGCATCGCGATCCACCTTAGGCAGGTTGTAGAACTTCTCTACAGCCCTGTAGCCCTGCGACTGCTTGGAGTAGCCGTGCCACATGATAGCCTCGATGACGGTACGTGCTCGGCAGTCGTGCAGACGATCGTCAGCACCAGTGAGTCGGCGACTCAGGCCACGACCCCACAGAGGCGTAGTACGACACCAGCCTGTGCGGATATCGTTCTCCATGAACAGACGGTGCTGCACCATATCGGTATAGGGCCAGATGGTCTGGTTGGGGTACTTCGGCAACAGCTTGGTATAGTCGCCGTCCTTAGCCAGGTGGTTGGCATCGGCATAAGCCTTCGTGGCAGCATCGACCCACATATTGTCAGAACCTGTCTGCCAAGAGGGACGGTGACACTGGGCACAGCCAATATCCGTGAAGAGCTTCTTACCACGCTGCACGTCAGGGTCGTTGAGGTTACGGGCAGCAGGCACAGCCAGGCCGCGATGCCACACCATAAACTGATAGTACTGCTTGTCGCTCATCTCGTCCTTACCGTCGTAAGGTGCACCATTAAACAGGTACTTGTCGAAGGTCTCCTTCTTACCAATGTTATTACAAGAGAGAATCTCGTTGACACGAGCCTTGATGCCCTCGTCAGTACCATCGGCATAGTAAGGATAGAGGGGACTGAGGGGCGACGAGCCGTGTGACTTGATATAGGCGATAACCTCTGCATCCTCGCTCATAGCCTTAGCCCAAGCTGGCGTGGTATAGAGGAAGTGACGGTCTGAGCGCGTCACGTTGGTGATGTTCCAGATGGCGTTGGCACCAGCACCGTCCTGCAGCGTACCACGCGTCATGGCATAGGTGAAACGCTTCAGCGGACCATGACTGCCACGGAAAGAGCCTGTGTCGTTGTAGCCTGCGCTATAGTAGGCAGAAGCCTTGAAGGTGCCAGCCTCCTTGTCCCACATATTGGGGTTCATGTCAACGAAGCGTGCCTCAGAGGCCCACTGGCTCTCGATATCCTCATCTTTGATAGCGTCGAGCAGACCAGTGCCATAGACGCCGATAGTCGACTCTAGACGCACCTCATAGTCAGTAGGCTGCGGGTTGGTATTGAAGGCCGAGACAGGGATGGTCACCTCAGGATAGATGAGGGCATAGCTCTCACCATCGGGGAAGGTCATAGACAGACCACTGGGCATCTCGCTGACGCTCTTCCACTGAATCTGAATCTGGTTCTCGTCGATAGGTGCCTTGAAGGGCTGCATGGCCTGCGTCTGAGGCATACCCGTCACCTCGCTGATATAACCCGAGGTCTCAGTGGTATAGCGCACACCATCAGTGGTGAAAGCCTCCTGCGGATGATAGATAACCAACAGATAGCCGTTGCCCACGGTGTTGGCGCGATACTCCGTCTGACGCTTGCCGTGACCATAGCTGGGGTGACAATGGAAACAGCTGTTGCGCACCCAAGCGGGACCAAGACCCTTACGCGGCTCCTGGTCGATGGTGTAGAGATGCTCGAAGAAGTCCTCACCCACGTTGAAGTCCTCCTCCATACCGCTGATCTTGGCCAGCGCTGGGGCTGGTGCCGAATAGCTGGCTTTCTCGGTCGTTCCTAACTCACCGCCAGGAAACCATTCCTCGGCAGTAAAATTACCTGTGGCCTTGCCAAACACCTCTTCTTCAGGTGTCAACGGACCCAGGTTCTCGACAGTCGAACTGTCTTCATCGGAACATGCTGACAGCACAGGAGCTGCCAGCATGGTCACGATGGTTAATCGTGATAGTTTGTTCATAAGCGTATGTTATAGGATTTACTCTTCTTCCTCAGTTGTTGACTCCCAGTTGTCGGGGTCGTCGAAGTCCTTGTTCCAGATAATGCTGCAGTACTTCACGAAAGGTGACGGCATCTTGCCAATCTTGTCGATGGCGCTATCGAAGGCACCCTCCACAGAAGTGTTTACGTCAGTCTTCTGCACACCAGCAAAGAAGCTGTGGAAGCTACCCTGGGCGGCATTGCCGTTGAGCGAGCCGAACCACACATTGCGGATGCTGCGGATATTATCCTGGAAGTCGGTGATGGAGTTGTAGCTATAGGGTGACTCCACATAGGCGATGTCGCCATTGGTGAAGGGGTTGGCTATCTTGGCCGTACCCACCTCGTTGCAGATAGCCACACACGAGCCCTCGTCGTCGCTCAGCACCTGGGCGATGGCATCCTTCAGCGCGGGGAAAGTGCTCTTAGAACCAGCGACACCAGCATTGATGAGGTTCTCGCCATAGCTGAGACCATTCTCCGTCTGATAGTCGAGACCAGCAGCCTTGACTACTGCTACACGATTGGCGTTCTTCTCGCCTTCCCAAGCTACCTGCAGCTGGAAGCAGCGCTCCTTCAGCAGCTTACAAACCTGCTGGGCATACTTCAGCTCGTCGGCACCACTCACCTTCTCGAAATTCTTATAGGTATCGTTGCCCTGCAACTCAGCCACCTTGCGGTTCTGACCATTGCGGAAGAGGATGAACTCCAGGGCGTGGAAACCCAGGATGGTTGACTCGTCCTCAATCTCGGCTGTCATACCACCCTTGAAATAGTCGAGCAGCTCAGCACGGTCCAGAGGCCATGAGTCGATGGTGGGGTCGATGCTGAAGTCGCTGGCGGCACCTCCGAGGAAAGCCTCCGAGCGCTCCCAGTGCTGACGAGCAGCCTTGAAGTCGGTGCAGGCCTTGTCAATCTGAGTCTGGGTGATGGTGCTTACCGTGAGTCCGTTGAGGGTCTTCTCCAGGTCCTCCACATCATCAGCCAGATCAGTATAGGTAGGCACGATGACGTTGTTCACCAGGTTGGTGAGCACCTGACGCAGGGCGGTCTCCTGGGTCTCGTTGAGGTTGGCTGTAGCAATCACCTCGTTAGCAGCCTCCAGAGCTGTCACCGTCTTGGCACAGGCATCGATGGCCTCGTTGCCATAACTGCGGTCCTTGTAAGCCTCTTCTGAGGGTGTACCACTGTTGCCGCTGTTGTTGTCATCGTCATCGCCGCACGATGACAGGGTCAGTCCTCCCAGCAAGAGGGCTGCAGACAGAAAGAAAATCTTGTTCATTTGCTTTACCATTTTTTTATTGTAACTATAATTATATACTCTTAATTCCCAGTTACTTAACATGAAGTCACTAAATCTTTTCTCCTTTCACCCTTCACCTTTCACCTATTAAAGAAAGAATCCCTCATAAGCCACACCAATATTAATAGCAGGCTCATTGTTATAGGCACTATTGAGGAAGCGCTTCGAGAACTCCGCCTTCACCACCACCTCTGGCAGCGGGTAGTAGTTCACACCAACAGCCATACGCTTCACCTCGGTGTAGTTGTAGCTGATGCCCTTCGTTGCAGAGGCATAGGGGTCGTACTGCTCGTAGCGTCCGAAGACGTAGAGCTTCCTGTCCTGCTGACGCAGGCTCTGAATCTGCGAGAACACATCATAACCAGCCTCCAAGCCCCAGGCATAGGCGTTCTTCGAGACGAAGGCCGAGTGGTGATAGGGCGACTTCTTGTTTACGCGGTTATAGAGGTACTTCAACTGCTCTGCATCGCCCAGATAACCATAATCGGCCTGACCACGCACAATCCAGTTATGTCCTCTGTAGGTGAAGTCGATGGCTCCAACGGCCACCTTACCCTCATAGGTATCGTCAACGCCAGCGGCATTACGCGGATAGCTGTTGCCGATAGAGTGGCTGTAATAGCCCGAGAGACCTATACGCAGTCCACGAATGCTGTAGTTGTCCAGTCGCAGGGCCACACCATATTTATTAGCCACGTCGTACTCCAGCGGCGACTTCGCTCCGTTCTTGATCCAGTTGGTATTCGTAAAACCATCGGCATTAAGACCAGCCAACAGTTGTGCCTCATAACGGAAGTCCTTATAGCGACCAAAGAACGACGCACCCGTCTGGTGCCAGGTAGAAGGCATGATGGTGTTCTCACCCTCAGGACGATAGACGGTAAAGAAATTGGTGGGCTCGTGGTGGGCGTTGTTCAAACCCACAGGTACCACGATATGTCCGAAACGCAGGTTGGCAGCACGTCCGAAGCTCTTCTGAATCCAGAACTGCTCCAGCTCTACCTCGCCGCCTTTCTCTACCTCCTGTTCCCATTCTCCGCCTTCCTCGTCTTCTTTCTCGTAGGCCAGTCCGTTGCCGCCGTGCTCAAACTCTATCTCTGTGCCGAAGGTCCATCCCTTGCCAAAGTCATAACCCAGATAGACCACAGCATGGGGCAGGTCAAACTTACCGTGCGAGGGGTCGTTCTTATGTTCCTCGGGCTGTGAGTAGCGACTCACGTGATCACTATAATAATTACGGCTATAGCATATCTCACCATAGCCTCCTACGCTCAGTCGGCTACTGCCCAGATGGTTCAGCACGCTGTCGCCAGCGCTGGTCTGTGCGCTTACCGTCATCGCCAGCGCCGTCATTGTCATTAAACTGAAAAGCTTTCTCATATCTTTTTTACCTTTATACTCTCTTTACTTTTTTTACCATCCTCCCTTCACCATTCACCCTTCACCATTCACCTGGTTTTGTTTTCGGCTGCAAAATTACTGCGAATACGGCAATGCCACAATACCTAAAAATTATGAAATTGGGGCATTTCACCCTACGCATCCCGTTTCCCACACCTAAAATACCTACAAGTGATTATTGCACATGTGGAAAATAATGCCTAATTTTGCAGCCGGTAATCAATAGTTAGTAGTGCATAGTTCAGAGTGCATAGTTCATAGTTATGAAGAATCAGAAATTATACGAGCCGGACGATAAGATGATCTCGCTCATCCGTGATAATTACGACTTGCTGCAGTCGCTGGGCAGCTTTGGCATCAGCCTGGGATTCGGCGACAAGACGGTACGCGAGACCTGTGAGGACAATCACGTGGACACCAACACCTTCCTGGCGGTGGTGAACTTCACCATTAATGGGTATGGAGAGTTCCAGGCCGACAAGGAGATATCCGTCCCCACCCTGCTGCATTATCTGGAAGCCTGTCATGCCTATTTCCTCGACTTCCAACTGCCGTATATCCGTCGTGAGCTGCAGGAGTCACTCGACGAGCACGACTCGCTGGGCAATCTCATTCTGCGATTCTATGACGAGTATGCCCACGAGATTCGTCGTCACATGAAATATGAACAGAAGACGCTGTTCCCCTATGTGCAGTCGCTGCTCGACGGGCATCCCGCTCCTGACTATAACGTGGATACGTTCTCGAAACATCACGGTGCTACTGACAAGAAGTTGCGCGAGCTGAAACTACTCATTATCAAGTACTTGCCACAGGACGGACTGCACAATAACCAGCTCACAGCCACCCTCCACGACATCTACGAGAACGAGGTGTGGCTGCGCCAACATGCTATGGTAGAGGATTGCATCTTCGTGCCTGCCATCCGCCATTTGGAAGAGATGGCCAAGCAGAGCGATGTAACCAAGAACATTACTGATATGGTATTTAAAAGCGGTACGCAGAACTCCGAACAGCTCTCCGACCGCGAGAAGGAGGTCATCGTGGCCCTGGTGCAGGGCATGGCCAACAAAGAGATTGCCGACCACCTCTGCATATCAGTGAATACGGTGATTACCCATCGTCGTAACATCGCCCGCAAACTACAGATACACTCGCCTGCGGGTCTTACCATTTACGCCATCGTCAACAACCTGGTGGATATCTCCAGCGTCAAGCTGTGACCATCAGCGAACGCAGGGCCTGCGCTCCCTGGTGATTGATATCCAGCTGTTCCACCTCGGCGAGATAGCGTTCAGCACGCTGTCTGTCGCCCAGTCCCTCGTAGCCCAGCGCCAACATATAGAGACAATGGATGCGGTTCTGCAGGTCGAGGTCGCCATCCCAGATGAGCAGGTCGGGCAGCGAGACGGCGAAATAGTCCATCGTCTGATGCTCGTAAAGATGCTGCTTGCCGTAGTTCACCAGCTTATGAAACAGGCTGCGCGCCTTATCCTCCTGTCCTAACTTGCGATAGCACAGTCCAGCATAGAATATCTTATCGGGCTTGGCATCGTTGTAGTACATCGCAGCGGCAGGCTCCGTAGGTCCTACCGTTCCTTCCTCGTAGCGTCCCAGGAAATAAAGGATATCATTATCCTGCGCCCCCTGCAGCTTTCCCTCGCCCAAATGCGGCGGATAAACCAAACACTCTTCGAGCAAACGAATAGCTTTATCGAGAGCAGGGGAACCTACCCCCCTCTCCTTGGGAGAGGGGTTGGGGGTGAGGCTTCTCTTCGCTAATTCCACCCTACAGAACTGATACTGCGCAGGCACCTTACCTTCGCCGCCCTCCCAAGGATGGAACTGGTGGGCATCGAGCTTTTCCTTCGCCTCCTCGTAGCGTCCTAACTGGTTCAGCAGGGTGATCTCCTCCAGCACCAGGTCGTCGCGCTGTGACACCAGCTGTGGATATTTCTGCAGGAAGTCCAGTCGCTGCTGATGGGGCTTCTGCATACGCTTATAGAGCTGGTCCAGCTCCATCAGGATGCGACTGTCGCTCTCGTCCAGATGGAACGCCTTCTCCATATACGCCAGCGCCTCCTCCTGGCGTCCCTGCTTATTATAGCGTGCCAGGGCGAGGTTACGCCACACGGTGGGGAAGGTGGGGTCTTTCTGTGCCGCAAGCTCCCAGTTCTCGATAGCTACATCATACTGCCGTTTGTCGTAATAGAGACAGCCTAAGTAATACGGTATGCGAGCATCCTCTATCACAGGCAACTCCTTCAGCGACTCCAGTATCAAGGCATCCTCCAAACGGTTGGGGAAGCAATAGTCGGGACTGACCGTCTGAGCCTTCTGCAGATAAGCGAGGCCATTAGACATACGACTCCAGTAAGCCAGGTAGTAATAGGTCAGCGGCGACTCCTCCACACCTTTGTCGATGGCTGTCTGCAACACCAACGTAGCCTCTTCCAGCAGTCCAGCATGCGCATAATCGAATGCCGTCTCGTGATAATTATAGATGTTGCCGTGCATCAGGTTCACCATACGCTCCAGCGGCTGCGGGTCGTCTGTCAGCAGATGCTCCTCCACCATGCAAACATAATTAAAGTGGTCTATCTCGTACGACGCCTTTATCCAACGAAGGGCCTCATCTTTCCTGCCAAGTTTACGCAGCACGACGGCCTTCAGGGCGCGAGCCTGGTGGTTGTGGCTGTTGCTGATAAGACAACGCTCCAACTCGTCCAACGCGTCCTCCCAGCGCTCCTGCGCCGTGCTGATGCAGGCTGCCTCATAGTAGCCGGCATCGGCCCACGCCTTGTTCCACGTGGCCTTCCAGAAGCAGTTGTAGGCCTCGTTCATCTTCCTCAGCATCTTACTGACAACACCCAGGTAAAACAGTGCCTCACCGTCGTAGGGGTTGGGGTTGCGTTTCTTCTGCACCTTGACGGCAGTCTGCAGATAGCCCTCAGCCTTCTCGAAACGGGCCCTGCGCAGATACCACAATCCCATCTGCATATTACAGCGATAGTCCAGCGGATCGCGACGCAGCGCCTCCTCATAATAGTCGAGGGCACTCCATGTGGCGTGACGATACTGCTCCAGGTGCAGACCTGTAAGATACAGCTGGTCCACGGTCTTCGTGTCCTGTGGCGACAGGGCGGCCTCAGCAGCGTCAGGTATAGGACGTATCTCGTCTGGCTCAGCATGCCATTCCAGCAGGGGCAGCATCCTGGGATGCTCTGCGCGGTCAATGATCAGCGACAACTCCTGTAGCGATACATCTCCACATGCCACATGTTCCTCAAGTACCTGCTCAGGCGACAACGTAACAACTTGATTATAATACTCTTTTCCATTCTCTCCTTCCAGTATCACTCTAACCTTCTGTTTACTTGTAGCGAGGATCTTAAAGGTAATCTGCCTCCCCTCCCTTGGGGAGGGGGCGGGGGTGGACTCAATATTCAGGATAAAGTCTTTCGAGGCCTGTTTCACCACGCCCAACTCCCTGTAGGGCATGAAGTACTGCGTAAACTGCTTCTCCTCGTAGGGCATCAACCACGTGAAGTCGGGCTGGTTCTCAGTATATACGCCAGCCATCAGTTCGATGTAAGGACGGAAGCCAGGCTTTAATTGAGAATTGAGAATTGAGAATTGAGAATTATCATTGGCGGCAGCAAATTTTTCACTTTTCACTTTTCCTTTTTCACTTCCGACGAAGTCGGTTAGGTTGCGGTCCCACGCCCTGCCAAAGTCACCATTACCCCAGGTCCATTGCTTCTTACCTGGCGAGAAATGGTGGCTGGCCACATGCAGCATGCCGCCCTTTGTGTCGTTCTCATAGCCGCCCTCGAAGTCGTACTTTGAGTTCACAGCCATATAACTGGTAGGAACGGGGATATTCCTGTAGTTCGAGATATCCACACCTGCCGAGTAGTCCATCTTATAATAGGTGCCCGTGGCGATGGGGAAGCTGCTGACGGCGCGCTTGCCGTGGTCAAACACCGCATTCACGTCAGGCGGAAACACGCTCTGGTAGGCATCGTTCACCTCTACGGCGGGGTTAGCCCACCACAGGAAGGTCTGCGGCAGCGGCGTGCGGTTGCTCACCCTGCCCTGAATCTCCAGATAGGAACAGCCAGGACGCAACGTAAAACCTGCCATTCCTTTTTGGTGGAACATGCGTTCCATCTCGTTGACCCATACGGTCACACTGCCATCCTCGTTCTCCACGATGTCGCAGTCCACAGGCAGGTAAGTACTGGGCCTATGGTGCTGGGGCCAGTTAAACTCTATGCCGCCACTGATCCAGGGGCCCGTCAGTCCCACCAGCGCAGGTTTGATGACGTGGTTATAATAAACGAAATGACGCTGTTTTATCTTGTCGTACGCCATCTGGATGCGTCCGCCCAACTCGGGCATCACCATCACCTTCAGGTACTCGTTCTCCAGCCACACCACCTTCCATTCCTTTGGCGTGGCCTCGTTGGCTATCGACTCAATGACGGGGTACGGATACACCACCCCACTCGACCCCTGATATACTCTCTTCTCCAAGAATATCGGGTTCTTCTCTGCCTTTCCTATCTCGTAAGTCGGTATCGTCACCAACTCTCTCCATGCTTTAACCATATCTTTTTTATCTTTTTACTTTTCTCCCTTCACCTTTCACCCTTCACCTTTCACCAGTTCTTTCTCCAACTCCTCCAATCTCTTGCCCTTCGTTTCCGGACAGCGGCGCCACAGGAAGATGAAGGCACAGATGCAGATGGCACTATAGATCCAGAAGGAGCCGCTCGAGCCTAATGCCGCATTCATCGAGGGGAACGAGAACGTCAGCGTGCAACAGCCCACCCACAGGGCGAAGGTACACGTAGCCATAGCCACGCCACGGATGCGGTTGGGGAATATCTCTGCCAGCAGCGTCCACGTCACAGGGCCCAGCGTCATCGCATATACCGAGATAGCCGTCACCACTAAGCAAACCATCAGCACGCCCTTCACCTCCATGAAGTAACAGGTGCCCAGCGTCAGGTATATCAGTCCCAGTCCGCCAGCGCCGATGAGCATCAGCGTGCGACGTCCCCATTTCTCTATGGTGTAGAGGGCCACAAACGTAAACACCACGTTGGCGATGCCTGTGATGACGATGTCGATAAACATACCATCCACGTCATAGCCCGCCCCAGTAAATATCTCCTGTGCGTAGTTGAAGATGACGTTCGTGCCGCACCACTGCTGGAACACGGCAATCACCAG
>NZ_CAMJOS010000020.1 GCF_946407605.1 uncultured Prevotella sp.
CTAAGGCTAAGGTTGAGAACTACAAGGAGCTGGGTCTGAACTCAGAGACTTGCGTTGCCTTCAACACTACTTCTCGTGAGCAGGTTATCATCAACACCTGGTACGGTGGTGAGATGAAGAAGGGTATGTTCTCTATGCAGAACTACTATCTGCCTCTGCAGGGTATCGCTTCTATGCACTGCTCTGCTAACACTGATATGGAGGGTAAGAATACCGCTATCTTCTTCGGTCTGTCTGGTACAGGTAAGACCACTCTGTCAACCGATCCTAAGCGTCTGCTGATTGGTGATGACGAGCACGGATGGGACGACGAGGGTGTATTCAACCTCGAGGGCGGTTGCTACGCTAAGGTTATCAACCTCGACAAGGAGTCTGAGCCCGACATCTACAACGCTATCCGTCGCAACGCTCTGCTCGAGAACGTAACCGTTGCTGAGGATGGTAAGATCGACTTCGCTGATAAGAGCGTAACCGAGAACACTCGTGTATCATATCCTATCGACCACATCGAGAAGATTGCCCAGAAGGTAAATGGTAAGAGTGCAGGTCCTGACGCTAAGAATGTGATCTTCCTGAGTGCTGATGCATTCGGTGTACTGCCTCCGGTATCTATCCTGACTCCTGAGCAGACCAAGTACTACTTCCTCTCTGGCTTCACCGCTAAGCTGGCTGGTACAGAGCGTGGTATCACTGAGCCTACTCCTACATTCTCTGCTTGCTTCGGCCAGGCATTCCTGGAGCTGCACCCAACAAAGTATGCTGAGGAGCTGGTTAAGAAGATGGAGAAGAGCGGTGCTAAGGCATACCTCGTAAACACTGGTTGGAACGGTACTGGTAAGCGTATCTCTATCCGCGATACTCGTGGTATCATCGACGCTATCCTGGGCGGTGCCATCCTGAAGGCTCCTACGAAGAAGATTCCTTACTTCGACTTCGAGGTTCCCACAGAGCTTGAGGGCGTAGACACCAACATCCTCGATCCTCGTGACACTTACGCTGATGCAGCTGAGTGGAACAAGAAGGCTGAGGATCTGGCTGGCCGCTTCATTAAGAACTTTAAGAAGTACGAAGGCAATGAGGCCGGTAAGGCTCTCGTAGCTGCTGGTCCTAAGCTCTAAGCTATAGGTCCAACGACATAAAGATAAGCAGGCATCTACACCATCGTTGTGCAGGTGCCTGCTTTTGTTTCCACTTAACCGTTAGAGAGATGAATTTGAAGGAGAAATACCGTGAGTTCAAGGAGTGGCAACTGCGTCCTTATCAAGTGGCACCACTTATTCCTCAGGAGCACACCTGTGCCACCTGCGGTACCACGTTTCAAGGTAACTATTGTCCGCGCTGCGGACAGTCGGCACGTATAGGACGCTATTCGCTGAAGTCAGCTTTTCTGTTGTTTCTCGACGTCTGGGGACTGGGTAACCGCAGTATGTTCCGTAGCGTCCGTGACCTGCTGCTCAGGCCAGGCTACATGATTCGCGACTATCTCAGTGGCATGCAGATGGCCTATTTTCCTCCTTTCAAGATGTATTTTCTTCTAATTGCCCTGTCTATGATTGTTGATAGCGGCTTCAATATCAATGGCGAGAACCGCATCACACAAATGATTGAGACATACGAACAGGGATTCACCGAAACTGCAGGGGATGAAGAAATTCAGGCAGCAGATAACGTTCCCGTCGACGATGTTGCGGCCCAAAAGGCAAAGGCCGCCAAGGAATTTCAGCAGTCTTTAATCAATACCATTAAGAATATCACTCGCTTTGTCTATGACCACCTACCTATCATTGTTCTCGTAGGGTTGCTGGCCATGTCATTGCCTCTCTATCTTTTTTTCTGTCACAGTCCGGGTTACCCAGACTTTAGGTACCCTGAGTTCTTTGTGGCTATGGTCTATATCTCAAATATTACCTCTATCGTCGGCATCTTGCTGGGACTGTTCTGTGTCAATGCGATGATAGAAGGTGTCATCTCATATCTGTATATCATCATAGCTTTAAAGCAACTGTCTGGCTACTCCTTTCTCCGCACCTTTATCAGTCAGGCCATTGCATATATCACTTTGATGTTGTCGCTATTCATGCTCGTTTTTATGGGCATAGTGGCCTACGGCATTTTCACCGGCTTCTCGGCCATGCAATAAGTCCAAAGCCTTACCAACGGTCCTTCGTCTCGATATCATCAGCCCAGCGGTGATCCTTTGGGAAAGATTGTCCATTCCATGCCTTTACTTGCGTCCAAGGCTCAGCAGGACAAGTCCAGAAGTCATGTGTGGCAGGTAAGCCCAATGGCATCAGCGATAATGAGGTCAGATAGAGCGAACCGTTGTTGGTGTACCAGTCGGCTACTTCGGGCTGATGACCACAGAAGCCGATAGTGAGGAAGCCACCGGCATTATAATTCTGCTGCTGGTCATACATGCGGTGCATCACAGCGGTGAGGGCAGCACGCACCTGACCATTGCTCAGGTCACTGGGCAGTTTCTGATACCACGCCACAAGGGCCAAGGGCTGCAGGGCTGCCAGTCTATAGGGAATAGAACGGCCGAAGACAGGGAAGGTGCCCTCAGGTGAGATGAAGCGCTCAAGAATAATACTATATTTCTGTGCACGCTTCAAAGCACGGTCGTAGTATTTCTTATACTCCAAACGTGTGTTGGCCTTGGCGTCAATCATGTTCTGCAGAGTCTCTAGGAACATAGAATGGAACACGTAACTCGAGTAATAGTCGAAGGCAAAGACAGGACCGTCGGCATACCAGCCGTCGCCTACATACCACTCCTCCACCTTGCGAATGGTGGTCATCACCCGATAGTCATCATACTCTTTCAGTCCAGCGGCCTTGGCAATGAAACTCTCGATGATGCTGGAGAAAAGGAACCAGTTGGTATAGGGCGGTTCAATGCTACGTAACTTCTTGAACTCAGCAATATAACGGTCTTTCGTCACTTGGTCCAGTGGCACCCACAGGGCATCATATCCTCGGACAAACGACTCGGCGATATAAGCGGCGTCAACCAAATTCTGACCTGCAGCACCCCAACAGAGATAGTCAGGACTCTCTGGGTCAACACTATTCTTATAGGATGCCAGCGCCCACTCACGCAACTGCTTTCGCTGCTGACCCTCCGCAGTATCATCATCAGGCAGAGTCAGCCAAGGAGCGATGCCAGCCATCAGTCGGCCGAAGGTCTCCATATACACCACCTTGCGGTTGCGGTTGTCGAACGAAGGTGAAAACTCGGTCTGCATGTTCTTTTGCAACTCTCCCTTCGCCATATACTCAAGTACAGGTTGTGCCATCTTCCATGCCTCCTGACACCAATATTCTCTGTCTGTTTGTTGCTGGGTAAGCTTCTTCTTTGCGCTGATGGGCGAAAGAGTCGTTAATGCACAAAATGTTACTAATAAGAGCAAAATTCGTTTCATATTGTTAGTTGTAATTAGTTTTCTTGCGCAAAGATACGAAAATGTTCGCCGTTTTTTTGTTAAAACGAAAATAATCGTTACCTTTGCAGTCGAATTTCATTTTTTTTAACTAAACTAATCAATAGACATGGGTACGAAAAAGCAAACATGGATGACGGCAACACTCGCCGTGACAATGGCTGTATTTAGCAGTACAGCCGCAATGGGACAACAGAAGTCAGACGCTGACATCGACTGGATGAAGGACTTCACCAGCCGTATCACGCTGAACGGTTATGCACAAGGAGGCTGGTCCTATCAGGACATCAATGGTCAGAAGACCAACTCCTACAATTTGAAACGCACGTTGCTCTGGGCCAAAGCCCGCATCACTGACCGCTGGTCGTTCCTCTTTATGCACGACTTCTCGAGTGTTCCTCAGGAATTCTATACCGACTATCGCGTCACCAAAGACAACTCTCTAACCGTCCGCTTAGGACAGTTCAAGCATAGCTACACCATGGAAAATCCCATGTCACCTACACAACTGGAACTTATCGACGTCTATTCACAGGCCGTGCTCTATCTGGCTGGCGAAGGCCCCGACCCCCTGAATGGTGTAAACTATGGACGAGATCAAGGCCTCATGGTCTTTGGTGATCTCTTTAAAAATGCCTTGCACTATGAGCTGGCGCTGATGAGCGGACAGGGCATCAACCGCAAGGATAACAACAATCAGAAAGACTTTATAGCCAAACTGGAACTGCGACCCATGGACGGACTGCGCCTTGTGGGCTCGGGCTATCTGGGCACAGGCAATGCCGTGGGTACTGCCGCATGGAATCCCACCATCGCCGTGGGTGACAACTATAAGCGCAACCGCTATAGCGTGGGTGCCGAATACAAGACCGCGCCTTATAGCAAGGGTGAATACAAGGAAGCACGTCCTGCCAGCATCCGCGCAGAGTGGCTGGGCGGTGAAGACGGCGAGGTGGGCAGCCGCGGTGGTTATGTCACCACCTGCATCCCCGTCTACGACGCCCTCGACGTGGTAGCCTCTGGCGAGACCTTCGACCGCAACACTAAGGTAGAAGGCTGGGATCAGACCAACCTGACGCTAGGTCTGCAGTATTGGTTCTATAAGAAATGTCGTGTGCAGCTGCAGTACACACGCTGCCTCTGCGGAGAAAATATCTCTTCAAAGGATTACAACTGGCTGCAGGCACAGGTGCAGGTGGCCTTCTAACGCCAGTCAAGATAACGAAATAACGTGATAACGAGATAACAAAACAATGATTATAAAAGTTCTTTTAACCATCATCTTCCTGATTGTGATGGTGGGCGTGGGGCTTTACTCACGCAAGCAAGCAAGAAGTGTTGACGGATTTGTACTGGGCGGACGCTCGGTGGGTCCCTGGCTCACGGCTTTCGCCTTCGGCACAAGCTATTTCTCGGCAGTGGTCTTTGTGGGCTATGCCGGACAGTTTGGTTGGAAATATGGTCTTTCCAGCGCATGGATAGGTATCGGCAATGCCGTCATCGGTTCGTTGTTAGCCTGGATTATCCTGGGTCGTCGCACGAAACTGATGACACAGCACATCGAGAGTCGCACCATGCCCGATTTCTTTGGCACGCGTTTCAACGACCAGGGGCTGCGTGTAGTAGCCTCTATCATCGCCTTCGTGTTCCTTATTCCTTATACAGCAGGTGTGTATAGCGGCATCTCTCGTCTTTTCGAGATGGGCTTCAGCATTCCTTATGAATATTGTGTGGTCATCATGTCGGTGCTCACAGCAGTCTATGTCATTTTGGGCGGCTACAAGGCTACAGCTATGAACGACTTCATTCAGGGCATCATCATGCTGTTTGGCATCGTGGCTGTTATAGCCGCTGTGCTCAATGCACAGGGTGGACTGACAGCCGCTGTGGACAAGCTGGCACAGCTGCCTTCCGATGCTGATCCCAGTGTTAACGGCGGCTTCGCCTCGTGGTTCGGCCCCGACCCATGGGGCTTGCTGGGTGTGGTCATCCTCACCTCGCTGGGCACTATGGGGCTGCCCCAGATGGTGGGTAAGTTCTATAGCATTACTGACGAGAGCGCCATCAAGCGCGGTACCGTCATCTCTACCATCTTTGCCTTCATCGTGGCTGGTGGATGCTACTTCCTGGGAGGCTTCGGCCGTCTTTATGACCCCGTTATCAATGAGGCAACAGGCAAGATTGCCTTCGACTCTATCGTGCCTGCCATGCTCATCACCCTACCCGACGTGCTCATTGCCCTCGTGGTGCTGCTGGTGCTGTCGGCTTCCATGTCAACGCTGGCCTCGCTGGTGCTCACCTCTTCGTCAACCATGACGCTCGACCTTATCTATCGTGATAAGAAATCGGCGGCTGGCGAGGTAGAAGAAGGTACCATCGATGATGTGGTGGCAGAGAAGATAGAACGACGCAAGGTAGTCATCATGCGTGTGCTCATCGTGTTCTTCATCGCCATTTCGTTGCTAATAGCCCTCAATCCTCCCACATTCATTGCCCAGCTCATGGGTATCTCTTGGGGTGCTTTGGCTGGTGCTTTCTTGGCTCCGTTCATGCTGGGCCTTTACTGGAAGCATGCCACCACGGCCTCTGTCTGGGCTTGCTTCATTTGGGGTGTGGGTCTCACGGTCATCAATATGCTACTGGGCAACCCCATCAATCCCATCAACTGTGGTGCCATCGCCATGTTGGGTGGTTTCCCTGTTGTGTTCTTGGTCAGTCTGTTCACACCAAAGTTGCCTAAGCAGGAGGTGGAACAAATTTTCAAATGCTACAAGAAATAGCGACCTGTTTCAGATCTTTATATCAGCGGCTCCGAAGGGTATCGGAGCCGTTTTTGTGCGGAAAAGTTTGGTTATTCGCTCAAATTGCACTACCTTTGCACCCAAAATCAGATAGTTATGTCATATTTATTTTCATCAGAATCAGTATCAGAGGGACATCCTGACAAGGTAGCCGACCAGATCTCGGACGCCATTTTGGATCAGTTCCTGGCTTACGACGACAAGGCTCGCGTAGCTTGCGAGAGTTTCGTCACCACCGGACAGGTGGTCATCATGGGTGAGGTACGTAGCGATGTGTATATCGACTTGCAGACCATTGCCCGTAATACTATTAAGAAGATTGGATATACCAAGGCAGAATATCAGTTCGACGGTAACTCGTGCGGCATTCTGACCGCCATCCACGAGCAGAGCTCTGACATCAACCAGGGTGTGGATCGTGCCGATGAGGACAACCAAGGCGCTGGCGACCAAGGTATGATGTTTGGCTATGCCACCAACGAAACGGAGAACTACATGCCTGTTTCGCTCGACCTGGCACATCTCATTATGCGCACACTGGCCGATATCCGCAAGGAAGGCAAGTTGATGACCTACCTACGTCCAGACTCAAAAAGTCAGGTCACTATCCAATATAGCGATGCCGGCATCCCTGAGCGTATCGACACCATTGTGGTTTCGACACAGCACGATGAGTTCGATGAAGACGAGAAGATGTTGGCTCGAATCAAGGACGACGTCATCAATATCCTCATACCCCGTGTGAAAGCACAGATTCACTCAGAGAAGGTGTTGGCACTCTTTGGAAACGACATCAAATACTACGTGAACCCCACGGGTAAGTTTGTCATTGGTGGCCCTCACGGTGATACTGGACTGACAGGGCGTAAGATTATCGTCGACACCTATGGTGGCAAGGGCGCACACGGTGGTGGAGCCTTCTCTGGTAAGGACTCTTCGAAAGTAGACCGTTCAGCTGCCTATGCAGCCCGTCACATTGCCAAGAACATGGTGGCAGCAGGTGTGGCCGACGAGATGCTGGTGCAGGTGGCCTATGCCATCGGTATTGCCAAGCCCATGAACATCTATGTGAACACCTATGGCCGCAGCAATGTCAAGATGAGCGACGCTGAGATTGCCAAGAAGATTGAGGAACTCTTTGACCTGCGTCCTAAGGCCATTGAGCGTACATTGAAACTGCGTCAGCCCATGTATGTGGAGACGGCAGCCTACGGACACATGGGCCGCAAGTCAGAAGTGGTGAAGAAGACCTTCACCAGTCACTATCACGAAACAAAGACCATTGATGTGGAGCTGTTCACATGGGAGAAACTGGACCGTGTGGATGACATCAAACGTGCATTCGGACTCTAATTCCATAACATGGACTTGACTCCAAGTGATACTACAGGAACCATAGGAGTAAACCTTTACGATTATCTGAATCAAGGTTACTTTTCTAAAGACTCGCTGCTGTGCACCACCCAGGCGCACAGCAGTAATTTCGGTATGGCAGGCAACCCCATCCCCTATTCTGTCAGGAACGACAACACCATTACCTTTATCCTGCTGATTTGCTTCTGTCTTATCATCATCCTGGGAACCCGCTTGAACAAGTACATCAGTTGGCAATTCAAGTTCTTCTTCAGCGCACCTCGCAAAAGCACCACTTCCGAGACTTCGACTGAGATACGTATACTTATGGTCTTCGTCGCTATGCTCTGTCTGCTGTTAGGAATCGATTCCTACATACTGACCATAGAAAAGATAACCACCAGCTTTATTATCGACAGCAACGCCCTCGTTGTGTTTTTACTGTCAGCACTCTTCATAGGATATTTCTGTGCGAAGTGGCTCATACAATTCCTCGTTGGAATGGTGTTCTTTGGCGGTAAAAAAACTATACATTACATAAAAGCACAGCTTTTCATTATGGTCTGTTCGTGCATCTTGTTATATCCACTTGTAATGCTACAGGTGTACTTTGACCTTTCACTCGAAAAAGCGGCCTTTCTCTTCTGTTTTGTGTTGTTTTTAAACAAAATTCTAGCATTTTATAAGTCTTGGCTCATCTTTTTTAAGCAAAAAGGGCTTTATTTCCAAAATATTTTGTACTTTTGTGCCCTCGAAATCACTCCCCTCTTCGCTTTTTGCGGTATGTGGTTGATGATTGTGAATATTTTAAAGGTAAATTTTTAGGACATTAGAGAATGATTAAAAAGATTTTGGTTTCGCAGCCTAAACCCACGAGCGAGAAGTCGCCCTATTATGACATTGCCAGCAGGTTTGGAGTAGAACTGATTTTCCGTCCTTTCATCAAGGTGGAGGGAATGGATGCACGCGAGTTCCGAACCCAGAAGGTAAACATTCTGGATCACACAGCAGTTGTTTTCACATCACGACATGCCATCGATCATTTTTTCACTCTTGCAAAGGAGATGCGTATCACTATCCCTGAGGACATGAAGTATTTTTGCGTTACCGAAACCATTGCTCTCTATATCCAGAAATATGTGCAGTACCGCAAGCGCAAGGTGTTCTTTGGAAACACAGGTCATATCAACGACCTGCTGCCTGCGATGGTAAAGCACAAGACCGAGAAGTATCTTGTTCCCATGAGCGATGTACACAACGACTCTATTGCCAACCTGCTCGACTCCAAGAAGTTGCAGCACACCGAGTGCGTGATGTACAAGACCGTGAGCAACGACTTCACTGAAGAGGAAGTCAAGAACTTCGACTATGACATGCTGATTTTCTTCAGCCCCTCTGGTATCGAGTCGCTTACCAAGAATTTCCCCAACTTCAATCAGGGCGATATTGCCATTGGTACCTTCGGTCCCGCCACTGCCAAGGCAGTACAGGACGCTGGTCTGCGACTGGATTTAGAAGCACCTTCTGAGAAGTTCCCTTCAATGACAGGCGCACTGCAGCATTATCTGCTGATGAACGAAGACTAAACCACATTATTATATTTTAGTGACGGCTCCAGCAACATTTCAGAAGGAGGAGCGGATTATCAGCAAGAAACTGATAGACGAACTCTTCGAAGGAGGCCACAGTCATTCACTGGCAGCCTTCCCGCTGAGAGTCATATACTTGAAAAAAGAGCACCAAGAGGGGCAGCCGCCCGTCCAGGTGCTCATTAGTGTTTCAAAGAGACACTTCCATCATGCTGTGGACCGTAACCGTGTGAAAAGACAGATACGTGAGGCCTACCGCCACCACAAGCACTTACTCAGCGAGGGCATTGAGCCTCAACAGAAGGTGGCTGTGGCTTTTATCTGGCTCTCAAATCAGCTGGTGCCATCGGATCTGATAAACAGCCGAATGAAGAGCCTGCTGGAAAAGGTTCTCCACCGCCTATGAAGACAATATGGAAATGGCTTATGATGGTGCTGAAGTGGATTCTGCTCACGCCCATCATTTTCTACCAGCGGTGCATCAGCCCCTTTACGCCAGCAGCCTGCCGGTTTACGCCCACCTGCTCACAGTATGCCAAGGAAGCCATCATCAAGCATGGGCCCATCAAAGGCCTGGGACTGGCCATCTGGCGCATTCTCCGCTGTAATCCCTGGGGCGGAAGCGGCTACGACCCCGTTCCGTGATACAGGATGTGTTTTGCACGAAAATTCTTTGTAATATAAAAATAAAGTGCTACCTTTGCACCCTCAAAAACAAATATTGAAGAAATAGATGAGAAAGAACTTTGTTGAAGAACTGCGCTGGCGCGGTATGCTGGCACAGATTATGCCTGGCACAGAAGAACTCTTGCAGAAGGAGATGGTGACGGCCTACCTAGGCACCGATCCCACTGCCGACTCACTCCATATCGGTCACCTCTGCGGTATCATGATGTTGCGTCACCTGCAGCGTTGTGGCCATAAGCCCATCATCCTCGTTGGAGGTGCCACAGGTATGATTGGCGACCCCTCCGGCAAGAGCCAGGAGCGTAACCTGCTGAACGACGAGACCCTTCGCCACAACCAGGAGTGCATCAAGGCACAGGTGGCTAAGTTCCTAGATTTCGAGTCGAAAGAGCCCAATGCTGCCGAGATGGTAAATAACTATGACTGGATGAAAAACTTCACCTTCCTCGACTTTGCTCGTGAGGTCGGTAAGCATATCACCGTGAACTATATGATGGCCAAGGAGAGCGTGCAGCAACGCCTTAACGGTACCGCTCGCGACGGCCTCAGCTTCACCGAGTTCACCTATCAGCTGCTTCAGGGCTACGACTTCCTGTACCTCTATCAGCACAAGGGCGTGAAGTTGCAGTTGGGCGGTAACGACCAGTGGGGCAACATGACCACTGGTACCGAGCTTATCCGCCGCACACTGGGCAACGAGGTCGAGACCTTCGCCCTCACCTGCCCCCTTATCACCAAGAGCGATGGTAAGAAATTTGGTAAGACCGAGAGCGGAAACATCTGGCTCGATCCCAAACGCACCACACCCTATCGCTTCTATCAGTTCTGGCTCAATGTCAGCGACGAGGATGCCGAGCGCTATATCAAAATATTTACCTCACTCGAGAAGGACGTCATCGACGCCCTCATCGAAGAACACAAGCAGGATCCTGGTCGCCGTGTGCTGCAGAAGCGTCTGGCCGAGGAGGTCACCATTCTGGTTCACTCTCGCGAAGCTCTCGATATGGCCATCGAAGCCTCAAACATACTGTTTGGCAAGGCCACCAAAGAAGCCCTCGAAAAGCTCGACGAGCAGACCTTCCTCGACGTGTTCGACGGTGTGGAGAAGTTCGAGATTGCCAAGGACCTGCTCGGTCAGCCCGCCATCGAGCTTTTCACTACAGCAGCTCCCGTATTCCCCTCTAAGGGGGAGATGCGTAAAATGGTACAAGGTGGTGGCGTAAGCTTGAACAAGGAGAAGCTCACCGACCAGAATCGTGCCATTACTGCTGATGACCTGATCGACGGCAAGTATCTGCTGGCTCAGAAGGGTAAGAAGAATTACTACCTCATCACGGTAAAATAACAAAAGAATAGGAAAAATTTGGTAATATGCCAAATTTTTCCTACCTTTGCAGCCGCTAAATAGCGATTGGACGATGGTGTAATGGTAACACTACAGGTTTTGGTTCTGTCATTCCCGGTTCGAATCCGAGTCGTCCAACAAGAACCTCAATAAAGCTGACGATTGGAAAACCAAGCGTTGGCTTTTTATGTTTAACTACCAACTAACTTCATGAAGAACAAAACAAAAGCCATCACCACCACCCTGATTTTCCTGCTGTTCCTGTGTAATCATTGTATGGCAGGCAACACCAAGACAACCGTCTCACAAGTCAGCACTTCCGTGACGTTGAACGCTGACGTAGACTATGTTGTCAACGGCGATGACCCCTTTACCGACAATGGTATGGTTGATATTGTTAATACTACCCATGCCGTACTCATCATCGAACGTATCAAACCATCGAAGGTCATCTCCTCCCTCCTTCAGAATCATGTGAAGATCAAAGGCGAGGTGGCTCGCAACAACATCAACTGTCAGGTGAGGTTCTACGGCACCCACGGCTCCATGATCCTACCTTATTCTAATAGCGACAAGCCCCTCACGGTGTTTAGCGAACAGAACCTTAAGGGTGATTCGTGCAATGCCTTCGGATTGGAAAACGATGGTGGTTATATGGTGACTATGACGGACCAGAAGCTGAATAACCGCATACGCTCATTCAGACTGAAACGAGGCTATATGGTCACCTTCGCCACAGGAAAGAGCGGCTATGGCTACCAGCGTTGCTTCATCGCCAACGATGCCGACATCGAAATGACCACCCTACCGCAGATTCTTGATAAGAAGATTACCAGCTATCGTATCTTCAAATGGAACACAGCAGGCAAGAAAGGACTGGCCAGCAGTACCGATGCTCATGCCTGCGACACACTGAACGTCATCAGCTGTTATGGATGGGATGTGGGTAAGGATATGAACCCCGATGTGGAGTGCGTGGCCAACCATCTCTACGAGGACTACCCCTCATCATCGGCCTGCGGCAAGGCTACTTGGACCTGTCACATGAAGACCAACAACGAGCCACGCAACGGTTCCGACGACAACCCACAGTCGTTGAACACCATCCTTGCCAACTGGCAGAACCTAATGCGTACTGGTATGCGCCTGTGCTCACCTTCTTCATGGGATGGCAGCGACTATACCGACGGCTCCGGCTTCATCAAACAGTTTCTTGATTCTATCGATGCACGTGGCTGGCGCTGCGACCTCGTCGACCTGCACTGCTATTGGTTGGTGGACAACTTCGACAAGATAGGAACCATGCAGAGCAAATACAAGCGCCCCATCTGGATTTCCGAATGGATATGGGGTGCCTCATGGAACAAGAATGGTGCATTCGAGAGCGGCAAGACCGACTGGGATAATGAGTGGGCTGTGAAGACTATCTGCGGCAAGCTCAACAACATGCCTTATGTGGAGCGCTATTTCTATTGGAACAGCGAGTCGAAAGGCAAGCTTTATAATAACGGCACCCTGACACCCGCAGGACAATGGTATGCCAGCCAGCTCACTGGCATGGGCTATAATAAAAGCTACGAAAAGGTACCAAACCTGCCACGTATGCGTGGCGGCTTCTCTAACTTCCATGTGGAGCAAGCCAACGGCAAAGCCATCATTACATGGCACGAATACGATGGTGAGTATAACCAACTGATGGAACTTCTTCGAAAAGCACCCGACGGCGTCTGGCAGGCATGGAAGACCATCACCCCCGACGATGGTGAGGCCGACTATCAAGTAGAGGATGAAGACTCGCCCGAGGGCACTCGCTACCGTCTGCATATCAAGAGCTATAGTGGTCGCGACTATTACAGCAGCGAGGATATGTCGCCTGGCGAGACTGTCGAGACTACCGATGGCTTACGCTATGTGGGTGGTAATATCATCCTCAACAACGACTTCCAGATGGGTCTTGACCATTGGGTATCAGGTACTGGCGAGCCGCTGGCACAGCCTTGGTTCGAGGTGTTCCCCAGCGGACGTACTGAGGGCTATTTCCTTCAGGCCTTTGCCAATCATGGGAAAGACAGGGCCGGCTCCATCAAGACACCATTCGACATAGAGCCCAACCAAAGTTATATCATCCGTGTGTCGTCCTGCAATGCTGGAGAGTACCTCAAGGTAGACCTCCGCAAGAAAGGCGAGAGCAGCGATGTCAACAAGGCTACGCTGATGTCAGACAATTACTGGTCTACCAAACAGGCCATCTTCACCAGCGACACCTACGACGAGGCCCTTCTCTCCTTCCGCTGGTTGGGTGGTACGGCACAGTTGGGAACCATCGAGCTACGCCGTTTGTTCGACAATAAGGATGACGCACAGGCTGACGGAGCCATGTGGACACAGCGACGTGAAGCCCTGCTCAAACCGTATGAAGAAGCCCGCAACCAGCAGGTTGTAGACTCTTTGCTGACGGTAGCCAACGCCATCCGTCACATGAACTTCGAAGGACGCGACACCCTGCAGCAAGCCATCGCCACCAGCGACCGCCAACAGCTGCAACAGTCGCTGGCCTCCTTCCTTATCATGACAGAATCGGAGATACAGCCGCAATCGCCCTCATTCAACGATACCAAAGGCTGGGAGACCATTATAGGCACCTATACTGGCGGCGACCAACGTGCTGGCACCCACGAAGACAAGACATGCTGGAATGCATGGTGGGGCAACGTCAGCGCTGACCAGCAACAGCAAAGCATGGAGATACGGCAGCGCATCGGCGGACTGCCCGAGGGTCTCTATCAACTCCAGTGCAAAGCTAGCACACAGCATTACTGTCTTTCTGACCAGCACGGCTACCTGTACACCAGTAGTGAGCAGAGTGAGACGCCCCGTCTGCAGCGCGACTATCTCGACATCCCCAGTACGCCCTCTGCCTGGCAGACGCTCACCAGCCTGCCAGTCTATGTCAGCGGCAAGACCGACACCCTCACCATCGGCTTCGTAGGCTCCAAAAAGGGTGCCGTAGACTATGCTTGGCGCAGCTATGGCAAAGAAGACTCCGACAACAACAAGGGCGACTTGCGCGAAGGATGGTGGTGCGCCACCGACTTCCGTCTGCTGTACCACCCCATCTTCAAGTTCAGCGTTACGCCCAATCAGTGGGGTACCATCTGTCTGCCCTATGCCTACCAAGTGCCTGACGATATGCTGCTATACAGCATTGCAGGCATCAGCGATGACTATACCCAGCTCTGTCTGGAGCCCGTCATCCAGCCCGAGGCTGGCATACCTTATATATATACCTCGACTGCCGCCAATGTCGTCTATTACACTCAAGGCGAAGCCGTCAAGATGTCAGGACGCAGCAACAACAACCTACGTGGTCTGTTCATCAGTCTGTCACAGTCGCCCGTGGGCAGCTATCTTCTGAAAGACGGTGTGTGGCAGCGCTGCACAGAACGTGAGAAGATGGCCGACTACTCCGCCTTCATCACCAAGGCCGAAGGCATGACAGTAATCGAAGGATGGAACGGCCTCACCATGCCTATCGTGGGTGTGGCTGAGGAACAAGCTACCAATATCGATACCGTTGAAACCTCTAGTCCCAAACCTCAGATCTCAGACCTCTACGACCTTCTGGGCCGTCGTCTACACCAGCGACCTCAACATGGTCTCTACATCCAGAATCATCGTAAGGTCTATGTGAAATAGACAAAAGGGGAAACATAAAAGGAATGCACACAGGGTTTCTATCTCCTGTGTGCATTCTTTTATTTCACGCTCCACTCAAACAGGCCGGAGGAGAAATCGTCAGGCTGAGTGACCTCTAGTCGCAGAGCTTTGGTCTTAATTGGAGAGAAGTTCACTGTACAAGCTGCTCCTTTGGTAGTGGGATAATGGTCGGCATCAGTTACTGGTTGCCACTGGCCTTGGGCATCTTGATAGAGAATGCGCCATGACTTGGGCACACGACAGCCACCCCAAGGGGCATCGTCGAACCAATAGACGGTGCAACTCTGAACCGTAGCTTCAGCAGGGAACTCATACGATAGCCATTCTGTGCCACCCTTCTTGGGCCACCAATGGGTGTAGGGCATAGAGCGGTCGTTCTCGTCCTTGGGCACCAAGCGGTCGTTGATGGAAGAGAGGGCTGGTACCTTGGAACCGCTGCTCACCTTACTCTGGCTGGCGAGTGTGGCGGGCTGAGCGGGAGTGGTGGCACGCAGGTCTTGAGAGAGCCAGACGCGCATCTTTCCGCTGCCGCGATGACACCAGGCATAATAGGGGATGAGGGTGAGCGTCTGGTCCTTTACTGACAGTTTGCCCTGCTTGTTGAAATCCAAGGTCTGGGCATCCGTTGTCAGCGTAACCACCGATGTGCCTGCAATCTCTGTCTTTCCCAACTGGAATTGAGGTTCCTGATTGACTAGTGCCGAGAAGATATCAAACGTATTGTCAGGATACTCGGCACAGTACACCAGAGGTCCACGCTCTATGGCCACCATGCCTCTATCTGCCGCCACCTTATTATTAGCACGCACAACACGAGGCTCCATATCGAAATGAATCTGTACCTTATCGCCTTTCTTCCATTTGCGGTCGATGGTGATATAGTCACGATTCTCAGGATAGAGTTCCTGATTGTTGACACTTACACGATAGCCGAGCCGCTTACCATCAGTATAGGAATAGAGATCAGAGGGCACCACCTTACCCTTCACCCAGCCAGGAATACGAATCTTCAGGGTGAACTCGCCAACGGTGTTCTTATCGATGGTGATGGTGATATCGCCATCCCACGGATAGTTGGTCTGCTGAGAGAGTGCCACCTTCTTCTTGCCTACAGTCAGTTCGCTTTTGTTCGACAGGAACAAGTTCACATAGACATCCTTATCCTTCACAGCATAGACATAGCCTGGCAGCGACGGGATGAAGCGGCAGATGTTGCTGGGGCAGCAGGCACAGCCGAACCACGCCTGACGCTGGTGCTGGCCCATCGATTCCAAAGGATTGGGATAGAAGAAGCCGTCGCCCTGTAGTGACACACCGCTGATGAGGCCATTGTAGAGTGTGCGCTCCAGCACATCATAGTATTTTGAGTCGCCATGCAGCAGGAACAGACGGTAGTTTACATAGACATTACCTATTGCGGCGCATGTTTCGCAATAGGCACTCATATTAGGCAGCTCATAGTTCTTGCCAAAGGCCTCGCCACTGCTGGTAGCACCAATACCGCCCGTGATATAGAGTTTCTTTGTGACGATACTGTCCCAGATGCGGTCGATGGCATCGATATAGCCCTGATCACCTGTGAGGGCTGCCACATCGGCCATACCGGCATACATATAAGCCGCACGGACGGCGTGACCCACAGCCTCGTCCTGAGCAATGACGGGCTTGTGGCTCTGAGAGTATTCCTGCTTTATCTGCGTCTTACCACGATAGTCAAGGAAGAACTTCGCCTCGTCAAGGTATTTCTTTTCGCCAGTGGCCAGATAGAGGCGGCACAGCGCCATCTCAGCAATCTGGTGTCCAGGCACCACGCAGGCCTGACCTGGGTTAGGTCCCACCTCACGACACACCACATCGGCATAGCGACGGGCAATATCGAGGAATTTGGTGCTGCCTGTAGCCTGCCAATGGGCTACGGCGCCTTCAATCATGTGTCCCAGGTTATAGAGCTCGTGCGAGAGGTCTTCCTCCTTCACCCAACGCTTGTCGCCAGCCCAGTGGTGGGGGTCGGCAGGGTTCTGCGTACGGGCTGTATAGAGGTAGCCGTCAGGCTCCTGTGCCGTAGCGATAATGTCGATAACGCTATCCACATAGGCCCTTAGTTTCTTGTCAGGATAGGTCTGAAGGATATACGATGCACCCTCGATGGTCTTATACGGGTCAGTATCATCGAAGGAATAGCCCACTCCATTGACCTTAAAGACCTTCGACGGGTCTTTCAGATGCTGGGCCGCATTCTCAAAGTTCTTGTAGCGCCCCTCGCTCTCGCATTTCGAGAAAGCAAGAGGTATTGTCGTGTTACGACTGGCTTCCAAGCGCTGTCCCCAGAACGTGCCCGGCGTCACTTTCACTGCGGTAAAAGGTACAGGCGTAATAGGATAACCCTTCTGCGCCCCTGCGGGGCTAAATGAAAAATGAAAAATGATAAATGATAAATAGAAAAGAATCTTTTTCATGATGTTATCGTTTTTTAGTTATTAAATCATTTTAGTTCGCTCCATTTCGGTGGTTCTACACCCAACAGATGACGCACAAAGAAATCATAGCGTTTATGATCACCATAGCTTTCGCCCATCGTATGGTGAGCCCCAGGAATCACCACCAGTTCGAAGTCTTTACCAGCTTTTTCCAAGGCGTTCACCACCTGCATGGTCGATGCAGGATCCACGTTGTCATCCATCTCGCCCACCACCAACATCAGCGGACGTTCCAGCCGCCAGGCGTTCTCCGTGTTCGAGCATTCCACATATGAGCTGTCAACAGGATAGCCCATCCACTGCTCGTTCCACCATATCTTGTCCATGCGGTTGTCGTGACAGCCACAGGCGGCATAAGCAGCCTTGTAGAAGTCGCCGTGCCACAACACTGCCGCCATCGCATTCTGCCCGCCTGCCGAACTGCCATAGATGCCCACGCGGTCAACATCCATATACGGATACTTTTTGCAGGCTGCCTTAATCCACGCTATGCGGTCGGGCAGGCCGCCGTCCTTCAGGTTCTTATAGCACACCTCCTCGAATGCGCGTGTTCGGAACGAGGTAGTCATAGCATCCAACTGCACCACGATGAAGCCCAGCTCCGCAATGCTCGACATGGTCCATATCCACGGTGTGAACGACTTGGGTACATACTGGTCGCCAGGTCCTGAGTAGATATATTCGATGACGGGGTACTTCTTCTTTGGGTCGAAGTTAGATGGACGCTGAATCAGTCCCCACATGTCTGTCTTGCCGTCACGACCCTTGGCCACAAACACCTCTGGCGCCTTCCATCCCTCTTTCTCCAGCGCTGTGATGTCGGCAGTCTCCAATGTGCGGAGGATGTGTCCGTCCTTGCCAGAGCGCAGCACGGTGACTGGCGGTGTGGTCACTGTGGAGTAGATGTCAATCAGATAAGCCATATCGTCGGTATAGGTCACGCTGTGGTTACCCTCCTCAGGCGTCAGGCACACCAGTCCTTTACCATTCAGTCCTATCTTATAATAATGTATGAGGTACGGATCCTCTTTTTTATTCATGCCGCAAGCCGAGAAGTAGATGACATCGTTGTCCTCGTCCACATGCTGAATGTCACGCACATAGTATTCCCCCTTGGTAACCTGTCGGCAGTCCTTACCGCTATACAGATAGATATGGTTCCTGCCGTCGCGCTCGCTGGTCCAGACAATACGCTGCCCATCCTTCAGGTCGATGCGCTGCTGACGGTTGTAGTTGATGTACTTGTCGTTCTTCTCCTCTATCAGCGTGCGCACCAGTCCTGTGGAGGCCGAGAGTTCCAAGACGCGATAGGTCTTATGCCCGCGCTCATTAAACTCGAACGTCACGCGCTCGTTGTCCTTCCAGCGAGGCATCGTCACCTGATACTGGTGCAAGAAGAGTGCTGTGGAGGGTTCTATCACACGTCCTGTAGCCATTTCTACGATGACTGGCACACGATAGTTCAGCGAATCGCCTGGCTTGGCATATTCCTGGGTGTGGAGCACCGGTTGCAACTGGTTTCTGGGCGACGACTCGACATAATACACATAGCGCTTCGGTGCCGGTTTGATGCGTACGGTGGCATAATAGCGCCCATCGGCAGAGAAAGAGCCCCAGGCCGAATAGTAATAAGTCGAGTCGCCATTGGTGGTCAGCGCATGCTCCTGTCCGCTCTCCCTCACCCACAGGTTGTTGTCGCGATGAAACACCTGTATCTTGCCGTCGGGCGACATGCGGAATCCATCCTTTTCGTCGGGCACCTCCATCCAGTGGCGCTGTCGTCCCTGCCACTGAGGGCGGCGTCGTGGCTGTTCAGGATTCTCTGTGAGTGTGGTTACCGTATTCTGGTCTGCATCCACCTCCTTATATATCTGCTTCTTACCGTCGAACACAGAGTACCAGAACTGGTGCGTGCCACGCTTCAGGTGCACTTTCACGTCGCCATACTTCATCTTGTTCGAGTATTTCGAGCCAATGGCGAAGGCCCGCTTGTAGTTGTCTTTAATGTTGTCAGCAATGGCCGTCTGCGTCAGCATCAGGGCCAGAGCCATGGTCAGTGTTGTTCTTATCATTATTTCAGTATTTCTTTCAGTTGGTTGGTGGCGCGCTCAATCATGTCCTTCGTGCCACTGCCGTCGCTCACGTAGCGTATCACCATGTTGGCGTACGACGTGGCGCGACCGATATGATCGTTGGCAGGCAGTTGGCCCACCTTCTCCAGCAGCGATTGCAACTCCTCCAGGTCTTCAGGCTCAGCCAGGTTGCCTGGGCGCATGGCGTTGATGATGGCGTTCAGGGCAGCGGCCACCTTGTCAACCTCCTCCTGCGAATAGCGGTCGTCAGCGCCCTCCATAAAGGACTGCGCCTGCTTGTATTGTTCTGCCATGCGTGCAAAGCCATGACTGGCCCATGGCGCATATTCAGGCACCTTCACCGTCATGTTGTGCCATGCCTGCTGGTCGTCCATCCTACTCTTGGCGATGAGGAGCAACTCGCGCAACTGCGACCTGTCAGTAGGCAGATTGCCCACCATGCTGACTGTTGAGGCAGGCAGGTTCAGACGGAAGTAGTGCGTCAGGTGCTTGTCGCCCTCATAGTCAGGGACGAGGTTGAAGGATGAAGGTTGATTGTTGAGGGCTGAGGATAGGTCAACGGTGGCCTCGTCCCAGCTCTTCACGTTGGTGGCAGCCATCACCAGCGGCCCCTGCATCAGGGCGCCCAGCCAGTAGCCGTCCACCTTGTCAGGCCCAAAGTCGATATGCTTGGTAAAGGGCATCGTCACCTCCACCACATCCTTCGTTGACCATCGGCGAGCAGGAATCTCCACGTAGCTCGATGGCTGATAGTGACTGGCAATGCTCTTGCCGTTGAGTTTGATGTCGAAGCCCTCAGTGGCCCAATAAGGCACGCGCAGTTTCAGTGCGAATTGAGAATTATGAATTGAGAATTGAGAATTAGCTGCCGCATTGTTTGCAAATCGAATGGTAGATTTCTCTGCTGGCCATTCGCATTCCTGTTTGATGGTGACGCCCTTCTGTTCCCAATGGGCGGTGGTAGGCATATAGAGAGCTACCCAGATGGTGTTGTCGTTGACGAAGTAGGCAGCCTCCTGATACTTCACGTGGTTCTCCACGCCAGTACCACCACAACAGGTGGCCTGAGGCGTCTCATTGCCCCAGGGTTTTGAGGCATCGAGACCAACGGCATACTGATAGACGGTCTGATACTGGCGAGGATTCACGGAGCCTACTATCTGGTTGTAGAGAACCCTTTCGTAGTAGTCCATATAGCGGGCATCGTCAGGATTGAAGCAATTCAGGTCCTTGGTCAACTTAGCCAGATTATAGGCACAACAGGTCTCGTTCATGGTAGGCTCGTGGCGTTCGCGTCCTCCCCAGTGGGTGACGTTGGTACACATCGAGGTCATCTGCGAGTAGGGCTGACGGAACATCTCACCGTTACCCACACCACCCATGGCATAACGATAGCGTCCTTGAATCATCGTCCAGAAGTTCTGGGCGAGGTCATAATAATAAGGATTGTGATTGCCACGATAGGAGCGCAGGGCACCAGTCACCATGGGGATATGCTGGTTGGCATGACGCGTGCGGATGGCGTCGATATTCTTAGCCAAGGGGTCAAAGAAGGCTGGACTATCGAAATAGTTGGCAGCCTCCAGAAGATGGGCCTTCTCTTCAGCATTGCCAGTCATCTCAGAGAGACGCGCCAGCGACTCAGCCATACCTCCCACCTCGCCAGCGATGTACATGTTCCACATCTCATAGCGATTGCCAGGACGAGCACGACGCTCTGCCTGCGTTCCTTCGCTCTTGACGTAGGTACGATAGTGCAGACGGTTCCACACCCACAGTCCCATATCCTTGGCAATGAGCAGGGCCTTGGCGGCAGTGGCTTTGTCATCGATATAGGTGGCAATGTCGATGAGTCCTGCCAACTGCTTATGCACAGAATAATATGGTGCCCACACCCAACTGTCGTTATTATAGGCACGATACATCTCAATCAAGACGCAATGCTGGGCAGGGATGGCATTCAGATAACCGTAGCCATACTTCTGGTATCCCTGTTTATAGCGGTCAAAGTCGGCCCACGTGCCTTGCATCTGCTTCAGCTCTTCCTCAGGGGCGAAGTCGCGTGCCTCCCAGTAGCGACCCAGTTGTTCATTCCATACAAAGGTTCGCTCCTGACACTCGCGCAGTCCGTCGACCATCTCGATGATATGCTGTTTGAGGATGGCTTTCTTGTCTGGGTCCTGACAACTGGCAAAAGCAAAGGCCAGTGCCGACATATAATGGCCAGAGCCGTGACCCTTCAACTTCGTTGTAGGCGAGTCCCAGCCGTCAGATTCAGGATAGCCCTCGATAGAGAGGCCGTAGGTGTCGCGATAATTATAGAGTTGCTGTTTTACAGGCAGACTGATAAGTTGGTCTATATCCAGGTCGCGATTATGCGTCAACCTGTTCTCGCCATCGATGCTCACCATGTTCAGCGGCAGCGGCTCAGCCTGGGGAATGGGTGTATTATGAATTATGAATTGTGAACTATGAACTGTATCCACCACCCTCACCTCTGCCGTAATGGGGTAGCCATTTGACGTGGTGTTATCGCCAAGAATAAATCCGCGTACCTTATATATAGTACCCACAGGGTTAATGGCAGGATTAGCCTCCGCCTGCTCTGTAGCCTCTGAGGCGTTCGTCCATCTTACCTGACGATACTCTCCCTTACCGTCAGCGTATTTCACCCACACCTGATAGGGCAGTCGAGGTGCGTTGCCTACTGGTGTTTCCACACAGACAGGCTCTGTGCTCATTATCTGTGCTATCGTCTGACTGAGACATAATGAGGATAGAATAAAGAAGGTTATGAGTCTTCTCATGTTGATTTTTTGTTTGATTTTAGTAGAAAGTAGACATTTATTAGCTTTGATGGTGCAAAGTTACAAAAAAAGGTTGTAAAAGCGAAGCGATTTTAGAAGATTAACGCAATTCGGCCAAAAATAGAGGCAAGACGGGGATTTAGAGCCCCTTGATAAGGGGCGGCTATAATGCAGGGATATGCAAATTGGGGAGGATTGGTGAAGGAGTTAGGTTTCCAAATCGTAACCTCATTTAGCCATCTCCTTCATCTTTGTGATGACGCTTTTGAAGCTCGTCAGCAGTTCTTCGACGAGCGAAGCGGCAAGCCGATTACCTCGTAGGTACTGCGCTCAATTCAGGGAAACAAAAACCTAATGACTACCGAGCTTGCTCATCAGAAAGCAGACAAGCATCTTTGTGTGGCACTCCGCCACAAAGTGCGTATTAGGCTACACCCTTCTACGGGAACCGTTTGCGGTATGGCAGGCAAGAGGGAATAACAGGCAACCGCTATTGTGGCATATGTTCATAAAAAACTCTAAAAAAGGTACTATCTTCTTTGAGAAATGAAAAGTTTTCACTATCTTTACACCCAAACTAAAAATTTGAAATGTATGCAAGACGTAAATCGCCTAAAAATTGTGCTCGTAGAACAGAAGAAAACCAGCAAATGGCTATCTGAACAATTGGGGGTAAATCCATCCACCGTTTCCAAATGGTGCACAAATTCTTCACAACCAGACATCGAGACATTAGCAAAAATCTCGAAACTATTAGATGTTAGTGTAGAAGAACTATTTAATAAGAAGTTCATGGAGTCTGTTTCAAAATAACTACTATGCAAGTAAATATTAATAAGATTCAATCGTTCACAGCTAATTCGTCAGCATTGACGAATTTACAAGAATTTACAACATTCCTAGATGGTGCGCCAATAAGGTGCAGCCATCCATAACACAATTGAATGAGATTGCAACCATTCTGGATGTGGATGTAAGAACTCTCATAACACCTACAAAGTAAAGATACATGATATTCAAATTAGAAACTCCAGAACACCAAAGAACTGCCATACAAAGTGTGGTGGAGGTCTTTCGTGGGATGGAAAAGAACACATACGATAATGCAACGGATGAGGACATTCGGGCTAACTACTGCTCGTTATCCTTGGAGGCATTGATGGTAAACATAAACAAGATTGCAGCAGAAAACGGAGTGGATCCTTTACAATCCAGTCTTCAAGAAACAAGGAACGCATGTATCGAAATGGAAACGGGTACAGGCAAGACCCTGACTTATCTCCAAACAGCATACGAACTTTTCAACGAATATGGTCTTACCAAGTTCATCGTTCTTGTGCCGTCTATCCCTATCCGTCAGGGAGCCATAGATACATTTGAGAATTTTAAAGTCCAGTTGGAAGATAAGTATGGTTTTACTCCCAATGCTTTCGTGTACGATAGTTCCAAATTGAGTGATCTTCGTGACTTCATTACTGCAGAAACGCCTCAGATAATGATTATGACAATGGCCTCGTTCAATTCTGAAGATAAGATTCTGAACCAGGAAGTGCGCGAAGATCTATTCAATAACAAACCTTTCATCGAGGCTATTGCCCGCACACACCCTATCGTATTTATGGACGAGCCACAGGAAGGTATGGACACAGAGAACTCCAGATTATGGCTTGCTAAGCTTTCTCCGTTGTTCAAGTTCCGCTATTCTGCCACGCATGCCGTGAAGGTGAATATGCTCTATCAGCTGACTCCAAGTGAGAGTTATCGTTTAGGACTGGTCAAAAAGATTGAAGTGCTCACCGTTACTGAGAAAAACGACGAAGCAACGCTAAAAATTGAAATCAGTGAGGTACAAGAGACAAAGACAGAGCCAAAGGTTAAGTTGAAGTTCTGGAAATACAACAAGACCAAAGAGAACTTTGTCTTCAAAGACTCCAACTTCCTGAAGAAAGGCGACAACCTTGCAGAGAAATCTGGTAACGACACCTATTCTGACTTTACGATCAGTCGCATTTACAAGAAGTTGAGTACTCGTAAATGGGTGGTAGAGTTCACCAATGGCACCAGCATCGAAGAGGGTGCATCGTCGGCTAATAAAGAACAGGTGTGGGCATTACAGTTGGAATGGCTCATTCGCCGTCACTTCCAAAACCAACAACGTTTAAAGCCAAAAGGCATCAAGAATCTTTCACTCATCTTCATTGACAAGGTGGCTAATTATATGAGCCCAGAAAATCCTGTCATCAAGAAAATCTTTGAACAGCAGTACAAAACTGTATATGCTGAGTTTCATAATGGGCAAGCCCCTTCGGATGAACAAGTTACAGCCGTCCAAGGATTCTATTTTGCAAAGACCTCTACAGGTGAATTCACCGATAATGAGAAGACCAATAAGAGTAATAAAGAAATCTATGACGAAATCCTGCATAACAAGCAAAAACTATTATCATTTGGCAGCACAATAGAATTCGTATTCTCTCATTCTGCACTTGGTGTAGGATGGGATAATCCAAATGTGTTTGGTATTGCCACACTCAATGAAAGCTATTCTGAGAACAAGAAGCGTCAGGAAATAGGTCGTGGTCTTCGTATCTGTGTAAACCAGCAGGGTGAACGTGTTTATGATGCGGAGGGTACGCCAGACGATGAAGTTATCAATCAACTCACGGTGGTTCCTAATGAGACATACGAGACTTTTGCCCGCAGCTATCAGAACGAAAACGAGAAGGCATTTGGCAAGTCTGGTACAGGTGCTAAGCTCAAGCATACACATAAAGGCAAACACCAGAATCGTGTAACGTTCAAACTTAATAAAGACGAGGGCATTCAGAGTGTGTTTCGCAGGTTCTGGAATACAATTGCCAAGAAGACGACCTATCGCGTAAGTTTCGATGAGGATGCTATCATACGTCGTAGTATAGAGGAATTGAACACTATTTCTATTGCTGAATACAAAGCCGAAGTTTCCAGCTATCGTGTTGGCGACATTGAGGATTTATCGCAACGGGAATACATTGGTTCGGAAGATCGCGACTTAAAAGGACATTATTCACCACAGGACTTGGTAGAAGACCTTAGCGAAAAGACGGGCTTGTGCTACAACTCGGTAATGCGTATCGTTCAAGAGATAGAAACCCCAAAGGAGTATTTGAAGAATCCGCCAGTCTTTTTGGAACAGGCTGCATTTAAAATAAAACAGGTGCAACTTGAAGAATTGGTTAGATTTGTTGAGTACAATACAACTAATGAGGTCTATCCCTTCGACTTTTCCGACTTCACAAAAGATGCTTGCGACAATTACGTCTCAACGCCTAATCATGGCGTATGGGATAAAACACTCTATGACAGTGGACTCGAACGTGAATTTGCCATTGATGCCGACAATAAAGACAAAAACCCCGATGTGCTTTGTTTTTTGAAGTTCCCTTCATGGTATAAGATTCCTACACCTATCGGCAACTACGAGCCAGACTTTGGTGTCGTGTTGAAGCGTGTTTCCTTACGGAATAATCAAGATCAACAAGAATATTATTTTGTTGTTGAGATTAAAGGAACCAATGATATTAACGACAAAAAGGCCCTTACTCCTCACGAAATAGCCCGCATCAAATGTGCTATCAAACATTTCCGCTCTCTCGGCATCGAGGCTGTTTATAGAGCCCCAATACGTGAATACTCAACATTTAAAGCGCAAGCTGAACAAATAATAAACACCCAAGCAAATGGAAACATATAAAGACCACATAACGCTAACTCCCGATATGAACGAGGAACGTCTGAACACCCTCCGAGAGCTATTCCCTGACTGGTTCACGCAGGAAGGCCATCTTGATATCAACGAAGTAAAGAAAGCCGTCAATCCGGACAGTGTAGAAGAGACGGAACGATACGAGTTCCGTTGGTTTGGCAAATCTGCGGCTAAGCGTAATGCCTTTACGCCTACACGCGCTACTTTACATTTCGATGCAGAACGTAGTGTCAACGCTGACACAACTGACAACATCATCATTGAAGGCGAAAACCTTGAGGTTCTGAAGATTCTATCATCAAGTTACAGGGGAAAAATTAAGTGCATCTATATTGACCCACCATACAATGCAGATGCTCTGACAGCATATAATGATAATTTTGCACAGGACAAGAAACAATACTGGGAAGAAACTGGTATAACAGAAAATGGCGTGATCGTAGACACAGAAACCGTTCCAGAAGGTCGTATACATAGCGTTTGGATGAGCGATATTTATGCACGTTTGCTTCAAGCCCGTTCTTTGCTTACTCCCGATGGTATTATTTTTATTTCCATCAATGACAAAGAAGTTATGCATTTAAAGAAAATCTGTGATGAGGTTTTCTTTCCAAACAACTTTATTGCTCAGTTTGTTTGGGGAACAGATGGAAACTTCGATAATCAGGCAAAAATAAAGACTTGTCACGAGTATATTTTGCTCTATGCCAAAAACGCAGCAGAGTTTGATTTTCCACATCTAGTTGATCCCAATATTACAGACAAGAGTAAGCTCAATAATGCACAGATTAGAAATACAATCGTTAAGAATGGGCCTAAGAATCCAGTCCAGAAGGTTATATTGAAAGCAGGTTTCCCATGTGAATTTGAGAGCGGCGTAATTCCTTCAAGACAGAATCAATGGCCACATTTTGACGAAGACATTGTTGTTGAAAACTATAAGGTTGTAAATGATGTTGAGATTGAAAGCGGTTGGGCTGCACGTGGCCAATTTGATGCGTTTATGAATGAAGAGAACAATTGGCAACCCGTAAAAGACACCAAGGGTCAAGATACTACATTTGTTCTTCAGGAATCTGGCACAATAGAATGTGTTAAGGATAGAGGGTTTAAAAGCCACGTAATTTCTCTTCTTCAAAATTTTGGTGGAACCCAAAGTGCTACTAGCGAATTGAATGCTCTTGGTATATATGGTTTCGATTATCCCAAACCTACCAAACTAATCGAGTATTTAATACGGATGAACAATTGCGATGATTGTATAATTCTTGACTTTTTTGCGGGGTCAGGTACAACAGGACATGCTGTGGTTAATTGCAATCTACAAGATAGTGGTGGAAAACGAAAGTTTATCCTTGTTCAGTTCCCTGAAGCAATCCCTGCAAAACATGTTGCAGCCAAACATGGGTATAAGAAGATTAGTGACCAAACTATTGCCCGCAACAAAGCTGTATATGATAAGATAAAAGCTTCTTATGAAGGGAAACTCATTACTCCAGAAGACCAACAGCAGTTAGACCAACTCGGTTTCAAGGTTTTCACGCTGAGTAAGTCCAGTTTTCCCCGTGTGGATTTTGCACCAGACCCAGATAAGAGTGAAGAAGAGAACCTTGCATTGTTCCATAAATATGTTGCTCAGAAAGAACAACAACTTACCCTCGCCTTCAATGAAGACGAACTGATAACAGAAATCCTGATTAAGCAAGGGTTCATGCTTACCTATAAGCTGGAAGCACAGCCGCAGTTCACACAGAACAAGATCTATAAAGCTACTGATGGTGTGAAAACGGCGTTTATTACTGTCGATTCACAGCTCTATGATGAAACTGTTGATTACTTCATGCAACATACAGATACCAAGTTCATCTGCATTGAGCGTGCTCTCGACACCACCAAGAAGTTCAATCTCAAAAACAAGATGCAAGACAAGTTCTTTGCGTTCTAATCAGATATGGTTGTTTTATGAATAACATATATGAAATAAAATGTTTTATAGCTTCACCTAGCGACACCGCAGAAGAACGTAAGGCGTGTGAAACTGTTTTTGAGGAAATTAATCATGGTTTAGGTAGAGGCCTCGGATTTCGTATTGTGTCACTTCGATGGGAAAAAGATGTGTATCCAAGTGTTGGAGAATATGGCCAACAGGTCATTAATCAACAATTTGAAGATGATTACGACTTGTTTGTTGGAATCATGAAAAATCGGTTTGGAACGCCAACACCACAAGCAGGTTCGGGTACAGAAGAGGAATTTAATATTGCTTATGAGAAATTTCAAAATGGAGAAATTGGAAATCTTTTCTTTTATTTTGGAGTGCCAGATAAACCTGCCAACGAACTTGACTTTGACCAATTTCGAAAGGTAAAAGATTTCAGAGAGAAAATAGAACATGACGGAGTCGTTCCAATGCAATATCAAGGGCTTGAAGACTTTAAAAAGCAACTAAAAAATAACCTTGAAGATTATTTCAATAAGAACAAGCCATCGAAAAGAAAAAAGCGGATACGAACTGATAAGGAAGAAATAATTGTAAAATCAAAAGCCGCATTCTATGATTATAGAAAACAGTGGGAAGATATTCTTAATGGTAAGGATTTATCCAAGAGAAAATTGGAACAAATAGAAAAGAAAAAAAAGTTATGTAGATTTGCTAAAGTAATTTTCCCTCAAGAGCATTTGATACAACGACTGATGACCAAAGAACCTCTAACGGAGGATAAAGCATTTTTGTTTGCTCTTGCTGTCAAAGATATAGGTCAGATACCTAGTTACTATGTCAACTATCATAAAGAAGACGAAGAATTAAGTAAACAGCCAATTTGGATTCAACTTGTTGAACGTGAAAAAACACTTCATGGCTCAACGGATTCACTGTCTGAAGTCGGAGAGAATTGGGCTCTTTACGAACAAATACAACGTCATCTTTTTAATCTTGATTTTTCGAAATCAAAAGAACTCATTTGCAGCTGGAATGCCAAAGATTACTGGTTGCAGAACAAATGCATGTGTATGGCTATACATGAAGACCTGCTAAAGGATGCCCAAACATTGTTAGATGAGACCATAAAAAAAGAAAAGAATCCTTCCGAGAAGTTGTATGAGGTTATTCTCGCCAATTTCATTTCTCACACTTGGCCACAACCATATAGTACAGATAATTACTGGAGATATGGTTTGGATGGGCAAGGTGATATGCTGAACTTTATGATGTCGTCACTTCGTAATAAGAAGGAAAAGCCCAAAAGGCGAGGCTGGATTGGATCTACATGGAATATCGGTAGTAACCATGGGGATTATGTGAAAAGTTTGAGGATTCTCCAATTCATAATAGACTCTGGCATATATGTTTCGCTCCCTGGTTACATTATGTTTGATATCGCAAATTGGTACATTGTATTCCAAAATCTGTACGAGTACTTTCCCTATCCATGTTTTTTCTATTCTATTCAATATAATGAACGAGATGTTCAAAGACGCATCGGAGAAGACTATGCATATAACGTAAATCTTCAGAAATTCAATGAAGACATTCTAATCAAGTCATTAAATGCCTTTGGAAAAGATGAAACACCTGTGTCATTTAAGAATGGAATTCTAAATGTGACAGCCACAATGTATATTGCCGTTGATGAAGAACTCTGGTTTGAACTATTTAAGGAATCTGTATTTAAAGTCTTCTTACTACGATTACAAGATATTAAAGATTCTGACGAATTGGTGTTCAATGTTAAATTCGCATTAGGAAGTATCAGAAATCCGGATAATATTTATTGGGCTTTTCAACAATTGATTTCCAGATATTCAATGAACAATGGAGTTGTTTCAGACATCATCGTCAATAATCTATTGATACAACACATTCAGAAAGAAATCAAAATTAACGACACTCTTTTGTTTCCGAATGTATTGGACAGAAATACATTATTTTTACTGGACACTTTGAATGACGAAGGTTTTTTATCAGAAGAACTCATCTCTTCAATTTGTGGAATTATTCACAAAACAGATGTTCAAGATATTCCACATGATAGGGTGATGTTGTTCCAATTGTTCAATTTAGTAAAAAACGATAAGGAATCAATAGAAAAGATTAAGGGATGCTTCTTATCTATGAACATTTGGCATTGTGGCTTTTTAAGTGATAAGGAATTTGGTTGGACTGAGCCAATGTATATCAGATTGAATTTGCTATATGATAAGATAACCTGGACAGATGATGAATTTGAAATAATAAAAGAAAATCTCATCAAAAACGTATCTCTGTATGACAAGGCTCACAAATCTCTACATGAAGATTCTTTCATGAAAAGTATTCAAGTCCGCTATTTGTCAGATATGATAAAGTTTATTGATGGATTAAAGACGGAAAGGCAAAAATCCCTCTTGCCTATGAGAGGGATTATTGAAAAACTTCTTCTAGATAGAACACAATATGCAGACAACATTGATCTAATGATGTCAGAACAACCTGCCGATGTAGACCGAGCAATGGAAAACATCTATGAGGGAATAATTCATAATGGTATTGAAAGATACCAAGAAGATGTTGATTTTCTGATAGATCGTGCCATTATGAAAGTTCCTGTTGCTTTGACTCGTAATTTGAGATGCATCAAATTCATTAGTGAAAAGATCGTAAGTCTCGGATATGCAAAGAAACTACATAAACTCTTAGTGGTATATAAAGACTCAGAATCATGGGCTTTATTGGACTTGCGTTTTGCATTCAATTATCTCCATTCAATAGCTAAAGCGCTGAAACAAAATGGAGAGGCAGACGAAGTGATTGACTTCTGGATAGAGAACGCTTTTGTGAAACGTTTTATTAGAATATAATGAATGGGACAATATGGGCAAAACAGTAACAACATATTTGATAGACGGAGATCCGAAAGGGACTCAATATGTGTTCATCAGCAATAAGATTTGCCGGATGTATGTGATAATTGGAGTATAATTTGTAACTTTGCAAACGATATAAATATGGACGAGAAAACGATAAAAGAAGCTCTACGGAAAGGTGAACGGGTTACGCTGGAGTGTAAACGGGCTAAGGCAGAGGTACCGAAGTCGGTTTGGGCAACTTATTCGGCCTTCTCTAATACGATTGGCGGACTGATTCTGCTTGGCGTAAATGAAGACATGCAGGAGAAAGAAATCTTCCCTGAAAGCAAATTGGCTCCAAGTTACAAGCATAGGACTAATTGGATTACATTCTACAAGTGACGAACTTCGATAAAATGCAGAGAGAATAACGATATACGGAATAAAAGCATTAACTTTGCAAACGAAATGAGATATGGCAAAACGTAGAGAAATAAGGAATAGTACGGCAGAGTTCCTAATCTTTCAGATAGAGGGGAAAGAACAGGGGGTAGAGGTGTACTATAAGGACAAGACTGTGTGGTGTACCCAGAAGGCGATGGGTATGTTATTTGACTGTACCTCTGACAATATAAGTGTGCATTTGCAGAACATCTATGATACGGACGAACTTAAAAAGGAGGCAACTACCGAGAAAATTTCGGTAGTTCGACGTGAAGGTAACAGGGATGTCAACCGTACGCTTCAGTTTTACAACCTCGATGCCATCATCAGTGTGGGATATCGTGTCAATAGCATCCGGGCTACTCAGTTCCGCCAGTGGGCCACAAGTGTACTGCGTGAATATGCCATTCGTGGTTATGTGCTGGACAGGAAACGAATGGAGAATGGAACGTTCTTGGATGAGGACTACTTTGAACACCTGTTAGCAGAAATACGTGAGATCCGACTGTCTGAGCGACGGTTCTATCAGAAACTGACGGACATCTATGCGACAGCAATTGATTATAATCGTGATGCGCCAACGACAAGACTCTTCTTTAAAATGATGCAAAACAAGATGCACTATGCCGTACATGGACGCACTGCCGCAGAGTTAATAGTTGAGCGTGCTGATGCTGAACAAGAACACATGGGGTTAACAACCTGGGAGAATGCACCAGACGGAAAGATTGTCAAGACAGATGTATCGATAGCCAAGAACTATCTAAAAGAGATGGAACTGGCAGACATGGGCCAACTTGTGAATGGTGTATTGGAATTGGCAGAACGTATGGCTAAACGTCATATCCCTATGACAATGGAGGATTGGGCCAAACAGATTGATACTATCTTGGCGGCTGGTGGTAATGAAGTGCTACAAACGGCAGGTTCTGTAACAGCAGAAGAGGCCAAAGAACATGCCGAGACAGAATTTGAGAAGTACCGCATCGTACAGGATCGTTTGTTCCAGAGTGACTTTGACAAGTATTTGGGTGAATTACCTTTTGAAGGTGAATAAGTGATTCCTGTATGCAACATGTCATTACGGTCTCCAATTCGTAACCCAGTTTTTCTTCAATCCCCCAGACGGCCTTTATATAAAGAAAGATTGCGATTTCTTGCAAAGTTACGAAAAAAAGTGTAACTTTGCACCTCGTAAGACAAATTATCTTTTAAAAAAAACTTAAAACAGATCTCCTAAAGTAATGAAGAAAGTTATCTCCCTCCTCATGCTGCTGAGCCTCACGGCTATTGGCATGTATGCGCAGAAAACCGTTTATATCCCTAACGAATGGCGCAATCCCTGGCCCAGCGATTCTTTGCTGTATCAGGAGAGTGACCCAGACAACAAATATACTTGGTCGAAGTCCAGAAGCGTGGAAAGCGACAACGTCATCGTATTCTGGGATAAAGGCTACGGCACGAAGAAACCGTCCGAGTCGCCTTCAGCTTATAAGGTCGACGAGCAGGACCTGTTGCAGAAGTGCGAGGCTTTCTATGATTTGGAAATCAACAAGCTGGGCTTCGTAGACCCCGTTAACTCGAACTTGTCGAAATATAAGATTATGGTGCTACTGAACCACACCACCGACTGGGTGTGCTATGGTGGCGGCTACGACTATCAGATCAGCGCCTTGTGGCTGGGACCATCGGCATGCAAACCTGTAGGCCACTCGGTGGCTCACGAGGTGGGACACTCCTTCCAGTATATGTGCTTCTCTGAGCATGGTGGACATAAGGACTCGCAAACAGACAATACTGGCTTCCATCTGCCTTGCGGCAGCGGACAGGCTATCTGGGAACAGACGGCCCAGTGGCAGGCTGCCCAGTCGTATCCCAGCGAGATGTTCAGCCAGAGCATCGGCATCTTCCGCAAGAGTCATAACCTGGCCTTCTCGCACGAGTGGCACCGCTATCAGAGCTATTGGCTGCACTACTATCTGTGCCAGCACTACAACGACATTACCACTGTGGCGCAGGTATGGAACCAACCCATGACAGGACAGACCAGCGGCAGCGCCACCGACTTCAATCAGGCGTTGATGAAACTGAAGGACCTCGATGCCAAGGGACTGTTCCGTCTTTATTATGACTATGCCGCCCATTGTGCCACCTGGGACTTCGACGCTTGTGCACCCTATCGCAATCCTTACATTGGTGACTTCGACTATCGCTGTGTGGCTTTGGGCGATACTGCCTGGCAGGTGGCGCTGGCCTCTGCTCCTCAGGCCTCTGGCTTCAATATCATCCCACTGAAAGTGCCTGCAGTTGGTACTACCATCACCACCTCATTTACTGCGCTGCCAGCATATTCTAAACTGGCCAATGGCGACCCTGCTGAGATGCTGAACGGCGATGCCCAGTGGACTAAGTCCAGTCGCGCCAACTATATCCGCCCCTCCAACTACACCAAGCGCGGCTTCCGCTTAGGTTATGTGGCGCTGCTCAACGATGGCACTCGCCAGTATATCAATGAGGACTCGCTCTACTGTGAAGGCAATAATGAGCTTACCAGCGAGGTGAGCATGACGGTGCCAGAAGGCACACAGAAGTTGTGGCTCATCGTGGTGCCTGCTCCTACCAGTTACATTCAGCATAAGTGGGACGACAATGCCAACAACGATGACCAATGGCCCTATCGTTTCTCGCTTCAAGGTACCACACTGGGCGACAGGGCACAGGTCTATGTAGCCCCAGAGATTGATGGTCGCGAGGTGGCTGACGTCACCCTGACTTATGATGTGTGGCTGCCCAAGCTGAATTCTTACGATGCTGTCAGCGTGGTGGTCTCTGGCCTGGCCCAGGCCAAGCTTTGTACTGCCTTTCAGCTGACAGCCTCAGACATCAGCGACAAGATGCAGACCTGGACCACAAATGGTCCTTCTGCTGGACGTATCATGTTCTATCCCATGAACCCCACCACCCAGGCCCGTGTGAATCGTGGCAGCACAGCCAACGGTTATGGACATTGGTTCAATGCCTCTGGCGTGGTCACAGAATATGCTAACGGCTACCTGTACAGCGAGTTCGCACCCTCAGGTCTCACCTTCTCTATTGGTCAGTATCCCAACAAACTCTCTGTTGGCAACAATTATACTATTGGTCAGATTCTGCGCTATAAGGCGTCAGCCAACAAAGAGGCTCAGGCCCGCTTCGTTTTCAACGTCCACATTACTGACAGCCAGTATGGCGCCGAGCTCATCGCTATTGATTATGACGACCCTCGAACAGTAAGCATTCCCACACTTCATCATACACCATCCACCAACCTTCAGTCTGCCTACGACCTGCAGGGACGTCCTGTTACCAAACAGCAGACTGGCATTAACATCGTGGGAGGTCGTAAGATTCTTAAGAACTAAGCAAAATCATCAACATGAAGAAAACCATAATCATGCTCACAGCACTGGCTATGATGACAGCCTGTGGTGGCAGTAAAGGAACAAATACGAAAATGGAGAGCGAAAAAGTAGTGACCACGGCGTTCGATGCCGACTCTTGCTATGCTTTCTGCGCCAAGCAATGCGACTTCGGCCCACGCACCATGAATAGCGAGGCCCACGAGTTGTGCGGACAGTGGATTGTGGAGAAGTTCAGGAGCTACGGCATGGAGGTCACAGAACAGCGTGCCACGCTGATGGGCTTCGACGACACGCCTCTTCAGGGCAATAACATCATCGCACGCTACCAGCCTCAGCTCTCAAACCGCATCCTGCTCTGTGCCCATTGGGACAGTAGGCCTTGGGCTGACAACGACCCTGACCCTGCCAACCACACCAAGCCTGTGATGGCAGCCAACGATGGCGCCAGCGGCGTGGCTGTGATGCTCGAGGTGGCTCGTGTGCTCTGTGCCGATACCTGTCGCCTGCCCATAGGCATCGACTTTGTTTGCTTCGATGCCGAGGACTGGGGCACGGAGGATGTCAGCGAGTCATGGGCCCTGGGTGCACAGTATTGGTCAGAGACCTTCAAACAGCAGCCTTCTGCTGCCAAGCCTCGCTATGGCATCCTGCTCGATATGGTGGGTGGCTTTGGCGCCCGCTTCTATCAGGAGCGCCTCTCGCTGCACTATGCCCCACAAGTGGTAGAGCGTGTGTGGAAGTCAGCCAGCATTGCTGGTTACAGCAGCTTCTTCCCACAGGAAAAAGGTGGTGGTATCACCGATGATCATGGTCCTGTAAACGAGGTGGCTGGCATTCCCTGCATCGACATCATCCCCTACTACCCCGACTGCATGGAGAGCAGCTTTGGTCCCACTTGGCACACCATCAACGACGATATGCAGCACATAGACCGCGGCACCCTCAAAGCCGTTGGCCAGACCCTCATTCAAGTGCTGTATACAGAGAAGTAGGAGAGTTTTTTCTACTTCAACTTCCTTCCTCGATAGTAGGTGTCGAAGGAATCCTCGGCATAGCCGTTGCCCATATATTTGAACGACGATGCCATAGCGCCTTTCACCTTTTCGCCATAGTAGAACACGTTAAAGTGGTCCTTGGCATAGCCGCCACCCAGCTCTTCAAAACCAGAGGGCATCGCGTCGAGTTTCTTGTCGCCGTAATACACGTTCCACTTTGACTTGTAATAGCCGCGAGGAACCTCAGGCTCGTCTGTCTTCTTGTCACGATGGCGCCAGGTGCCTGGCTCCTTCAGGCGGAAGGTGGCTGGGTCCACAAATTCCAATATTCGTCCATTCATATAAACATGATGGCGATCCTTGGCATAGCCGCATCCTAAATCAACAAAACTATGTGCATCGGCTTGCATCAGCATCTCCTCACCAAAATATACTCTGCCATGATCCGTCTCATATCGCTGTGCGTTGCTCATCAGCGAAAATCCCATCATTGCTGCCAGCAACAAGGTCTTGCAAATCATTCCATTCTGTTTCATAATCTCTGAAATTTAATGATAAATGTTTATTATTGAATCTTAGAAGAAGTCGAAGGTGACGCTGAACTGGATGCCGAAGAAATCCTGAGCGTCGAATTTCTCCGACCTGTACAGGTTTTCGTAGTTCAACGGAGCATGTACATAATGGCGCCAATAGAGGGCCATGTTGAGGTTGAGCTCATCATCGCCGCCACAGACACCTATCATTGGACGGATGTTCAAACTCGCCTTGTTGAGCATATGGTCACCATAATAGGCTTCATAGCGACTCGACTCATACACGCGCCATCCCAACTCGGCACCGAAGCCCAGGAACAGACGGGCATCGTCGCCCAGACGGATGAGGCGCAACTGCATTTCGGCAGGCAGCACAATATGTCCGCCAACAGGGCGCACACCCTTGTCTGTGCCATCCTCGTTGGTATAGAAGAAGTCATCCGCTAGCGTGCGATTCTCCCACCTGAAGAACTCTATAGGCGGACGGCGATCAAAGAAGCCGCGATAACCTATGCCCACATTAAAACTCAGCAGGTCGGTGGGCAGGCCCAACTCAAACTTGCCACAAAGACTGGCCGTAAAAATGGGGTCGTTGGTGTCAGCATTAAAGCTGGCACCAATAAAAGGCGTAGGGGTCAGCACTCGGGCATACTCGCCATCGCCATACGACTGTGCCATCATTGGCTGCCCACACAGACAGCCCACCATCGCCAAAACCAACCAGCGTCTCCTTGCTTTCTTCTTCTGCTCCATATTCTTGTTCGTTTATGTAAAACTTTCTGCTGCAAAGATAAGGCAAAAAAGAAAGCAAAGCAAAGGAATTTCCCTAAACAAACAGAGGAAATTCCCTATACAAATATTTCACTTACGACAAATTCTTAGAATTTTTACTTTTTTGCTCCCTAACTAGAAATAAATATTTTCCTAACTAGCGGGATAAAATTCTCTAGAAAAAATGGGGAGAAAGTGATTACCTTCTCCGCCTTCATGATTCTTTTATCCTTGCAGCAATTTTCTATTGCAAAGTTTGCAACGTACATTGCAAAGTTTGAAATGTAAATTGCAAAGTCTGCAATATAGGTTGCAAAGTTTGCAACGAAAAAGATTGGGAGATTATTAGATTCTCTGGAGTACATTACGAACTCTATTGTGTACCCATCGCTTTCAGAATCTTTGCGGCTCCTTCGTTGCCTTGTTGCTCTGCTTTATGAAGCCACAGTAAGGCGGTGGTGGTGTCGGCATTTTGAAGATAAAGGATGCCAAGATTCAATTGGGCCGTGGGGAGTCCTTTGTTGGCAGCAAGACTATACCAATACTGAGCGGAGTCAGCATTAAGGGCGACACCCTTGCCAGCATGATAACACCATCCGAGATTCATCTCGGCCAGCGTATTGCCCTGCTGTGCAGCACGCTTGAACCATTGGGTCGCCTCAACATAGTCTTGAGTGACACCCTGCCCATCCTTCAGCATAACGCCTAGGTTGTTCTGTGCCCGACTTAGTCCCTGTTCTGCCGCTTTCCTGTACCAGTGAGCTGCTTCGGCATAGTTCTCCAACTTATCGTAAGCCAGCGCCACTTGCATTTGGGCCTCCTTATCACCCTCTTGGGCTTGCGACAACAACGCTTTGTCTATGGGTTCTGGTGCCTGTTGCTTGTGGTCTACACAAGACAAAAGGCAGAATGCCAGCGACAAAACACTGAGGATGTTTAGACAAATGGGGCGTCGTATTGTCATAGAAAAAGGAGATTACAGTTGTCCTGCCTCAACCATCAGGACCACACGCTCTGTGAGGCGATCTGTGCCTTCGGGCTCATAGCCCTTTTTCAGGGAGGCGCCAAACATCCAGGCAAAGGCCTGCCACATGCCAGAACGCACAGGACCAATGAAAGCCTGCATAGCCTCGTAGGCCGTAGAGTTGCATTCACGGTCTACAAGTTTTATTAGGAGTTTGCCTTGCGAGAACGTCAGCTTCTTCATCTGTGGCTTATACTCCTTCACGATGGCCTGCTCCACACGCTTCAGGTGGGCATCGCGCTCGCTGGGGGGTAGCGTCTCCGTAAACTCGGCAGTCTCGATGATAATCTGTCGCACTTGCTTGGCCAGCGGCAACACTTTCTTCACGTTTTTCACCAAGCGCATATACGACTGCTGCTGGCGCTTGCTCTTAAAGGTGAGGTCAGGATAGACATAGACATTAGATAGCTCCATATACTGAATGGAGTCGCCGTCGACCAGCGTCTTGCTCACCTTCACCATCGGCACAAAGGTGGGGTCGCCCAAGTCGTCCTGGGCGGCAACTGACAAGGTAGTCAGCAGCAGGCAGAGAAAAAAGAGGCCTCGTCTCATATCTGAGCGCAAAGTTACGAACATTATTCGGAAATGCAAAGGAAAAAGGAAAAAAGTGAAAAGGGTGAAAGACAAAATAACAAATTAATAGGCAAAGACGATGCTGGTTTAAGAAAAAAGTAGTATATTTGCACTCGATAACTATTCATACAAACCTAAACAACCCTTTTTATGGAAACAACATTAGTTTTATTGAAGCCCAGCTGCGTGCAGAGACAGTTGATTGGTGAAGTGCTGAACAGATTCGAGCGCCGTGGACTGCGCATCTCTGGCATGAAGATGATGCAGCTGAGCGATGAGATACTGCGCGAACACTATGCCCACTTGGTGGACAAACCTTTCTTCCCTGGTCTGCAGGCTTCTATGCAGGCTTCGCCTGTAGTAGCCTTGGCACTGACAGGTGTCGAGGCTGTGAAGGTGGTACGACAGATGGCTGGCGCGACCAATGGTCGTGAGGCAGCCCCTGGCACTATCCGCGGCGACTACTCGATGAGCAACCAGCAGAACATCGTGCATGCCTCCGACTCGGTAGAGAATGCTGCCATCGAGCTGCGTCGTTTCTTCCGACCAGAAGAGGTGTTCGACTATGTGAGCAACGCCCAGGCCTTTATCTACGGCGAAGGCGAGGACAAGAAATGACATAGAATATCTTTTGCTGCCTTTTGTAAAAAAGGAAGAGACATTCCAGCCTTATTTCAGAAAAAATCATTACCTTTGCACCCGAGTTAATAAGGTAATAAGGTAAAAAGATTGTATGAAACAAACCAAAATCGTTGCATCGATTAGTGATAGACGATGCGACACAGAGTTTATACGTGCCCTTTTCAACGCTGGAATGAATGTGGTTCGCATGAATACAGCTCATGCCACAGAGGAGGGTATCCGAAAGATTGTAAACAATGTTCGTGAGGTGAGCCACCATATTGGCATCCTCATCGACACAAAGGGTCCGGAGGTGCGCACTACCGCCTGCGCCGAGCCTATTCAGTATAAGACTGGCGACGTGGTTAAGATCTTCGGACGTCCTGAGATGGAGACCACCCACGACATGATCAACGTCACCTACAGCGACTTCGCTGCCGATGTGCACGAAGGCTGTCATATCCTGTTCGATGATGGTGCCCTCGACTTGCTGGTCATTGGCATCAACGGCCCTCAGATTGTGGCACAGGTGCAGAACGATGGCGTGCTGGGCTCTCGCAAGAGCGTCAACGTGCCTGGCGTGCATATCGACCTGCCCACGCTGACAGAGAAAGACCGCAAGAACATCATGCTGGCCATCGACCTCGACATCGAGTTCATTGCCCACTCGTTTGTGCGCTCTGCTGCTGACGTCAGAGCCGTTCAGGCCATCCTCGATGCCTATAACTCTGACATCAAGATTATCTCGAAGATTGAGAATCAGGAGGGTGTAGATAACATCGACGAGATTATCGAAGCCTCCTATGGCATCATGATTGCACGTGGCGACCTGGGTATCGAGGTGCCCATAGAACGCATCCCTGGCATCCAGCGCCAGATTATCAGAAAGTGCGTGCGTGCCAAGAAGCCCGTCATCGTGGCCACGCAGATGCTGCACTCCATGATTCAGAACCCTCGCCCCACCCGTGCCGAGGTGACCGATATTGCCAACGCCATCTACTATCGCACCGATGCCCTGATGCTCTCTGGCGAGACTGCCACAGGTAAGTATCCTGTCGAGGCTGTACAGACAATGGCTCAGATAGCCGAGCAGGCCGAGCGCGACAAGCTGCGCGAGAACGATATTGAAATACCGCTTCCTGCCGACTGCGACATCCGTGAGTTTATGTCACACAGCGCCATCGAGGCCACAGAGAAGCTTGGCGTCAAGGGCATCATCGCCGATTCTGACACAGGTCTTACAGCCCGTCTGCTGGCAGCCTTCCGTGGTCCCAACCCTGTGCTGGCTATCTGCTATAACGATAAGGTACAGCGTCTGTTAGCACTCTCTTATGGCGTCATTCCCGTCTTCCAAAAAGAGCACATCGACAGGAGCCAACTCTTCCATGCTGCTGTGCGCATGCTGCGTCAGAAAGGTTATCTAAAAGATGAAGATAAGATTGCCTATTTGAGCGGAAACTTGCTCTATTTCGAGGATATTCATCAATTATTTCAAAAAAATCAGTCATTTTCTTGGTTGGAAAAGAAATAATATTTATCTTTGCACGCATATTGCATAGAAACTTAATTTATTATTAACCATTTAATTCAAAAGAAAATGAAAAAAGTAATGTTGGGCCTTTGCGCTCTGGTAATGTGTTTCTTCATGGCTGCTTGTGGCGGCGAGAAGAGTGGTGCTGAGAAAATGGAGGCCCTGATTGAGGATCTTCAGCAGAATGGTAAGGGTTGGAATGCTGAGCAGTGGGAGACCTTCCTGACTGATATGTACAAGACTCAGATTGAGGTTGTCAAGGGTATTCAGGACGAGAACGGCTACAAAGAGTATGTTGCTCTTGGCGAGAAGGTTGAGGCAGCCCTTAATTCTATCGAGGCTGAGGCTGACGAGACCGCTCTGAGCACTGCTTTCATGAAGCTGATGACCAACGAGGAGTTCATGAAGGGTATCGAAGAGGCTGAGAACCTGGAGGCTGAACTGGAGGCCAAGTATGCTCCCAAAGAGGCTGAGCCTGAAGAGGAAGTTAGTGATTCTCTCGAGGTTGAAGAGCCTGCTGGCGACGACGTAGAATAATCACTCCCTAATAAAGAAACAAGAAGAGCCCACAAGGATGATTCCCTGTGGGCTCGCTTTATAAAAACGATAAAACTATGAAATACTTTTTCACCTTACTGCTGACCGTGTTCACACTCAACATCGACGCACAAAACAATGCCCCTGCACCAGAACTCGAGTTTGCCCTGCAATTGAAAGTAACACTGGGCGAAGCTTTCTCTATTGACAACACGCAACATGGACGACGCACCGTCATCCCCATCACTGGTGGCACGTTCGAAGGTCCAAATATCAAGGGAACGATTATCAGCGGTGGTGCCGACTATCAGTTGGCCAATGCCAACGGACGCTCAGAGATTGAGGCTATCTATTGCATCAAGACTGACGATGGTGTCTATATCCACGTTCGTAATCGTGGTATCATCGCCAATAGCAAGGATGCCAATGGCAACCCCTCGTTCTATTTCCGCTGTGCACCACAGTTTGAGGCTCCTGCCGACAGCAAATACGGCTGGCTGAACAATTCGTTGTTCCTCTGCGCCCCCTCGTTCTCTGCAGGCGGTTTCAATGGCATCACACTCAATGTGTGGCGCGTAAAATAAGACCTATTGCTTCTGATAGATTCTCACGTAGTCTATCTCGTAGCGCATAGGTAAGGCGCTGTTATCGATGGTGCCTCCACAATCCCCTCCCAATGCCAGATTCAGCAGGATATACTGCGGGCTTTGGAAGGGGTTCTTGTTTTGTCCAATAGAACCATTGACGGTGGTGCTTAGAGGAGTGTCGTTCAGCAGCTCATCGTCTAAATAGAGTCGGATAGCCTTCTCGTCCCAGTCCATACGCCACACATGAAACTGCTGTGCCCAGTTGGGCTCACGTTCTGTAAAATGGGTAAAAGGAATCTTCTTGCTGCTCCAAACAGGTTGAAAGTGCTGGTCGTTGCCCCAGGCAGCATTTGCCAGGATATGCGGCATGCCATTGATACGATAGAACTCCATGATGTCTATCTCGCCACATGAAGGCCACTCCATGCCTCTGCCCAGTGTCCAGATGGCAGGCCAGGAGCCGCCTGCTGTGGGAATGCGGGCACACACCTCCAGACGTCCATAGAGAAACTCTCGTTTACCCATCGTGGTAAGACAGGCCGAGGTATAATGGATGCTGTCGCGCTGCTGTCCCCAATGACGGGCATGAGGACGGTAAGTGGGGTTGGGACGGTCCGCGCGACGAGCTTCGATAATCAGCAGGCCATCTTCCTGCCAGGCATTATCTGCCTGATACCACTGGTCTTCGTGATTACGCACAAAGCCCTGTTCAAAGTTCCAAGTGGCAGGGTCAGGACGTCCGTCCTTATTAAAATCATCACTCCACACCAGCGTCCATTCCTGTGAGGCCTTTGCTGTGATATGTCTGCTTTCTCCTTTCTTTAGCTTCAGGGTCGTGCTCATCTTGTTATAGCACACCGTCACCTCGCCGCCATTCTTGGCTGTGATGGTAGCCTCTGTCACTTGTCCGTTCTTCCACTTCATACTCACCTCATAGCCGCCACGGGCACAGAGGCCACTCACCTCGCCTTCAGACCAGTCGGCAGGCAGCGCAGGCAGCAGCTCTATCTTGCCTTGATGACTCTGCACCAGCATCTCACAGACGCCAGCCACACCTCCGAAGTTTCCATCAATCTGGAATGGCGGATGGGCATCGAAGAGGTTAGGATAGGTGCCGCCCCCACCCCAGTGGTTGGCTCCGCTGGGTACATACTGCAGCAGTTTGCGATAGATATGATAGGCCTGGTCGCCTTTATGCAGACGAGCCCACAGGTTGATGCGCCAGCCTGTGCTCCAGCCTGTGGTCTGCTCACCCTTCTGGATGAGTGTCTTCTCAGCAGCGCCATAGAACGACTCTGGCAGGTTATTACCAGGATAGAGACCAATAAGATGACTCTGATGACGATGTCTGGGGTCGTAGTCACGCCAGTCGTGGTACCACTCGTTCAGGTCGCCGTCCTTTCCCACGGTATAGGGATGCAGGCGCGCTAGGGCCTTCTCGTATGCGGCAACAGTATCGCCACACAACTTGCCTGCCTTGATAACGTTCTGGAACAATTCACGAATGATGGCCAAATCGGCAGTGCCACCATAGCAGGTCATGCCGTGATAGCCTTTATCTGTAACATATTCGTTTTCCGGCGAGGTGCTGGGAGCTGTAATCAGTTCCTGCGGATTGTTGGGGTTGGGGATGAGCCAGTCAAGACAGAACTCAGCAGCACCTTTCATCAGCGGATAGGCCGTCTGACGAAGGTAGGCCTCATCACCCGTAAACTGATAATGCTCCCACAGAGCCTCCACCAACCAGGCGCCACCCATAGGCCAGTTGGCCCATTCGGGCTTCTCGTTCTTCTCGCCCACAGGATTAGCCATCGCCCAGATATCGCTGTTATGACCTGCACACCAACCACGGTTGATGCCATAGTAGTTCTTTGCGGTGTGGCGACCCGTCTCTGCCAAAGCTGCGATGAAGCCGTCAAGCGGCATCGCCATCTCTGCCAGGTTAGCCACAAAGGCAGGCCAGTAGTTCTCCTCTAAGTTAATATTAATGGTATAGTTGCCACGCCAAGGTGCAAAGCGGTGGGGATTCCAGAGTCCCTGCAGGTTGGCAGGCACGGCAGGCGTTCGTGAACAACCTATCAACAGATAACGTCCAAACTGGAAATAGAGGGTCTCCAGATAGCGGTCATTGGCTATTGAGGTGCCATAGCTGCGAAGGAGCGAGTCTGTAGGGATGTTATCATAAGTCGACTTGCCAGACAGGAAATTCAGCTTCACACGGTCGAAGAAATGCTTGTAGTCAGCCACATGACGGTCTTTCACCTCTGCATATTGGATATTCTTTGTATGCCAGGCGAGGTTGTTGGCCTCTTCGATATAGGGAGCACCCTCCAGCACGGGGTGCTTCGTGGCACCATTAAAACTGGTGGCGTTGACAAAGTAGATAATAGCCTCTGTGACACCTTTCAGCAACAGGGTCGAATCAGCCGTCTCTATCGTGCCGCCTTGATGTTCCACCCTGACAATCGTACAGAAATGCGTACTTTCCTCTGCCGCTCCCATAGCATGACCTGTCATGGTGAGCTGCTGTGCGCCAGCCTTCGTCTTATGCGACAGAATTGAGGTGAGGCTCACCTCTGCATTGATGGCACCTGCTGCTGAGGCCGTCAGCCTGACAGCACCCAGATGGTCTGGTGACGAGCAGAGATACTCACGACGATAGCTCACCCCACCCTTCTGATAACTCACATGTGCCAAGGCAGAGTCAAGGTCAAGCTCGCGACGGTAGCTTGTCATGTCACCCATGTTCTTATCTATAATATGAAGAGTACCCAGCGGCTGATAATAGGTTGAGTTATGTCCCTGCACATGCAACTGCAGCGAGTCGGCCTTAGCATAGTTCTCTGCAAAGAGCGCCTTGCGTATCTCTGGAATCCAGCGGCTAGCACCCTCATCCTCATGCAGGTCGACAGGCTTGCCTGACCACAGCGTCAGGTCGTTCAACTGCACCACATCATCATGAGGGTCGCCATAGACCAGCATACCCAGTCGGCCATTACCCAACGGCAACGACTCTTCGAAAGCCGTAGCAGGTCGGTCATACCACAGCACCATAGGTTTCTGTCTTTGTGCCCACGTAGCAGTTGTTGCCATCAGCGCCAGTAGCAGGGCGCATACTCTCATGTTGCTCTTCTTCATATTTATCTTTTAGTTATTGTCCGTTATTGCTCTTGATATTTGCACGATTCTCCAAAAAATATCTGCAAAGATAATGATAATTTCGAAATAATCACTATATTTGCAGCATTGTTTTGAAATATATAGTATATATGAAGACTTTTCTAACCTGTTTACTGGCCATTTGTGGACTCACCACAGCCTGTGGCCAAGCAAAAGAGCTGCGTTCTGGCGAAGCTCTAGTAACTTACGAGGAGGATGTGTTTCAGACCAAGAGCGGAAAGACGGTTAAGTTCCACGCCCTGGTTCATGCCAGCATCCGAGTGGAATACGACGGCAAGGAGATAGAGATTGACCCAGTGACCAAACTCGGCAATAAAACCATCGACTACACCGCAATGCCCAAGGCCAACTATATCTTCGTGACCCATGAGCATGGCGACCACTTCGACAAGGAAGCCATCAAGCAACTCTCTAACGACGGCACACGACTCATCACCAACCGCCGTTGTGCTGATATGCTTGGCTCTGGTCAGGTAATGGCTAACGGAGATAAGCTAAAGATTGCTGATGACTTTACCGTAGAGGCCGTGCCTGCTTATAACATCACGGAAGGACGTACACAGTTCCATCCTCAGGGACGCGACAATGGCTATATCCTGACCATCGACGGACTGAGAATATATATTGCTGGTGACACGGAAGACATTCCAGAGATGGCATCCATCAAAGATATCGACATCGCCTTTCTACCCTGCAACCAGCCTTATACTATGACAACCAGCCAACTGGTTAAGGCTGCTAAGATCATCAAGCCGAAGGTGGTCTTCCCCTATCACTACGGACAGACCGATGTCTCTACTCTCCCCTCTCAGCTACAGGCTGAAGGCATCGATGTCAGAATCAGACATTACGAATAATCCCATCCGACTACCCTTTGTATCTTCGCATCCAAATTAGAAAAGACGATGGCAATAGATAGTGCTATATTTCGTAGGAGTGAGTTGTTGTTGGGGAATGAGGCGATGGAACGTATCGCCCAGAAGCGGGTGATTATCTTTGGTGTAGGCGGCGTAGGCTCGTGGTGTGCCGAGAGCTTGGTGCGTAGTGGTATTCACCAATTGACAATCGTTGACTCAGACTGCGTATGCATCACGAATATCAATCGCCAATTGATGGCCACCACCAAGACCGTTGGTCAGGTGAAGGTGGATGCCCTGAAGGAACGCTTACTCAGCATCAATCCCAAGGCAGAGATTACGGCCCTACAGAAAATCTTCACAGAGGAAACTGCCTCTGAATTTGGTTTGGAGGACTACGACTATATCATCGATGCCATCGACTCCTTGAAGGACAAGGCTGCCCTTATCCTCCTGGCCTGCAAGACGAAGGCTAAGTTCTTCTCGTCGATGGGCGCTGCTTTGAAGCTCGACCCCACACGCATCAAGGTCACCGAGTTCTGGAAGGTGCAGGGTGACCCCTTGGCACGCGCCATCCGTAAGAAATTCAAGCACTACGAACAATTTCCAGAGAAGAAGTTCCAAGTAGTCTATAGTGATGAACTATTAGAAAACAAAGGGTGCCCGCCAGATACTGACGAGACACCCTCATTATTCAATAAACCTCAAACCAACGGCTCATTAGCTCATATTACAGCCATTTTTGGCTTCACGTTGGCAGGATTGGTGATTCAAGATGCCACAACATCAATCCCTACCAATCATGTTCTTTAGTTGTTTCTAACAGCCTTGGGTGTCCAGTTTCTGAAAAAACGCAGCACCTTCCCCTGATTATAACCCTGCCCCTCTTCAAGGAAACTGGAGTCCTGAATATGAAGAACCCTACCCTCCTCGTCGAGGACAACGAACACGGGGAAGCCAAAACGTCCACAGTTGTCCAGTCGCTTCATCAGAGCAGCAGCCTGCTGAGCCTTCTCTGCACTCTCTGATTTTCTGGGGTTATAGTTTACGTGGATGTACTCAAAGTTATCGCTTATAACCTTACTGATAGCAGTATCGTTGACTATGAAGTCAGCAAAGCGCAGACACCAGATACACCAGTTGCCACCCACCTGACAAACAACAAACTTTCCCTCGGCCTTGGCCTTAGCCACTGCTTTGTCAATCTGCTCAAGAGGGTTGATGTCTTCATTGTACACCTTGCTTTTAGCCTCATCCTTCACAACTTGGCTGTCCTTCTGCACAGTCTGAGCATTTGACGATATGGTCAGCAACAGGAAAAGAATGCCTAAAACCGTCCTTCTATTCATAACGTGCTGTTCTTAATCCTCTTTGACAATGGGATAAAGTTCTATGAACTCGCCCTGATGGCTCTGACCGTCGTTGATGAGTTCGGCAAACTTCTGACCTACCGTCTCGATATCATGGAAGCCGGGGAGGGCCATATTTCCATTCAGATCGGTGGTGGTGGGACCTGGGTGAACAGAGAACGTCTCCACAGGTGTATTGGCCTGCTGGAATTCAATGGCCATCACACCCATCATGGCGTTCTGTGCAGCCTTGCTGGCCACGTAAGCTAACGGGTGCCAGTAAGGACTAATCTCTGAGGGTACGGTGACATTGGCGATACGGCCATTGTTCTTGGCAATCAGAGGTATCAGGGCCTTGGTGAGGGCGAAGGTACCAACGAAGTTCACGTCGAGGGTCTCGCGGATGACACTAATCTCTGTATGCTCGCTGTCGACACTCATGTCACCAGGAATGCCGGCATTGTTCACGAGCAGTGTCAGCTCTGGGAACCGCTCATTAATCTCCTTGGCGGCCTGTTCAACATTGGCGAGGTCTTTCAGTTCAATATTCACCCAGCCCAACACATTGGCACCAGCTGACTTCAGTTCGATGATGGCCTTCTCTGCACGCTGTTCGTCACGTGCACCAATCACTACCTGCCAGCCACTCAGACCGAGGTGCTTGGCAATTCCAAATCCGATGCCCTTATTGGCACCAGTCACTAAAACAATCTTTTTTCCCATTTTTATGTCTTGTTAGTTTAGTTTATTCGTTGCATTATGCCACTTCTGCCACGACTTCAATCTCTACTAATGCGCCTTTCGGCAAGGTCTTGACGGCGACAGCAGAGCGTGCAGGATATGGCTCCGAGAAAAATTCTGCATAGACGGCATTCATATCGGCAAAGTCGTTCATATCGGCCATGAACACCATAGTCTTTACGACATTACCCATCGTCAGTCCAACTTCTTCGAGGATGGCCTTCACGTTGGTCAGCGACTGGCGGGTCTGCTCCTTGATACCTCCTTCGACAAAACAGCCGGTAGCAGGGTCGATGGGAATCTGACCAGAGGTATAAACGAGATTGCCCACTTTGATGGCCTGACTGTATGGGCCGATGGCAGCCGGTGCCTTTGTTGTACTTATCACTTTCATATTCTCTATTGTTTTTGACTGCAAAGGTACTATTTTTCTGGCAAACTCCGCACGCTGACGCGAGAAAAGCGATAAAAATACCATACTCATGGTATAATAGAAGACAGAACATTTTGCGCTCGTTGGCAAGGAGTTTGCCGACGAGCAGTCTGTGAAATAATGGCTATTTGCTACCGATGCAAAAATCTCTCTTTATCCACAACGAATCTCAGATGTGTGCCTTCGCCAAGGAGAATATCTCCAGAATAAGCAGAGATCTTGTATTCTATCTTCTTTCCATCTACCTTTGTTACCTCGGCCGTTGCTCTTACAACATCACCGACCTTCGAGGGTTTCAGATGGGAAGACTCTATATGCCCGCCAACGGTTGTGCTGCCTTCAGGCAGTTCATCCTTGACGGCCAGCATGGCGGCGTTTTCCATTAACGCCATCATCATCGGGGTGGCTAAGACGGGCATATCGCCAGAGCCAATAGCCATAGCGGTCACGGCATCCGTAACCGTCAACTCACTAGTATGTTTCAGTCCTATTTCTATCATTTCTTACTAAACTATTCTCAATATCTGTGCAAAGATAGTAATAATTAAAGAATAATGAGTATCTTTGCACAGATTATTGAGACTTTTTATGTATTTAGGAGAGGAGAATAAGATTATGGCATATACAGGAAGATTTGGTCAGGCTGATGACTTTCGGCGTGATGAACTGATAAGGGTGATTGAGCATTCTGTAGAGAACCTTACTCTTCAGGAACTCGAAGCACTTTACTATGACATGTCGACGAAGAACTATATCAACGAATGAATTTACCAAAGTTTATCATCACTATGGACGGCGTTTTACGCATGGGCATGGTTGACCAACACATGCATCTGCTGAAACAGGGCGACCAGTGCATCGGTGGTGGCTATTATACCTTCGACTTCGTTTCCAACCGTATCATCCTCGACAGACAGTCATACTACTTTGGCAGACCCAAGTGGCATCTGTTGGAAGTGCTGAAGGTCCCTTCCACCTATCGCGGCCTGCAAATCGTATATAAGTACGATGATGACTTTCACGATGACTTTAACGTCAGCGAGGAACTACAGATAGAATATTATGAAATCGTATAAAGCCCCCTGTAGAGGCTTTATACACTTGTGTTCTGGGTTGTTGGCTCGCTTACTTTACCTTTGCGTTCTTCTCCAGACTCCAGTCTTTACGATTCAAGATGGCGGGCTTGTCGCCACAGAACATCTTTGAAGCTTCCTGGTCGCCCTTGAGCTGCCAGTCGAGCCAAGCACGAGCCACGATGGCGAACTCACCACCATTGGGCTGGTTATAAGTGCCTCCATGACCTACGGGCAGGTTGCAGGCAATAGCTGGCACATGGTCAATGCGCTTAAAGTCGTCCATACCGTTATTATAGGCGATATCGCTCTCACCACCCAGGATATAGATGATGGGGCAATGTATCTCCTTCAGCTTAGACTTGGCCACGCTGGGCATACCACCCATCCTTGGGCGACCAGCACCACCAGCACCGCCTTCGTCCTCCACTTGGTCGAACAGGCCGCTGTTGCATATCATAATAGAGGTGACACGTGGGTCAAAGCAGTTGAAGAGTGCCTGGAGGCCACCACACGACATTCCTGAGATACAGATGTTCTTCGTGTCGATTTTCTGATAGAACGGGCTATTCTTGTCAGCATTCTGCGCAAAGGCCCAGTCCATCGACTCTACCTGCTGCTCAGAGCGCGACTGATTGCCGCGTCCCATACCACCCATGCCTCGTGGTGCATCCTCCTTCGGCATGATGCCTGTGGCCAGAACGAGATAGCCGTAGGAGGCAATGTCATTGAGGAACTTCTCATGACCTCGAGGCGAGTTGGCACATCCGCCATTACCCCACACCAACACAGGTAGGGCCTTTTTCTCGTTAAACACAGAAAGGTCTTTGGGGGCAAACACGGTGTGCTCCTTGAATCCTTCCACTTCGTACATCACTGCCTTGTAGGGGCCTGTTCCTCCTTCTTCGAGAACAGTCTCATTGGTTTGGGCAAACATGCTTGCACACATGCCGAATGCAAGCGTTAAGGTTACAAATAGTTTTTTACTCATAAGTTAGGTTTTTATTGATTGCCCTGCAAAGATAATCCTATTTCGCCAAAAAACCAAGCACTTAACGATGATGATTAACAATTATTAGTGTTTGTATAATGGTCTTTAACCGAATTATTTATATCTTTGCATGTCGAACTATCTATTAACTGTATCTGAAGACCTACATTATATATGAAAAGACTGCATCATCTTTGGACATTCATCCTGATAGGGTTTGCATGTGCCTGCAATCAACCTCAGGATAATAGCGACAATACGACTGCCAACGTTGAGAAGAATAACGTCAACTGGAGCGACTCGGCAAGGAGTCGCTATATGAAGGTGGCATACTATTATAACAATAATATCCACGACTCGCTGGTGATGGCGGTACCTGCAGAGAGAGACTTCTGCAAGGAGCATGAACTCTGGGCCGATTACTATGACGTGTGGATGCTGCTGGGCGAGGAGTATAACTTCAGCGGTGAGCACAGCAAGGCCATCGATGTGGCACAGGAGATTCACGACGATGCCGCCATGCGTAACAATGGCTATGGTCTGGCAGCTGCCGAATTCATCAAAGCACTGGTTTATGACTGTCAGTTGAATCATGAGGAGTCGGCACGCAGCTTTGAACAGGCACTGAGAATCTATCCCGACAGCGCCAGCTCATTCCTGAAAAACAGCATCTATGTGTACTACACCTATGAACTGAGAGACTTGGAAGCCACGGAGAAGATGCAAAGCGTGTTGGACGAGTGGAAAGCCTATATCGACATCTGTAGACAGGACACAACTATCCCTCCACGACAGTTCGACAACTGGCTTTACTACTACCATCACTCGTGCTATTTCTACTTTTTGAACCAGAAAGACCTGGACAAAGCCGAACAGCATGTAGACTCGGTGGTCATGCATCTGGACAGACAAGGATGGTCGCAGGTGACACGCAATGAGGTGCTGGGCTACAGGGTGCAGCTGGCCATAGCACGCAAGAACTTCTCAGAGGCGTTGAAACTGAACGACCAGCAGTTGCCTGGGGCCGAAGATCTAGACATTAACGCCTACTCCGAGATACTGAAACAGCGCGCCATTATACTGTCAAACATCGGCCAATGGAAAGAGGCCTACAACTATCTGGATCAGCACTATGAGCTGGTGGACTCTATCAATCAGGCAGAGACGCGCCAGCAGCTAAACGAACTGAATAAACGTTTTGAGATTGACGAGCTGCGAGCCCAGCAAGAACGAGAAAAACTGCAACATGAACATGAAAAGATTGAGAACGAACGCCAGCGAATGTATCTGCTCTCTATCTTTGGAGTCTTCGTGGTGGTGGGTGTCATCATCGTTATTATCCTGCGTCAGCGTGCTAAACGCCGACTGACGGCGCTGAAGGCCGAACAGGAGCGTATGGAGAGTGAGCTCAGCATTGCCCGAGACATTCAGATGTCGATGGTGCCCAGCACCTTCCCCCAACGAGAAGGGCTGGACATGTATGCCACGATGATGCCGGCCCGCGAGGTGGGTGGCGACCTTTATGGCTATGTGATACACGACGACCTGCTGTATTTCTGTCTGGGCGATGTCAGTGGCAAGGGTGTGCCTGCCTCCTTGTTCATGGCACAGGCCACAAGGATGTTCCAGTCGCTGGCCAACCAGGGGCTGCAGCCTGCCGAGATCTGCACACAGATGAACGATGCGCTGTCGGGTAAGGACAATAAGAGTGGGATGTTTATCACCTTCTTCGTAGGATTGATAAACCTGCAAAACGGTCATTTGTCGTTCTGCAATGCTGGTCATAATCCGCCCGTCATTATTAATCTGTCTTCACGCTCTGCAACCCATTTCCTGAAAATGGAAGCCAATGCGCCTTTGGGTCTATGGACAGACCTGAAATACGTGGGTGAAGAGGTGGAGAGCATCAAGGGACAACCGCTGTTTGTCTATACTGACGGCCTCAACGAAGCCGAGAACCACGAACAACAGCAGTTTGGCGAGGAACGACTTCTCAGCATACTGCGCAACACGCACTTCAACTCATCAAAACAAATTGTAGAGGCCTTAGCCGAAGAGGCGGAGAAACACCGCAACGGCGCAGAGCCCAATGATGACTTGACAATGATGTGTATCTGGGTGGCGTAATTTACGATAATAGCGCCACTTTCTTTAAGTAGTTTAACACCCTCGGCACCCAATTTGCTTTTCCCTTCGGCCAGCGACCTTTGGTTCCGGGCTTTGCCGAGGGCTTTTTTGTGCCATTTTCCGGAGTTTCCTTGAGCGAAGCGAAAAACTTTGCTAAATACAAATGATGAACTATGAACTGTAACTTTTTCGCTTTCTACCTACTATATAATAGGAGGAAATAACTATCTTTGTATCGTGAAATCGTGTTTGAACAAAGAAAATTGAAAGAATAATGAAAAATGTTGGCGTTTTCATAAAAAAACGAAGGGTCTGAAGTGTCTTATATATAGAAGTGCCCTAAAACGGGGTGCTGTGATTTGAAAGACTGATATGCTTGATATTTGAAGCCCCTTGATAAGGGGCTGGCATAAGCCATAGATATGACTATGACAAAAAAAGAATTGGAAATAATCTTCCGCCAGAACTACAGCGAGATGATTCATCTGGCCAGAGTCTTGCTGGGCGATGACGGAGAGGCTGAGGACGTGGTACAGGACATCTTCCTGCGGATTGCCGACAGTAACATTCCGCCCAAGCGCTCGACCTCTGTTCGCTTGCTACCAACGGGACGCAAGAACGATTCCTATCTCCTTATTGCCGTACGCAATGCTTGTCTGAACAGAATACGGCAAATGCAACTGCACGAACGGATGAAGAACCTATTGCCTATAGAAGACGAGACAGACCTGCAACCCATTGACAGACAATTGGAGCAACTTGAAGATATTTCGACTTTCGTGGACGAGCAACTGGAAGAACCGCATCGCAGCATCTTCCACCTCCGTTTCGACGAAGATCTGACTATCGCAGAGATTGCCCGTCGGCTTGGTCTGAATCCGAATACCGCCTACAAATATCTCGCCCAAAGCATTCAGAGAATCAGTAATCACTTCAAACATTAAAAGGTTATTGCAATGGAAACGACAAGAGAAAATATCCGCCAGCTACTGGAAATGCTCGACAATCCCGAAGCATACACTGAGCAGGAAATCCAGAACATCATCAATCGTGATGAGGATACACGCGAGACTTACCGCATGATGGTAGAAGGCAAACGCAGCAGTCGCCAGCGTCAGGCAGACAAGCCTATTGATGTGGATGCAGCATGGCAGAAATTAAGTGAAAAGTTAATAGTGAAGAGTGAAGAATTTGCTACCGCATCACCAGCGGCAAAGCCCTATTCTACACTTATGAAGATAGCGGCCTCTTTTATCGGAGTATTGCTTGTGTCTGGTATTGCCTTTGCTACCATTCAGATTGTAAGATACGCTCAGCAGGATACTCCAAAGCCAGAAGAGGTCATCAATACTCCAAAGCCCGCAATTATCACTCCTACCGATACGCTGACCACTGACACCATCGCAATACCACAGCCCATTATCTACGACAACATCCCACTAGAAAAGATGTTGCCAGAGATAGCTGCCCATTATGATACCAAAGTCACTTTTGTTAATAAAGAAGCTCGACAACTCCGTTTCCGTTTCGTATGGAACCCGCAGAAGGGCATCGATCTAGTGGTTAGCGACCTCAATCAGTTCGAGCGTCTGACCGTTACGCTAAATGATAATCAAATCACCGTAGAATAGTCAGCCGTCATGAATAGATATATCACTCTCATTATTCTTTCCCTGCTGCTGACTATTAGTATACAAGCTCAGAAACGAATATCGCGCGAATATCATAACGTGTCCCTCTCCGATGCGCTAAAACAGCTCAGTGAGCAACAGACGGACTACACCATCTACTTCCTTTACAACGAACTGGAATACTTTCGTATCACTACTACCATCAAGAATAAACACCTGCCAGAAGCCATTCAGCAGATGATCGGTTTCTATCCCATTCGCGTCACTACGAGCACTGAGGAGGATGGACGTAAGATTTTTGTGGAGTGTACGCATAAAACCGACCTCCATCTGACAGGTAATATCATCGACGAACAAGGCCAGCCCGTTGCATATGCCAATATTGCCGTTCTCAACCCTGCAGACAGTACTCTCCTTTGTGGTGGTGTCTCTAATGAGAGCGGTGTTTTTGTTATCCCCATTGATCAACCAAATATACTCGCCTGTATATCCTACATCGGCTACAAGACGATTTACAAGCAATGTAACAAAACGACACTTGGTACAATACGGATGCAGCCCGACACTTACAAGCTTTACGGAGTAGAGGTAAAAGGATTCCACCCATTGGTAAGAATCAAGGATGATGCCTTGGTGACAACTGTAGAGGGAACCTATCTCTCGAAGATAGGAACGGGTGTTGACGTGTTAGCCCATATTCCTGGTGTACTCCGTGATGGTAATAAAATTGAGGTCTTGGGACGTGGAACACCACTCGTATATATTAATGGCAGGCAGATGCGTGACCAGGGAGAACTCGACCAGATGAGCAGCGACCAGATCAAGAATGTGGAAGTCGTCATGACGCCTGGTGCCAAATATGATGCCAGTGTCAGATCCGTCATCCGTATCAAAACTCTTCGTCCTGTTGGAGAGGGTTTCAGTTTCGATAGTAAAACGCTGATTGGCACTAACCATTTCTTCTTCGGACAAGAGGAGGTTAACATGAATTATCGTACGAGAGGCCTCGATATATTCGCCATGCTAAATTATGAGGACTTCCGGATGAAGATGACAAACAATAGCCGTCAGGACACCTATCTTCAGCACTATTCCTCGAAAGAAGGATTCCAACCCTACCATTATATGCAAGAAGGAATCACGAACTATCGACACCATACAAACATTTATGACGGCAAGTTGGGCTTCAACTATATGTTCAACGACAAGCACTCTATCGGTATGACCTACTCACCTGCCTCACGTCCGAATAATAGGAGAAATGATTTTTCAACGGATGCGTTCCTCAATAATGTGATGGATGATCATTTATCAGGAAATGGCCATGAGGATGTCAAAAGAATTGAGCACACCATCAATGCCTACTATTCTGGATGCATGAAAAAGTTGTCGTTAGATGCCAATGTCGACATGCTGTTTCAGAAAGAAACAACTGATGCGTTTACTCTTGAGATGGCTCAAAATAGCGAAGACCGTACTGTGTCTACACACAGTGATGTTAAAAGCCGTCTCTTTGCCGCCAAGTTTGTGGTAGGATATCAACTCTGGAAGGGGAAACTTGAGCTAGGAACAGAAGTAAGTTCGGTTCATTTTACCAATGAATTCGACAATCTGGAGAAAATCATTACAAACAGCTACACTAAGTCTGAGGAATCCAACAATGCTTTATTTGCAGAACTGACACAACAAATAGGAAAGCTATCTTTTAAATTGGGGCTGCGTTACGAGTGCGTTGATAACCGTTACTTCGGACATATATTCCAAGAGGATACAAGCCGGACTTATAAAGACATATTCCCTACTGCTATGTTTGCCTATCCGATAGGCAAAGTACAGACAAGACTCAGTTATGCCCGTAACATCAGCCGTCCTGCTTTCGATCAGTTAACAGGTAGTCTGACATATATCAACCGCTATCTCTACGAGAGTGGAAATCCCTTTTTGCGTCCGACATATCGCGACAATCTTTCTTTGGTCGTTAACTGGAAATGGATGATGGCGATGATTGACTATACTCACGTTCATGACTATATCATCAGTGCATATTCCAGGTCCAATGGGAATCCCAACATTGCCCTTCTTCAAAAAGCGAATACTGACGGTTTCAACAATGTGCAAGCCATGCTTCAATTTGCTCCCACCTTTGGCTGTTATAATCCACAGTTAATGCTGGCTGTAATGTGGCAAGACTTGAATGTCAAATATTTGGGCGAGACGAAGTTGATGAACGAGCCGATACGGACAATTCGTTTCAACAATGCTGTTAATCTGCCAAAAGATACATGGCTAAATGCAGACTTCTCATGGCGATCGGCTGGCGATTCGGAGAATATCCATCTGTCAGACTCATGGCAGTTCGACATCAGCCTATATAAATCCTTCTTTAAAGATCGCCTGAGCCTGAAGTTGGCCTGTGACGATGTCTTTGCATCCATGCGACATGAAATCAACATCTACAGCGGCATCCATCAGTTCTACTTGGACAAAAGTCTTGACAATCGAAAGTTAAAGCTCACCATTCGTTACTACTTCAACCCTGCTCGTTCAAAGTATAAGGGAACAGGTGCTGGTAATGAAATAAAAGATCGACTTTGATGCAAGAACGTATTGTAAATGACTTCTGAAATGAAAAAGACAGAGACTTCTACAACATTATTACAAAAAACTCCTTCAAAAACGGACATTTCCGTTCTCTTGGTGTTTTTCAATCGTCCGGAAACATTTTCACAGGTGTTTCAGCAAGTACGCTTAGCCCGGCCTTCTCGTTTGTTTCTATATCAAGATGGCCCGCGTAACGAGCAAGACATGGAAGGAGTGCAAGCATGTCGGGAGATTGCCAGTCAAATAGACTGGGAATGCGAAGTGCACAAACATTATCTCGATATTAATCAAGGTTGTGACCCGTCTGTTTATCGTTCCTTGGTATGGGCTTTCTCCCAGACAGACAAGCTGATAATCCTAGAAGACGATTGTGTGCCTTCATTGTCATTCTTTCCTTTCTGTAAGGAGATGCTTGACCGCTACGAGAACGATAAGCGTGTCATGATGATTGCTGGATTCAACGTTGATGAAGTGACGCCTAATATAACCGATGATTATTTCTTCACTTCAGCCTTCTCCGTGTGGGGATGGGCTACATGGAAGAGGGTAGCAGACCTTTGGGACAGCGACTACACATTCATTCAAGACGAATTCAATATGCGCCAACTTAAGGCTCTTATCAATCAAAGGCGATCTAGGCCAGACATCATCAGAATGTTCCATGATCACAGCGTCTCTGGGAAGGAGTATTTTGAAACTATTGTACAGGCTGCAATGCTTTTCAATACAGGACTTGCTGTTATGCCAACCAAGAACCAAATCAACAACGTGGGATTAACTGCCAACTCCACTCATTATTCCGCTTCGCTGAAGACCATTCCCCACAGACTTCGCAGAATATTCAGCATGAGGCGTGTGGAAATGACATTCCCATTGAGGCATCCAAAGTTCGTATGTGAGGATTACAGCTATATAAAACGGTTGTATAAAATCAATTGCTGGGGACATCCGTGGATAAAAGTCTGCTATTCTATCGAGGAACTTCTACTCAATCTGAGATACGGCAATTTTCGGGTCATTACCAATGCCATTAGTAATAGAATCAAGAAAATGACAGGCCAGTTCAAATATAAGTAAACTGAACTTTCGGTGACAGCAGGGACAGGTCAGATGACACCTGTGTAAAAAACAATCTCCAAAGATATAACATTTTCGTTTTTTGCATACGATATTAATAAAAAAGGTGTATCTTTGCAAACGAAATATGAATAAAGAAGATAAAGACATATTGTTACGATTGCTCCAGCGACATAAGGAACTGGGTATATCGGAGCAGATTGACTACCAGAAGTTCTATCTGTACTCCATCATTACGCACTCGACGGCTATCGAAGGCTCAACGGTGACGGAGGTGGAGGCGCAATTGCTGTTTGACGAAGGTATCACCAGCAGTAAGCGCACAATGATGGAGCAGATGATGAACCTCGACCTGAAAGCGGCCTACGACTATGGGATGCAATGGATCAAGCAACATGAAGATATTACGATTGAGTGGCTCGTATTGCTGGCATCAAAGGTGATGGCTCGAACGGGTAGTGAGTATCACGCTGCTGGCGGAGATTTCTCTGCTGCCAAGGGCGAACTGCGCAAACTGAATGTCACAGCAGGATTGGGCGGCAAGTCGTATATGTCATATCTGAAAGTCCCTGCACGTCTGGCTGCTTTCTGTGAAGAACTGAATCATCGCCGTAAATCTCTTGACACAAAGGATGTTGCAGCCATCTACGAACTGAGCTTCTGGGCGCATTTCGAGTTGGTGACTATTCATCCCTGGGCCGATGGAAACGGGCGTACCTGCCGCCTGCTGATGAATCTGTTGCAGATGGAATTTGATGTGTTGCCAACCAAGGTACTGAAAGAGGATAAAACGGAGTATATTCAGGCTCTGATAGATACTCGTGAGCATGAAGATATCAGCATATTTATTGATTGTATGACCCGTCTGCATTGCCAACATCTGAAAGCAGATATCGACCATTATATTGTATCAACCAGCGAGAAAATGGTCGATAAACAGGATTTGCAGCAGAAAATGGTCGGTAAATGGTCGATAAAGCCTTCTTTGGCAGAGAAACTGGTCGATATTCTGGAGTTTGTGGTCGATAAGGACGAATTCACCACAGAACAAATTGTCAGTCACTTTGGTTTCAATGCTACAACAGCCAAACGCTATCTGCGTCAGCTTACTGAGTTTGGCTATTTAGAACCACATGGAGGTAATAAGAACAGAACTTATAGCAAAAAGGCGAGCAACTGATGAACAGTGGCTCGCTTTGATTACTACAATGGGTGGTTTTTATTATTCGAAATCCCCTGCTTTTGTCTCGGAAAGTTTTTGTACCTTTGCACCCGGCAAGGACTACTGCACGGGCTTCGCCTTCGAGGGCGAGTTCTTCGACAAGCGAAGCGGCAAAGCCGAGCGCGTGGCCGACTTCCCCTATTGTCTCGACGGCGACGTGTCGGAAGTGAGCATCGAGACGGACATGCCGTGCGTGGTGCGCGTCAGCAGCGTGTTAGACAAATCTAGCTTCACCATCATCATGGAGAAGCCAAACGACGAGGAGGTATAAACTTATCAGGAAATAACAAGCCCTTATTGCAGTTCTTAATTCTTGTTAATATTCTAAAGTTTTAGAGAAAATATTTGGAAGTTCTAAATATTTAGAATATCTTTGCGCCATAATTCTAAAGTTTTAGAGCAATGAAAGAGAAGAAACAGTTAACAAAAGCCGAGACACAGGTTATGCATGCCCTGTGGAGCCTGCCCAAAGAAGGCGCCACCTCGGCAGAGATTATGGAGCGGATGCCAGAACCAAAACCGGCACTCACCACCCTACTCACTTTCCTTAAGATTTTGAAAGATAAGGGTTTTGTGACTTCACAGAAAGAAGGCCGTGGCCAGCGCTTTCGTGCTGAGGTGTCACGCGATGCTTACACACGCACGTATATGAAAGAGGTAAAGCAGACTTTCTTTGGCGGTTCGTTCACCTCTTTGGTATCTTTCTTCGCTAAGGAGGAGAAACTCAACGATGATGATATCAGCGAGATTCTTCGCATCATTGAGAAGAAAAAGTCATAACTAATCATCATACGACCAATCTCAAAACTCAAAACTCAAATCTCAAACCAATCATGTACACACTTGAAACAGGTCTTTTTCCTTTCGCAGCCATAGTGGTGGGTGCCATGTTCACACTCATCTATTTTGGTGTTGTCAGGTTGAAGTGCGTAGCACGTTGGGCAATAGGCTTCATCTTTACAGCAATGATAATCATCACTGTATTCTCGATTGTCATGCCTGTACGTTGGGTGGAACTTGACACGACTACCGAGGTGCAGGTTCAGCCCGACTATTCTGTCATGACTCCCGTCAAGGTAGCTGGCAGCACAACAAGTCAGACCATGCCTACGCTAAAGGCAGAAATCAAAAAACCGATAGCTGCAGACCAGCCTGCCGTGAGACCATTCCTTCGTGATGCATCCAGTGTATTTGGATGGCTGTGGGTAGCAGGAATCATTGTCGTGCTGCTCAGCCAACTGTGGCAATTGGTGCGTCTGTACCGCCTGAGACGTCATCAGGAGTATATGAGCCAAACCGATGGAGCAACACTCTTTGCCGTTGATGGAACCCATGCGTTCTCCTTCGGCCACAGTATTTTCATACCTCGCAGGTTCGATGAGGAGATGCGCCGTTTCATGACCATGCACGAGATGGCCCACGTGCGGCATCGTCATTTCCTTTGGCTCTGCCTTTTCCATCTGTTATTGGCATTTAACTGGTACAACCCCTTCTGTTGGTTGTTGTTCCGTGAGCTGCATCTGCAGCAAGAGCTGCAGGTTGACAGTGATGTGATTCGTCAGGGTGTTGACCGTACGGCCTATCAGTACTCGCTGCTGCGTGCCTCTATGCAGGGTGGCGGTCCCGTATGGATCCTTTCAGCTTTTGGTCGTAAGCCTATCACCCATCGCATTGCTTTCATGGATCGCCAAATCAATATGAAGGTGAGTATGCGCCGAGCCATCATCTCGTCAATTCTGACATTAGTGGTATTATCAGCGGCAGTCATGATGGCCTGTGAGAGCAATGAGAAAATCAAGGAGCACCCGCTGATGGGCTGGTGGAAGATGGACTTCACAAAGAATACCGATAGTGACACCGAGATGTATCCTATCGGCAAGCAGATTGCCTTCTACAACTACGATACGTTCCTCACTATGACCTATCAGGCACGCAACGGCAAGACAATCCACTTCTCCTACTCTACGGAAGAGATGCGTCTGAAGGGTGACACGTTGGTCGATGCCTTGGGAGCACCATTGCGTTATACGTTCATTGATGATGACACGTTCCAGAACCAGTGGACGCGCCAGCCCTATCAAAACGCCATGCCAAGTGGACCGGAGATTACCGACCAATGGAGCCGCATCCCCGTTGATGAAGAGCTGTTAGAGATTTTCCAGACAATCAGCCAGGCTAAGAGCACTCACGGAAAGAAATTCGATGGTGTGTGGGTGGACCTCACTAAAACGGTAACAGGCGATGTAGCCGAGGAATATATGATTATTAACGATAGCCTGTTTCTCACCCTTCATTATCACCGACAGGAACCCAAGGCATTCCGTGCTGCTGGTGGCGGCTATTGTGGTTTCCTGAAAGAGAATGGAGATATTCTTCAATTAGGAGATATGGATCCGTTAGCTTACTCCATGCCCGATGCCGACCATCTGGTGGTACGTAAGGCTTCGAACGAAGCGGCCACACCGCATATCTTCCAACGAATCACCATGCCAGCTGATTTAAAACGCATACTCACAGTACCGTTGACGAATATGCACTCTGAGTAGGATAAATAGACTTTCATAATAATAGACCTGTGTTTTCCTATGCCATCATGGCAATAGGTAGCCAGTACTATGCCTAAAAGTTAGTAAATAACCCCCGGGACAACAGGAGGCCGCAGTGATGTTCCCTTCTGTCTTTAACACAAAAAAAAACAATAATTATGACAAAAAGAATTAGCTTCGTTTTCATTGTCGTCGCCCTCGCCATATCTGTCGGGGGACAGGCGCAAGTGAAGGAAAAGAAAGAGAGAACCATCGCCCTGTGGGGGCACGTCAAGAATTCTGTGACACGTATCGGCATCAAAGATGCATTCGTTACATTGATGCGTGCTGACAGTACCATTGTAGATACGATGCACGTGTTCAAGCAGTGGAGCCAAGGCAAGGATGACTATGCCTACCGCTTTGACATCCCTGCCCGCGAGCAGCATTACATCATCCGTGCTGAGCATCCAGACTATGAGACCACCTATGTCAACTACCACGTTCGGCATATAGCCCGCAACACGTACTTTGATGCGCCTTGGCACAATATGAAAAAACGGTCACGCATGACAGAGGACACACACCAGTTAGGCGAAGTAGTGGTGCGTGCCACGAAAGTCAAGCTATTCTATCGTGGCGACACCATCACTTTCAATGCCGATGCCTTCAACCTGCCCGAGGGCTCCATGCTCGACGCCCTCATCCGTCAGATGCCTGGTGTGGAACTGAAGGACGATGGACGTATCTTGGTACAAGGTGAGCAGGTCGATGAGCTGATGCTCAACGGCAAGGATTTCTTCAAAGGCAACAACCGCGTGATGCTTGACAACCTGCCCGCCTATACCGTTCAAAAGGTGCAGACTTATCATAAGAGCACGGAGCTGAGCGAGTATCTGGAACGTAACTACGAGAAGAAGCGCTTCGTGATGGACGTACAACTCAAACGTGAATATAACCAAGGTTGGTTGGCAAACATAGAGGTGGCTGGAGGTTCTCCGTTCAAGAAGGATATTGATGACCGCTACCTCGCCCGTTTCTTCGCCATGCGCTATACCGACAACTCACGCTTAGCCCTTTACGGAAGTACGAACAATATCAACGAGACACGCCGACCTGGCGGCGATGGTGACTGGTCGCCCAGCAACTCGCCAGAGGGTTTGCGCGAACATCGTACGGCAGGAGCAGACTTGCTGATAGAAGACCGTGAGAAGCGTTGGCAGGAGAAGGCTAATGCAGCTATTGGTTGGCAGCAAACGACGAATGAGACACAGACTAATGCCGAACAGTTCCATACAGATGCTCCTTCTACTTTCTCTCGTCAAATGAACAATGCGCGTAACCGAGACTTGAGTGTCAATGTAACCAATGAGTTTCAGCTGAAGAAACCGTTCTTCCTCTTTTCCTGGTCGTATCTGCAATATAACAATACCGACAACAACAGCCTCAGTCGTTCGGCACAGTTCCGCGATGACCCTGCCCACTTTGGGTCAACGACCACCATCCTTGACAGCGTGTTTGCATCGTCACTCAGCACCGACATGCAGCAGAAACTCGTCAATAGCAACCTGCAACAGTCTAAGAGCGACGGCGACAACCTAACATTGTTGACCAACAACATACTGAACTATAAACTAGCCTCTGGCGACAACATGGGTATTGAAATTGATGCCTCATACGAACGTGGTCACAACAACAGCACTTCCGAGCAGCAACTACGCTATCAGCTCACACCTACTCTGAACAGCATCCTCAACCGCCACTCGTCCACGCCTTCCAGCGAAACAGACTTTGCTTTTGCGCCTAACTATCGCATCACATGGCTCAATGGCCTGTGGCTCAATACCGAATACCGTTTCCTCTTCCGCGAGCGAAACAACACCAACGATGTCTTTTTGGCTGATACCCTTGACCTTCAAAACGCCTACAATCGCACCCACCGCCGCTTGGAAAACCGACTGGCCATCACACCTGGTTATACCTACGAGCAGGACGGTAAGTACTTCCAGATATACTATCAGATGCATTTCTTCAATGTGAACGAGCGTCTTAACTACAGCAGTGCTTATGCCGACACCTCGATTGTACAACACTGTTGGACCATGTCGCCCGAGTTGCACATAGAATGGGCGGCAGACAACTATGCACGCAGCTTGGACTTCTTCTATGGCATCGAGTTCCAAACACCCGACCTTTTCCAACAGGTGAATATCCTCAACAACGAGAACCCACTCGTTCGTCGCTATGGCAACCCCGACCTACGTGGCGCCACCAACCACCGCATGCAGTTCGGCCTGAACCGCAACTGGCGCGAAAAACGCATCTCACACCGCATCGGTGGCGGTCTGCGTTTCTTCCGTCATCAAGTGTCTCAGGGGCAAACCTACGACCCGACTACGGGTATCACTACCTATCGCCCCGAAAATGTTGAGGGCAATTGGCAGACGTATTTCTTTGATTTCCATAGCATGCCACTCGACAAAAAGCGCCAACTGATGTTGGACAACTACATGCATGGTGACTATACCCGTAATGTTGATATAAACAACGGTCTGTCGCATGTCAACAACTACTACCTCGAAAACCGCCTCACCTTTAACTATACCATTGGCAATCTCACACTTGGTCTTCCTACATACATTGAGTATCGTCATACAGACAACAAGGAAGGTACCATCACCCCCATCAATGCCGTCAACTTCCAGTATGGCCTTACAGCCAACTACAATGTGAAGCGCGAAACTGAAAGCCACGCCCCTCGTTGGCTGCAGGGTTTTGGCATTGCCACCGACATCAAGATGTACTCCCGTCGTGGTTATGGTGATGAGTCGATGAACCGAAACGATCTTGTATGGAATGCTTCCATCTCCCGTTCTTTCGTTAATCCTTTCGGAAAGAAAGCTGCCGGCAACCTTGTTGCCCGTCTCGAAGGCTTCGATATCCTCCACCAACTCTCGTCAACCTATCTCTTTATCAATGGTCAAGGTCGCACCGAGACCATCCGCAACACCCTGCCCCGTTACGTCATGCTCCACCTGACATATAACTGGCAGAAAGTACCTAAGAAGAAATAACAATGAACAGAAAGAAACTAATTACCATCATTCTCGCCCTCGTGGCCGTATGCTGCGGAGTGAGTGCTAAGAACAAGGTCATTGACAGACCTGCGTTCAAGTCAACATCAACAAGCAGCTTATATCCTGTGAAAGTGGAACTCACTAAAACAGCTACGATCGTGCATTTCCACATGAACTGCGCCCATTGGCGGGATTGGAGCATGGACGGCGCACGGTTGGAGTGTGGAGGACAGCAGTATGCCTATAAGAAAGGGCGCATCATTACACACGAGGAAACGACGGTGCTTAGCGACGAGTCCTTTGAGATAGGGAAGAAATATTCGGAGAACGCACAGCAAGACTCCGTCATTCTTTATTTTGATCCGTTACCGAAAAGTGCCAAGACCTTTGACTTCCTGGAAGACGACAATCCAGACCATTGGAAAATATATGGCATCCGACTCGACAACCAGCTTTATCCCCTTGCCCTGCCTCCCTACCAGAAGCCTGCCGATGATGGCGAGCCGCTAAAGCCGCTGACGTTGAAATATGGCGAGGCAACGGCAACCTGCACTTTACACGGCGGCGGTGGTTTCTCATATTTTGGAGACCCCAGCCGCGACCCCATTACAGGACAGTATGAGTGCAAGACCCTGTACAATGACTCCGTGATAATCTATCGCCATCCAGCCTATGTCGCCACGCGCCCAATATGGCTCGGCTGTCGGGTTGATGCAGGAATGTCTGTTGACCAGTTCCCCCTGATACTCATCCCAGGAGAGACTCTGACACTCGAAGCTGACGCAACCGCTTGTCTGGCTCGCGACGGGAACTTTGCGGCGGGCCGTCCCGCCAACCACGACTGCTACCGACTTGGCGGTACGCTGGGCGACCTCAACCAAGTGTTATTGGAGAACGTATTTCTGCATTATCGCCACATCAATGGAACACCCACCTACACGGAAGGCGAGAATGTGTCGGCATGGTGCGATGCGCTGTGGCAGAGTCTCGATACCCTACGCCGAGGCATCATCGAACGCCATGGCTACACGCGCCGTCAGCAGGACTTCCTACGGTTGCTCTTAGAAGACTATTATGTGCGCACCGTGCAGGAACACACGCTCGTTGATGCTCATGCCCGCGACTTGATGCTCTTCCGCGATGGCCGTTCTTACTATCTGCCTCCAAGGGCCGAACGTTTGCCCTACCTCGAAGCCAATGGCCTCAATCGCGGCGAGGTGTACGAGATGCTGAAAGGATTTTCCGAAGCTAAGGAGATTGCCGCGTATATGCGGCAAGGCCATGTGCAGCCCGACAGCGTGATTCTTGCCGCCCATCCCTACTTCCAGCCCGTACTTCGTGCCTTCAACGACACCACCCGCACCGTCGTGGAGCGTCTACAGCGGGAGGCTAAGGAACGCATGATGCCTACACCCGACGTTCCGAGCGACCAACTCCTACAGGCCATTGCCAGCCAATACCCCGGCAAGGCCGTTTTCTTCGACCTCTGGGCCACATGGTGCGGCCCCTGTAAGAAAGGCATCACGGCAATGGAACCCATGAAGGAGCAACTGAAGGACAAGGACGTGGTGTTCGTCTATCTCACCAACGAATCCAGCCCCATCTACGAATGGAACGACTACGTCATCAAGATTCCCGGTCAGCACTACCGCATCCCCAGCGCCCTGTGGAATCAGATTCCAGGTCTTGGAAGCATACCCCAATACTATCTCTATGACCGTCAAGGCAAGCGCGTATGGGAAAACACAGGTTTCAGCAACGAAGTGTTAGAGATAATTGGAAAGGAAATTGAAAAGGCATTAAAATAAGAAAGCACATGAAAAATTCGATTAAGAGAGAGCAGAGAAAACTTGTTTGCTCTGCCGAACGTGAGAATTTTCGCCTGAAAGGCAAAAAGATTCTTTTATCAATGTGTGTCCTTGTGTCGGCCATCGCCGCACAGGCACAAACGAGAGTGATCGTGAACCCCGCCTACGACGAGCAGGAGGGCGAGGTGATTGAACCCATGAGGGTGGAACTGAGCGACACGGCAACAATAGTGCATGTCAATGTACACTGCAACTTTAGTGGATGGAGCGGCACCAACGCCTGGATTGAGGCCGCAGGCAAGCGCTATGCCCTCAAGAGCGGCCGCCGCATCCCCACGTATATGGGAAGAGAAGTGAAGGGCGACACGCTGATAGCCACCATCAACAAGGCGGGCGAGAAGGGTTCGCTGCTCATCAAGGGCGAGGAGCCTTTCGTCGAGGGAAAGCACTACGTCAACACCAGCCAGACGGATTCGCTCATTCTCCATTTCGAACCCCTCCCAGCCGACGCGACCGAGTTTGACTTTGGCGACAACCTTCGCCGTGTTAGTCTCATCAGGAGCCGCACAGGGGAAGCCACTGCCGATTCCCATCTGCTCGTCATGCCCGACGCCACGCCCGAGCTGTTCTTCGACGCCATTGCCGCCATGTTTCCCGGCAAGGTGGTCTTCATCGACCTCTGGGCAACATGGTGCGGACCTTGCAAGTGGGGCATCAGAAAGATGGGTCCCGTGAAGGAGGAACTGAAAGGCAAGGATGTGGTCTTTGTCTATCTGACAGACGAGTCCAGTCCCGAAGCCAACTGGCGGCGGAGCATCGGCCCCATGACGGGTTATCACTTGCGTATGTCCTCCAGTTTCTGGAACAAACTCCCTTGCTTCGCTGAGACGAAGGGTATTCCCCAATATTATCTCTACGACCGCACAGGCAAGCAGATCCTCCACCAGATCGGTTTTTCCGACGGGGCAGAACTGCACTTCAAAGCAGAAATAGAGAAGGCCTTGCAATGACACCCTTTCAGCATACTTGAAGAAAGGCAAATGATGAAGAGAACGCGCAACAATTGATGCCAAACCTAACAATATGAACAGAAAGAACATCATTACCCTCATCCTTGCCCTCGTCGCCATTTCCGCAATGGGGCAGGGTTCAGGCGTGGTGCTGCAAGGCGGCGTGCAGGACGGCTTCCTGGAGCGCGGCCTCTTCGGCTGCAAGGTCACGCTGATGCGCGATGACAGCACGATGGTGGAGTGCTATCCGCAAGTCCATGAGATTGGAAACGATTCCATTCACGTATCCACCATATATTACATCGGCATGTCTGGAAAGCCCGGCAACTACCTGGTGCGGGTGCAGAAGGATGGCTATGAGGACGGCTGGGCGAAGGTGAACATCCCCGAAGGATACAAGGACAATACGCTCAAGGTGCCGATGATTAACATGCGTAAGTCTATTATTAAGACCATCGGTTTGGACGAGGTGGTGGTGAAGGCCACGCGCATCAAGGTGAAGATGCGCGGTGACACGCTGGTCTATGACGCCACGGCTTTCCAACTGCCCGAAGGTTCGATGCTGCAGCACTTGATAGAGCAACTGCCCGGCGCACGAATGACGGATGCGGGCGAGATATTCATCAACGGCAGGAAGATAGACGAACTGACACTCAACTCCAGGTCGCTCTTTAGGGGCAACAAAAAGGTGCTGATGGAAAACCTGCCGTACTTCACGGTGAAAGAACTGAAAGTGTATGAAAGGCAGTCGTTGCAAGCAGCCATAAGGGGCATCAAGGACGAGCATCCCGAGTATGTGATGGACGTGAACCTGAAAGACGAATATGCACTGACCTCGATAGCCAACGTGGAGGCGGCTAGCGGCACACACGACAGATATCAGACAAGGGCGTTCGGGCTGATGCTGACCAAGACATTGACGATGGGAGCCTTCGGCAACCTGAACAACATCAACGACATCACCCGCGCCATCGCGCAAGGATGGCACGAAGGACAGGGCCTTGTCTTGGGCAACCAGAACAAGCCTTCGACACGCAAGGCGGCGGGCGCGAGCTTCGACTACCAATCCACGAAGAAATGGTCCGGCTTCCCGGTCCTGCATGAAATCTTGGAAATCTCATTCGACCACTTCAACGACCTCAACGAATCGGGCTCCTATCAAGAGCGCTTCCTGCCCACCGGGACGGCATTCGCACAAAGCACACACACTGCAAGGAACAAAATCACTGCGTTCCAAGTGCGCAATGAGTTCCGTTGGGCGCCGTGGATTCCCGACAGCAGGATAAATCTTTTTTATAAAGAGACAGACAACAGCACGCTGGGCAACCTGCGGCAATGGGACGACGAGCAGACTACGGCCACCCAGAAGACAGAAGTCCTCGGCAAGACGAAACAATATGGACTGGGTTGGGCAAATGCCAGGTTTACCATCTACAAGGCCGTCAGTGGCATCATAGACGGGTGGTGGTCACGTATCGAACGCGAGGGATTCAGTCGCCAGCACTCCACGTCTGTGACAACGGAGACCGATCATTTCCGCCATGAGTTCCAAGACGCCTACACCATGGATTACAAGTTCGAGCCTTCGGTAAAATACGACTGTATGTTGTGGAAGAACCTAAAATTATACCTTACGGAACGGTACATGGTGAGCGGAACCAACAGCAGCGACCCACTTTACACGCTGCACAATCTCCCAGGATGGGGACTCCGAGACAGTACCGCCATTGACCTGCTGCCATCAAACCGTGAAATGCTGCGTTCCGTGTACGATGCAGAGAACAGCACCTACAGCCGACTGAGGAAGCAGGAGAACGAGTTCACCGTGACCCTGAATTTGAACAGGACCGGGCACTTCCCGTTGGATGTGTCGCTGAGCCTGCCCTTCCATGTGCAACACGAGCGGCTCGATTACCAACGCGGCAGAATCGACACCCTCGCCCATCACAACATGTTCGTGCTGAATCCCTCGATTAACCTGAGACACAACGCATGGACGCTGAGCATGGGCATGACGTCTTCATCGCCAGGGCTGATGAACCTGATGCCCTACCGTGATGCCCGAAACGCACTCCGAATCACCGAGGGCAACCCTTCGCTGAAGGACAACCGCCGCATCAACGCAAGCATGATGTGGCAAGCCAGGCTGAAAACCAGACAAACGGGTGTCACCGCCGCCAGACTCACGTCAAGCTACACCTATCACATCCGATCAGTGGCCCAGGGATTCACCTACAACGAACAAACCGGTGCCTACACATACCGACCGGAGAACGTGGAGGGCAACTGGTCGTGGAACACCTCTTACAACACCACGCTCTCGCTCAAGAAAAACCAGCTATGGTGGGTGGAGAGCGGCACGGGCTGCAATGTGTGGCATTCGGTGGACTATGCCTCGGTCGCCGACATGACCGACGCCCTGCTCAACAAGGTGGAGACCGTGAATCTCCACGAGGAGTTGAAAATGAGTTACAAGGCGAAGAACACGAAGGTGGGCATGAGCGGCAACCTGCAGTGGCGTCGTACTTGGGGGCACCGCACCTCGTTCAGCAACATCAGCGCCTTCGACTTCCGCTACGGCGTGAACGCCATGCAGACCATACCGACGTGGAACACCACGCTGAATATCGACGGCATGATGCTGAGCCGGCGTGGATATGCCAGTGACGTGATGAACAAGGACGAGTTCGTCGTCAACGCCTCGGTCACCCAGACCATACTGCACGGCAAGGTCAAACTTACGCTTGAAGGCCACGACATATTCAACCAACTATCAAACACCACCTATGAAGTGAACGCCCAAGGGCGGACGGAGACATGGTATCGCATCATCCCCAACTACGTCATGCTCCGCGTGGCATGGCAGTTTAATAGGAGTCCAAAGAAATAAATAACCCCATAAAAACATTTATCAACATGCAAAAGATTTTAGTGATGATGATGGCTTTTGCGCTGACGATAGCAGCACAAGGCCAAACGGATAATTATACTATCAGTGGCGACTTGTCACCCTTTGTTGGTGTGCTTGTGGAGAATTTGAATGACCTCGATTCTGTCATTCTCGAGAATGATGCAAATCATAAGGCGGGGATTCTACAGAAAAGTGCTGTGAATGGAGGCAAGTTCCTTTTCACGGGATATGTAGATAAACCCCTCTATTCTGAATTGAAGATACCCTACTTCAATGGCGAGAAGACAGATACAGCCACTATGTCTTTCATCCTTGAAGCAGGTACCTTTAGTTACTCCAAGGGTAAGATGACTGGGATGCCCATGAATGAGTTGTTTTGCGAGAAGAGGACTAAAATCTACAGGCTGGCAGAAGAAGATGGCGACGAAGCGAGAAAGTTGTATGTTTCGCTGATAGAACAACATCGCAACGATGCTCTTGGAATAGCGTTACTATTGATGGCTTCTCCCATAGACTTGACCGCAAGAACAGAAAAGAATCTCATTAATTCTCTTGCTGCCGATGAGATATCCGATTACCGTGTTCAAAAGAGATTGGAACACCTGATGGCACTTCCGCCAGCCGATGTAGGAGACATGTTCATAGATTTTTCCGTGGATTACGATGGCAAAACGACTCACTTCAGCGATTATGTGGGGCGTGGCCAATACGTGTTAGTCGATTTCTGGGCTTCATGGTGTGGTCCTTGCCTTCAAGAGATTCCAAACATCATCACAGTTTACGAGAAATATAAGGAAAAGGGACTGATGGTACTTGGTGTTGCAGTCAGCGATAGACCCGAAGCCACACTGAAAGCCATTAATGAATACCAAATCCCCTATCCGCAAATCATCAACTCACAGAAAATTGCTACCGATGCATACGGTATCCGCGGCATTCCAGAAATCATCCTTTTCGCCCCCGACGGCACCATCCTCGCCCGTGGGTTACGAGGTGAGGAAATAGAGAAGAAACTCGAAGAATTATTCGGAGAATAAACTAACAAGATGGAAAGGTTTTGAAATGAAACATCTGACACCATATCGCCAATGTCTTACGCTAGAAAAAGTTGACACAAAGTCAACGTAAAATGAAACAAGAAAA